>JABDHJ010000002.1 GCA_013285645.1 Verrucomicrobiota bacterium | reverse complement strand
ACGCCATCATCGGAGAGTTTTTAAGAACACCATGCAGTGCCTCCACCATCTCAACGACGGCGGTGTTCGTACAGCAGTCAACGAACTCGGAGTAAGTCGGCGCAGCATCCGTCCAGTTCCAAGTGTCGGTAAAAGCGTGGAACTGCGCTTGGCTGGCCTCGCCAGATTCCTCCCGGAACAGGACATTGTAATCCGCGTTGGAATTGAACGGTGGATCGAGATAGACCAGATCAACGCTGGCGTCGGGAAAAATCTTCCGGTCACGTAGCCATTTTAGATTGTCTCCGAAAAGAAGTTGGTTCATGGCCTGCGGCCCGGAAATTTTCGGTGGCCGATAGAAAAGTTATGGTGTTGCTAACACTGTCTTTAGGCGGTGTCAATAATGCATTAAGGCAATGATCCTGTCGGGGTGGTTAGCTCATCATCTCTTCTGCTGAAAAATATCAAACTAATGCGTGAGCGGCATGGTTTGACACAAGAGCGGGTTGCCGAGCTTGCGGGCATCGACTACAAGTTTTACCAATCGATTGAAACGGGAAGACGGCCTAACGTAACTCTTGCTACTCTGGACCATATCGCCGGTGTATATGGCATTTTCGGCTACGACCTGATTTCTCCCCGCGTTCCACGAACAACAGTTCCGAAGGCATCAAAATCGAAAAAACACTAAGAAAGAGAAAAGGGGCTCGGTTTCTTTTTGTTGCTTCTTGTGCGCTTGGCGTACCCGGACAACTAGTAGTCCGGGCTACCTTGGAAGGCAGGGGCTTTTTCGCACGGAGGACTGAAGAGGGGAGGCAAAGGGAACTTACTCTTTGATGGGTTCAGGATGACGGAGGGGCGGGGAGAGGTTTTCTTAGCGGTCGTGAGCGGGCTGCTGCGGTGGATGCGTGTCTGATCCCTCGACAAGCTCGGGATGACGGATTGTTGTTTTGGGGGTGTTTAGGCGACCTGCTGTTCGCTTCGTGAATCGGACATCAAGTTGAGACCTCTGTAGAAGTCGCATTTTCGTCATAGCAAGCCGAAGGCTTGTCACAATCCTAGCCTGTGGTAAGACCGCACCAGCGGTCGCCACCACCGGTATTTTATCTCCTCGTAAACCGACCCCGGCAGGGGTCGTACGGAGGTGGCACCCCTGCCCGGGGTGCACTCCTTGAGGAATATTTCCGGTAGTGTCGCCCGCAACGGGCTCAACCACCGGCTAGGATTGTGTCATTCCTTTGGAATGCCAAAGGCAAGATTCTGTGACTTTCGCAGAGGTCTCAAGTTGTCCGGGCCACCTTAGGTGCATCGTCGCCCGGCGGTCGACGGCTGCCAGGGAGAATGGGGCAGGCCGGCAGACACGTCTGTCGGCGACCCTCCATGGGTTAGATCATGTATTCCATCATTACGGGCTCGGGTTCGGAGCGGATGGCGGTTGGGCCTAGGAGGGTTTCGGCGGTGCGGCGGGATTGGCCGCGGAGTTCGGGGACGGCGATGGTTTCCCAGAGGGTTCCGCGCAGCAAGGGGCCGAGGGCGAGGAAGATTTCGGAGCGTTGGCCGTCGCGGTTGATGATGGTGTAGTCGGTATCGACTCGGGCGCCCATTTCCGTTTCGTCGGGGGTGATGAGGCCTCGGTGGAGCAGATTCTGTAATAGCAGGGAACTGGTTTGTTTGAATTTGGTGTTAGGGCCGGTGGCGTTGATGACGAGGTCGCCTGTGAGGGTTTTGCCGCCGCTGAGATGAACGCGTAGCTGATTTCCATCCGCCTTTACGGATTCGATGCTGCCCGCGTGGACTTGTAGATGGCCGGTGAGTTGCGCGGTGGTCAACTGCGCATGAGTTTCCGGCCCGATACGGTGGCGGAGAACGTTCCAGCGTGCGGCATAGCGCTTGGTGAATTCGAGCCGCTCCTCGAGCGTAAAGCGTTGCCAGATGCGCTGGGTGTGGGGTCGCATTTTATCGACGATGATGGCGGGATTGGCGCCCATTTCCCGCAATCGCGCGCAGTGATGTTCCATGAGTTCCACTAACTTTTTCAAGCCGAGGTCAGCCAAGTCAACACCGGGTGGTGGGAAGTCGGGATACTCGATGCCGCGAAAATGGGAGTGGGGCAGCCAACCGTTGCGCGAAACGGTGTGCACGACACCCTGCCAGCCAAGCGAGCGCAGGGTCATGACGGCGTCTACCGTGGTCAACCCGGTGCCGAGCACGAGAATGGTGCCCCCTGAGGGCGGGAGGCGATTTTCCCAAGGGTGCCAGGGATTGCCGATCCAGGCGGGATGGTCCTGCAATTCTTCCGCACCGGGAAGTCCACTGGGCGGCTCATTTCCGGTCGCGAGCACGATACGGCTGGCTCCCACGCGGGTGCCGTCCGCCAAGACAATCACTGCGCCGCCCTCTTGCGGATGCACATCGATTGCGTCGCCTTCGATAAAAGTCGTCCGCAAAACGTCTGAGCCAGTCGGGGACTGCAGGTTGTGCTGCATGAGGCCGCGCAGGTAATCGCCGTAGATCATGCGGGGGATGAATCGCTCACGCAGTTCGAGTTCGGGAACGGTGTCGTAATCGGAGCGGGTGCGGAGCCAGTTCACAAAGTGGTCGGGCAGGTCGGGATAGGCGGACATGTTCCGCGCCGCGACGTTGAGGAGATGCTCCATACGTCGCGTGCCATAGGCGACTCCACGGGCGGTGGGACGGCGGTGGTTGATGATCGTGACGTGGAGCGGTTTCCAACTGAGGCGGGCGAGGTTGACGGCGGTCATTATGCCGCTGAAGCCGCCGCCGATGATGGCGATTTTTCCGGGGCGGATGGAACTCGGATCAGAGTCGGGCATGAACGTGGGGAATCGTATCATCACCTGAACTTGACTGCAAAGGGGAGCTTTTGTGGGGAAGGGGATTTTGACGGAATTACGGGAGGCAGACGGAATTAACGGAATGTCGAAGGGGAGGAAGGCAAAAAAGTTAGAGGTCCTTCGACAGGTTCAGGATGACGATCTTTTTAGGTAGGTCGCTGACGCGACACCGTCGCACGGAGTGCGACGGCTACCTCGGAGGGAAGGCATCCGCCGCTAGGGACAGCGGCGGCTACCGGGGGGCTATTCTATGCCGCCGTAGGCGTCGAGGTCGGGGGGCTTGTGGGTGCCGGGGCGTTTGCTGGCCCATTCCGCCCAATCGAGATAGACCATGGAGCGCAGTCGCTGATTTTGCTCCTCACCAAAGCCGGTGGCGAAATTAGTCAATCCGGCGGGATCGGCCTTGGCACGGCTGTCGAGACTGACGATGAGCATGCTGTCGTCACTCTGGACGGGCGCCGGATCCGAGACCTGTCCGGGGGTAAGCGTCGAGACCTCAAAGGCAATGACCTGGAGTCGGGCATCGGTCTGGGAAACTTTCCCGGGCACGAACGCGGGCAACGTTTCGACTTTCAGGTTCAGGCTGGCGGCGGCGGTCTTGAAATCGGTTCCCTTTGCCACGGCGGCTTTCAAGGCTTGGGCCGCTTTTTGCGCGGCAACTTGTTCCGCATCGAGTCCCTTGGCCTGACGGAGCGCCTTCGTGATGCCGTCCTTGACTTGGTCGATGGGCAGGAGGTCGCTGGGCTGGATTTCAGCCAAGTGCAGGACCGCGACGCCATTGTCCATCTCGATCACCTTGCTGATCATGTTGTCCTTGGTCAGGTCAAAGGCGGCTTGGTTGAACGACGTGCTGGGAGGAAGGCCTGCCGGAGGTGTATCGGCCGCAAAGAAGCCGGTGGTGACCGGCGTCAACCCGCGCTTTTTCGCCTCGGCGATGAAATCGGGTGGTGTGGGCGGAGTGGCGGAAGTCGCCGTGGGTTCGGGTTGAAAGGCGAGTGCGAAATCGAGCGCTTTTTCTCCCAAGGCTTCGATCGCGGCGGCTTTGTCCTTGCCGGTCAACTTGGCTTGGTCGGGGGTCAACGGAAAGAACACGTAATCGATATTGCGTTTTTCCTTGGTGCGATAGTCGGGATTGAGCGGATGTGCCTTGTACTCCGCCGCGATTTCCTCAGGGGTCACCTGGGCGGCATCGGCGAAGGTCTTCGGGTCAAAGCTGATGAGACTGACCGTGGCCGGGCCGTAAAACTTTTCATACTGGGAGCTGAGGTCCTGGGTCGAACCGCGCACGGTGGTGAGAAGCGCGCTGCTCACTGCATTGGCACGGAGGCTATCGCGCATGACGTCGGCAAATGTTTGCTTGATGCTGTTGAGGGGATCGGCGGCTCCATCGGCCGGGATGCGCAGCATGATTTGCAATTGCGCCATCGCGGCCTGGTAGGCGTCGGGATTATAAACGCCGTCTTTCTGAAAGAGCGGTTGTTTGCGGATGAAATCAATTAATTCCTGGTCGCTAATTTGAATATGAAGGCGATCCGCCTCGTGCAGGAGAAGAAGCTGGCGCCAGGCTTCCTGGGCGATGAGCGCCTTTCCACCGGGCTGGGAGAGTTGCTGGGCATGGCCGCTGATGATCGCCGAATAGCGGGTGTTGCGAATGGCGGTGTAGAGCTCGGCCACGGAGAGGTCCGCGCCATCGATCCGGCCGTAATCGCTGCTGATGTGTCCACCGGGACTCGTCAACAGGTTACCGGCGTTTCCGTAGAAGAGAAAACCGAGGCCGATAACGCCAAGAACGACGATCAAAACGGTTTGCGACTGGCTGCGAAGGAACTTCATCATAAAGCGAACGAGCTCCAGCTGGGGACGGGAAAAGAAAACATGATCGTGACATGATGCGAACTTCATGGCCTCTCGACAAGCGGGAAGTCCGCTAATGGCTTAAATATGGCCTTTTGGGCACTGCTTTCTTGCGTCATCATCTTCGCGGCTTGCATTCGGTGCGCCTTGGGGCTTCTGTTCATGGTATGGTGTTCCGCCCTTTTTTGCGTCATTTCCGTGTGGCGGCGTTGGGATTGCTCATGCCCGCTGTTTTGGCTTCGGGAGGGCAGCTTTCGCCGCTGGCCCCGAAGCCGGATTGGACCGCGCTTGATGCCTACCAGAAAACCATCACGCGCCAGGAATTCACCCGGCTGATTAATGATGTCTATACGCCGGACGGCGCCTTCTGGGATTTCGCTAAAATCGACGATACCAAGATGACCGTCTACTCGGACATGGCGAAGACGGAGCCTCTTTTCACGCTGCAATTTGCGGCCAGTGAGGCGACCGAGGCTCCCCTGCCCTATGCCTATAAGACGAAGGCGATTTCCACCGATCCGGACAAGCCGCTTAAGGGCATTAAAATTGCGCTGGATCCCGGACATATCGGCGGGGACTGGGCGCAGCTCGAGGCCCGCTATTTCAAAATGGGCAATGATCCGTCCGTCGAGGAGGCGAAGCTCAACATGATCACCTGTGAGTTGCTGGCGGAACGGTTGAAGGCCGATGGCGCGGACATCATCTGGGCCAAGCGCGGTTACGAGCCGGTTACTCACTTGCGGCCTGATGATTTGCATCGGGAGGCGATTGCTTCCCTGGCGCTCCACCCCGATACGACCAAGCGCATCAGCGACGAAGTGGCTATCCAGGGAATGATCAACAATGAGGCCGCTCTCCTTTTCTATCGCGTGGCGGAAATTCGCGCACGGGCGGATGTCGTCAACAAGCAGCACCCCGACCTCACCATTTGCGTCCACTACAATGCCGACGACTGGGGCGACGACCCTACCCATCCCGTTCTGACCGAGCACAGCCGCCTGATCATTTTCGTCAACGGTTGCTACGAGAAAAAAGCGGAACTGACTTACGATGATTATAAGTATGATCTGCTGCGGAAATTGCTTGATCGCACAGCGGTCCACGAGGAACGGGGTTGTGCGCTGGTGGGACAGGAGATGCTCGATACGCTTAAGTATCCGGCCGAAACCTACCCCTCCATACCGGGGATTCATCTTAAAGATTCGCCGTCGATCCACCATGTCACTGATGTGCCGAGCGTCTATGCGCGCGATTTGATGGCGAACCGGCTTTATCACGGTCCGGTGATTTATTGCGAGGGCCCCTACATGAACGCGCGGGACGGTTATTATCGGATCATCGCGGGGGATTACCTTGGCACGCGGACGATCCAGGGCGAAGACGTGCCGAGTATTTATCGCCAATATGCTGATTCCGTGGAGCAGGGTGTGCTGAAGTATTTTGGGGTGAAATAGAGGTTAGCGTCAACTTCAGGTGTTAGTGTTGCCAATCTCCGGTTGGGCTTTGCATACTGGCCGATGCCCAAAACCACTTCCGAAGCGCTCGAAGCCGCGCGGATGCACCCGGAGCGCAGTTTGCGTTCGGGGCAGGGCTCTGCGTTCAAGGGCATTTTGATCAATGGCATGCTGGGCGCGGCCAAGCTGGCGGCGGGACTGCTGGGGCATTCCTACGCGATGGTGGCCGATGCCGCGGAATCGTTCGCGGACGTAGCCGGGTCATGTGTGACTCTTTACGGACTTCGCATCGCGGCGGAGCCGGCCGACCCGATGCATCCGTCCGGACATGGGCGCGCGGAAACGCTGGCGTCCATGGTAACGGCGCTGGCGCTGGTCACGGTTGGTGCCTTGATTTTTTACCACGCGCTGCTCTCACTCGACGAAGCGCGCGTCGCTCCCAATCCGTTGACGCTGCTCGTGCTCGTTCCGGTCATCTTCGTGAAGGAACAAATGTTCCACTGGATGTTGAAACGGGGAAAAGAAATCGGCAGCCTCGCCGTGAGTGCCGACGCATGGCATCAACGCAGCGATGTGGTCACCTCGGTGGCGGCGCTCACGGGTATTGTCGTGGCGTGGATCGGCGGCCCGGCGTGGAATCATGCGGATAGCTGGGCGGCGATGCTGGCCAGTCTCTGGCTGGTGGGGACGGGGCTTTGGCTGCTTGGGCCGACGCTGCACGAGTTGATGGAGGGCTCGGTGGATCCGGCGTTGCTGGAGTTTATTCGCGAGACCAGCCTGGGCTGCGAGGGGATCAAGGGCATCGACAAGGTGTGGGTGCGGAAGCTGGGCATGCGGTTGATCATTGACCTGCATGTGATCGTGGATCCCGATATTTCGGTGAAGGAGGGACATCGCCTGGCGCACGAAGTGAAGGCGAAACTGCAGCATGAACTGCCGCAGGTGCGCGACGTCATGGTGCATGTCGAGCCGTATGAGCCGGAGTTGGTCAAACCTCTCTTATCCATACCCGAAGGCGGGACCCGATGAGCGCGTTTCCGCCCGAGTATGTGCGTGCGCATCTGGTGGCGCTCGGATGCGATGTGAGGCGGGTGGAGGAATCGTTCATCCATTCCGGCGGTCATGGCGGCCAGAACGTGAACAAGGTGGCGACGTGCGTGCAGTTGCGTTACGCGCCGAGGAATATTTTGCTGAAGATGCAGGAGCATCGGACGCAGGCATCGAATCGGCTTGCGGCCTGGAAATTATTGGCGGAGCAATTGCAGCGGATGCGCGATGCCGCGGATTTGGCGCGACGCACGGCGCGGGAATTGAAGCGGCGACAAAATGCGCAGCGACCTCGCGGCGTGAAGAAGCAGTTTGTGGAGTTGAAACGCAGGCGGGCGAAGACGCGGAATGCCCGAAAGGATATGGGGCAGGAGGATTGAAAAACTAGGATTTCAGAAGCTTCCGGGCTTCGGCGAGGGCTTTTTCCTGCTCGGGGGTGACCTTGGGAAATTGGAGATCCAATGAATCGAGCGCCTCGATGATGGCAGCGGCCACGACTAGATGCGTGAACCATTTGTTATCGGCGGGAACGACGTACCAAGGCGCGTTGTGGCTCGCGGTGTTTTGGATCGTTTCCTCGTAGGCATCCTGATATTCGCTCCAATAACCGCGCTCCTTCACATCGCTTTCGGAAAACTTCCAGTTTTTGGACGGCTCGTCCAGGCGGGCGAGGAACCGCTTTTTCTGCTCGGCCTTGGAAAGGTGCAGGAAAAATTTCACCACCTTGACGCCGTTACGCGCCAGGTACTTTTCGTAAGCGTTGATGTCCTCGAAGCGCTCTTCCCAGACGTGCTTCGTCACCAGCGCTTCGGGGAGTCGCTCCGCCTTGAGCATTTCCTTGTGGACGCGCACGACGAGCGTTTCCTCGTAGTAGCTGCGGTTGAAGATGCCGATCTGGCCGCGTTGCGGAAGGGCGACATTGGAGCGCCACAGGAAATCGTGGTTCATCTCGAGAGTGGAAGGCGACTTGAAGGAAGTCACCTGGCAGCCCTGCGGATTGATCCCGGACATGACGTGCTTGATCGTGCCGTCTTTGCCCGCCGCGTCCATCGCCTGAAAAATCAGGAGGAGCGACCACCGGTTCTGGGCGTAAAGTTTCTGCTGGAGATGACTCATCAGCTTGATGCCGTCCGCAAGGAGGTCCTTGGCGAAATCGACCGATTTGAATTTCCCCGTGTCGCCGGGATCGATGTCCTTGAGGCGGAATTTTCCTCCCTTGGTGATGCAATATTTGTCGGCATACCGGGCGATTTTTTTGGATTCGATCTTCATGATGTTTTAGGGACAGGGTGTCTGGTGAATGCCGCTGACTTCGGGAACGTGGGCCAGTTCGTCCAGCAATTCGTATAAGTGCACGCGGGCGAGGCGGAGTTTCAGAGTCAACCGACCGAGATCGGGAGATGGTTCAGCCCACTCCGCGTAGACGCCAACCACCGTATAATCAACCATGACGCGCTCGAGGAGAATGCGGGTGATGCCGTTCCGGGGTGCGAATTCGATGACCACGCAGACGTTGCGCAGATCGGGATGCCAGCGCGTTTCGTAAATAAAAATGCCGACCAGGATGCGGTTGACGAGAATGCTCAAGACGAGTCCGCCCAGCACATATCCGGCGCCCACCGCCATGCCGATGGCGGCGGTCATCCAGATCAGGGCGGCGGTGGTCATGCCGGTGATGACGTTGCGGCCATGAAGAATCACGCCCGCGCCGAGGAAGCCGATGCCGGTGACGATCTGCGCTGCGACGCGGCCGGAATCACCGGTGGTGCTGGTGAAGGCGAACGAGAGCATGGTGAACACGGCCGAACCGAGACAGACCAGCGTGAGGGTGCGCAGGCCAGCGGGTTTTTCGCGGCGCTGTCTTTCGGTGCCCACGAGAATTCCGCAGAGAACTGCCGCGAGGGCGAGAATCATGCTGAGCCACGGGGCGGGTACGAAACGCCACCAGCTTTCCCACAACCAGGAGAAGTTTGCCATTGCCACTCTCTTACTTATCGCCGATTACCGGACACCACAAGCTTGGGCTCCGCGCGGGCCTGAAATTGCCGCTATCCGTTGTGCGGCATCTCTGCAATAAATGACGGGACACTATGAGCGCGCATCATCATCACGACAACAAGGAGCATCACCATCACGAAGACGCCCCCAAATCGAACGGTTGGAAGCCCGGACGGCATAACTGGGTCTATTACGCGGGCGCAGTTCTCGTCATGATCGCCATGGTGTTGTATCTGTTGTCGGCCGATCTGCGTTTACGTCCGGCCGTCCAGAGCACGTTGCCCTCGCCGACAGCCAGCGGGAAATAGAGCAGCGCATTCCTCGTTCCCAAGTTGTACTTGGGAATGCCCGTGTCCCCGCAATTTCGTTGCTTCCGATGGGGGGAAGCACAGCTTCACTGACAAGTGCGTTCCCAAGTGCAACTTGGGAACGAGGGGGGAAGCGGACGACCGGGAGGTCGTCCCTCCAAGAATAGAAAGCCCTATTTTCTGGCGCTTCGAATTTGCTCGGCGCTTTCGAGGAGGAGCGCTTCGGTTTCCGACCAGCCGAGGCAGGGATCGGTGATGGAGAGGCCGGGCTTGAGGGGTTGACCGGGAATTTGATCCTGGCGACCAGTCTCGAGATAGGATTCCAGCATCGCACCGAAGACACGGGGTTCGTGCTCCAGATGGAATTGCAGGATGTCCTTCCAGATGTGCGGTTGGGCGGTGGCCTGTTTGTTGGAATTCGCGTGGCTACAATCGACGAGGAGCGAGGAGTTGAGCCCCATCTTACCCATCTTGGCGAGAGCTTCGGACATGGTGGCGGGATCGCAATTGGCGTGCTTGCGGCCTCCGCGCAGAACGAGATGCGCGTGGGGCTGACCCTGCGTGCGGATAATGGAGACGTGGCCTTCCGGCGAAAGTCCCAGGAAAGAATGGGGCGACCTCGCGGAGAGCATGGCATCGAGCGCGGACTGGTAATCGCCGTCCGTGCCGTTCTTGAAGCCGACCGGCATGGAGAGGCCGCTGGACATTTCGCGATGCGTTTGGGATTCCGTGGTGCGCGCGCCGATGGCCGCCCATGAGACGAGATCCGCGATGTATTGCGGGACGATGGGGTCGAGAAATTCGGTGGCGGCGGGGAGGCCCAGTTTGCCGACCTCGAGGAGGAAGGAGCGGGCGACTTTGAGGCCCTTGGCGATGTCATCGGAGCCGTCGAGGTTGGGATCGCTGACGAGGCCTTTCCAGCCGACGGTGGTGCGGGGTTTCTCGAAATAGACGCGCATGACGACGAGGACTTCGTTTTCGATTTCGCGGCTGACTTTGGCGAGCTTTTGGGCGTAGACGAGGCCTTGCTCGGGATCGTGAATGGAGCAGGGGCCGACGATGGCGAGGAAGCGTTTGCCGAGGCCCTGAATGATCTCGGTGATCTGGACGCGGCTGAGCGCGACGGTCTCGACCACTTCCGGGGAAATGGGGAGGGCCTTCTTCAATTCATTCGGGCTGAGAAGCGGTTCAACAGCGCGAATGCGTACATCTTCCAAATTAAACGTCATAGGGTTCTCTTTTGAGGGAGGGTGGAGCCTACATCAAATGGGGCGGAGAGTAAACAGATGTCGGTGAGGGAGAGTGGGGCAGTTTGATTTGCGCTCTCTCACGTAATTGGGTGGCACACAATCCAATAAAAATCCCATACCCCAAGAATTATTGGGATCCATCCAAAACGAGAAAGCATCTTTTCTGCAGGCGTCGCCTTAATGCACCAAATCACCATGCCAATCATAGATCCCAATCCCAAAAGCGGACAAAGTATGTCAGCCGGTTGCAACGGCGGATCTGGATGCCCCGGATGGCCACAAGTTGTCAAAAAAAAGGCGTAACTACTTAGGACAAGAACCCCAAGACAGAAGACAACAAACCAAGTGCGTCTGGACACTCTCAAAGTGAAACAATTATCGACTCAAGCTTTTAGAAGCGCAATCACTTCTTCTAAGCCCCGAAGGGGCGACAGGAAATTAGCCAGTGGCGCAAGCCACCGGTTTTCACGAAGTGAAAGTGCGTCCCGGAGGGCCGCTGGAATGCACCGCGGGAGTGTTCCGCCGCCCCGTCCGGGGCGGATGATTTCTTGCGTCTTACCGGTGGTTGGCACCACCGGCTAATTTCTGGTGGCCCTCCGGGCCAAAAGGCTGAGATACGAGCTCAGTATTTGAATTCGGCATTTTTATGATGCCGTGAAAGTCAACGGAGGCTGATCCTTCGACAAGCTCAGGATGACGGAAGAACTAGAGCTTGTTCGCAAGAGAAGGTTTCCCTGTAGCGGCGGTCTATGACCGTCGCTACAGGGGGAAGACATCAGGGCGCGAGGCGTTCGATGATCCAGTTGGCGCCGTCTCTTCGGTAACGGAGGCGGTCGTGGAGGCGGTTGGTGCGGCCTTGCCAGAATTCGATTCGCTCGGGGATGAGGCGATAGCCGCCCCAATCAGGAGGTGGCGGAACGTCGTCGAGGAAGCGGGTTTCGGCTTCGGCAAGGCGGGTTTCGAGGACGCTGCGATTCGGGATGACTTCGCTTTGGCTGGAGGCCCAGGCACCGAGGCGACTGCCGCGGGGTCGGGTCTGGAAATAGGCTTCGACGGCGGCACGGGGCGTTTTGGTGACTTTGCCTTCGATGCAGATTTGGCGTTCGAGTTCGATCCAGCCGAGGGTCAGGGCGGCGTGGGGGTTGGCTTCGAGATCGCGGCCCTTGGCGCTTTTGTAGTTGGTGAAGAAGACGAAACCGTTTGCATCGAAGCCCTTGAGCAGAACGAAACGTCCGCGCGGTTGACCTTCAGGCGAGACGGTGGAAAGGACCATGGCGTTGGGTTCCTTGATCGCGTTGGAATTTAGCGTGTCCTGAAACCAGACGGCGAACTGTTGGAAGGGATCGGGGTTGAGGTCGGATTCGTCGAGCCCGCGCAGCATGTAGTCGCGGCGCAGGGCGGCGATGGGGGAATTGGCTGGGGAATCTTGGGACATGGGCACCTTTTATTATGGCATCGTTCTTTTGATGAACTAGAAAAATGCGCGGAACACCTGACGCTCTCGATTTAAAAAACGCCGTCATCCTGAGCGGAGGCGAGACACCCAATTTCCTTTTCTCAAAAGATCCTCCCGAGCCGCAGTCGAAGGACCTAGCCAGCTGAAACAACCGATGTGGGTGGCGAAAAAGGAATTCCAAACCAAAAGGCAAGCCTCTCGCAGGCACGATGAGGGCGAGCTCACTTTTAGAATCGAAACTGCCTCGCCTACGGTGAAATATTTCCTTGAGGCGTGAGCAGGTCCTTCGACTGCGGCTCGGGTAAGTCTCACGCTTGACGTAAATTTACCGGCTCACCTCCGCTCAGGATGACAGCATTTTTAAAATCGGGAGTTTATGGAAAAATCTTTCACTGCGTAGCCGCCGCAACTTGGCCCGTATCAGGTACGATGATCTTTTGCAGCTCTGCCAGATACGCGGTCTGGGCAGCGGAATAGTTTTCCGGGCCAGCGATGATGGTTTCGAGGGACTCCATCTCGGAAGTGGAGGCGCGTCTGCCGTGCCACATGTTGGAGAGATAGACGCGGGCCTTGGCGATGGGGCCGGCCTTGGACGAGGTGATCGCTTTCTCCATGGGGAAGCTGGCGCGGTCGGCGTAGACCACCCAGAAGACGTAGGCCGGAATGCCGTTCCAGGAAAATTGGCGAGGATAAACCTGGAGACGGATTCCGCGAATCTCGGTCGCGAATGAATCGTAATTGGCGACCTTGACGAATCCGGCGGCGGGCAGGCAGATGTCGGGGTTGTGCGCCTGGAAAACCGTTTCGCCTGTCGGTTTGGGGTGATAACGGAACCAGTAGGTCGACCAGTTCCAATTCTGGTTGTCTGTCCATTGCACGTCGCGACCGGCATCGTATTTGAGGATGTCGTGGCTCTCTTCGGCGATGGGCATTTCCTTGAACTTGCCGGAGGTTGGAAACGATGCGGTCCAGGTTGGGTAATGGGGCTCACCGTGTTCACGCCAATCGTACCAGCCTTGGGTGGCGATAGTTATCAGGACAGCGGTGAGGAGAATTCCGCAGGCGAGGCGTTGCGCCAGGACGGCCTGCGATGGGGACCAGGGTTGCGATGAAGTTGCCGAGGTAGCTGGCGGATTCTGCGGAGCGCGGCGGTTGAGGTAGGCGCAGAGGAACCAGGTCGTCAGCGATGTAAAAATCAGGATGAAGAATCCGGCGGAATCGTGCCAACGGCTCATGACGGTTACACCGTAGAACGAGGCCATGAGGGAGAGGAACAACGCGCGGATAAAATTTCCGACCAGCGCCATCGTCAACGCGAAAAGGATGATTTTCCCGCGTCTCGGCCATGCGAATCGATAGAACTCGCCGAGGAGGAAGGCGATCATCAGCGCGGCCTGCAACGAGCGGATGCCGCTGCACGCCGCCTCCACGCCGAGAGTGCAATGAGCCAGGACGATGACGTTGCCCATGGCTTGGGCGTAGATGCCGCCGATGACTAAAACGTGCGCCACCAGCCACGCGTTGAATTGTTGGAGGCCCTGTACGATTGGATCCTCGATTTGGGCCGGCCATGGGACGCTGATGAGGAGAAAGCAAATCGGGAAAGCGAAGTGTCGCGTCCACGCGGCGCCGCCATAGGTCCACATCCAATAGAGCAACGCGCAGACGTAGAGAATGGCACAACACCAGAGCAGCGGGCGGGAACTCAGGGACGATTCCAAGGCCATTCGGAAGAAGAGGAAGAGGACGGCCCAGATGAGGATGAATCGCAGGATTCCGGGCGAGCGACTGGGCGGTGCGGGCGCGGGTCGGGTCGTCCAGCGCTCGGAGAAGACAAGCAAGGCGAGCGGCGGAACCCACCAGCCAAACGAGTAGCTCTCCAGATAACTCCACGCGTAGGAAAGCGGGAACAAGATGACTCCTCCGGCGAGGAGCAGGCAGGCCCAACTGGTCCACGGCAGTTTCGTCCCAGCGGCTTCCAAAGGGAGGGCTGAGCCCTTGAGGCCGGGATGTGGAGTCACCCAGTTACTCTACCGATTTTTACATCTAAAGTAAAACTGTGCAGCCTGTAGATAGTGATACAATTTGAGAATTCTAAAAATTTACACATCAAAATTCCTTCATCCTGAGTTTGTCGCACACATGTGTGTCAGGATCAGCTCCCAAGGTATTTGCTCATTATCAGCCCATCTCTGATTGTGAAAGTCACCGGAAGCTGATCCTTCGACAAGCTCAGGATGACGGATTGTTTGTAGAAATTTTCCACAAAGGCTGAAATTGATTTTTTAGTCGATAAAAAAGTTAAGTGACAGCAAGCCTGCTGATATTTAGTCTCTTCGTATTAGCCCCCTCCTTTCATGAATGTAGGAAAATTCTGGCTTTTGACTTTCCTGTCACTGGTCATCGCCGTCCTCATTTTGCTGGAGATCGTTTGTGAAAATCAGGTGGAAGTCCTTGCCAATACCGTGGGCTCCAATGAAGCGCGTATAGGCCAAGCCCGGCAGCAGAATGAAATGCTGCGGCAGCTGATCCAACAAATTGCGATCGCATCCCGGCAGGATCCCGCCCTGCTCAACCTGCTGACCAAGCGCGGCATTCATTTGCAAGTGACGAATACGAATGGCGCCGCGATTCCCGAAAATCCGTCCGCGACAGCGCCCTCCGCCTCAACTCCTTCGCCCTAATGACGACTCCACTTCCAGAAGAGGTGCCGGGGTACAACACGACGCCCCGTCTACGATCGAAGAAAAAATTGTGGTTTCTCGATGCTCCCACCAGCCTGGAAGGTTACTACTCGCCGTTCTGGCCTTTGCTGATCGTTTTTTTGGCCTTCATCATTCTTCTCGTCTACGAGATCTCGTTTTTTCGCTATCGGACGATGGTACTCCGCGCGCAAAATCTGCACCTTGTCGATGGCGTGAAAAAGGCCAAGGAGCAAATCGCTTTTATCGAGGGAGTGCACGCGGACCTCGATTCGCTTGCGCCCGGTCATCCAGCGGCGGCCACTCTGCTCAAGGAATTTTTCCCGCCCGTGCCAGCGGCGCCCCCTGCCCCGGATGATCTTCCGAAGACGCCGTAGAAATTGTCCGTAATCGCCAAGTGTGATTTAAAAATCAAAAAAAGTATGACCCCAACTTCTTCTGTTGATACACCCGCTACCGGTATCCGCGAACAGCGCTCGCTCTTTTTCGATGCGACGCCTCTTCTGGATGATCCGGCGGCCTTGCGTCAACGGGCAGAAAAGGATGGTTATCTCTTTTTCAAACGGTTTCTGCCCGCCGAACCACTTCTGGAACTACGGCGACAGATGCTTGAAATCTGCGCGCAACGGGGCTGGCTCGCCGCCGGGCGCGATTTGATGGAAGGCGTGATCGACGAGGCCGCGATCAATCAGGTTCCTCCCGAGCAGATGCGCAGCGACATCGGCGTTTCCGGTGAGGCTTATCATGCCGTGCAGAAGTTGGAGCTCTTTCATACCATTCCCCATCATCCCAAATTTCTTTCGCTGTACGGGAAACTGTTCGGCAAGGAGGCCATTCCGCATCCGCGACACATCGCGCGGATGATCACCAGTCACCGCGTCGTCTCTCCCACGCCGCCGCATCAGGATTTCATTCATATCCAGGGCACTCCAAAAACATGGACTTGTTGGTTTCCGCTCGGCAATTGCCCGCGCGAAATGGGCTCGTTGACGGTCTTGCGCGGATCGCATCATAACGGCGTGGTTTCGGTCGCGCCGGCCCAGGGTGCGGGTGGTTTGGCGTCTGTCTTATGCCCGAATGAAATCGACTGGGTTGAGGGCGATTTCGAACTGGGTGACATCCTGACTTTCACCAGTTGCACGGTGCATCGCGCCCTGCGCAGCCAGCATCGGAATCGCATCCGGCTCTCGTGCGATATTCGGTTCCAGGCCCTTGATGAGGAAATTCACGAGAACTCGCTCAAGCCACACGGCGAGTACAACTGGGAAGATCTCTATCAAGGCTGGAAAAATCCGGCGGTGCAATATTACTGGAAGAATCACGAGCTTCGCCTCTCGGCCTGGGATCCGAGTCTTCAATGGCAAAAAGAGCGGATTTGCAGCTAGGGCCTGTTCATACTCTCGATTTTAAAAACGCCGTCATCCTGAGCGAAGGCGAGGCAATCGATCTCCTTTCCTCAAACGAGCTTCCCGAGCCGAAGTCGAAGGACCCAGCCTGATGAAGCGACCAGTGCGGGTAGCGTCAAAAAAAATCTCAAACCAAAAGGCAAGCCTCTCGCAGGTTCGACGAGGGAGGATTCTCTTTTAGAATCGAAACCACGTTGCTGACGGTCAAATGTTTCCTTGAGGCGAGAGTAGGTCCTTCGACTGCGGCTCGAGAAAGTCTTGGGAGAAAAGCTATCTCTTGCCTCGCCTTCGCTCAGGATGACGGCCTTTTTAAAATCGATGGTTTTGCAGAGGTCTCAAGTTGTCCGGGCCACCCGAATTGCGAGCATCACTTTTTGATATGCCCTAGAGCCTCTGCCGGAGGAAACGGACTTCTTCGCGCAAACGGTTCACTTCGTCCATAAGGGAGACGAATTCCCTTAGGCCCTGATGATTGATTCCGTATTCCGAGAGGAGGAACGCGATCTGGCGCAGTTTATGGATGGCTTCCTCGTCGAAGAGAATTTCTTTTTCCGTGGCCTGAACGGGAGAGACCAGCCCGTGCTGATAATAGAGAACGATTCGATCTTTTGAGATGTGCGTGATCCGTTCGACCGTTTCGATGGTGTAGATCGCTTGCGATCCGGACGCTGGAATGTCATCGGGAGCGGGTTGATTGGATTTGCTCATGGCGATGGTTTTCTTGAGAAAATTTAATCCCGGGGATTGAAAGAGGATTTGCGGCTGAGTTGCTCCCACAACTCTTTTTCGGCGGGCCCGACATGCGTGGGTGTCTGGATATCGGCGACGACGTAGAGATCGCCCCGTTCCTCCGACTTGGGCTTGGGAAGTCCGCGACCGCGCAGGCGCAGACGCTGACCGTTGGCGGTGCCGGGAGGTATTTTTACATCGAGATCGCCGTCAAGACCGTGGACCCGCACCGTCGTGCCGAGCACCGCTTCCCACGGCGCGAGCGCGAGGTCATGGTACAAATCGGCACCGAGCGCGCGGAAATCGGGATGGCTCGCGAGTCGGACGCGCAGGAAAAGATGCCCCGCGTCGCCACCACCAACCCCGGCTTCGCCCTTGCCGGGGACGCGGATGATCTGGCCTTCCAACGCACCCTTGGGAATGCGCACCTTGAACGATTCCGTTTTGACCGCGCCCGTGGCGGGATCGACGGTTTGAAAAGAAATGGGCCGGATCGATCCCTGCATCGCCTCCTCCAGCGTGACGCTAATGGCACCTTCGATGTCCTGACCGTGGCGTTTTCCTGAGGCGCGTGCACTTCGGGGTTGGCCGCCTGCTCCTGGGAATCCGCCGAAGCCTCGGCCGCCGCCAAACATCTGCTCGAAGAAGTCGCTGAAGCCGGTGCCTTCGAAATGGAATTCCTGCTCAGGACCACCACCGTCCGTGCCCTGCGAATGATAGCCGTGGCCGGGAGGCGGACCGCCCGGCACGTTCCAGTTCGGACCCAACTCGTCGTACTTCTTCCGATTTGCAGGATCACCCAAAACTTCGTAGGCCTCGTTGATCTCCTTGAACTTGATCTCGCCTGCTTTCTTGTCCTTGGCGACATCGGGATGATGCAGGCGTGCCAGCTTGCGAAAGGCTTTTTTGATTTCGTCACTGGTCGCGGAGCGATCAACTCCCAGAATCTGGTAGTAGTCCTTGAAAGCGGCGGGCATACGTCGAGATAAATATACACGGCCCGACGAAAGGGCACTCAAAATCTGTTGAACCGCGAAATGTTTTCAAACGCGATTCTCCGCACCTCGTCCCGTCTTTACATTTTTGTAAGATTTGAAACCTCTGGGGCCCGCAAACGTCGAATGATACATGGTACTTTTATCTTCGAGCAAAATTCGGCTCGCCGCTGTTTGCGCGGCCGTCCTGCCTCTCGTTCTCACCGCCTGCGCCCCCACCGAACAACAGGAGGCCGATTACACTGCCGTCGAGCACAGCGGTGTTTCATCCGCCATTTATGATAAAATGGTTCATGGAGATTCGTTGAGCGTCTCCGACATTGCCTCGTTGGCTCATGCCCGCGTCAACGACGGCATAGTCATCCGGTACATTCGCGATCATGGCACCATTTATTACCTGGCTCCGCAGGATATCGATTATCTGCAAAAATCGGGCGTCTCCCAGAGCGTGATCGATTTCATGGTGCAAACGGCTCCTCCTCCCGGCCCCGGAGGTGTTTATGTCAATCCTCCGCCGGTATCCGTTGGTGTGATCTTTGGGCCTTATTGGGGTGGGCATCACTGGCATTAGGGCCTTGCGCCTTCGCGGACCCGGGGCACATTAGAAAAGAGGGAGGCCCCTTGTTTAGAATTCGCTCTAACGGGCGTGTGAGCGTATGCCAAAATTATCCACTTCCTATTCGCTGCGGCGTGATGAGGTGGTCGGCCCCGGGTTAATTCGTGTTTTGAAAACGATGGCGGAAAATGCCCGCAATCTTTCCGGGCGTCCAGTGAGCCAGTTGCCGGATTCCATTCACGATTTGCGCACGCTGATCAAGCGGCTCCGGGCGATTCTTTGGTTTGATCGCCCGGTGCTCGGCAAGGTCCGCTATAAACAGAGTAACGGCGTTCTTTGCAAGGCGGCGGCCCGACTCAGCCAGGCGCGCGATCTCGTTGCGGTCCAATTGGCGCTGACCAAAGCGGCTATGCCCGAGACAAACGAAGAGCATCTGCGGTCGCTGGTGCGGGTCTCGCAGGCCTTTGCCCGGAAGGAGGCTGAACGCAAAAAATCTGACGAGGCCTCGTTGAGTCCTCTCAAAAAAGCCGTTGGCGATGTCGTTCCGGTTATCGAACAAACGATAAGGGTCGCGAAAGACAGGAAAGTGCCTTCGCCCCGACAACGTATTAAGAAGGCATTTCGTGTGGCCCGGAAAGCGAGGAAAAAGGCCCTGCGCGAAAATCAGCTTCCCTTGGTCCACGAATGGAGGAAGAAGAGTAAACGGCTTTTCTATCTTCTCCAGCTAACAAAAAATCTTCCCGGGACCGGGATGGCCGGTTGTCTTGAGAAGGTCGATAAGCTTCAGGAGACATTGGGCGAATTTCAAGACGGCGTGGTCGCTGAAAATCATTTGCGCAGGCATCCGCCTGATGTCGATGCGACTGACCTGGACCGGACGATACGTCTCCTGAAGAAGAAGAGGAAGCTGTTGCTTAATTCTACTCTGTCACATTCCTTACCAACTTTTCCACTTTAGCATATTAGCGCAGGAAAAGTCAAGACAAACGTCTTAGACGGGTGAAATTTCCAATTCCTCAATTTCGAGTGTAATAAAAGGAAATGATTACTAATTCTAAAAATTTTTCCTTTCGCCGAGCAGAATTAGAGAAAGTTTACACTCAGGATGAGCGTAGGTTTTTAGAAGCTTACCAGTCGATTCATGGGATTCTGAGGAAAAACATAGTAGAACATTCTCACTTACAACTCTTAACTCAATTCCCTCTAAAATACCTAATTCTTGAAATTTTTTGGCGTCCTCTGCGCTATTTAGGATTAATAAAAAAGAAGAAACGGGGATTTCCATACCCAGTGTGGGTGCGGGATACAAAAAACGGTTTACCTCAGATCGAGTTGGAATACCCATAATTTTTATCCTTTTAAATTCATCCTCTCCCACTGTTTTTCGCGCTCTTCTCCGATTTTGTCTCCAAATTCTTCAAGTTTCTTTTCAGCGGCGCGAACCATGCGGCTTAATGGAATTCCAAAAGCTTCAGCCAGAGCCTTAGTGGTACTGATATTGGGGCTACGAGCGCCAAATTCTAGCATTGAGATATAGGTTTGATGGAGTCCCGCTTTCTCAGCAAGAGCGGCTTTGCTCCACCCCTTCTTTTCTCGTAATTCCATCACGACAAGGGCAAACGCCTCTGAAAATAGAGTCATTCCCCATGTTGGCGAATCCCATTCCCCCGCATGGATAAGACATTTGTCTTGCGTTTCCAGAGGGTTAGATTAAAAAAAGAACGAGGAATTTTAGGAAATGCCTATCTTTTGTCTCTTATTTTTTACGGGTATGTTGTTATTTCCGCTTGGAATCAAAGCGGATGAAAACCAACTCGCTATCGATTTCAAAAACTCGGAAGCGACCACAAGTTACGATAAGTTCAAAGACAAAACCACTATCCACACAATTATTGAGTTAGGAGGGCATCGCCTTGCATTGGGATGGGGTAATAATGGGAACAGACTTACCAAGAGCCAAAATATGGCGCTTATTGTTAGCGGTGATCCTGTTGATTCGATCTCCTTTATAACGGACGATCAAAGATTTACTCTGGATTTAAAAGATAATGGTACCGCATTAGATTCGGAAATTTTGCAAAAATTATACTCAGCGAATGTTATTGAAATCCAAATTGGAGATAGCCAATACAAACTTAAAAGGGGAACTAATCTTTATGACCCCGCGAGCCCTTCTTTCAAACAGCTCCACTTCTTTTTAGATTACTTTTTTCAATTTCCAGATAATTACTAATTTTATGTCTCACAAAGTAACATTCAGCATCCCAGAACGAGAACTTGGCCGCGAAGACGTGGAATTTAAAATTAATTTTAAAGGCGCAAAAGTGGGAACACTTAAGGTCTCGAAAGGAACATTAGTATGGGTTCCGAAAGACCATACATATGGTCATAAAATCGGCTGGAAAGATTTTGATGTTTTGATGAAAGAACAACTGAAGGAATCCTAAAACATGGATGAAGAAACGCAAAAACATATCGAAGGACTTACCTCTTATGCCAACAGTATAGACTTACGATTATTGGCTGTAGAAGAGGCTATTTGTGAGATGTTCGGCTTTGACGAAACCAAGAAAGAGATATTCCGAAAAAAGATAGCTGATAACGCCAAACTGTTTTTGCAGATTCGGATGGAAGAGGTTGAAGATGTTGATCCCGCGCTCGCTGCAAGATTACTTGGCGCGCAGAATCCTTATTCCAAAGACGAAGATAATCCAGAAGATGAGGGGAAGGACGAAGAGGAGAAGTAGACATTTCCCCTCTTTACACCTATTTCCCACTAATTTTCTCTTTTTCTATGTCTCACCGCTAATTGGCGAAATATCTCTTCCTCCGTTACATCTCGTTTGGGCAGATAAAACGCCAGCATCGTAACGATATCCTGGCAACTCAAGAGCGGAAAAGCTTCAGCATTGAAAAGACGTTCCCGTAAAAGGAATAAATGGGCCAGCAAAACAAGGCTCATGTGATGGTGCCAGCCGCGCCACTTGCGCAATTGGTAGTCAGCCATGCCAAGGGAGCCTTTACTGTCCTCAAAGGCCCGCTCGATCCAAAAGCGCTGCCCTTGCATGTAGGCCAGACGTTCAATGGAAATTGAATCCGGCACATTTGAAACGGAAAACTTCAGATCGTCTTTTCCGGTATGATTCCGACGAATGATCAGATGAATCTCACGGTAAACCTTCTCATGGCTGGTTTTGATCCATGCTTTTACATGAAGGTAATCAAAAATTAACTTTCCCTTAGTCGATTGCCGAACCGTAATAGTTTTCCAGTTCGATTCCGCTTGTTGATCAACCCATTTCTCGACGGACTGCGCGGGAGTTTCGGGCTGTTCTGTGGGGTTTGAGAAATAAATTGTTTGGTTCTTGTGTACGTCGATTACGAACGTTGCACCAAGATCATAAAGATCACCCAAAAATTGAGGGTCTTTTCCGTAGCCAGCATCCGCGCCAATCCAGTTAAACTTTACGTTTCTCTCTTTGGCCGCTTTGACCATTTCAACGGCTTGCTGGCACTTGGTTTGAAACTTAATTTTATCTTTTGGAATGCCCGCAGCCACGCAACGTGCAGTGTCATCTGTCCATTCTTTGGGGAGATAGAGCCGGAAATCGAGAGGTAGAGACTTATCGCCCGCGATTAAGGCGGTGAAAACGGCAACTTGGCAGTTATCAATCTTGCCCGCGCGTCCGCTATACTGGCGCGCCACTCCAACGGATTTATTACCTTTTTTGGCAAAGCTCGTCTCATCAATCAAAAGACAGGTGTTTTCCTGCCCTCCCAAGAGCTTATTGCCTTCTTTGGCTACTTGATCCAAGACGGCATCTTCATTCCAAGGGGAATTGGTAACAAAGTGCTGCAATGCCTGTTCGTTGGATTCCACGACCTTTTCTTCCATGCGTTCCATGTTCTTTTTTTGAGCCTGAACCAACCCACTCAAATATTTCCCTGCTACCTCAGAATTGTCACGTGTTTGGGTTTGAAAGAAAGGTGCAAATTCCTTGTGGAATTGGGCAAAGCGTTCGGCAACGCCTTTTAATCTTTTTTCGGCTCCAGTCACGAATTTAAATTATTTAGTATTTTTGGGGAATATTAAGCTTTGTGGTAGATGGCTGGGGTTCTGCCGTTCCTTTCTTGAACGAAGTAGAGTTTTTTAGTGTTAATAAGACGGTTAAGCGTGGTGGTAATTGCGTTTTTGGTGAAAGTCTTTTTGGGGAACATTGTCAGGATTGAGGCGGGAATATCTTTTAATTTAAAATTCCCGTTTATCTTTAAAATAGCTCTTTCGATTTCTTCCGGTTCAGCAAAGATCGCCGCACTATCTGAGTTTCGACTATTTAGCATTTCATCAATAAAAGCTTTTGTATTGCCGTTTTTATGTCGGCTTTCAATTTTTAATACTTCTTTTACCGCCAATTTCTCCTTTTCGAGAATAGCAATTTGTTGATCAATTCGTTGTAGTAGTAAGTTAAGTTCGCTCATGTTGAATCCAGCATATGCTTTCTCTCCAATATTTGCAAGATAAATTTTCATAAACTATGATTCTGTGAATTTAAATTAATTTAAAACAATAAAAATGGCGTAAGGAGGATTTAAATGATTTTTTTTATTACCGCGTCAGGACTTCAAGAGTCACCCCCTTACTGGGTAATGTGACAAAGTAGAATTAAGGATGCGCGCGCGTATTGGCGTTCGATGATCCGAGAGCTTTAAGCCGCTTGTCCCCGGTTATTGCCGCATCTCCGGAAGCTGATCCTTCGACAGACTCAGGTGGACAGATTTTAAGACGAAGGCCCTATCCTCCCCCTTTTGCCGAGGCGGCCGTGGCTTCGGCTTCGGGCGGCGGCCAGACTTTCGACATGATGAGTGTTACCGACAAACCGACGATACAGCCGAGAATCACTTCGCCCACGCGGCTAAGGCCGATCTCGGCCCCGGTCTTGCTTGAATGATGAGTCAAACTGGCGGCAACGACGAGCGCCGCGGTGATGGGCGCCTGCCGCCACATTTGCGGTACGTGAACGATGTAGGATGAGATGAGGACGGTCACCGACAAGGCGAACGGCAACTTCCAATCGCTCACGCCGCCAAGCGTGAGAAAAACAAGCCCGATCGTGCAACCCAGCATCGCGTTGATGAGCCGCCCGCGAAACGTCTGGTAGGCCAGGTTCACGTTGGGGTCGATCGATGCGACCATCGAGCTGATGGCCCAGATCGGGTCGAGCTTGGCGAACTGACCCAGAATGATCCAGAGAACGCTGGTGGCGACGAAGATGTTCGCGGCAAGGTGAAAGCCGAGGAAATGATCTTTGATGATGCGTCCCCACCAGTTCATAAACAGCGCGCCGACCTGAAAAATTATTCGTGGCTCTGCGGCGGATTGCCCTTGAGCCGATAGACCGCGCCAGTCTTGGTCATGCCGAGCGCGACCCATTCCTGCGCCGCCAATTGCAGCGAGACGAAGAATTGCTCGTTGCGTTTCATGGCTGTGGCGTTGAGTTCATCCCTCTTCTGGAACTTGATCTGATAGGCAAATTCGCCCACCAGTTGCTTCTCGTCACCGCGAGTGCGCCAGACCGCGATATTGGCGCCTGCGGTGATGCCTTTCCCGAAGTCCAGCGTGCCCAAATCGAGCAGGACTTCCGAGACCGCCGTCTGGTTGACCAGCGCAATCTTGTCGGCCTCGCACATCTTCAAGGCCTCCAGGGGCGGAAAGATGGTGGATAGCGCTGTCATGGCGGCGCTGTCTCCGTCGTGAAGCTGGCTCCGGGAAAAGACGACGTTATGGGAGTAGAGCATGCGCAAGCCGCCGACTTCATTCTTTAGCGGCAGCATCTCCGCCTTGAACTTGATCTTGTAATCATTGATGTGCTTGGGTCTTACGTCCATGGCCGCGCTGGCCTGCAGGTCCGGATGGCGAAACTTGAAAACAATCTCGGGGTCGCCCATCAAAAAACCGTGCTGGTAAAGAGTGCGCCGACGAAGAATAAACGCGCTATTGTAGAGCTTGAAATCCTCCGTGTCCAAAAAGAGCACTTCCCGGACTTGCGGCTGCGCGTCCTTGAAACCCTTGGTGGAAAAATCAACTTCGGATTCCTCCGCCGCGCGCTTCACGAACTTGGCAAATTCGTGAAAGTTGTCCACCGAGGTGAACCGGTCGCCCTTGAGGATGATCTTGCACTCAAGGTATTGGACATCGTCGAGCGGATGCCCGTCGCTGTAACTGCCCTTTTTTAATTCGGCTAGCCCGGTGGACGCCGGAACATTTTCAACCGTATCTGGCTTGGGGGATTTATCGCTCATGGGAAAAATTTGGTTAATCCGACGTTGATTGGCTGAGACCTTTTATCACGCCTGCTGGCCCGCGTACATGACAACTGTTTAGTTCTTCGCCGGGGCATTTTCCGCCCGCAACCAGGCCAGATTATTCAAGGCGTGGGTGTAATGGGGATTGATCTTGAGGGCTTCCTCGTATTGATCCATCGCCTCGGGAATGCGGCCCAAACCGGTGAGGGCAACCCCCAGGTTATAGTGCGCCTCGGGATCGCGGGGCGTGATCCGGAGGACCTCTTGATATTGCTCCACGGCCCCGGAAAAATTTCCCTGCTGACCCAGGGCGCCGCCGAGATTGCCGTGGGCTTCGGCGTAATCGGGATTGATCTCGATCGCTGCTTGATAATGCTGCACCGCCTCCGGAAGTTGACCCAGGCTGGCGAACGCAACGCCCAGGTTGTTGTGCGCCACGGCATCCCGGCGATTGTATTTGAGTGCCTCGTCCAATTCCGCCATCGCCTCGGAAGTTTGCCCCATCTGCTCCAGCAGCACGCCCCGGTTGGTATGGGCCGGGCCATTCCCGGGATCGATCTGCAACGCCTCCTTATATTGCTCCATCGCCTCGGAATTCCGTCCTAACTGGACCATGACAGCACCCAAGTTGCCATGGGCATAGGAGTCCTGGGGATCCATGCGGACGGCTTCCTCATCCTGTTCCAGCGCTTCGGTCGTTCGCCCCTCACTTGCCAGTGCATAGGCCAGGTTAATGTGGGCACGCTCGTTGAGCGGACGCTTGGCAACCGTATCGCTCCAAATGGCCACTTCGCTGCGATAGTCGTTGTTGCGGAGGATGGTCAGCGTGATGTAGATCGGCGCGACCAGAAGAAATATCGCCATGCCCCGCCATCCCAGCCATGCGTAGACGCCCATCACGGCAACCGCGATGATCGCCGCGAGCGAAAGATACATGCGATGCTCCGCCATGACGTCTTTCACGGGGATAAAACTCGAGGTCGGTGCGAGGATCAGAAAAAACCAGCAGCCAAGAAAACCCAGGGCAGGCCACGGATGGGCGGGAGTCGGTGTGCGCCGCAAGGCGAACAGGGTCCCCGCCAAAAGCAGGAGGATGACCGGTGCAGAGAACCCCACCTGCCCCAGGTTCGAAATCTCCGGTGGCCCGTAATCTAAGACCTGCGGGTACGGCCAGACAGCCAATCTCAAATAAATCGCCACCGCATGAAACTCGTTGAGCATGTAAACCGACGGCGGCAGGCCCGGGATATAACCGACCGAATGGTTGCCTGCGCCCGCCCGCACCATCAGCCAGATCAGGAACATCCATGAGCAAACCAACCCCATATAATAGGTTTTCCGCTCCCTCAGGGCCTTTCGAAAAGTCCCGACCACAAACGTGCGATCATACAGGAGTATGATCAGCGGCGCCGAGATCATCGCCTCCTTGCTCGCCGATCCCAGCAGACAAGTCACAACCGACAAGGACAACCAGCGCGCATCACCTCCCGATTCCGTCCCCCGGATGAACGTATAGAGGGTGAGCAGGTAAAACAGGCCCATCAACGATTCGCACCGCTGCGTCGTATAGGTCACCGATTCGGTTTGGAGCGGATGCACCGTCCACAACAAGGCAATCACCAGGGCCAAAGGAAGAGCCGCGCTACCGAAGCGGTCGCGCAAAACAGGTTGAAGCAGGGTGCGCCGGACAACGCCGAGCAGCGTCAAACCGCTTAGAATATGAATAAGGAGATTGACGACGTGATAGCTCCACACCGCCGTGCCTCCCAGCGCATAGTTCAGCGCAAATGATAATTTGATGAGTGGCCGGCCATTGATCGTAGCCATATCCTGATGGCTGGGATACACGACCTCCCAAAAAGGCCAGAGATGCCGAATGAAGGGATTATTGGGAATGGAAGGGAGATCATCAAAAACAAACGGCCCGGAAAAGCTGTTGTGAAAAGCGATTGTCGCCGCCACCGCAATGATGGCCGCCGCGCCGAGCGTCAGTCTCCGTGACTGGATCCATTCCCGGCATGAATCAAGGATGGATCGTGTTGAGGAAGCGGATGTCACGCGCGTCCTTTATTTCAGAAAATCGCTCTTACGAGAAGACCTTAGGAATGAACCGGCGCGACGATGGAGAGAAAATGCCAGTCGTTCGTGACGAGGCAATAGAGGGCCAGCAATAGATTTGTCACGCCGTGCGCGAGCATGACGCTGCCCAGGCTTTTCGTGCGGATAAACCAGGCCCCGTAGATCAGCCCGACGATGGCGCCGAGTGGCCATTCCGGGCCGTGCTCCGCCGCGAAGAAAGCGGTGGTTACCCAAAACGAGAGCGCCGTATAGGTGCCGAGCGGTACTGTGGTGAAGTCCTCCTTGATCAGCCAGCGCATGAGAAATCCGCGCCAGAAAAGTTCCTCCATGATCGGAACGACGACGGCGATGCCGAGCAAGCGAAAGCTGAAAAGAATCCATGCTTCGACTGGCGGATAAAGTTGGAAGGGATTGCGCCCGATGAGCGGTTGATCGTAGTGGACCAGCCACGGATCGAGTCCGATCCATAGCACCACCCCGGCGATGCCGATCAGTACGCTCATCGCTGGCGCCTTCGGGGTCAGGGTGGGCAATGATCGCCAAAACCAGAGAATGACCGCGCCGACGCAGATTGTTTTCGGCACGTAGATCAGATAGTGCTGATTGGGCGCCCATCCCTCGCCCATGAGAAAAATCATGAACAGGATAAAGGGTGCCACAAAGGGCAATGCCGGCGACTTCATCATGGATTCCCGCCAAGGTAGTGAACCGGCCGAAGAATGCGATGCGAAGTTGCGTTACCGTTGTAAGAACAATCCGGAATCTGAATTTTGACGGAATTACGGGAGGCAGACGGAATTAACGGAATTTTTTTATGAGGTTTGCGGGAAGTAATTGAATTGCGTTCCCAAACACGCACGCGTGATGGAGTTGGGGAACGAGGAAAAGACAGGCGGAACTGATCCTTCGACAAGCTCAGGATGACGGATCGTTTTTAGTTAATATTCCGTTAATTCCGTCTGCCTCCCGTAATTCCGTCAAAATCAGTTCCTGCGCCACACACTCACGCATTCGATCTGCGCGGTGCGGGGGAAGAGGTCGATCGGTTGTACGGAAACGAGCTGGTACGATTTCGAGAGCATCCGCGCGTCGCGGGCCAGCGTGGCTGGGTCGCATGAGACGTAAACGAGGTGCGCCACTTGATCGAGACAGAGCGCCTCGGCCAGACGAAGAGGAAGTCCTTCCCTTGGGGGATCGACCAGCACGCTGGTTTCTTTTCCGGTCGCCTCGGTAAGGGCCCGCAATTCCTCCGGTAGAACGAAGGCGACATCGGCATCGCGCCACTCCACGTTGGTCAGCCCGAGCCGATGCGCATCACGAAGCGTGCGCGGGTCGTTATCGACGGCTATCACTTGCTGAAATCGTCCCGCCACAATTTCCGTGAAGAAACCACCGCCGCAATAGCCTTCGAGCAACATCCCGCCCTTTTCAGGTAACGCCGCGCCAATCAATTCACGCAAAGCTTCGTGCAGGTCTTGATTCGCCTGGAAAAAACCGCTCCGGGGCACGGTCGAATCGCGCAGAGAATAATGGCCCTCCGCCTGGCGACTCGTGCGCAGCTTCTCCAACTCCACGTTCACGGCGGGTCGCGCCAAAAGGCATTCGCGGATATCGATCAGCTCGCGCCCGTTCACGCCGCGAAAACCGATTTTTCCTTCTTCGGCGTGAACCGTGATCCGGTTGCGATAGCCGTAGGGATTCGGGCTGGGAATGATTGGCAGAACCGGGGCATCCGGTAATTTGCCCACGCGCGCAAAGGCTTCTCTTACCTGATTCTCTTTAAGGCGGCATTCCTCGGCATAGGTGAGGTGCTGGTACTGGCAACCGCCGCACTTGGCGTAGTAGGGACAGGGAGGATTATCCCGGGCAGGACCGGGCTGCGTGATCTCGACGATTTCACCGCGTGCGTGATGCGATTTGCGATCTGTGATGCGAACCTTGAGCTGGTCGCCCTCGGCGCTAAAGGGAACGAAAATGACAAACCCGTGCGGCGTCCGGGCAAGGCCGTCGCCGCCAAAAATCACCTTTTCAATGGTGACATCGATGATATCCCCACGCGTTAGCACGGGAACGGAGTCTGCGGTCGAGTTAATGGGACGTGAAACGGGAAAGCCGTTGTGAAAAATCCGCGCGGGCTGCGTCGGGTGACCTTAGTACCAATTCGTCAGGTCGCCGGGAGGGTAGCAATTGACGACCATGGAATCGTAGGGCGGCAATTTCTGGCTGCGATAGGAACCGTTGTTGGTCGGGAAGGGAGAGGTAACGACTTCAAAGACGCCGATGCCGATATCCATGACCATCCGGGAAACACCCTGGGCGATAAAGCCTTTGCAGAACGCGACGTTGGCGCCTTCGGTGTCGATCATGCCGTACTGCGAGACGAGCATCTCGGAGGGAGAGGTGATGATGTCGGAGATACCGCGTCCGAGTTTGTCGTAAAACGAATCCTTGATCGGCATGGAGATGTCCGCGCGGGCGGAGGTCAGGGCCATGGTCAGCACCAAGGCGATGGAGAGGATTCGCTTCATGAGAACAAATTAACGCTAAAAGTGTAAAAAGAGCAAGAGGGAAAATTACGGATTTTTAACCTTACCGAGTTTTGACGGAATTAACAAATTAATGGGGTTTTTAGGTGAAGGTCCGCGTGAGGGTTATATGGACCGGGCCATCTCGTATTCAAAAAGAACCGGGTCATTCGGATACGGTTCCGTGTTTCCGGTCATGGAGAATCCGTTTCGCTGGTAGAATTTGATTGCGGTCAGGTTGTTGCTGGTGACGGTCAAGAGCAGTTGCCTCGCTCCTCTACTGGCCGCCCATGCCCGGACGGTCTCGATCAACGATTGGCCGACGCCGCTTCGCCGGTGCGTCGGGGCAACCCACATGGAAACCAGCTGGGCTTTGTGCGGATCATTTTCATCCAAAAATGAGGCGACAATCCCGCACGGTTTTCCCGCCTCCATCGCCAGATAACCCATTGACCTTTCGCTGGTCCATTGCGCGGCCCGCTTGCCCCAGTCTTCGTCCGTGAAAAGGGATTCTTTCGCGTAGGTGCTTCCGAATGCCGTCGGAGAATCTTGTAGAGCCTGCAGACGTGTAGCCTTGAAGATCGAGACGCTCTTGGGAGTAATTTGTTCAATGACAGGCATATTCTTTTCGTTTTCCCTTAATATCAAATATCTCGAATAAAAGGCAGACCGAACTGATCCTTCGACAAGCTCAGGATGACGGACTTTGAAGAGGGGCTTTGCTGAGGTCTATTAGGAGGAGCTTCCGGGCTCCTGGCCACCGCGCCCGAATAGATCGAGTTCCTTTAGGACTTCTCGGGCCTTCTCTTTCTTTTGCTTGGCCTTGGCCATTTTGGGGAGGCCGGTGTCGTCGATCTGGCCTTCTTCGAGTTGGCGCAGGATTTCCTTGGCGCGTTTGAGGACGGGCGCTGGAAGACCGGCGAGGCGGGCGACCTGGATGCCGTAGCTTTTGTCCGTTCCGCCGGGGATGATTTTGCGGAGGAAGACGATGTGATCGCCCCATTCACGCACGGCGACGTTGTAATTCTTGGTCGCGGGGAGGAGCCGCGCGAGTTCGGTCAACTCGTGGTAATGAGTGGCGAAGAGCGTGCGGGCGCGCAGCGTGGAGTTGAGATACTCAGCCACGGACCACGCGATGCTCAACCCGTCGAAGGTGCTCGTGCCGCGTCCGATCTCGTCCAGAATAACGAGGCTGCGGTTGGTGGCGTGGTTGAGGATGTTGGCCGTCTCGTTCATCTCGACCATGAAGGTGCTCTGGCCGCGTCCGAGGTCGTCGCTCGCGCCGACGCGGGTGAAAATGCGGTCGAGCAGCCCGACCACTGCGCGCTTCGCGGGGACAAAGCAGCCACAATGGGCCAGCAACGCCAGCACGGCGACCTGCCGGATGTAGGTGCTCTTGCCCGCCATGTTCGGTCCAGTGAGAATGACCAGCCGTTCGGTTTCGATCTCCAGCCGCACGTCGTTCGGCACAAATTTCTCGCTGGCGGCGAGTTGTTCGAGAACGGGGTGACGCGACTCCTCTAAGAGAAGCAGGCCGCCATCGTTCATCTCAGGCTTGATGTAATCGCGCTCCTGCGCCAGCGCGCCCCAGCCGAGCAGCACGTCGATTTCGTGCAGCGCCCGGGCCGTGTCTTGGATGACACGCAAGTGAGGCACCGCCGCCGAGCGCAGATCGAGGAAAAGTTCGTACTCTAGCTGCCGCGAGCGTTCCTGCGCGCCGAGGATTTTCGATTCCATCTGCTTCAGCTCAGGCGTCACAAAACGTTCCGCATTGGCGAGCGTTTGCTTGCGCGTGTAGTCGGCGGGGACGGCGCCAAGATTGGCGGCGCTGATCTCGATATAGTAGCCGAAGACCTGGTTGTAGCGCACCTTGAGCGACTTGATTCCGGTGCGCTCCTGCTCGCGGCGCTGGAGATCGGCCAGCCATTCCTGGCCCTCGACCGAGGCCGCGCGCAATTCGTCGAGGGACGCGTTATAGCCCGCGCGAATGAGACCGCCCTCTTTGAGAACAATGGGCGGATCGTCCGCCAACGCACGGCAATAAAGTTCAGATAAATCAGGGAGTGGAGTGATCTTTTCACCCAATTCGCGCAGGGCAGTCACGTCATGCTTTTCGAGCAGGTTTCGCAGACCGGGCAATTGTTCGAGAGAGACCCGCAGGGCGATCAAATCGCGGGCATTGCCGCTGCCTTGGACGAGCCGGGCGACGAGCCGTTCCACATCGCGCACCTGCCGCAGGCGTTCCTGCAGCGCGGTCCGTTCGGGCTGATTCGTCCGTGCCCAGCCGACCACGCTTTGGCGGCGCTCGATGCCGGGAATATCCCGCAAGGGGGCAAGCAGCCATTGGCGAAGAAGTCTGCCGCCGCCGGAGGTCACGGTGCGATCTACAGAGGAAAGCAGCGTCGTCTGGCCCGAGCCCGCCCGTAACGGATCGACCAACTCAAGATTACGCCGCGTGGCCGCATCGAGAATGAGCACATCTTCCCTCTGCCAGAGGCGCAACGAATGAACGTGCCCCAGTGAACGCCGCAGTTCATGTCCCAAGTAATGGAGCAAACCACCCGCCGCGCTGAGGGCTCCCTTGGAACCGGCATCGGCCAGACCGAAACCATCGAGCGATGCCGTCTTGAAATGGTCCCGCAGCGTGTGCTCCGCCGCATCCGGGGCGAAACTCCAGGCATCATGTTCAACGAGCAAGTAGGCGAGCTTTTCCCCATTGGAGAGAGCCGAGGTTTCCAGATCGATACGGTGCCCCTGCGCCACGACGACCTCCGCCGGGCTGAGCCGTCCCACCGCGTCGCGCAGGGCTTCCGGGGTAGCGAAATCGCCCGCGAAAAATTCGCCGGTGGTCAGGTCGAGCGCGGCCACGCCGAAGCTGTCCGCCAGCGGTGCGACGGCGACGAGAAAGTTGTTCTGCTTCGGTTCGAGTTGCCCCGCATCGAGAATACTGCCGGGGGTGAGAATCTGCGTGATTTCGCGCCGGACCATCTGTCCGGGCTTGGCCGCCTCCATTTGGTCACAAATGGCCACGCGACGTCCCGCCTTGAGGAGTTGCGCGATATAGCCTTCCGCCGCGTGATAAGGCATGCCGCACATGGGCGTTCCCTGCCGCTGGGTCAGGGTGAGATCGAGCAGGCGCGAGCCTTCCTCGGCATCGCCGAAGAACAACTCGTAGAAATCGCCCAGCCGGAAGAGCAGGAAAGCATCCGGGGGAATCTCGCGCTTGAGCCGATGATACTGCTGCATCATGGGCGTAAGGACATCGGACATGGGAGCCGAGAGTAGCGATCTTCCGGGCCCTTGAGCAGAATTTTTTTAAGATTAGATCAATTTGTGCGAATATATTGCAGCTTCCCGGCGTCTAAAGCACCGAGCTCTCTTGTTATTCGGTCCTTTCACCCCCTATCAATATGCCGTCTTCGTTTGATAATTGTTACGCTATGCCACTTGCCGCCCGGCGGTTCCTCGCGCATCTTTATCGGGACAGCTCAGTGTCCCTATGAATTTTACCACCCAGGCAGCGCAGGACATCCTCGTCAAAATTGAGCGTGATCCTGCTGAAGTACGGCATTGGCGCCAGCTTCTCATCCTTTGTTTCGACCAGAAGTCGATCGACACCCTCCAGACGTTGCAGGCCATCACCGCTGGGATCGAACAAATCTGGAACCAGCGCCGACAACGCGCCAAGGATGCCTACGAGGAGGCGAAACAAAAGCAACGCTCCACCGGCAGCACCGAGCCCCTCCCTTCCACGACGGTTCATTCCGTCCCCCTGAGCGTGCGGCAAAAGGAGACCTTCATCAAACTGGCGAAGAATCCTCAACAGCCGGCTCTCCTCTACCGGTTTGGCCTCTATCTGGAAGAGGAATTTGGCCTGCCCCAGGCAGCGTGTGCTCTCTATGAACGGGCGTTGAGCATTGGGCCCGAAGATGTCCAGACCGAGGAGAAAGTCATCGAGGCGATCAAGCGCCTGAATGCGCGGGTCCAGGAAGGCCCCAGGAAACCGTCCCATATCACGCCTGGGTCCGATATGGGCGTGGTCATTTCGCCGGAAACCATGGGGGTGAAGAGTCCTTCGCACCATCGTCCCAGCGCGGCCGCGTTGATCAAACGTACTGGACGTCTCTCCGTCGATCGCAGCCGTCTTCAGGTGGGACAAAATATCCTGACCGAGACGGCGTGGCCGGTGACGCAAAAGAAACTCGACGATGCGATGTCGCGTTTGCTCACGCGCACTGCCGTGGTCTGCGAGACCGCTCCGCGCCCCATGCGCCTGCCGCGCTCGATCGCACCCTCGCAGTGGCTGGAATTTCTGGAGGGCCACGTCACGCTGTTGCTGGCGACGCTTGAAGCGCAGGACATCATCATCCGCACGTCCATCAATCTCGAACAGGCCCCGCGCAGCGACGTGGCCGCGCGAACCGACCTCGTGCTGGCCCTGATGGAGGAGATCGAGCAGGGGCTCGCCTCGATGGATACGGCCCCCAAGACGACTTCCCTCAAGGCGGAAATCAAGCCGTCCATGGCGCAGTTGGAGGATATCTTTGAATGGATCGACGCTGGCGCGCTGGCCGAAGCCGAGTCCCATCTGCGCCAAGTCCGGGACGACGCTTTTCCCAAGGAACAACTAAGCGAGGTCTGGTCGCATCTCGGCCTGGCCTTCCAGAATAATCACGAAAGCAAACGCGCGATGGTCGCCTACCAGAAGGCCCGGGAACTTAATCCGGAAAATCTCCAGGCGTGGTTCAACGGCGGCATGATCCAGCACGAAGAAGGGATGCTACATCCCGCGCTGCAGTGCTATCTCCGCTCGCTGGAACTGGACCCGGAACAGGCGAAGATATGGTGCAATTTGGGCGCGTTGCAATTTCAGCTGGGCGAATTCCAGCACTCCGTGGATTCGCTGAATCGCGCGGTGGGCCTCAAGCCCGACTACTCCCGCGCCTGGGACAACCTGGCCGGTTCCCTTTGCGCGCTGGACCAACTGGACGAAGCCGAGCGGTGTTGCCTTCGCGCGATCAATTTCAAGACGGATTACGCCGACCCGCATTTCAAACTGGGCTCGATCTACTTTCAACAAAATCGCATGGAGGACGCAGAGAAGGCTTTCCGCAAGGTGCTCGAAGCCAATCACGGCTATCCGCTGGCGGGACATTATCTTGCCATCGTGCTGGCGCGGACCAATCGGCTCGAAAACGCGATGGAGATTTGCGAGACGGCCGCGACACCTCCCGGCGAAACGGAATTGCCGTCTCTCGCCTGGAATGAAATGGCCTTCCACCTTTACGAAAAGGGCGAGCTTCATGAAGCCATTCGCGCTTACGAAAAGGCGCTGGCCTTTACGCCGGAGCGCGCGGTCATCTGGCTCGACGCGGGCGTGGCGTACCAACAATTGGGCGAACTCCAGCAGGCGATGCTCCACTATTCACAGGCCGTGGACCTCGATCCCGAACTGGCCCGCGCCTGGCACAATCTCGGCGCAGTCAAAACGGAAATCGGCGACGCCAAGGGCGGCCACCAGGCGCTGGAAGAAGCGGAGAAGTTGCTGGCGCGGGGACGGTAGAAGCCCCCTTTAAAAAATCGGTCATCCTGAGCTTGTCGAAGGATCAGTTCAGTGTTCCCTCGTTCCCAAGTTGCAGTTGGGAACGCACTTGTCCGCGCAATTTTATTGCCTCCTCTCATTCCCAAACTCCATTTGGGGACGCCTCCCGTTCCCCGCGAAACTCCACTTCGCGCCAATTTGCCAAGCCGAAGGGATCGCACGATTTTCCAGTCGCTCCTCACACCACGGCATGCACGCCGTGATTTATCTTGGCAACGGCGGCGCCCCCGCGCAGACGCCGGACGATCTCGTAGGACCATTCCATCGCCGCGCCTGCCGCCATGCCGGTGATGAGCTTGCCCTCGACGACGACCCGTTCCGTCTGCACCTGCCCAACTGAAAACTGCGCGCGCACCGAGGGATGACAGGTGATTCTCTCCTCCGGCTTCAACCAACCGTGGGTCAGCAGCGCGGTCGGTGCGGCGCAAATGGCAGCGACCCACTGGTCACGTTCCCGTTGACGCATCAGCCAGTCGCGCACGAGCGAACTTTCCGCCAGGTGCTTCGCGCCCACATCTCCGCCCGGCAACACGATGACTTCAAATTCACGCGCGGGATCGACCTCGCTGAGAAGGACGTCGGCGAGATGATGCGTCTTGCGCGCAGCGATGATCGGGCCGGGCACAAGCCCCGCCACGACTGTCTCAATCTCCGCGCGACGCAGGATATCGATGACCGTGATTCCCTCAATATCCTCGAAACCGGGCGCGAGAAAAACCAATGCGCTCATATGGCGGCCACCTTGGGCAGCGATCCGGACGATGAAACGGAAATCGTGGCGACGGCGGCGAGAATCCGGCTGCGGCGCGTGGCGAACTCCTCCGTGCGGACGACATGTGCGGCAATGTCCTTCGACCAATCGACCGGCACATCGATCCACGATTTACAGCCTTCATACTCCGGCGCGGGTTTAAGTCGATGCGGCAGATTGATCTTCGAGACGCGGACGATGAGAAGGTGAAGTCCCTGCTCCATGCCCGGGCGATCCTGGTAGCCAAAGCGCTCGCGCAAAATCTCCTCGCCCCAGAAATGAACGTCGTCCAGTCGCGCCACCTGTTCCCATGAACTGAGATAAAGGGCGTCGGTCACTTCGACGAAATACTGCAGCGTGAAGTCCTTGCCGGTGTCAGTTGAGGGCGCGATCAGGCGGCGCAATTCGGGCTTCGTTTTTTCCCATTGTTGATGAAAGCGCGTGGGAAAGAGCCAGAATTTCGGATGCTTGGCCTGGAATCCAGCGCGTCCTTCCGCGATACCGCCCTTGCGCAGCAGAATGATTTGCGCGCCCTGGCCAAGCGCCTCGACGATGGCCTCCCATTCCTTGAAGGCCGGAGCACCGGCGGGCGCAGATTCGGTAGCGGGAGGAATCGATGCCGGAGCCGCACCCGGTTTGGGTGCTGGCTTTGCGGCGGGACTTTCGGGAGCAGCCCCCATCGATTCATTGACGATGGCTGCGTTCTTCCAAAAATAAATCCCACCGGAAAGCACGGTGATCACCAATGCGATCCAGTAAAGCGGAAGCTGAGCCGAGTCCAGCAGGCGCGCAATGGAAGTCCCCTGCAATCCAAATTCGCCCAGGCTGAGGTAGCTGAGGGAAACGAGAATCGAGACGATTTGCGAGATGGTCTTGTGCTTGCCGATTCGTTCCGCCGCGAGAATTTTTTGCTTATGCGCGGCGATGGTGCGCAAGCCGGTGATAAGGAATTCGCGGGCGATGATGAGGACCACCATCCAGGTCGGCGCAACATGGCGATACACGAGCTCCACCAACGCGCCGATGATGAGCACCTTGTCCGCGAGGGGATCGAGGAGCTTGCCGAGATCGGTGACCAGGTTGTACGTGCGGGCGATATGACCGTCGAGCCAGTCGGTCAGGCTCGCGAGGGCGAAGATGCCAAGGGCTGTCGTCGCCGCGTAAGCCCAGTCGAACGACAGGGAAATCAGCAGCAGGCCGCACATGCCCAGCCGCGCAACGGTAAGTTGATTCGGCAGGTTAAGCGTGGGTGCGCGGTGGAGGGTCATAAAAACAGATGTGGAATACACACAACCATGCGCCAGTTTACCGAGTTTCTCAACCCGGCATTTTCTTACTACCGATGTAAGGCCGAGGAATTAGCCACAAAGAACGCAGAGAACTCAAAAATGAAGGAAGCACGGGCTTTTCTTTTTCAGACTCTTTGTGTTCTTTGCGCTCTTTGTGGCTAATTCCTTCCTATAAAATCAGCTTCAGCGCGCCCAGCGCCGTGCAGATCAGCAGGAACCGCTCGAAAATCTTTTGCGGCATGATCTTCGCGAGGCGGTGCCCGCAAAAGGCCCCGACCACGATCAGGGGCGCAAGCATCAACGCCAGCGTCAGCGAGGTGGCATTGGTCAGTCCGAGATGGACGCTGAACGGTATCTTGCAAAGATTGATGACAAAGAAGAACCAGACCGACGTCCCGATGAGATTCCATTTCGGAAGCCCGACGGAAAGAAAATAGAGATTGGCGACCGGCCCCGCCGAATTAGCCAGCATGGTGGTGATCCCAGCCAGCACGCCCATGCCGTGCCCGAAGGTGTGCGATTCAAAGATATGATCCACTTTCTCGCCGAGTGCGCTGCGCAGGAATTGCACGCCAATCAAGGCCATGATGATCCAGCCGATCAGCGGCCCGAATTTCGCTTCCGGAATTCGGTTCATCAGATAGGACCCGATTACGACTCCCACGACCGTTGGCGGCAGGAGTTTCCAGAAAACCTTCCAAATGACGACGCGATGATAGACGCCAATGGCGCAAACATCTCCAACGACGAGCAGCGGCAGGATGAAGCCGGTCGATTCCTTCGCATTCAGGACGATGGCGAAAATCAGCACCGGCAAAATACCGAGCCCAGTCAGACCGCCCTTGTTCAGGCCAATGGCAAAGGCACCGCCGATCACCGCCACCCAGCCCCAATGGGAAAAGTGGGGCGGCGCCAAGTGGAACATCTGTTTGAGGTTGTAGCGGAGGAATGGCGGGAAGGCAAAAGGAACGGCGGCTGATTGATTCCTTCGAGGATCTCGGTGGAATCTTCTCTTCCAAAATTCCGTCATCCTGAGCTTGTCGAAGGATCAGCCTCCAAGGCGCTTTCGCAATTAAAACCTATCTGCTGATTCGTAAACTCTCCGGAGGCTGATCCTTCGACAAGCTCAGGATGACAGAATCGTAAAATCGGTTATACAAACGAGACGATGAACTTTTACAGACACGGGGATTGTCATTTGCGCGGTGGAACTTAGATTTCATCCATGCTTGATCGCTCTTTCATGGCCCGCTGGTTCCTGGTGGGCGGCGGCGTGCTGGCCGTCATCAGCATCATTCTTTGGTTTGCGCTCCCGATTCGCATGAGCTTTCCGCCCTACCTGTTGACCGCCCTGCTCGCCCTCGCCTATGGAGCCATTTGCCTGAAGTCGAACCGTCCCCGCAGCCTCAAGAAGAAATCATGAGCCAGCAGAAAAAGAAAACCGCGCTGCTCTCGACCAGCCTGAAGCTGATTTGCACCGACTTCGACGGCACCCTGGCCGAGGCCGATGGCAGGCCGATCTCGGACGCTTTTTTCGAGCGCCTGACCGCCTGGCGCAGGCACGGCGATGTCTACTGGATCATCAACACGGGACGCACCTTCGCCAGCCTGCAGGAGGACTTGGTCCGGCGCAAAGCCCCGATCTGGCCCAACTGGGTCGTCGCGCTGGAACGGGAAATCTGGCTCGTGCGCGACCGGCGCGGCGTCGGCTGGTTTGAGTGGAACCGCAAGTGCGAGCTGATGCACACGCAGCTTTTCGAGTCGGTGCATCCCGTATGGAAACTGGTCGAGGACTACATCACCCGCCACACCCAGGCCAAGCTGGTGGAGGACGCCGGTTCGCCGCTCGGCATCATTGCCAGTTGCGAAGAGGAGGCCGACGAGATTTCCGCTTTCATGACCCCGTTACTGGCCAACTGGCCCACGTTGATCGCGGTGCGCAACTCGATCTACTTCCGCTTCAGCCACAAGTTTTACCACAAGGGCGCGTGCCTGGAGGCGATTTCGAGTGGCCTGGCGATTTTGCCGCCGCAGATTTTCGTCGCCGGGGATCATCTTAATGATCTGCCGATGATGGACCATCGTTATGCGCGGCATATCGGGTGCCCCAGTAATTCGGTGGATGAAGTGAAGAAAAAAGTCCGTGCCGAGGGTGGTTATGTGGCCTCTGCCAAAGTGGCGGAAGGCACCGTCGAGGCCCTGGATCGTTTGTGCCCGTTGCCGAGGAGGTAGGGCAGAACGGTTTTTAGCATCCATCATCCCGAGCTTGGCTCGGTTTCAGTGGTAGCCGCCGCACGCCGGGCGGCGGTGTCTTCCGGCATCAGCTTTCTCATCGACCGCCGCCCGGCGTGCGGCGGCTACCACTGAGGCCTCTCCGCGCATATGTCTCAGGATGACGAAATTTGAATCGAAGGTCCTTGCTAATGCGATAATCCAGCGGGTGGAATAGCCGGCGCCGCTGCCGGTTTCGGATAGTAATTCACTCCATCGGGTGCGGTAGAGTGAAACGAACTGCTCCCGACAGGTTCCATCGGCGGAGAAGCTCCCTCCTGCGTCGCGTCTTTTTGCGATGGCTCCTTGCTCGTCGAACCTGTCTGCACCACGAGTTCAATCCGGCGGTTCTTTTCGCGGCCTACCGCCGTGCCCTCATCCGCCACGGGTTGCGTGCCGCCAAGTCCCACCGCAGTCAGGCGATGGCGACTGATATGCCCCGCGATAAGCAAGGTACGCACGGCTTGGGCGCGTTGCTTGGATAGCAGCAGGTTGTACTGCTCGTCCCCGGTGAGATCGGTATGGCCTTCGATGGTCACATCGAGATCGGGATGAAGCTTCAGGATCGCAACCACTCGATCGATCACCGGCTGTGAATCGTCATCGAGATCGGGCTTACCCGGCAAAAAGCTCAAGGGAAGAATGACGCGTCCATCCTTTAGCAGTATCGTCGCCAGGGGATCCTCGGTCGTGGCAGGAGGCGACTCCGGTCCTGGCGCCGGGGTCGGCTCTGGCGCTGGAGTGGGTACCGGGGCTGTTATGGCTGCGGGAGTGAGAGCGATCTCGGACTGTGGCGCTGGCGCGACGATGGTAGAAGGAGGAATGACAGCCAGCGGCGGCGGGGTCGCCGTTCTCGACTCGACCACGGTAAGCATGTTCACCCTGACCGATGGATTGAGAAACACCCAGATTTGCCGGCCTTGCTTCTCCAGGTGAAAAGTCTCCGTCACATTTCCAACCGCACCGCTTTTCTCCATCACATAGCCGGCGGCGGCGGCCAGTTTTTCGTAATAGCGTTGCGTCTTCAACAGCGTGGGCGGCGTCGCACTATCGCTCCACTCGTAGCGGATGACATAACGGTGGCCCTCGACCGGAACCGCTTCGAGATGGTTGAGGTCAATCGCCAGCGGGCGGGAAACCGAGAAGGTGTACTCCGCGGGATTGTCCTCATCGTAATCCGTGATCTCGAAGCCCGGCATGCGCGTCCAACCGGGGTAATCACGAGAGCCTTCCACATCGCCCGAATCGGCCGATGCCGGCAACGACGCGAAAGCGCAAGCAAGCAGACAAGGCAAAAGGAATAGCCGGTCGCACGGGGACATGAACAAAATGTAACCGCGCCACCGCCCATTCTGTCCAATGCAATCGGCATGACCCATGCTATGTTAAACCATGGAACTCCCCGACGAAGTAGGGATCATGACCCTTCCCAACGCAATCCTGTTCCCCCAGGCGTTGCTCCCTCTCTACATTTTCGAGCCCCGTTACCGGGCCATGCTCAAGGAATCGCTCGAAAATCAGCGCATGTTCGCCGTCGCGCTACCGCACACGTCGTCGAGCCCCAACCTCGTGCCGCACCGGATCGCCGGTGTCGGATTAATTCGCGCGTGTGTCGACAAACCGGACGGTACGTCGAATTTGATACTCCAGGGAGTCAGTCGCGTGCGCTTCACAGATTTCGTCCAGGAAAAACCTTTCTACGTGGGAAAGATCGAAATTCTCAGCACGGAGGAATCGGACGCGCTCGAGGTCGAGGCGCTCTCGGTCAAAGTACTGGAGATGATCGGTATCATGCACGATGCGGGCGAGATCCAGGCCGAGGGCATCCTCAAATTTCTCAATGAAATCAAGGATTACGACGCCCTGGCCGACATCGTCACCTACAGCTTCATCGACGACGTCACGCGCAAGCAGGACATCCTCGAGACGCTCAATCTTCGCCAGCGCCTGCAAAAGGTAATCAAGGGACTGCGCCGCCAATCGTCTTCCTCCGGCCCGAGCTTAGGATAGACCTCCGAGGTAACCGTCGTACCGCGTAGCCGCACTCGTGAGAGCGTGGTCATCTCCGAGGTAGCCGTCGCACTCCGTGCGACGGTGCAGTTCAGGTGGCCCGGACAACTCGTTGTCCGGGCGCGCGCAGCGCGCAGGAGGTCGCGAGAAACCATCACGCTCAAATTCCGCCATCCTGACCTTGTCGAAGGATCAGTTCATCCCGTTTGTCTTTTTAATTCTTATTTTCAAAAGAACAATTTGCGCGTTGTATACAAAAATCAAAAGGGGTTTTGCTTCTCAAGCTCCTTTGCAAGCAATCTGCAAAATAATTTAGCTGGAAACAAAAAAGCCACGTTCTTTTCTTGTACGATGAAGATCGTTTACCTTCGAGCGGCTGAACTCGAACATGACCTAAAACTGGAACGCATCGCTCTACGTCCATTTACCACACATTCAATCTCGGATTTTCTTGAAGACATCGCTTGTCTCGAAAAGGACATTCTCGCTCATCCCGGACTTCGTCCTATGGCGGGCGCGCCGTCCGGGTTTTTCCGTGTCGGGCCCAGTCCGATTTATTCGTACCATTTGATCTACCGTCTTCGCGATGGAGACGCCTGTGTCGTGGCGGTGGTCGCGCCGGGCCGTCGTCCGCGCTATTGGGCGAAAAGAAAGATTTAGACCAGACCGAAGCGACGTTGCGCGCGAGCCCGCAATTCCGAAGCCTCAATGCCCGGATTTCCGCTTGATTCAAAGTCAGCCCAGCGCCGTTCCAATTCTTCATTGGTCAACTCGGGCTCTTCATTGGAATCGAGCGCTACCGCCAACCGATGTATCAGGCGCGCCTGCTCTTCAGGCGTGAGTTTCAAGGCTTCCGCCTCGAGTTCAACAATGCTCATGGAGTCATCTTATCCGTTTTCGTTAGCGACGCAACTCTTGATGACAAGGTGGCACTCCCCACTTTCTCCTTTAGAGCCACGCCCCGCTATGTTTCCATGACCACGTGTCGAATGGAAGCGAAGCCACCCTGGGCGAACGCCTGAACGGAAAGCTGCACCGGCTCTTCGTCGCGCTCGTTCTCCTCTGGGTCATCCTCGGTGGTTTCCGCCCGATGATGGACAATGTCGATCTCGGCTGGCACGTCGCGCAAGGACGCTGGATGGTCGAGCATGCCGCCTTTTATCGGGAGGACGTTCTCAACTATCCAAATTTCGGTCATGCCGTCATCAACGAATATCCTCTTTTCCAAGTAGTTCTCTACATCGCGTGGAGCCTCGGCTGGTGGGGACCTGGCATGCTCACCGCGCTGGTCTACACCGTCCTGGTCGGCGCGCTCATTCGCGCGGCGCGCTTCTTCGATCTCGGCGTTTCATCGCTCCCGACCTTCGCCATCGGCCTGATGCTGCTGTTCTTTCAGGTCGCCTTCCCTTTGCGACCACATCTCGTCACCTATCTGGGCGTGATCCTCTTCGGAATCTTTCTCCTGCGTCATCGTCACGGCACCAACTGGACCGCCTTCTGGCCGATGGCTCTTTTCCAAATCGCATGGACGAATAGTCACAGCGCCTTTGTCCTGGGCCCCGCGATGGTCGCCCTGTTCGGAGCCGAAATGATCCTGCGTCATGGGCTCCGCGATCGCTCCATCCCCTGGACAACCATCCGCACCTGGCTCGGTGCGTTCCTGCTCATCCTGCTCGCCTGCTTCGTCAATCCCTACGGCTGGGCGCGATTTGGCCCGCCATTTTATCAGGACCGGTTGGAATCGATCCGCGCCTACGTCGGCGAAATGGAACCACTCGTCGGCGGACTCGCCACCCTCTACGGCGACCTGACCCTGCTCGCCGTTCTTCTCGTCGTGCTGGCCATCTTCTTCCGCCGTGGCGCAATTTCTTACACCTTTATCTTCTTCGCCCTTTTCTTTTATCTCGAGGCGGTGACGGTCAAAAAAGCGTGGCCGATTTTCGGACTGTTCATTCCGCTGCTGGTCCTCAGCACGGGCGCTTTTTCTTCCTCGAACGCCCTGCGTAAACCGGGGGCATGGATGAATGTCATGGGGCATTTATTCATCACGGCACTCGTTGCCTGCGGTATTTATATGGAGCTGGCCCCGTCATGGCCGACCAGCATCAGTTCCACCTGGCGCGAGTATGATCACGGACGAACCGAACTCTCCCTCGAAGCGACAGCATGGATGAAAGCGCACAACGTGGACGGCCGCCTGTTTCATCGCTGCGAAGACGGCGGCATGTTGCAGATGGAGGGCTTCGATCACGGCGAAACTTTTTCCGACACCGGCTTCGGAAAATACGACGAAGCCTTTATTCACGAAGTCGGCGTAGTCAACGAGCGCCCCGCTGCGATTCCTCAATATTTACGCGCCTATCAACCTGATTTTGTCGTCTGCAGCACGTTCTGTTATCGCTGGCCCCACTACCTCAAGGTGAGTGGGTGGCGTCCGATCTTCTATTCACCAAACAGCTCCGTCTGGACGCGACCCGATTTACGCACCGATTTGGCCACCGTGACTGACCGCGAAATCATGGAGGCGTTTGATCGCGATCTGACCACCAACGGCATGCCCGTCGATACCCGCCTTTTCGGGCGCAACCTGATCGCCTTGAATTCGCTCGACCTTGAGGATTTCGCCTTCGACAAACTCACCGGACTACCGAAAGACCTTCATCGCACGCCCTGGTATTGGGAAGCCGCCCGGTTTCTTTGTTTCTCCCAGCCCTCTTTTTCTGCCGCGCATCGAAACGCACTCCTCGCCGAAGCGGTTCAATTACACGACGACGGTCTCACCGCCGAATTTCGAGCTTACGCCTCCAATGCCGATGGCGACACCAATGGCACGCTCCGCATCCTCGAAGCCATTCCCTACGGCCAACTCAGCAACTACACGGCGGAACTCCTCCTCAAAATCTATGTCGATCATAAGCGACCTGAAGCGCTCGCCCTCGCGCAACGCACCGATTGCTTCGACCTGCGCAACGGCCATCACTGGCAATATTTCGCCGAGGCCGAGGAGCAGGCAGGCCATCCCGATGCCGCCGCCCGCGCCTGGAAAAAGGCGATCTTTTATTGTCCCGACGATTCGGCGTTGATGGCAGCGGCAACTGCTTTTGCCAATAAACATCGCAACACTCCACTCTTTCTAAGCATCGAGGCCAGTTCCCAAATTTACGGTCAATAACCTATTCCAATCCTTCATCCTGAGCTTGTCGCACACACGTGTGGCAGGATCAGCCTCCGGAAAACTTTCAAGGTCACCGTGTAACTAGCTAATTGCGAAACTCGGTGAGAGCCGATCCTTTGACAAACTCAGGATGACGGATTGTTTTTAGAAGATCGTTTTAATACGGACAATGTCGGCATTGATTATCGCAACAATTCCCCCGCTTGAGGTGATAGGCCGCCGTGAAGACGGTATTGCCATCGGCATCGAGGTAAAAATCCGGTTTTTCATCTTTAACTGGATTCACACGATCCAATAAAACTACTCTTCGAACTTCGGCGAGAATCTCCTTCGCATCCGTCAGCTCACCCGAAATCCGCGCGATGGTTTCCAGACACGACCGGCAGAAGCAGGCCGGGTCGATTGTGTCCTCGGCCAGTCGGTCGAGGATGTGCTTGGGTACGATGATTTCATGGCACCAACAGGCATCCTTGTAGAGATGTCCCTTGGCCACGCGACAATCATTGTCACGCGCGCAGAGCGGGCATTGCTGACCATGGCCCAAACAGTCGTGAGGTTCCTGCGGCGAAACTTGCGCAACAGGTTCCTTCGCTTCCATAAAAGTCGGTCGCTACGCCTTGGGAGTCGTGATGCCGCGCTGGTGCATGTATTTGCCCGCGCGATCCGCGTAGGAAATTTCACAGACCTCATCGCCGCCAATAAAGAGCACTTGGGCCAAGCCCTCGTTCGCATAAATGCGGGCAGGCAACGGTGTCGTATTAGAAATCTCCAATGTCACATGCCCTTCCCATTCGGGCTCGAAGGGAGTGACATTGACGATAATCCCACAGCGGGCATAAGTCGATTTGCCGAGACAGATGGTGATGACGTCGCGGGGGATGCGGAAGTATTCGATACTGCGGGCCAGGGCAAATGAGTTCGGCGGCACGATGCAGATGTCCGTTTCCATATCGACGAACGACTTCGCATCGAACGCCTTGGGATCGACCACCGTGTTGAACACATTGGTGAAGACCTTGAATTCGTTGGAGACGCGCAGGTCGTATCCGTAACTCGAAAGCCCGTAACTGATGATCGAGTGTCCCGCCTCGGCCTGACGCACCTGCGTCGCCGAGAACGGTTCGATCATCCCTTTTTCCTGCGCCATGCGCCGGATCCAACCGTCGGATTTAATGCCCATGGCTATTGGCACGATTCGCAGACAGTCCCATTACGCATCGCTTCGATGGAGCAGGCGGCAGCCGCAACGGAAACCGTCTCGACCTCGGCCTTTTTGCGTTCGCGATTTCCCGAGTCGATGCCCGATTTGTTGATCGTGCGCAGATAGTAGGTCGTCTTGAGACCGCGATCCCACGCCTCGCGATACATGAAGGAAGCCTTGCGGGCGTCGTTCTCGGCGAGGAACAAATTCACCGATTGCGATTGATCCAGCCACTTCTGACGGACCGCCGCGCACTGCAAGAGCCACGTCGGCTCGATTTCGAAAGCCGTCTTATAAAGACGCTTCGTCTCGACCGGAATCCGCTCAATGCCCTGGATGGAGCCGTCGAAGTATTTGAGATCGGAGAGCATCTCATCATCCCAGATGCCAAGCGCCAACAATTCCTTCACCAGGAAATCGTTGGTGCGGACGAACTCGCCCGAGAGATTCGACTTGGTGTGAATGTGCTTATAGCTCGGCTCAATGCACGGCGTGCAGCCCATGATGTTCGAGATGGTCGCCGTCGGCGCGATGGCGAGGCAGTTCGAATTGCGCATGCCCTGATGCTGAATCTTGGCGCGCAGGCCGTTCCAATCGAGTCGGCTTTTGCGATCGACCAGAATCGGTGTGCCCCGTTCCTGTTCGAGCATTTCGAGCGTATCGAGCGGCATCAAACCGCGGTCCCACTTCGAGCCCTGATAGGACGGATAACGGCCCTTTTCCTGCGCCAGGTCAGCCGAAGCCGAATAGGCATAAAACGCGATCGCCTCCATGATCTCGTCGTTGAAGTCGATCGCCTCATGCGTGTCGAACGGAATGCGCTTCGTGTAAAGCGCGTCCTGCATGCCCATGACGCCAAGCCCCACGGGACGATGGCGGGTGTTCGACAACCGCGCCGCTTCTGCCGGGTAATAATTGATATCGATGACGTTATCGAGCATGCGCATGACGACGCGAATCGTCGCCTCAAGCTTCGCGTGATCGATCGAGCCATCTTCGCGCAGATGATTCGGAATATTGATCGATGCGAGATTGCAGACCGCGACCTCTTCCATGCTCGTGTTGAGCGTGATCTCCGTGCACAGATTAGAATTGTGGATGACGCCGACGTGATCCTGCGGCGAGCGGATGTTGGACGGATCCTTGAAGGTGATCCACGGATGACCGGTCTCAAAGAGCGCCTCGATCATCTTCTTCCACAACGCCAGCACGCGAATCTTGCGACTGAAGATGAGCCCTTCCGCAGCGAGCGCCTCGTAATGGGCGTAGCGTTCCTCGAACTTGCGACCGTAGGTTTCCGCGAGGTCGGGAGTTTCGTTGCTGCGGAAGAGCGTCCACGTCGCGTCCTTGGGCAGATGGCCCTCGGAAATATCGCGAAGCCGCTTCATGAATAGATCGGGCACCCAATGGGCCGTATTCATGTTGTGCGTGCGGCGGCGGTCATCACCGGTTTCCTTGCGGAGATCGAGGAAGTCCTCGATATCGGTGTGCCAAAGTTCGATGTAGCTGCACAACGCGCCGGGACGCTTGCCACCCTGGTTCACCGCGACGCAGATGTCGTTGGCCACCTTGAGAAACGGAATGACGCCGGACGATTCGCCGTTGGTGCCGTGAATATGCGCACCGCTGCCGCGAACCGCCGTCCATGAGCAACCCAGGCCGCCCGCCCACTTCGAGAGCGATGAAAAGCGGGTCCATGTCTCGGCAATTTCCTCGATCGAATCGCCGCAATAAAGCAGGTAGCAACTCGAGAGCTGGGGACGATGCGTGCCAGAATTGAAGAGCGTTGGCGTGGAGGAGCAGGCACGCTTGTTCTGGTAGATGCTGTAGAATTCCTTCGCGCGGGTCTCGCGATCCGATTCATGCAAAGCCAGGCCCATCGCGACACGCATCCAGAAGATTTGCGGCGACTCGGCACGGCGGCGACCCTCGGGGTGATCGGCGTCCTTGATGTGAATCAGATACCTATCGTAAAGATTTTGGATACCAATGAAATCGAAGTGAAGATCAGCATAAGGATCGATAGCGTCGGCCAATTCGTTCAGACGGAATTCGGCCAGGCGCGGGTCGAGCCGCTTGACCTCGATACCGAGCGGAATGTACTTCAGGAACGCCTTGCGATGCGCTTCCTTCAGCTGATCGATGCCATCAGCCATTTTCCACGGCAAGGTCTCCTCATAGATATAAGTGAGAAGAATTCGGCCGGCAAAGAACCGGCTGTCGCCATCGACATCGAGAAGATTTTTGGCGTTGAGAATGACGGTCTCGCGCTGTTCCGCTGGCGTCAGTGAAAGCGAGACACTGCGCATCAACCGCGCGATCAATTCGTTTTCCGAGAGCGTCAACGTCAGCCCAATCCGCGCAAAGGAAATGCGGAGGCGGAGATCGGCAGTCAAGTCGGGCGAGGCGAGTTCCAACTGCTCGCTACCAGTCTGCGCCACTTGCGCTTCGATCTCGCGCATGGCCGCGCGACGAGCCCGGTACTTGCCATAAGCCAGGGCAACCCGTCCGTAATTCAGTTCGATGAGCAGATTTTCAACCTGGTCCTGAAGTTGCTCGATGTGAATGAAGAGTGGGCGCTCCTTCTTCATGCGGAACTCGACCTCGGCCTGCAATTGCTTGCCGACCGGTTCTTGTCCGACGGCGGCGCAAGCGGCATCGACCGCTTTTTCGATCTTGTAGCCGATCCATGCCACCACGCGCGGCTTGGCAGAGGTGGAGTTCGGCAGGTCGCGTCGAATGACGTGGGGAAAATCAGTGGTGTTGGAGATGCCCAGGTTGGATCCCAATTCAAGTGTTTCGGTGCTCATGGTCGTGGTCGTTTCAGTTAAATCAGGTCGTCTTCGTTGGTGTTCTTTACGCTGCCGCTCGTTTGATATTCGGTGACACGGGTCTCAAAGAAGTTCTTCTCCTTCTTGAGGAAAATCACCTCGTCGAGCCAGAGGAACGGGTTGTTCTTCACGTTCGAAAGCGCGGGCAACCCCAGGCTGGTCAGGCGGCGATCGGCGTTGTAGTCGACGTAATCGAGATAATCCTTCTGCGTCATGCCGACCATGTCTTCCGGCAGGCAGTCCATGACGAATTCCTTTTCGAGCGCAATGCCCTCGCGCATGAATTCGACCAGTTCCGCGCGAAATTCCTCGGTCCAGATGTCGGGATTTTCCTCGATCAACTTTTCGAGAATGTAACGGCCCAGCGCGATGTGATTCGATTCGTCGCGCAATGTGTATTGGAACATCTGGCCAATGCCAGTCATCTTGTTCTGGCGATGCAACGAGAGGATCATCGCGAAAAGCGCGTAAAACTGCGTCCCCTCCATCACCTGCGTGATGCCGAAGAGCGCCTTGGCGAATTTCTGCTTGTTGACCGTCTGGGTGAGATCAATGCCCATCTTCAATTCGGGCATGTGCCGCGTGATGTAGGCGTTCTTTTTTTGGATGGAAGGGATGTCCTGAAACTTCGCCGTCACTTCATCGAGATCGATGTTGAGGCTGCCGATGATGTGCAGGAGCGAATCCATGTGGATCGACTCTTCCGCAATCTGACGCAGCGAGGCGTGCTTCAACTCGGCGGCAGTGAGGTTGTCCTCGATGACGTGCAGGACGCTGTCACCGACGATGCCCTCAGCCGCGGAGAAATAACCAACACCCATCTCGATGATCCAACGTTCGCGGGCATTGAGCTTGTTGGAATTCCACGTCGCGCAGTCCTTCGTCATGTCGATGACATCGGGTTCCCAATGATTGGCCTTCATCTGCTTGTAGATGCGGTAGGCCTCGTGATATTTGAGCGGCAGGACGTTCAGTTCGGCGCTCTTCATGCCGTTGATGACCATCTTTCCAGCGAGGCGGGCGCGGGCTTTTTCCTTATCGAGCCGGAAGGTGCGGCCTTGGAACGTATAAACGACGTGGCGTCCCTCTTCCTTCTCCACAAAATCCGGTTTTTCGACTACTGCGGGCTTTTCTAAAATTTCAATCATGACTTTCTCCTGCTAAGCACCTGCCACGGCGCAATTCGTATCGGGAAACAGAGGGCGGCAGGTCAGCTAAACTGGAGCAGCGGTCGGAATCCCATCCCCTCTTTGGCGAGAGAGTGGCCCCGGACACAGTTCCGGGGACTTGATGAGCGTGAAAAAGCAGGTCTTCTGGCTTCGAGGTCGTTCTACTCGCCCCGCCTTGCCGTGCCCCGCACAGTGGCTCAAAGGGGCTTTCGTCGCTCGTTACAGCGGCGCTACCGTATGGGATTTTCACCCGTTTCCCTATTCTCCTTCGACCGTAATCGAAGGCACTTTTTCACGTTACCACCACAACCCGTGGTGGCTTTTTCAAAGAACTACCCTTCTAATAGTTCTTTGCGGATGGGGGGTCAAACAGAATTTGTAAGAATTAATGCCTACGGAAAACATTGCCCAACACAGCACCTTCTGTGCTAGATTCTCGCACATGATTTCCCATTCTTCCCGTTCCGGGCGCGCCACCTCTTGGCAGTCTTGGGCGTACCTCACCACTTTCGTTGCGACCGCCCTTTTCCTCGGCGGTTGCGCCACCACAACCAGCAGCGGACCTTACCACGTCGATGCTTATGCGCCGGTGCAGCCAAAAAATGTGAAGGTGCTCGTTTCGCTGAATGCAGAGATCGTCTACGTCATGGAAGGCGACACCTGCCTACTGGCCACGCCGGTGACGGTCGGCACCCCTCAGAACCCCACTCCGACCGGCAGCTTCCGGGTCACCGAGAAAAATCCCACCAAACGCTCCGGCGAATATGGCTTCTGGGTCAATGGCGCCACGGCGGTGTCCGGCGATGCGGGCAAACCTCCCGGACCGGGCTATTCGTATGTGGGCTACCCGATGGCCAATTGGGTCGGATTTGCTCCCGGCTTTGGTTTTCATGAAGGCTATGTCTGGCCCATTCCCCGCTCGCACGGTTGCCTGAGACTCCATAAAAACGCATCGGCGAAGTTCTACCAATTGGTCGAGATCGGAACGCCGGTCATCATCGCCCAGTCCCTGCCCGAAGATGCCAGCATCGGCAAGACTGTGGTGCACCCGACCGACTATAAAGATCCCGATCCCCCAGCCTCCGAGTTGATCAGCCCCAACTACTTCAACGAGCCGCGCGACAAGCAATTGCTGCCGCCTGCCGGAACCACCGCATCTGCGGCGGCTCCTGCTCCTGCACCGGCCCAGTAGTATGATGGCAAGGACGTCACCGCCAGGAAGGTGACGTCCTCCCTCGAAAGTTTCCATGTCAATCCTGCACGATCTCCTCCTCGCCTTCATCGCGATCCTGCCCGTCGTCAATCCGTTCTCGAAGCCACCGATCTTTCTCTCGATCACCGAGGGTGTTGCGCCAGACGAGCAACGCAGGCAGGCCTTCAAGGCATGTCTCTACGCCTTTATCATCCTCATCGTCTCGCTCCTGGCCGGAACCTTCATTCTCGCCTTCTTTGCCATCACATTGCCCGCCCTGCAAATTGCCGGCGGCCTGATCATCGCCCGTACCGGCTTCCAAATGCTCAACCCACAAAAAGAGCATGCCCAATCCGTGCATGAGGAACAGGAAGCACGGGACAAAAACGATATTTCCTTCGTTCCTCTCGCGATGCCGTTGCTCAGTGGCCCCGGCGCCATCGCGGTCATGATCAATCTGGCCACCGACGCCACTGCCATCACCGATTGGATCGTTACCGCCCTCGCCTCGGCCGCCGTCTGCGTCATCACCTACTTCGTCTTGGTCGAATCGTTAAGCCTCGTCCGGTTCCTCGGCGTCAACGGCATGAATGCCCTGAGCAAGCTGATGGGCTTTCTCCTCCTGAGCCTCGCCATTCAATTCATCATCAACGGCACGACCTCCGCCATCACGCATCTCATCGCCACGCTGAACGCGGCCTCATAATGTCTGAGGTAGCCGCCGCTGTCCCTAGCGGCGGATGTCTTCTTCCGGGGTAGCCGTCGCACTCCGTGCGACGGTTTCGAGGTGATGTTCTGGGATGAAGCTCCGTCGCACGGAGTGCGACGGCTACCTGGCGATCACTCCGCAGCCTTAGCCTTGCGCCGATCCATCACTCGCGTGACCCAGATGCAACCCTCATAAAGCACATACAGCGGCAACGAAAGCAGCGTCAGCGAAAAAGGATCCGTCGTCGGCATAATACAGCAAGTCGCGACAAAAATAATGAAGGCCGCATGCCGCCGCTTCCCCGCCAGTTGCTCGCTCGAAACAATCCCCAGCAAATTGAGCACAATGATGACCAGCGGAAACTCAAACGCGAGTCCGCAACCGATCAACATCTGCACCTCAAAATCGATCAGCGTCTTCGCTGTCCACATCGATTCCATGTCGAGGTACCTGCTGTATCCGATAAAAAATTCAAGTGCGGCCCTGAGCACAAAGACGTAACAAAACGTCACCCCGAGAATAAAAAGAATCGATCCCGCGAAAAAAATCGGCGCCAGGAAACGCTTCTCCCGCGGCGTCAGCGCCGGAAGCAGAAACTGCCCGATGAAATAAAGCAGGAACGGCAGCGAAAGAATAATCCCGCCGAAAACGCTCACTTCCATGTGGATCGAGAACGGATCAACCACCCCGATATTGACCAGTTTATGCGGGTCCTGCCCCGTCAGCCGGTAGGGATGATAGAGAGCCCGCAGAATAAACTTCGCCGTGAAAGCGCAAATGATCACCCCGATCATCAGCGCGCTGACGCACCGGATGATGGTCCAGCGCAGGTCTTCGAGATGGCCCAGAAACGGTTTCGTTTCCAGGATGGGGCGGACGTCCTCGTCCGGGAGATTCTGCGGCATGGCGTCAATCTGTCAGACCGCGCCGCATTGCGCAAGTAACGGACGCCCTTGCCATGTCCCATCCGAACGATAGAGTCGCCCTATGAACGTTGCGGCTCTCTCGATCATCATTGTCGATTTCATCATCGTCATCATCTTTCTCACCCTCCTTTGGCGCATCAGTCTCGCGCTTGACCTGATCGCCCAACGTCTCGTTCAAATGTCGAAAGACCTCAATATTCTCGCGCACGGTTCCGAAGACGAGGACGAAGAGGAAGAGTAGGCCCACCAACCCCAACAGGGTTGTGATCGTACAGCCCAGGGTTGGCGCATCGCCTACCCTGGGTAAATGTGACAGCAGCCCTACCCCGAAGGGGTTGAATCGCGCCATCGACAAAGCCTCCAGGTAGTGGCTCAGTTTGAATTAAAAAAGTTGACGGAAATGATATAAGCAGAGGATTGGCAGGATTAATGCCGATAAGAAACTATGAAAGCAACGCTTACTAGGAAGGGCTGGCTTGTGAAGCCGCAAAATAACAAGGATGAGATCGCGCTCATGCGCTTTTTGCAAGCACACGAGCGTATCTCTACCGACTTTAACGCCGATGCTGAGTGTTCAGTTGAGGCGCATGATTGCCTATCAGCAGTTTCTCAATTGCGTCCCGGTTGGCCTGTAGCGGAACCACCATCGCATGGACGTGGGTGGCCCCAAGTTGAGCCGCCTCATCCCAGCGATCATGATTCCCTGGACGTTCCTGAAAGCTGACCGTTTGACCGATATACAGAGCTACCCATCGATTGTTGGCATTGAGTCCAGCGAAGATATAAAGTCCCGCCACGTCATTCCATGTCGTATTAGGGCCATATACCGTGAACTCATAATTTGACCATTTTACTGTGTTGTTACTCATAACTGTCTTTTCCTTAAGCAACCCTGTTGACAGAAATGAGCGGGTGAGAGTAGCCTCTCGGTGTTGAGTTAATCCGCTAGTTCCATCCTTCTAATCCGGTTTGCCTCTGATTAGAAATTTTTTTAAAGCCCGGTCGAGACGCCAATCTCTTCCGGGCTTTTCCTTCAAAAGTTAGAAATTATCTTATTTTAAGAGGCTGATTACCTCCTCTAGCAACCAGACGTGATCGGCTACGCCCGCTTCCATCGCCGGGGTGACTCGTAAGCTCTGGTGAATCCGGCAGAAATTGTAGTACATGTAGTGGACGGCAATCGAATACTCTCTTGATTTTGAATCCAGTTTATTCATAAATTTCTCTTGAAATCTGAAAGAAATATAATGGAAATGAGATGGAAGTCAAATCATTTTTATTTTCACATTTAGACTCGCAACTCATTCTGTTATAATGTATTAAAAATACATTAAAAATAATTGACTTGGAAACAGGGGCTATTATATTGATTGCATGAGCGCGATCATCAAATATACTACCCCAGCAACGTGGATTCATTACAACGCTTCTGACCCGCATCTTCTTTTTAGACTTACTGAGGCTAAGGCCGCAGTGCTCTCACTAACGCAAATCCCATATCAGCGAAGCTGGGTGGAGGCCCTACAAGCGGTCCAGTTAAAGTCAGAAGTTGCAGGCACCTCCCGAATTGAGGGTGCTGATTTTACAGATCGAGAATTAGAGTTAGCTCTGCGGGAAACACCCGAACAACTTCTAACGCGTTCTCAAAGACAAGCACACGCTGCAATGAGAGCCTATAAATGGATAGCTTCTCTCCCTGTTCATCAGCCAGTGGACTGCGATCTTATTCGCCAAGTGCACACCTTAATCATTGGGGATGCAGATTCCGATCATTGTCCTCCAGGGGTACTTCGCAAGCGGGATGTGAATGTTACATTTGGAATCCCCGAACATCGGGGATGCAATGGCGGCGATGAGTGTTCGGCGGCATTTCAAAAGTTAGGGGAAGCATTGCAACGAGAATTTAAGGATCATGATCCTCTTATCCAGGCCGTTGCCTTACATTATCATTTTGCCGCCATGCATCCATTTCTAGATGGAAACGGCAGAACCGCCCGAGCAGTGGAGGCGTTGATGCTTCGTAGTTCCGGACTTACAGATCACTTGTTCATTGCGATGTCTAACTACTATTACGATGAGAAACTCGCTTACCTTGCCGCATTGAGTTCAGTGCATCCGCCCGCCTACGACTTAACCCCTTTTCTAATCTTTGGATTGAAGGGAATTAAAAATCAGTGCCAAAGATTATTTCAGGAAATTCGCGTCAATGTCTCGAAATCTATTTTCCAAAATACGATGCATGAACTTTTTGGCCGTCTGCAAACTGATCGAAAAGCAGTTATTGCTAAAAGGCATCTCACCATTCTTCACATGTTCCTAAGAATAGGAGAAACATCTGTACCGGACACGTATAAGGCAATCAACTACCTATATAAGCCTCTAAAAGCAGGCAGAAAAGCTGCCTTTCGAGACTTGGTTCATTTATTGGAAGTGGGAGCACTTATTGTTAGGAGGGACGACAAGACCGAAACCCAGTTTCTTACTATCAATCTTGATTGGCCGACTCAAATTACCGAAAATGGTTTTTTGGAGGCAGTAAAAAAGATGCCCAAAGCCAAGAGCTATTCGTTTCTAAGCTAATGTTTCTTGCTTTTGGGTTTAGTCTTTTTGACTTTCGCCCTCCCACGTTTCCCGAGAGTCGGCATGGGCTGACCAGTAGAAAGAGCTACGATTCGAGCAGCGATTTGATTTTTGTCTTTTTGGGGCATGTTCAAAGTCACGCCAACCCATCGCCTAAGGAAAAAGAAAATTCAAATTGAGCCACTACCAGCCTCCACTTTCGCTTGCTTTCCCCCGCCGGTTCCCCCACACTGACCCTTCCCGTTGATCCGGCCCATGCCGTCTCAACAGGAAAATCAACGCCGGTTTTACCGGCACACAAACGAAAACCCATTCCGTAGAAACGGAAGCCCTCACGGGTCATAAACTGGAAAAGCACATCATGAATCGAGTCGATATCAAAGAACTCCTGGACGCAGGCGTCCATTTCGGACACCGCACCCAACGTTGGAACCCCAAGATGAAACCCTTCATCTTCGAAGCGCGCAATGGCATCTACGTCATCGACCTCGAACACACCGTCAAGCAACTCGAAGCCGCGCAGGATTTCCTCCTGTCCATCGCTTCCAGCGGTAAAAAAGTGCTTTTCGTCGGCTGCAAAAAACAGGCCCAGGAAACCATCAAGGAACAGGCCAAGCGCAGCAATTCTTTTTACGTCACCGAGCGCTGGCTCGGCGGCACCATGACCAATCTCACCACCATCCGCAAGAGCGTCGCCCGCATGCGCAGCATCGATAACCTCGAGACCAGCGGCAAGGTCAACGACATGCCGAAGCAGGAAGTCTCCGTCATGCGCCGTGAAAACACGAAGCTCCACCGCAATCTCGACGGCATCAAGGACATGGAAAAATATCCTGCCGCCATCGTCATTGTTGACGTGCCGCGCGAGTCCATCGCCGTCGCCGAAGCGCGCCGCCTCAACATCCCGATCGTCGCCATCACCGATACCAACGCCGATCCCGATCTCGTTGACTTCCCCATCGCCGGCAACGACGACGCCATTCGCTCGATCAGCATCATTCTCGAAGCCCTGAACGACGCCATCGTCGAAGGTTCCGCCAAGTCCGGCGCCCCCGGCAAGGACGCAGCCAAACCGGTCGATGAAGAATCGCTCACCGGCGTTTCCGCTTAATTATAATTAATGTAGCGGCGGTCTATGACCGTCGCACTTTTCCCCTCCACAACTATGTCCGACATCTCCCCAGAACTCGTTAAACAGCTCCGCGAAAAAACCAACGCGGGCATGATGGATTGCAAAAAAGCGCTCGTCGAAGCCAAAGGTGACCTCGAAGCCGCCGTCAGCATCCTCCGCAAAAAAGGCGCGGCCTCCGCGTCCAAGAAAGCCGGTCGCGAAGCCAAGGAAGGCGTCATCGGCTCCTACATCCACGTCGGCGACAAAGTCGGCGTGCTCGTCGAAATCAATTGCGAGACCGACTTCGTCGCCCGCAACGAAAGCTTCCGCTCCTTCGTCAAGGACGTCACGCTCCAGGTCGCCGCCGCCACCCCGCTCTTCGTCAAACGCGATGAAGTGCCCGAAAGCCTGCTCGCCGTCGAACGCGACGTCGCCAGCGCCTCAGTCAAGGGCAAGCCCGAAGCCGTGGTCGAAAAGATTATCTCCGGCAAGGTCGATAAGTATTACAGCACCGTCTGCCTGCTCGAACAAACGTTCGTGAAGGACAACACCAAGACGATCAATGACCTGCTCAACGCGAAGATCGCGGAACTCGGCGAAAACATCGTCATCCGCCGTTTCACCCGCTTCCAAGTCGGCGAAACCCTCCCCGGCCAGGCCGCTCCCGCCGCCGAACCGGAAGTGACGCCCTCCTAATCAGCGGTAGCCATCGCACTCCGTGCGACGTGCAGCAAAAAGCCCCGACCCAAATCGGGGCTTTTTTGTATCCCCTTCGGGTAGCCCGTGTTACTTGTTACCCGGACGCGCAAAGCGCGCAGGAAGCGACTCTCCCTCGCTCCCAAACTCCATTCAGAAACGCCCATTGCCAGGATTAGCTTGTTGACACGATCGAAATCACGGACATAGGTTTTCCCCTGAAATGAAGCCAACGGCTGAGCACATCCCTTTTTTGGATTACTTTCGAGGGGTAGCCATCCTTTCCGTCTTTCTTTTCCATTCACTCGGGGGCTCGTTTGTCATCGACCACCTGCCATGGTCCGGATACTTCCCCGGCGCATCACCGAGTAAGTCCATCTATCTCATTTTTCCAGCTGCATTTGGATTTATAGGCGTCCCAATCTTCTTTGCACTTAGCGGATTCTGTATTCATTTGAGTCATCAACGATCTGCGAACAAAGACTACAGGATATTTTTTATTCGTCGTTTTTTTAGGATTTATCCGCCCTACCTGCTTGCCCTTCTTTTCTTCGCCTTTGCCTTTTATCCAACTCGACTCGATTTCGTTTCAGGAAGCAGTGGCGATTGGAACCATTTCGCTACAAGCACGAAAGATCTCTTGAGTCATTTATTTTTGGCCCACAATTTTAGCAATACGTATTTCTTTGGAGTTGGTAATCCGGCATTTTGGAGTATTGCCGTCGAGGCACAGCTTTATCTGCTTTATCCGGCACTCCTTTGGTTGACCGATCACCTGGGTTGGAAAAAATCCCTGTGGATCGTAGGGCTGATCGAGATCGGTTTGCGAGGCGCCGACGGCCTTCTGCTTCTCCTTTATCCAATGTGTCATTTCTCACGATGGTTTACGGATTCACCGCTTTGCTTTTGGTTCAGTTGGTCCATCGGTGCTGCCTTGGCTGACGCCTATCTAAAAGGAGCCTCCCTGCCTTTCCGGAGTGCATGGAGCTTTCTCTGGCCGCTTCTTTTATGCGGCTTTTACTTCTTCAAGCCTTTAAGTCCCCTTGTCTTCACCATGGCAGCCCTATCTTCGACTTGCGCAATGGCATATTACTTAAGCCGCCCAAGTCCTACCCTTTCTTTATCATCATGGAGAAGCCACGCGCTCGAACATTTACGTTGGGCCGGCATCGTCAGTTATAGCGCTTATTTGATTCACCTGCCCTTGCTGGATGCCTCACTGGATTTTATCAACTGGGCCTTCTCTCATCCGCTTCATCCGTTGATACAATTTGTATTTTGCCTGTTCACTTGGCTCCCCATTTTAGGCCTCTCCTATCTTTTTTATCGATATGTCGAGTGTCCAAGCATTGCCCTTGGTAAGCGCGTTATTAAAAAAATTCAAAAGACGACTCCCGCCTTCGCCGTTCCCTTGAAGACGATGTCTGTGTAATCAACAACTCCACGCGCGCTCCTTGTTTGGAGCATATCCCGTCTTTGGGAGCAGCGGACAATTCGTTGTTCACATCAAACAAGAGGCCCCTCAACTCACACCACCCGCCCATCCCGCATCTCCACCAAACGATGCGCCGCCGCCGCCACATCCCGACTATGCGTCACCATCACGATCGTCGTGCGATGCTTCTCCCCAATCTCCCGAAAAAGCTTTACGACTTTGGCACTCGCCTCCGAATCCAGATTCCCCGTCGGCTCATCCGCCAGCAACACGCGCGGCTCCATAAAGAGCGCCCGCGCCAACGCCGCCCGCTGCATCTCCCCACCCGAAAGCTGGTGCAACCGATGCCTCGCCCGATGCTCCATCCCCACCGCCGCCAATAATTCCATGGAACGACTCTCTATCTTCGCCGTCGCCACATTCTGCAGCACTCCCGGCAACCGGATATTTTCCTCCACCGTCAACGTCGGCAACAAATTGAAGAACTGGAAAACAAACCCGATCTTGTTCCGGCGCAACCGCGTCAATCCCGCTTCATCCAATTTGTGAATCGGCTCATCCTCCAGAAAAATCTCCCCACTAGTCAGGACATCCAGCCCGCCCAGCACATGCAACAGCGTGCTCTTCCCGCAACCGCTCGGCCCCATGATCGCCACGAATTCCCCATGCTCGATGTGCAGACTCACTCCATTAAGCGCATGCACCGCCGCCCCATCCGGCCCCGTGCGCCCATAAAGCTTCGTCGCGTTCTCAATACGTATCATATTAGTAGGTAGCCGCCGCTGTCCCTAGCGGCGGATGTTCCATCCTCCCTCGTTCCCAAACTCCTTCACGCGTGCGTGTTTGGGAACGCAATTGTCTGTGCAACTTCATTGCCTTCCCCCTCCTTCCCAATTTAGTAATTTCGAAAATTTGGCAATTTGGTCTGCTTCCCCGTCCCCCGACGGCTAATCCTTCTTCTCCGTCATCTTCTTAACGAGGCTCGTCGTCGATTTCCCCGGCACCAAATGCACGATCTCGATCCGCGCCCCACATGCCTTCAACGCCGCGCCCTCCTCGGGATTAAGCGACTCCGCCGTATAATCCCCGCCCTTCACATAAACATCCGGCTGCACCACGCGCAGAAAATCGGTCGCGCGAACCTCTGGAAAAACCGTCACCGCATCCACAATGCGCCACGCGGCGAGCAACTCCGCACGATCCGCCTCCGGCACGAGCGGACGTCCCGGTCCTTTCAACTCGTGCACCGAGGCATCGCCGTTCAGGCCAACCCAGAGAAAATCGCCAAAGGCCCGCGCCTCGGTCAAGTAACGCAAATGCCCGATATGCAGCAGATCAAAGCAACCATTGGTCGCGACCACAGTGCGCCCCTCCTTCCGCAAATTCGTGCGGTAGGCAGCCACCTCATCAAGACTCAAAATTTTACCGGAAGACATCTCCTACTTTCGTCACGGTTTCAGGTCGATTCCAAGCTCAATCCATGCGGAAGCCTCATCCACCTGACCCATGGGCGCCGGATTTTTCGGATCACCCGGCTTCTGCGCCAGCACATAAGTGCCATCGTAATTGGGCTTCGGCGTCGCCGCCCGCACAAACGACGTGTCGAGGAAACGTCCCTTTCCGCGGAAAAGTTGCTTGCCCACAATCACCACCGATTTCCCTCCATTAAGAAGAATCTGGATCGGAATGGTCTTCTGTCCCGGTTCAATCTTCACCTGAATCGTCGTCAGCAGCACCTTCTTCGAGGCCAGGTCCCCATCGATCTTCGGGTCCCAGAAACAATAGGAGAGCGTTACCGTAATCGCCTTCACGTCCTCCGGAACCGGATATGAGATAAGCCATTTGCTTTCATCGGGCCCCGCCGCATGCCCAGGCACAGCCATCACCAAAAGAACCATCACCCATAATAAGACTACAATGCGCATAGAATCCCTAACCTGACCCAGAACCGTCCTCTCGACAAGAACTCCATCTGCCCAATCCGTCCATAAGCTCCTTCCCCAATTTCGTTAATTTGGTCATGCTTCCCAGCCCTTTCCTCCTACTTATCCTAAATATCCTATCTTTTTAGGTGCTTTAGGATATCTAGGTTTTCTAAGGCTACCGCCCCGTCACTTTTTCGTGCCATTCTGAATCCATGACAACGTGCGACGTAATCATCGTAGGCGGCGGACCAGCCGGTCTCCGCGCGGCGGAACTGGTTTCTGCGGCGGGTTTGCGCACGGTGCTGGCGGATCACAAACCGTCTGTGGGGCGAAAATTTTTGGTAGCTGGGCGGGGTGGACTTAATCTGACGCACTCGGAATCGGTCGAGAATTTTCCGGCACGATATGGGAATTCGCCGGAACGTTGGCGCGGTCTGCTGGCTGATTTTTCTCCGGATGATCTTCGTGCTTGGGCAAAAGAACTCGGAATCGAAACTTTTATCGGCACGAGTGGACGGGTATTTCCGGAAAGCAAGCAGGCGGCGCCGCTGCTCCGCCGGTGGATCGAGCGGTTGCGGAAGCAGGGGGTGAGTTTTCGACCTCGGCATGAGCTTACGGGATTTCGGCAAACCTCCGAGGTAGCCGCCGCTGTCCCTAGCGGCGGAACGGACAGGCAAAGTACGTCGAATAAAGCATCCGCCGCTAGGGACAGCGGCGGCTACCTCGGAAGCTCTTGGGAGATGACGTTCACCTCTCCTCAAGGCGAAGTTAATTTTCAGGCGCGCGCCGTGATCTTCGCCCTGGGCGGCGCATCGTGGCCACAAACCGGATCGGACGGCGGCTGGGTGAAACTTTTTTCCGAAGCTGGCATTCCGATAACTCCCCTCACCCCAGCCAACTGCGGCTACGAAGTCGATTGGCCGGAAAGTTTTCTCGCCCGGGCAGAAGGCCTGCCCCTCAAGAATATCATCGTCCGCGCCGAAGGCGAATCGGTCGCTGGAGAATTACTCATCACCAAATATGGAATTGAAGGCGGCGCGATCTATCAACTGGGCCGCATCCTGCGAACCATGATAAAACCACAAATCACCCTCGACTTGAAGCCCGCCTTTTCTCTCGATCAACTGATGTTGAAGCTCCAGGCCGCCACCGGTAAACAGAGTTTGGTGGAAAAAGCCGCTCGCGCCTGGCGTCTCAACAAGGCCGCCCAAGCCTTACTTGAAGTTCATGCCCCTTTCGATTCGGCAGAAAAAATAGTCACGCTGGCCCGGGCTTTTCCCCTGCCCCTGCGCGGCCCCCGTCCTATCGACGAAGCCATCTCCACTGCAGGCGGTGTCCCCTGGGCGGAACTCGATGATCACCTCATGCTCAAGCCCCATCCCGGACTTTTTTGCGCGGGAGAGATGATCGATTGGGATGCTCCCACCGGGGGTTATCTTCTCCAAGGTTGTTTCTCTACTGCCACACGGGCTGCACAGGGAGTTCAGCAATTTTTTAACAGGAAAACATGAAGACATGAAATACGTGAAGGAAGCATGGGGGCCGAGCAATGAAATTGCGCGGACAAGGGCATTCCCAAGTGAAACTTGGGAACGAGGAGGAAACCCATTTCCCTCAAAGTCTGCTTCATGTATTTCATGTCTTCATGTTTTCCTGTTAATTTTTTACCGGTCCAACAACAAGCTTTCGCCTCAACCTAATACTCTCTAATTTTCACCATGCTCGTTTCGCTCCGCATTCGGAATCTGGCGCTGATTGAAGACCTGACCTGGGAACTCGGGCCCGGCTTCAACACGCTCACCGGCGAGACCGGCGCAGGCAAATCGATCCTGATCGATGCGCTCAGTCTTTTGCTCGGCGAGCGCGCCGACAAGACCCTTATCCGCACCGGCGCCGATGCCTGCTCGGTTGAAGCCGAGCTCGATCTCACGGATAAAAATCGGCTGAAACAAATCCAGGAGATGCTGGCGGAGATCGGCGCTGAACCCTGCGATGGCCGCGCGCTTTTGCTCAAGCGCAGTCTCTCTGCGGCAGGCGCCAACCGGCAATTCATCAACGGCAGTCCGGTGCCACTCGTGGGGCTGAAAAGCGTGGGCGATTTACTGGTTGATGTGCACGGGCCGCATGATCATCAATCGTTGTTGGCCACGGAGAAGCAGGCCGAGTTGCTCGATGCCTATGGCAAGCTCGGCCTCTTACGCACCGGCTGCGCAACCACCTATCGTGCCTTGCGCGAGATCGAACAGGAACGGGCCTCGCTGGAAATCAGCGAAAGCGAGCGCGAGCAACGGCTCTCGCTCTTGAAACATCAAGTCGGCGAAATCCAATCGGCGAAACTTGCGCCCGAGGACGATGTCCGGATTGAAAACGAATATCGTGCCGCCTCTCATGCCCAGAGCATCCTCGAACAAGCATCCATCATCACTTCCCTGATCAACGACTCGGAGAATGCCGCGCTCACCCAACTTGCCCAAGTGGAACGGGCCCTCACGGCCTGGCAACGCATGGACGACTCGATCTCCGAGGCTGAGGCGTTGAATCGACAGATCATCGCCCAGCTTCAGGAACTGGCGGCCACGGTGCAGGAGCGAGCGGAACGGGTCGATCTCGATCCGGCCCAACTCCGTCAACTCGAAGACCGGCTTAATCTCGTGCAGAGCTTGAAGCGGAAATACGGTGGAACGGTCGAAGCCGTCCTGGCCTTCGGTAAAAACGCCGAGACCCAATTAGCCGCGCTTGAAGGCAGTTCGGAATTTCTCGCCGCGCTGGCCCAGCGGGAAAAAGCGGCCCGTGCTGCGCTCGAAAAAGCGGCGGCCGAACTTTCCAAGGCACGACACAAAATTGCCGGACCGCTCGGCGAGAAAATTTCCCAGGAATTACGCGCGCTCGGCTTCAACAAAGCGGTCTTTCAAATCGAACTTACTCCGGCCCCGTCTTTAGGCGCTTCCGGAGGCGATCACGTCGAATTTATTTTCGCGCCTAATCCCGGTGAAGCGGCGCGTCCCTTGCGCGCGATTGCTTCGAGCGGCGAAATGGCCCGCGTGATGCTGGCCGTCAAGACGACCCTCGCCGAAGTGGACGAAATTCCGATCCTGATTTTCGACGAGGTCGACGCCAACGTGGGTGGCGAAACGGCGGGACAGGTCGGGAAGAAATTGCGCGGATTGGGACGATCGCACCAGGTGCTTTGCATTACCCACCTGCCGCAGGTTGCTGCGCAGGGACAAAACCACTTTGCCGTCGAGAAAAAGGTGAAACAAAACCGGACGCTGACCGAATTGACACGGCTGGAAGGCCCGGCGCGCGAGCGTGAACTGGCCCGGATGCTCGGCGGACAAACGGCGGCGGCACTGGCACTGGCGAAGAGCCTGTTAACCGAGGCCGACAAATAGCCTCTTGAATTTGCGAAGACAAAGGACTAAGACACAGATGGATTTCCCAAACCTATGAATATGTTTCGAGATCTCCTGATGCTGCTGTGCATTGGGATCGGCGTTGCCCTTAATTTCACCAATCCCCTCGATTGGAAAATTTTTTCCTCACTACCGCCCGAGGCTTCAGAGGCCACTTCTTTTCTCATCTCTACCGAGCCCTTCTCTTCCCTTGTTTTCTTTGCGCTGGCGCTGGCGTTGTTTATGACGCGGTTGAAGTATTGAATCGTTGTCCGGCACATTTGTGTGATGGTCAGTGGCCACCACGGAAGACACTAAAAAATTTCTCTGATTGCGGTGATAGTCGGCGGATCGCTTCTTGTCGCCTGCGGCGACCCGGGCAACAAGTAGCCCGGGCTACCCGAACTGCTGAGGAAAGGCAGACCGAACTGATCCTTCGACAAGCTCAGGATGACTAATGATAAATGTGAGAGTTTCACAGAGGTCTCCGGAGGGAAGGCACCGCTGAGGGGAAGGGTCAAGGGCCCGCTAATTTGACGGTAAAGCGAGCCCTCAACTTTTTCCGATCCCGTTTTCCTACAGCCGCATTTTTTAACGCCGGCACTCACTCTTTCTCAAGTGCGTTATACGTCAACGAAGCGTAGATCAAGCCTTTCTCGCGATGAACATTCAGGTCTACACCGTTATCCAAAACGACACTTTTCCCAAAGAAGCCGTTTTCGATACGTCCAATTTTGGCTGTTTCGCCAATATGGTTCGTGGCGAGAAGATCATTGCCGTTACTTGCCAACCTGACATTAGGAAAGGTAAGGGCATGATAATCAGACTCAGCGGGGTTAACGCTGTCGGCGTAATCCTTGGTGGAATACTTGACGTCGGCAACGAGCATGTGATGGGTTGAATCCCAACGGAGAGTTGGAATTTCCTTATGGGCCCCGGCTACCCAAGTGCTTGGATGGTCCGGACTGTTAACCGTCAGGAAACTCGGGGAATTCGCAAACGCGCTTCCCGAAGCGAGCATCATTGCCCCCAACATGCTTAATATCATTTGGGTTTTTGTTTTCATAATTTTACTTCTTTCTCGAGGTGTTTTTCTCAATTTTGTCTGTGACCCTCCCCTATGTAATTGGACTTTACCGAGGGCGTTAGGGTTCGATTTTTAATCCTATTCTCATCCCGGCTTAATGAAATTGATGTAATGATGAGGTCTGAAAAAGCTGACAGGTATGTCTTCGCTTCTCTATTTTTGCTCTCAACGGTCAAAAGAAAAGGAGTCGAGAAGCGCAGCCTGCATTTTTTGAGCAATGAGCTTTTGCCCGGCGACGTTGGGGTGCATGCCATCGTCTTGCAACATGCTGGATTGAGTTGCCTCGCCTTGCATTAAGTCCGGCAATAGGGGCACATGAGCGTCCCCGGCGACCTTCTGGAAAATGGCATCGGTCCCGAGTTTAAAGGGGATGCGGATTCCGCAGATCATTACGGGAATATTGCGACTTTTACACTCGCGAATGATGCTGGCCAGATTGGTCTGGATGTTGCCGGGATCGACTCCCTGGAGAAGATCGTTGGCACCCAGCGCGATGACTACCAGTTGAGGCTTTGGGTTCGCGCTAAAATAGTCCTGCAAACGCTGCAAGCCGTCGTCCGTTTTGCTGCCGGAGACGCCGAGATTGACGGGGGTCATTCCGTTGATATCGATCAGCGCGGGATAGGCCTGATTGGGGTCCAGTCCGTAGCCTGAGGTGATGCTATCCCCGAGAAAAACGATGGTTCCGTTGGGGATGATGACTTTTCGGCTGCATGCCGTGAGCATGAGGGTGGCGAAGACGACGACCATCAGGGGAAGAATAATCCAGCGAGGAGGAGAAGGGGACGGGGACATTTCAGTCGTCATTTTGCAGCGCTAATTCTGCCTGTTCGCTTTTTCGGGATTATTGTGTTTTTACGAATCGACAATGCATTACATCGTTCACCTCGCAGGTGAAGTTTTGCGTGAATTGCGTTTCCGGGGCGGAGGCGGTCGAACCGTAAACGCCACTGATTTCGAGACTAAGCGTCGTTGGGGTTATCCAGCCCTTATCGACCCGAATTCGCCAATTGGCCAGTCCTCTCATTTGCAGGTCCGAAGGCGTAAAGGTTCGATACGTAACTCCATTGTTAGATTCAGAAATGGTTCCCAAGGTCGTGTTTCCCATGAAGCGATAATTCTCTTCGTCCAGAACGAACCATTTGCTGTCTTTACTCCAATAAACCTGAGCCGCTTGAGCGTTCTGCAGAGGCCACGAATCGTCATTCCCCTCGAATTTATAAGCACAGGGGAACATCCCTACAATCTGGCCAGTGCTAAATTTTACGAGGCCATAGGACAAAGTTTCGAAGCCGACATTGCCTTGTTTTACGACGACGAAGTGATACTCGTTGTCCGGCGAATCCGATCCAGGACCCAGAGGATAAGTTTTCATCGGAACATCCGTGCTTTTGGTAGCAACGAGAAAGTAATTTCCGTTAATGATCGCGTAAGGGCGCCAGTAAGAGGAAGGCGCTCCGGGAGCAGCTTCTTTGTATTGTATCTTAATCATTCCGACGGGCGGATAGGTCGGCTCAAATTTTTTTCCGTTCCAAAAGGAGACCAGCTTATAATCTGGCGGAAGAGGTTCGAGCGAAATTCTCCCAATTTCCCTGTCGTTGAATATCGACGGCGCAGAGGAATTTACCTGGCTTTTATCGGACTCATTTACCCCGACTGAATAAGTGAGTGCTTTGAGTTTATCGACACTCTTCTCCTGCATGGCCGTCTTGTAAGCAGCGATAAATTCTTCTGGAGAACTTTGCTGTGCCCGGGTTGAAAGAGGGACAACCGCGAAAAGAACAGCGAGGGTTGGCGGCAGGAATTTCATTTCAGCAATTCTGCAAATGGAAGCCGTACTTTTCCGAAAAGCCTCAAAAAGAATAACCATGCGGCACAATAGTCGGGTCTAATCGCAACCGTAGAAAGGGCATTGACCGTAAAGGCGTTAGCGCTTCAAGGCTTGGATGAGGATTTCGACGCGGCGGTTGGACTGTTGCTGATCGATGGTGCCTTGGGGACTGACGACGTAGTTGGCGCTGCCGTGGCCTTGGGAGCGGTACTTGTATCCGGACTGCGAGATGTGGTCCTGAAGCCAGGCTTGGACGGCCTCGGCGCGCTGTTGGGAGAGGGTGAGGTTGTAGTCGGGCTTGCCGAAGGAATCGGAGTAGCCGTCGATCTGGATGTCGGCCTGCGGATATTTCGTGACCATTCCGATGGCCTGGCTGAGGAGCGGATCGGCACTGGGCTTGAGGATGGCGGAGTCGAAATCGAAGAGGACGTCGCTGGGCAGGCGGAGCAGGACCGGCTCAGGCAGCTTGCTGAGATCCGGGGCGGTGGCGTGGAAGCTGGGGACGAGTTGGGCGAAGCCGGGCAGTGTGCCGGTTTTCCCGTCACCGGTGACCTGGGCGCCGCTGGCGGCACCGGGCTGCGCGGGGCCGGTGTTGGCGTTGATCAATTCCTGGGCGAACTTCGAGGAGGTGACAGGGCCAGCGCTGGTGCTTGGTTCGACCTTGGCGATCTCGGCGGAGATTTTGGCCGTGTCGGATTCGGCGAAGGGCAGGCCCTGGCTCATCTCTGTGGCGGCGATGACTTTGCCGGGCTCCGGGACGGAGGGAGCGGCGAGAGCTGGCTGCGGCGTTTGCAAGGCCTTCTCAACCAGGTTGGGATCAAGATTGAATTGCGCGGGGTTTTGCGGCGGCTCGGCCACAGGGAGTCGGTTGATGGGATTATCCGTTTGGGACTTGAAGGCGTCGGGGTTGATTTCGATGCTTTTGACGGTGAAGGGGCCGGTGGGTGCGCTGTGGCTGCTGGGGATTTCGAGGCCGGGAATCTTGTACCAGCCGAGCGCCCAGGCGAAGACGAGATGGAGGACGAGGGCGATGGCGAGCGCGCCGAAGATCCACTTCTTTTGCGAGCCTTCCAAATCTGCATGGACTCCAATGACGGGCATGGGAAATTTTTAGACGGAATTTACGGAATTAACGAGATTCTTTGTATTAGGACGCGTCAGGCCGGGTATTTGTTCATCTTTAGAAGTTAGTCGAAGGGATTTACTATGGGTAATCCCGTCTTCTTAAAATCCGAGCCGTTGCGCGTAGCAATCGTCAATCCGTGAGTCAAAGCCGTCGCGGCGATCATGCTGTCTTTGATCGGCATCGAGTGTCCACGTTGACGAAGGTGGACGAGAAGTTTTGCCCATCGAATTCCCGTGGACGCTTCCCAAGGCAAACAGACAATTCCTGTCACAACCTCGTTAAACCAATGCTCCAAGTGCTTCTTTTTTCTACCGTTTGGTAATTGGAGAATACCAAATTGAATCTCTCCCAATATAATAGGATCGACGACAATTTCCTGTTCGTGCCGCCGAAGCCATTCCTGCACCTTAATATCGGGTCGCGGTTTGGTGGGCTCGCTAAGAATGTTGGCGTCTGTGAGAAAAGTCACAACGTGTCCGTTGATTCAGACTCAATCGGAACAAAGAAACCTTTCACAGGACAAGCCAAGAGCAAATCGACCAGTCCCTCATTTGGCCGCTGCTTTTGTCGCACCAATCGGTAATCTCCGGCTTCAAGGCGTTCGATTTTGAATTCCTGTCCTGCTTTAATGCCATCCTGTCGCCGGATTTCAGCTGGCAAAACAATCTGGCCTTTGCTGGAAACAGAAGTGGTCATGAGAAGTAAGATGCCGTCTTACTTCTAAAATGTCAACTATCCGGCGGCTTGGCGGGCGGGGCGGAGGAGCTCTTTTTTCACGCGGTCGAGGAGGCCGTTGACGAATTTGCCGGACTCGGCGGTGCTGAATTTCTTGGCGATTTCGATGGCCTCGTTGATGGAGACGACGGGGGGGATTTCGGAGCGGAAGAGCATTTCGTAGACGGCGAGGCGCAGGATGTTGCGGTCGACGGCGGCGAGGCGCTCGAAGTCCCAGTTATCGGCGAGGGTGCGGATCTTGGCATCGACTTCGGGCAGCTTTTCCAACGCGCCCTTGATCAAGTCATTGGCGAAGACCTGGACGTTCTTGGGTTCCTCGTTCTGCTTCCAAAATGCGGCGAGGGCTTCGTCCACCTTGACGGGCTTGTGGGTATCGAACTGGTAAAGGAATTGGATGGCGGCTTCCCGCGCGTCGCGACGAAGGCCCATATTATTTCTTTCCCTTGGAAATGGAGACGAGGGCGAGCGCGGCTTCGGCAGCTTCGCGGCCCCGGTTGAGTTTCGTTCCCATGCAGCGTGCGCGGGCCTCGGCATCGGTCTTGATTGCAAGGACTTCGTGAAGGATGGGCACATCGGTTTCGAGGGAGATGCGCATGAGGGCGTCGGTGACGGCGCGGGTAATTTCCTGGGCGTGGGGTGTCTTTCCCTGCCAGACAAGGCCGAGCGCGATGACCGCCGCATATTTTTTGGAGCGGGCGAGGCGCTGGACTTGGAGCGGGATTTCGAAGGCGCCGGGAACGCGGACAACTTTTTGTTCGTGGCCGGTCAGCGCGGTTTGTGCGGAGGAAAGGAGCGCGTCGGTGTACTCGCGATTGTATTCGCTGACAACGAGGGCAAAACGGGGTGAGAAAGAACGAGATGAAACCATGGGCGTTGAACTCTACCCTGCTTTGCGAAAAGCTGAAACAAAAAGACGTTCTTTGCATGAAGACCCGGATTCGAGCCACCGCCGCCTAATATGACATTTGGGTAATACTTTTGATCTTTGCTCCATTCCGGTAGACAAATCACGCGGCAGCAACTACCACGGGAGGAGTTTTTTCCTCATGGACCTCAATCCCGCCCAACGTCATCCCTCGACTCCAGAGCCGCGCCGTTCCGTGGTGGCTGATTGCTTGGTGGTGGTGGCCCTGATCGGCGGTCTTTTCAGCCTGATCGGATTGGGCCACGAATTCAATCATCCGTTTCAGAGCAAAGTCGATATCGACCTCTCTCCGTGGTACCTGCCCTATTATACGATGCTCTCGTTCCTGCGCGGGGCGGTGGCCTATGTTCTTTCGTTTGCGTTCACCCTCGTTTACGCGCGCTGGGCCGCTTATGACCGGCAGGCGGAACGCTTTCTCATTCCGTTGCTCGACATCCTGCAGAGCATGCCGCTCTCCGCGTTTCTCGTCCCGATCGAACTGGCATTGGTGGCGATCTTTCCACACAACAATATCGGCATCGAGTTGAGCTGCATCATCGTCATCTTCACCGGCCAGGTCTGGAACATGACGTTCAGTTTCTATTACTCATTGAAGGCGCTGCCCGCCGATTTTGCTTTTGTAGGCAAGCTTGCGCGCTTTACGCCATGGCAGAAATTCACGCAGATCGAACTTCCCTTTGCGACCAAGGGGATGGTCTACAACAGCATGGTCTCGGTGGCAGGCGGCTGGTTCTTCCTGTCGATCATCGAGGCCTTTACCATCGGCGACCAGGATTACCGCGTAAAGGGTGTTGGCTCCTATATGAGCGTGGCGCAGGAACAAAAAAATGGCTGGGCCCAGTTCTATGCGGTAGTCGCGGTGGTCATCATGGTCGTGGCCATCGACCAACTCATCTGGCGTCCGCTCATCGTCTGGTCCAATCGATTCAAGATTGAGGACACGGAAGCGGAGTTTCAGGAGCGCTCGGCGGTGCTCCGCTACTTCAGCCGCTCGTGGGTCGTTAAATGGCTTAACGAGAGGTTTTCGAGTTTGATTCGGCGCCCCGTTGTCGCAGCCGCACCGACGACATTAACGGTCCGCCAGCCCAGCGTCTTTGCAAAGCTTTACGCGTCCATTCCGTGGCGTCCCATCTTTCTCATCATGGCGGCGGTAATACTTGGTTTCGGCGCCTATTCCCTCGTCAAACTGCTTTGGGCGGTCACATTCTCAGAATGGCTGAACATCATGGGGTGCCTGTTGCTTACGCTCATTCGCGTGCTGACGGCGATTGCCTTGAGCACCCTTATCGCGGTGCCGATCGGAGTCTGGATCGGTTCCAATCCGAAGCTGTCCAAATATCTGATGCCTCTGACGCAAATCGCCGCGTCGTTTCCGTCACCACTGGTTTTTCCGAATATCGTTATCCTGATCTATCTGCTGCATGGCAACCTGCAATGGGGTTCGGTCGTCCTTATGATGCTCGGCACGATCTGGTATATTCTTTTCAACGTGATCTCCGGCGCGAGCGCCATTCCGCAGGACTTGCGCGCCTGCACGCAGTTGACCCATTTGAAGGGCTGGCAGAAATGGCGCACACTTTATCTTCCGGGAGTTTTTCCGGCACTGACTACAGGCTGGATCACCGCGGCCGGCGGAGCTTGGAATGCCAGCATCGTTTCGGAATATGTTCAATACCAGGGGAAGACCGAGACGGCGACGGGCCTGGGCTCCTTGATTCAACAGGCCACGGACAAGGGCCAATTCTCCGTTCTCGCCGCCGCCGTGCTCTCCATGGCGATCTTCGTTGTCATCTTCAATCGCTTCGTCTGGAAACGGCTTTCCGCCATTGCCCAGGAACGCTACCAGTTTCTCACTTGATTCCACGCCCAACCGCCCGACCTTGAGGTAACCGCCATGACCACTTCCACCGCAACAACTGAACCGATCGTCGAATTGATCGGCGTGGAAATGCGCTTTGGTGAAGGTGATGATCAAAAGATGAAGGTGCTGGAGGACATTAACCTCAAGATACAGGAACATGATGTGATGGCGTTGCTGGGACCTTCCGGCTGTGGCAAATCGACGATCATGCGCATCCTGACCGGCCTGATCAAACCGACCAGCGGTCTCGTCAAGTACATGGGCAAGCCGATGCCCAGCGTGAATCCCGGCGTGGCGATGGTGTTTCAAAATTTTGCGCTTTTTCCGTGGTTGAGCGTGCGCGAAAATATCCTGCTCGGCTTGGAAAACTCGACCTACAGCCAGGAAGAGAAGGAACAGCACTTCCAAAAAATCATCGAGATGGTGGGTCTGGACGGCTATGGCGACGTACTCCCGAAGGAACTGTCCGGCGGGATGAAGCAGCGCGTGGGCATCGCGCGGGCGTTGATCATGGAGCCGCAAATCCTGTGCATGGACGAGCCGTTCAGCGCTCTCGACGTGTTGACCGGTGAGACGCTGCGCAATGAAATCGGACGCATCGCGATGGATTCGACGCTGGGCTTCAAGAGTCTGGTCATCGTCACGCACAATATTGCGGAGGCAGTTTATCTGGCGCGCAACATCGTGGTGCTGGCTGCGCATCCGGGTCGGGTGCAGAAGATCGTGCACAATCCGTTGCCCTATCCACGCGATTCAGCCAGCCCGGCGTTCCAGCAGCTTGTCTCGCAGATTCACGGGATCCTGACCAATTCCGTGCTGGACGACGGCGAGCCTCCCGCCACCGAGACGGAAGTTGTCTCGCCCGGAAGCGTTCAGGATGACGCTTATGAGCCGATTCCGAACGTGACCATGGGTGAAGTGATGGGATTGGTGCAAATGCTCAAGCCCGAGCCCGAAAATCTTTTCGCCCTGGCGACCCGATTGAAGAAGGACTTCAGCACGTTCCTCTCCGTGGTCAAAGCGGCGGAACTGATCGACCTCGTGGAAACACCCGGACAAACCGTGCGCCTGACCGCCTCGGGGATCGCCTTTCAAAAAGCCGATGTGAAGAATCGCAAGAGGTTGATCCACGACTTGTTGCTCGCCCTGAAAATCTTCAAGCACCTGGCCGATCGGATCGATCAATCCGAAAACAAGGAGATCACCGAAGAGGAAGCTCTTCACGATCTCGCGCAAATTTTCCCCAACGAGCGGCCCAAGATTCTTTTCAAGAATTTGGTCGGCTGGGCGCGCTACGGCGAACTTTTTTCTTTTGATCCACGCACCGCGATTCTCAAAAAATTCGAGAAAACCTATCTCGGCAAGCCGCCTGCATCACGGCTTAAGGAGACAGGGGCATAAAACTCCCTGTCGTAACCGTGAAAAAAATAGCCGTTGTCCTTCTTGGCATGCTGGCCTTGGGGACGGATCTGCATTCTGCCCCGGCGCAAAGCGTCAAACTGCTCAACGTTTCCTACGATCCGACTCGGGAATTTTATACGGAGTATAACAAGGCCTTCGCGGACTACTGGAAGAAGCAGGGTGGAGCTAATGTCGTCATCAGCCAATCGCATGGCGGCTCGGGCAAACAGGCGCGCGCGGTCATCGACGGGCTAAAGGCGGACGTGGTCACGCTGGCGGTGGCCCAGGACATTGATGCTATTTCGAAGGCAAAACTCATCGCGCCGGACTGGGAAAAGAAATTTCCCGACAACAGTTCGCCTTACACATCCACCATTGTGATGCTGGTGCGAAAGGGCAATCCGAAGGGCATTAAGGATTGGAACGATTTGATCAGGCCCGGCGTCGAAATTGTCGCGGCGAATCCCAAGACCGGCGGCGGGGCGCGTTGGAATTATCTCGCGGCCTACGGGTACGCATTGAACACCAATGGTGGTGACGAGGCAAAGGCGACGGCTTTTATCAAGGCCCTTTATAAGAACGTCAAGGTTCTCACATCTGGCGCACGCGATGCGACCGTCACCTTTGTCAATCGTGGCGAGGGCGACGTGTTGATCTCATGGGAAAACGAGGCGTTGCTTACGGTCGATGCTCTGGATCCCGGGGAATTCCAGGTCGTTTATCCTTCGCAAAGCATTCTGGCGGAACCGCCAGTCGCCGTGGTCGACGCTAATGTCGACCTGCATGGCACGCGTGATGTCGCCACGGCTTACTTGAAATACCTCTACTCCCCGGTAGGCCAGGAAATCGCCGCTCGCTATCATTATCGGCCCCGCGACCCTGCTGTCCTGGCGAAGAACGCGAATCAGTTTCCGGCCATCAAGCTCTTCACGATTAATGATCTCTTTGGCGGCTGGACTGCCGCGCAGAAGAAGCACTTCAGCACGGGCGGCATTTACGATCAGATTTATAAGCCTTAAATCCCGCGTCTCATTTACAAACTCCCGTACAAGGCCAGCAACTTCTCGCCCATCGCGTCGACGCTGTGATGTTTTTCGATTTTCTCACGGGCGGCTTGGCCGAGGCGGGCGCGTAGGGCGGAATCATCGAGGAGCGTGGCGATTTTCTCCGCCAGCGCTTCGGGATTGCGCGGCGGGATGAGGAGGCCGGTGACGTTGTCTTCCACGACTTCGGGAATACCGCCCACCGTTGTTGCGACGACGGCGCGGGCCATGGCTTGGGCTTGCAAAATAATCTGGGGAATACCCTCGTGTGCGTAGGAGGGAAGGACGAGGACATCCAGTGAAGCGAGGACGTTGGGCACGTCGGCGCGATGGCCGAGGAGTGTGACTTGGCCCTTCCACGGTTCCTGCGCGATTTTGTCCGTGAGTTCCTGGCGTCCGGGGCCATCCCCTGCGATGACGAAGCGGATCGACCGTTTCGAGGATTGGAGTAAATCGGCGGCGGCAGCGAGAAACGTGGCATGGCCCTTCCAACTGCGCAGCACGGAGATCATCCCGACGAGCGCGACATCGGGCGAGAGGCCGAGTTCTTCGCGGAGATTGCCGCCATCCGCTAGAGGACGGTCCGCCGATGGGACATCGGCGGCTACCTTGAATTTTGTGAGGTCGACGCCGGTGGAAATGCAACTGACGCGTTGGGGCGAAACGCCAAGTTCTTCCACGAGGCGGTTTGCGATGACCTGGCTCGTGGTGATGACGTGACGCGGCATGAAGCGGAAGGCCACTCCGCTCCAGAATTTATTCGGGTAATCAACTTCGATGTGGCGGGAGCGAATGAGCGTCTTGAAAGCCAGTCGCGCTGCGATCCCAGCCAGCCAGCCGTCGTTGGAACTGTGGGTGTTGACCAAATCGATCCGATTGGCGATCAGCCACGCGGTGAGTCTAACGATTTCAAAAGGGAGCAGCGCCTTGTGTGTGCGCAGCGGAACAAAGGCGATGCCTACGTCCTGCGCGCGTTTCGCGATGGCGCTTTCCGGGTGCGCGGCGAGCGCGACCCAATGGCCGTGCGCGCGCATCCATTCGAGCTCGACCAGCACCCGAACTTCCTGCCCGCCCCAGCCGAGAGATGACTCACTATGGAGAATACGCCATTGCCTCATGAATTGAAGCGGTTACGATGCCGGTTTCTTCGCCACAATGGAATTGCAAAACATCAAGCGCCTGGCCGTCTTCAAGATGCGAAACATCGGGGACGTGCTGATCATCACGCCGGTCCTGCGCGCGTTGAGGGAAACTTTTCCCGAGGCGCGGATCACGGTGGTGGTCAATTCCGGCACGGAGGCGATGCTGGCGAACAATCCGCATATCGATGAGGTGCTGGCCTATGAGCGCGGCGGCGGTGGTCGCGGGCCGCTGGCGCGGCTGGGTTATGAACTGAAGTTTGTCTGGGAATTGCGCAAGCGGCGTTTCGACATGACGATCGGCCTGACCGATGGGGACCGTTCCGCATGGTATTCCCTTTTCTGCGGTGCACGGCATCGGTTTGGGCAGCCTGCGTATGCGTGGAAGTCCAAGTTGGATCCGCGCAGTCATGCCTACAATCACCCCGTCTACCCGCCGGGCGAATTGATGCATGAGGTGGAAAAGCATTATTGGCTACTGGAACATGCGGGCTTGAAATTAAAATCGACGAAGCCCGGGCCTCTTTGCCTAGTGATCCCGGACGATTTGCGCGCATGGGTCCGCGCGGAACTGGCGCCGCTTCGCCCGGCGAAAATCGTCCACGTGCACCCGGTCTCGCGATGGTTGTGGAAATGTTGGGGCAGCGCGGCGATGGCCGAAACGATTGACTGGCTCCAGAACGAGCGAGGCGCGCGCGTGGTGGTGACTTCGGGGCCCGCTACCCGCGAACGCGAACATGCGCAGGAGATCATTCGTCTTTGCCGCACCCAACCGCTCTTTTACGACGGCAATCTTTCCCTCAGCCAGATTGCCGCGATCTCGGCAGAGTCGGATGGTTATTTCGGTGTCGATACCGCACCGATGCATATGGCGGCGGCGGTTGGCGTGCCTGTCATCGCTCTTTTTGGCCCGACCAAGCCGGTCAGTTGGGGACCTTGGTCGCCACTCGCGCAGGTCTTAATCCATCCCTGCCTCTGCAATGAAACGAACCGCGAAGCGTGCGATTGGAAACAGGTGCGCGCGTGTCTGGCTGAGATCACGGTGCCCGAAGCCCAGGCGGCGCTGGATCAAATGCTGGCGCGATCTAAATCTTCCTCTTCGTCATGAGCACGCTTTTAGATTTTATCGCTTTCCTGCCGCGGTCATGCCGCAAGCAACCTTCCCGAAAAAATCCATCGGATCCACGCATCCTGGTCATCCGTCGCAACCGGATGGGTGATATGATTTACACGTTGCCGCTTTTGCATGCGCTGCGACGGCATTATCCACAGGCGCATCTCACAGTGGCGTGCGATCCGGCGGGTGCGGCCATCGCACAAGCTTGCGCTGCGGTCAACGAGGTCATCGTGCTTAAACGGAGTTGGCTGCCGTGGTTGGCATTGCTGAAGAATGCCGCGCGATTGCAGGATTTTGATTGGGTCATCGCGGCCAAAGGCGGTTTTGATCGACGACTGGCGGTGTTGACGCGCTTGACCAACGCCGCAATCCGGGTCGGTTTTGTGCCCCGGACGGATCGCCCCTCCGATTACTACACCGATCTCGTTGCCCTCCCCGAGAATCCTTTCGATGAGCATCAGATTGAAACGCTGTTGCGTCTGCTGCAACCGCTGGGCGTACTTACGGTCAACACCTACGCCGTTAATTTGAGCCTGGCTGTGCCGGAATCCTCGCGGCAGTTTGCGGAGTCTCATCTGACCCAATTCGGCTTTACACCGATCTTCCTGATCAACATCAGCAGCACGGTTAAGCTCAAATTTCGTGAGGAGGATTTTGTCGCACTGATCACCCAAATTCTCGCTTCGACCGATTTCATCGTGGGCTTGGTCGCCGCTCCGGCAGATCAACCGAGAGCCGTTGAATTGGCCGCGCAGATGGCTTCCGGGAGGGTCCTTGCCCTGGCGACACCGGGACCGCTCGATCTTGCGGCGCTGTTGCAGAAGGCGGTCTGTCTCTTCACCCCGGAGGGCGGGGCCGCGCATCTGGCCGCTGCGGTGGGAACGCCCGCGGTGGTGCTTTGGTCGGAGGGACCGTTCAAGAAATGGCATTCGCGCGGAACCAATCACGTTTTCGTTCATGCCGAGGAAAAGGAGAAAACGGTTCCTCTGGAACGGGTCTGGCAGGCGCTTCAACCCTTGCTGCCTCAAAAAAAATGATGGCGGGCGCGCGACGACTAGGGTGCAATCACTAGCCCATGGCCTCGCTCATCAGTCGACTTTCCGCTTATGGATACGAGACCTTTTTTCGGGCTCTGGCCAAACGCCGTCCGCCACAGAAACGGCCTATTGAACTTGGGCCTAATTCGCGGGTGCTTTGTTTTACCTGCGCGGGCATCGGTGATACGCTGACCGATTCTGTCGTGTTCAAGGCGTTGCGGGAAACGTATCCGGGCATTCATTTGGCGGGAGTGGTGCATCGCCGGCGCCGGTTGCTTCTGGATCACAATCCGTTTGTCGACCAAGTGTTTCTTTTCCACAAGGGACCGAAAGCATTTTGGGATCTCAAAAATGAACTTCGCGCGGCAGGGCCGTGGGACGCCATCCTGCATCTGCGCGGAAACGATCCCGAGCCGCGCTGCCTAAGTTATCTGCTCGATCCCGATGTGACGGTGAGCGTTCCGGACATGACTCGCTTCGGTTGGCTCTGTGGACACCATGTCGTACAACCCGATTGGGATGATACTCATGGCGTGGAACAGACATTGAGAATTGCGCGATATGTCGGCGCGGACGCCAAGGTGCCTCACATGGTCTATGAGGTGAAGGAGGAGGACCGCACCAAGTTGGAGGAGAAATTGAATCGGATGAATGTCGGCGTGAAACCGCGATTGGTGCTGCAAATTGGCGGTGGACGGCGGGCCTCGTGGCGCGACTGGCCGGTGAAACGTTATGCGGAGTTACTGCGTCTTGCCTCGCGGGATTTGTCGGCGGAAATTTTTGTGCTCGGCGGTGGAGATCAAGGGGATCGGATTCGTGAACTTGATAACTTTTTCACCAGTGAGTCGAAACCATATCATGATGTGGTGGGTAAACTTTCACTGGCGGAATCGGCTGCGTTGTTGTCCAGCGCGAAGGCACTCATCTCGACTGACACGGGGATCATGCATCTCGGCTTTGCGGTCAATACACGAGTGGTGGCCCTCATACACTGCAACAATCCGTCGCATCGCGTCGGCCCCTATGGCTATGGAGACCGGCATCGTGTCGTACAGCTTCCGCGCCCCGCCAATTATCGCACCCCGGCGGACGCAAACATGGCCGCCATCACCGCATCCACAGTTTTTTTGAAATTGCAGGAGATTTGGGGCTAGGCTTTTCCTTCCATGAACTTTCCCGGACTTGATCTTGCTTGGACTTATGGTCATCACGCGGGGCATACCCTGCGGTTGATGCGCACGTGGTCGCTGGCGGAGACGCGGGCGGGTGTTGACCGGGGCGAGAAGATTCTGGTGGTCGCGACGACGGCACTGGGTGATTCCCTTTTGACGACGCCGCTGGTCGAGACGCTTTCGGAAAGACTCGGGCGCGAGCGGGTCTCGCTTTTGGTGAAAGCGCCTTACTTGGGGCTGTACGAAAAGGACCCGCGCGTAAGCAACGTTTTCACCGTGCGTGGCAAATACCGGTGGGGCGGGCTGCGGGACAAGCTGGAGGATGATCCGCATCGCATCGCGCTGATTGCGAACATGACGGAGCCTGATTTGATTCCGTTTCTCTGGCAATGCGGCGTGCGCGGTTTTCTGAGGTATCGCACGCGCTGGACTCGCTTTCCCCGTTGGATGGCGAACGCCCCGATGATGCGCCGCCCCGGCACACCCGATTATGCGACCGGCCATGCGATCGAGAATAACCTGGCGATGGCCAGGGCTCTGGGTGTCGAGGCGACGACGCGGCGGTTGTTGCTTCCCCATCTGCGGAGCGAACCGGGTGCGCGGGAGAACCGCGTGTTGATTCATCCCGGTGCCTCGCGTGAAATCAAGCGATGGCCGGTGGAGAATTGGGCACGCCTGGGCGACGCTCTTGCGACAAAATTTGGCTGTCAGATTGCGATTACCGGAGATCGCAGCGAGCTGTCGCTCGCCGTGCAGATTGCTGCGGCCATGAAGACACCTGCGCAAAATCTGGCGGGGAAGTTGTCACTAGTCGAACTGGCGCAGATGGAAGCAAAGTCGCTGGCGTTTCTTTCCGGCGATACGGGGCCGTATCATCTTGCCGTGGCGGTTGGCTGTCCGACGGTGACGCTGTTCGCGCCGACGGATCGCGGTTCATCCATGGAGGCGTGCGGGCCGCACCAGGCCAACGCGATTTTCCACCACGCGATCCAAACGGCCAAGCTGCGCGATTCGATCCATACTATTCCCTATGAGAAAGTGCTGAATGAGGCCAGCGTCGTGTTGGCGGCGGTGTATGACCGGAAATCAAATGATGCCGTGGGAGAACGACGGTCATAGACCGCCGCTACATTATGAAAATCGGCATCTTTCTTCCCAACGCGACATTTGACCAACCCGGCTCGCCGGAGGTGGGCGGGATCGAGACGTTTTCCTTCACGGTTGGCGAGGCGCTCCAGCGACTCGGCCATGAGGTCGTACTTTTTGGCGGCGAACCGAAGGCGGGGCGCACACATCGCGCAACGACCATGACACTGGAATTGAATCCCTACTGGGAAACAAAATCGATTCCCGACATCGGCACGCGTTTTCAACGATTGGTCCAGCGCTTGCACTTTGCCTGGAGTTCGCGGCGTGCCTGGTCGCGCCATCGTTGTGATCTCGTCCTGCTGGCCAAGCCGTTCGACTGGCCCGTGGCCTGGTTCTGGAAACGGTCGCGGCCCGAATTGAAAACAATCATGGGTTTTCAGGGGACAGATTTTTTTGCGGGCGACCGGTTTTTTTACGGCGCGGTGGATGCTGCGTTTGCCGTGAGTGAACGCGTCGCGCGCTTGGCTGAGGCTCGGGTAGGACGCAAGCCTGTGTTCATTCCTAATCCTGTGGATCAAACCATCTTTCATCCCGCGAATGATATCTCTCCTCGAAGTGAAAATTCATGGCATCTGGTCGCCAGCGGTCGATTCGTGGGTTGGAAGGGATTCGCCAATTTGATCGAGGCGGCGGGTCGGTTAAAGGATCAGATCGACGTTCGATTGAGCGTGGCCGGCGAAGGTCCGGAACGGGAGAATATCGAGGCGCAGATACAGCGGCTTGGTCTCGGTGAACGCGTGCGGCTTTGTGGCCGACTGGAGGCGAAGGCTCTCGGCGATTTGATGCGCTCCGGCGACCTCTATGTCGTTCCCTCGATTGGATTGGATGCGTGCCCCGTCAGTGCGCTGGAGGCGGCGTGCGTGGGATTGCCTCTGCTGCTTTCGGACCAAGTTGGCTTGAACGACTTTTTGGATAAACGTGACATCGCTACCTACGCGGCAAAGAGCGTCGATGACTTGACGGCAATTTTACTGCGGTTGCACGCGCGCCGCGACGAACCCGAGTGGAACGACCACGCGGCCCGTCATGCCCGGTTGCGAAATCAATTCTCCGGCGAAAGCGTGGCGCAACGGATTCTCGATTTGATTCACTAAGCTGCCATCCTTTATTTTCAATATGCGCCTGCTTTATCTTTACCCGGAGGAATGGACAGGACGCCGCGCCCGCGAGGCGCATACGCTTTCGACCTGCGCGGCGTTGGCTCGCGAAGGCGTCGACGTCACGCTGGTGACGGCGGGCGGCTTGCAGGAAATGCATCATCACCTGCAGGACGTGGCAGGTGAAAAAGAGGTGCCCGGACTGGAGTTGGTCGCGCTGTCCCGCTCACTTGGCTTGGTCCGCAGCACGGCTGTGTTCAAACATCATTTTCAAAAATGGCAGGCCAGACAGGCGCGCTTCGATTGGGCTTATATTATTCATCTCAAGGCAGCGGCGATGCTGAAGAAGATGCGTGCGCCCTACGCTTACGAGGCGCACGAAATCTTTGACGAGACGCCGCAAAAAGATGCGAAGCGTCAGCTTCGCCTGCACGAACTGGAACAACAGGCGGTAACCGGCGCGACCGTGCGCATGGCCACGAGCGCGCCGCTGGCCGCCGCATTGAGCAAGCGGTTCGCATTGCCAAATGATTTCGCGATTATACCGAATGCGGGACTTCCGCCGCTCGATCATGTCGTCGGCGCGCCAGAGGGCCCGTTTGTTTATGCCGGCTCCATCTCAGGCTGGAAGGGAATCGATTTGATGATTCATGCCGTTCGCGACGCGCAAATCCCTCTGAAAATCGTGGGCGGCTCGGCGGCAGACTGGAAGCGACTGGGCAAACAAGTCGATGTGAGCGGAGTCGAATGGCATCCGCGCGTTTCGCTCGCTGAACTGCCTCAGGCGCTCGCGGGCGCGCGGGCCGGATTGATTCCGACACAACCGGAGACGCCGTCGGGGCGGTATTCGTGCCCGATGAAACTTTTCGATTATGCGCGATGTGGGTTGCCTGTGATCAGTACGGCGCTGCCCTCGCTGCAAAGTCTTAATATCGGTTCGTGGTGCGTTCAGGTGCCAGCCGCGACACAGGACATTTGGGCTGAGGCCTTGAGGAATTTTTGTTATGAGACGGAACAGGCGCAGGCTGCGCTGGCATGGTCGGCGGAACATACGTGGACGCATCGGGCGGAGCTTTTGATCGCGACTTTTCGTGTGCGGCGATGAGATGTCTTGAGCTTGTCGCACACACGTGTGGCAAGATCAGTTCTGTATGCCTGAGAAAAAGGCAGCCCGAACTGATCCTTCGACAAGCTCAGGATGACTAATGATTTTAGTGAGGGTCGATTGACTCGCTTCGCTCGAGAACGTCTCGAGAGCAGCCAGCCAATCCTTCGTCAGGCTCAGGATGACTATGCTAAATGCGAGAGTTTCGCAGAGGTCTCAAGTTGTCCGGGCCACCCGAAGCTGAACCGTCGCACGGAGTGCGACGGCTACCTCGGAACTGACCACGCTCTCACGAGCGCGGCTACGCGGTACGACGGCTACCACGGAGAGGAAGGCATCCGCCGCTAGGGACAGCGGTGGCTTTAACGCGCGAGTTCTTTTTTAACCGCCTCTAGAGACATCGTATTGATGACGTCCTGTTTCCGCAGCCAGCCCTTGCGCGCCATGGTCACGCCGTGGCGTAATGTGCCGAATTGCGCGATGCGATGCGCATCCGGATTGATCACGCATTTCACGCCCTTGTCCCGCGCGCGATGCCACCAGCGCCAGTCGAGTTCCATGCGGTAGCTGCTGCAATTGAGTTCGATCCACGTGCCGGTGCGGGCGGCGCAATCGATGATTTTCTCGAGGTTGATCTTGTACGGTTCACGCTGGAGAAGGAGTCGGCCGGTCGCGTGACCGAGCATGGTCACGTATTCATTTTCCATGGCGCGAATGACACGCTTGGTCATTTCGTCCTCGTCCTGGGCCATCGCATTGTGGACGGAAGCGACGACGTAATCGAGCTTGGCCATCACGTCGTCGGAGAAATCGAGGCGACCATCCTTGAGGATATCGACTTCGCTGCCGGCAAAAACGCGGAAATCACCTATCTGCGAGTTAAGCGTGGCGATCATCTCGATCTGTTCCGCGAGCCGCTCTTCATTCAGACCGTTGGCCTGGTAGGATGATTTGGAGTGATCGGCGATGCCAAGATAATCGAGACCGAGTTCACGCGCCTCGCCTGCCATTTCGGCCAGCGTGTTCTTTCCGTCGCTCCAGTTCGTGTGGCAATGGAATGTCCCGCGCAGTTGGGTCCATTCGAGGAGGCGTGGAATTTCCCGTTTTTCCGCGGCCTCAATTTCGCCCGTATTTTCGCGAATCTCAGGCGGGATGTATTGGAGACCGAGCGCGTTAAAAATATCGTCCTCGTCGCGGCAGGGGATGAGTTTGCTTTCGTCTTCAGGAGTCGCTTTTTTTCCCTCGCGACTTTTTTTCAAGATACCGACTGCACCGCCGCTAGGGACAGCGGCGGCTACCTCGGAGATTTCAAACAGGCCCCATTCGCTGAGTTTTTTACCCTGCGCGATGGCCCGTTGGCGCATGGCGACGTTGTGTTCCTTGCTGCCGGTGAAGTGATGCAGGGCGTAGGGAAATTCCTTGTCGCTGACGACGCGGAGATCGGCGGAAATGCCGCTTTTGAGCAGGACACTCGATTTGGTCTCGCCGTGATTGGTGACCGTCTTGACCCAGGGCAGCGAGACGAAATAATCCATGAGGTCCTGCGGATGGCGCGATGAGGCGACAAAGTCGAGGTCCTTCACGATCTCGCGTCCGCGGCGAAGACTGCCCGCGATGCTGAGTTGGAGAACTCCCTCGTGATCGCGGAGGGCTTCGCGGATTTCCTCTGCCTGCGCCCATGCCTCGGCGTAACGGGTCAATTGGGCGTAGTCGCGACCTTGGGCGATGCCGGCGAGAATCTTTTCCTCGGATTTGGCGCCGAAGCCGGGCAAGTCGCGGACACGATGCTCCTGGCAAGCCGCTTCGAGTTCCGCGACGCTGGAGATGCCGAGCTTTTCATAGAGCGCCTTGATTTTCTTGGGGCCGAGCGCAGGGACGTCCATCATCGCGAGCAGTCCTTCGGGAACCGAGGCGCGCAGAGTCTCGTAATATTCGAGCTTACCGGTCTTGACCAACTCGGTGATTTTTTGATGGAGGGCCTCGCCGATGCCGGGAAGTTCCTCAATGCGGTCTTCGGCGACGAGTTGCGCGAGATCGCCATCGTATTGATCGAGCACCCGGGCAGCATTGGTATAGGCGCGGGCCTTGAAGGGATTTTCTCCCTTCAACTCGAGCAGGACGGCAATTTCCTCGAGAATGTCGGTGATCTCGGATTTATCCATGAGAGGATAAGTTTAAGATATTTTTAGGAACTGACTAGGTCAAATGAGTCCTATAGGTCTGATGGAAGAAGGTGCGCTCCCTAACACGCACGCGTGAAGGAGCTTGGGAACGAGGGGCGGGAGGCTCCGTCGCGAGGCCCCACGACGGCTACCACGGAGGGAGCATCCGCCGCTAGGGACAGCGGCGGCTACCACTGAATCACTTGAAGAAAAGATCCACCCGGGCGCGGCGACGGCGCAGTTCCCGGGCATGGAAGTGACGCGCCAGGATGCGTTGGTCGGTGAGGAGTTCGCCGATAATCTGCCCGGCGACCATGACAACGCCGAGCACCGGCATGACCAACAGCAGGCCCGCGATACCCGCCACCGCGCCGCCGAGCAGGATCATCAGGACGGTGACGAGCGGGTGCATGCTCAGGCTGCGGCCCACGGTGAGCGGCATGAAAACAAAATCATCGAGCAACCGGACGACGACAAACACGCCCACGACTTCATAGGGCAACCAGGGATCGGCGGGAAAATCATGGGCAGCCACCAGAACAACGAGAAGCCCTCCCGCGATCGAACCGAGATAGGGCAACCAAGCCATCATGGCAGCTATGATGGCGAGAATAAACGGCGCGTTGAGACCGAGAAACCAGAGCCCGATGCCGAGGCATGTGGCGTCGAGGGCCGTGAGGGCGAGCAGCCCCTGAAAGTAGCGGCGAAGCTGATCCTCGACCCGATAAAAAAGATAGAGCGTCTTTTCAAAGAACGCGTTTGGAATGGCCTGGACGAGAAAGCGCTTGAAGCGCGGCCCATCGAGCAGGAAGAAATAAGTCATGTAGGGAATCAGGAGCACGGAGGGAATCCAGCGAAGAAGCTCGAAGGCGATATCCCCGAAATTCTCGTTGATGCGGGCCGCCACCTGATCGTCCAAGGCTTGGGTATCGGCCTCGTTCACCTTCGCTTCGTCGACGACGGGCGGCGGGGGCACTTTCTCATCCGGTTTAACGGCGGCGGGAGATGTCTTGTCCTTTTTCTCGGGAACCACGCCGCTTTTGTCGCCCGGAGCAACGACCAGGGCAGGCGTGTGATGCATGAAGGGCGTCATCTTGCCGACTGTCTTTTCCGCGGCGAGGAAGAGCTTCGCCCCGCTCTCGGCGTAATCTCCCACCTTGCCCTGCCAATTATTCACCATTTTGGAAATCTTGGGATAAACGATGATCGCGAGCGCCGCCAAGAAGATCGTGAGCAGAATCGTGATGATCATCACCGCGCGCGAACGGTTCATCCCATGCGACATGAGCATGTGCACCAAGGGCGAGAGGATGTAGTAAGAAACCACCGAGATGAGCAACGGCAGGACCAGCCAGAGCACCGTCTGGAAGAGGACGAGCAACAGGCAGGTGGTGACGATAATGCCAAGCCAGACGATGGGGCCGGTGGTGAGGACGCGATTCATGGCGAAGGCCTACGACGCCTCGTGGTGGCGGTTGGTGTTCAGTACCGCCTGACGAAGCCGCGCCGCCAGCACCCGGGCAAGTTGGAAGGAAATGCGCGAGGCGATGGACGAGTGCGTCTCAAGCAAGGAATAGAATTCGGTGCGGAACAACGCGACGATCTCCGCATCTTCGATCGCGCGGGCCTGGGCGGTGCGGACGCTCTGGTCCAGCAGGGCCACCTCACCAAAGAAAGCGCCTGGCCCCAACTCGATCAAGACCGTATCCACATCGGCGGGAAGCGTGATTTTTACGCGACCGCTCAACACGACGAAAAGCCCCTGGCCTTCCTCGCCTTCGTCGAAAATGACTTCGTCCGCGAGATAATGGCGCGCATGAAACATCTGGTCGACCACGGCGAGATCGCGCAGGGAGAGGTCCTTGAAAAGGACGACATTCTTGAGCAATTTCAGGCGCGGGTTGTCGTCAGGCGTGAGTCCAAAGAACATGTCGAAACGCTAGGGAGAATCGGCAGCCATGTCGAGAGGAGGCCGTGCGAATGGTATGCGCCAGAACCAATGGACGATTCCATAAACGACCAGAACAAGTGGAATGGCGCCCTCAATATCCAAATAAGTATGAAATCCGTAGATGTTGAGGGCCTTGGCGAAAGGAATGAGCAGCGGAAGCGTGATCACGAGCGTCCAACGCTGCAACATGCCAAGCGAAAGAGCCAAGCCGAGGCAAAATGTCATGTGCCCGCTGGGAAAAAAAGGATAGTCAGGCCAGATACCGAACCAGCGATTCACATGGGCCAGCACGGTGGCAATTGTGAGCGCAGCCATGGCACGAAGAAAAAATTCTCCTTTCGCGGGGAGGTCCGTGAAGTAGAGGGTCGCCAGAAAAGCCAACGCCATGACATGGGGATAATAGTAGGTAAAATATTCGCCCATATGACAGGGAGGTAACTCTCCCCTGCCCGCTTTAAATTGTCACAATAATTTGAGATTCGTGACTTGCATCCGCGATATTCAGATTATTAAATTGCTGCATGAAACTCAACCTTGGTCATCTCCTCCTCGCCTTCACCTTCGGAATCCTGCTCTCGAGCGGCATCCTCATTCAAACCGTCCATGCGGCCAACCAGCCCCACATGGTCAATGCGCTGGATGATCTGAAGGCTGCCCGCCACCAACTCGAAGTCGCGGAAGCGGACAAGGGTGGTCATCGCCAGACGGCCATCGGGATCGTGGATAATGCCATCGCCGAGGTTAAGGCGGGTATTGCCGCCGGTAACTAATTTCAACCTGTGGATTAAGCGTCGCCCGGAGGACTCGTCTTCCGGCGGCGCTTATTTTGGAGGCCTTGGACTCCGCACTTTCGCGCCGAAGCCGACCATCAGGCCAAAGTAGATGCCGATGATCGAGCCCACGATGATATCGGATGGGTAATGGCGATAGAGCTCCATGCGGGCCCAGATCACGGCCAGCGCGTAGAGGGTGGTGATCAGCCCCAGGGGGAGATCGACCACGAGAAGGGCGGCGGCGGTGCCGAAGGCCGTCGCGGCGTGCCCGGAGGGGAAGCTCTGGAATGTGCCGTGAAGGGCGTTTGTGATGCCGTAAAAATGATCGGGAAACCCGGTGTCGGGACGGGGCCGTCCCACCGTCATGCGGAAGCCATCATCGAAAAGTCCGGCGAGCGAAGAGCCGAGAAAGCAGACCATCGCGATGCGCCGCCAGGCGCTGCTTTTGCTCCAGACACCGTAAAGCCAGATGGCCAAGGCCAGCGTGACGTTATATTGCGGATAATCGCCGCAGATGCTGAAGACACGGGAGATTTGGCGAGCCACGTCATCCTGATCGCCGCGCCAAATATGAAGTTGGGCGAGCAGGCCTGGATCGTAAGGCATCATCAGGAAGACCACTGCGGTCGCGACGATCAGGAGACCGAGCCCAAGCCATTTCCATGCACAAACAAGAAACCAGAAGCCGCGTAAAATGATGCGTCCCTGGGCCAGGCTGGCAACAACAAGGCGCGGCGCGCGAAATGACTTAACTTTCACTTGTTCGATCTAACATTTTTTTAACAGGAAAACATGAAATACATGAAGAGAATCAGAAACGAATTTTCCATCTTTTCATGTATTTCATGTCTTCATGTTTTCCTGTCAAATCACGTCTTTTTCGCCAAAAGATCGCGGATTTCGGTGAGGAGCTTTTCCTCGGCCGTCGGCGCGGGCGGCTCGGCGGGCTTGGCCGCTTCGGTGCGCTTCAAGGTGTTGATGGCCTTGACGGCGAGAAAAATGACTGCAGCGACGATGAGGAAGTTAAGCGAGGCCTGGAGGAAGTTGCCGTAAGTGAGATAAACCCCCGCCTTGGTCACTTTTCCTGCCGCATCGACCGCATCCGGGACGATGGGGTATTTCCACGAAGTAACATCAACTCCGCTCATGAGGTAACTGATCGGCGGCATGACCACATCCTTCACCAGGGAACTGACGATCGCCCCGAAGGCGCCGCCGATGATGACGCCGACCGCAAGGTCAACGACATTGCCGCGTGAGATAAACTCCTTGAATTCCTTGGCTAGGCTCATGAGATTTACGTAAGCAGAGCATCCCAAATGGACAAGAGAATTCACCTCTGAACAAAAGCTTGCTTCCTCTGGCGGCTTTTGGCTTAATAGTCCCTCGCGCTTGATAGCCCGGCTTTGGTCGTGCGGCGCGAAGGCAACCTTTAACCCTACTCCGCCTAGGTTATGGCGGTTTTGTTGTCTTTAGATAGTGAAGTCGATCTGTCAGGTCGGCCAGACAAAGTACCGGCGCCCAGCGCCCTTTTAAATCCCATGAGTGCAACCATGCAAGAATTGTTAGGCAAAACGATGAAGTCGTTTGCCGAAGGCAGTATCGTCAAGGGACGTGTGCTGCAAAAGCGTACCAATGAAATCCTCGTCGACATCGGCTACAAATCCGAGGGTGTCATCAGCCTGAGCGAATTCGAGGATGACGAAAATCTCGAAGTCGGTTCCGAAGTCGAAGTGCTCCTCGAGCGCCTCGAAAACGACGAAGGCATGGTCGTTCTCTCCAAGGAGAAGGCCGCCCAGAAACAGAACTGGGAAAAGATCGTCCAGATTTTCAACAACGGCGGACTCATCACCGGCAAGGTGAAGGCCGTGGTCAAGGGTGGGCTCATGCTCAACGTTGGCGTCGAGGCCTTTTTGCCCGGCTCCCAGGTTGATATCATCGCTCCCAAAGATCTCCGCATTTACGAAGGCAAGACCCTCGAGTGCAAAATCGTCAAGCTGAACGAAGAGCGCAAGAACGTCGTTCTCTCCCGCCGCGAATTGATCGAAGCGGAACGCGCTGAGAAACGCTCGAAGCTGCTCGGCGGCATCGAGAAGGGCGGCACGGTCAAGGGCACGGTCAAGAACATCACCGACTTCGGTGCGTTCATCGACCTCGACGGCCTCGACGGCTTGCTGCACATCACTGACATGAGCTGGAGCCGCCTCAACCACCCGAGCGAAATGCTCAAGGTGGGCCAGGAAATCGAAGTCCTCGTGCTCGACATTGATCGCGAAAAGGAACGCGTTTCCCTCGGCTTGAAGCAGAAGACGATGAATCCTTGGGACCAGATCGCCGAGAAATATCCGGTGAACATGAAGGTCAAGGGCAAGGTCACCAACCTCGTTCCTTACGGCGCGTTCGTGGAACTGGAACCGGGCATCGAAGGCCTCGTCCACGTTTCCGAGCTCAGCTGGACCAAGCGCATCGCGCGTCCCGCCGATGTGCTCACCCAGGGCCAGGAACTGGAAGCCATCGTCCTCGGCGTCAGCAAGGAAGACCAGAAGGTCTCCCTCAGCGTGCGTCAGCTCGACACCAATCCTTGGGAAGTCGTCACGGGCAAGTACCCGACCGGCACCCGCGTCAAGGGCAAGGTCCGCAATCTCACCGCTTACGGCGCGTTTGTGGAACTGGAAGAAGGCATCGACGGCATGATCCACGTCTCCGATCTCTCTTGGACCCGCAAGATCAATCATCCTTCCGAAATGTTGAAGAAGGGCGACGACATCGAAGCCGAGGTGCTCGAGATCGACAAGGCCAACCAGCGCATTTCGCTGAGCCTGAAACATCTCTCCGACGATCCTTGGAAGTCGATCGAAGAACGCTACAAGATTGGCGATCTCGTCACCGGCAAGGTCAGCAAGGTTGCCAGCTTTGGCGCCTTCATCCAGCTCGCCGACGAAATCGACGGCTTGGTGCACATCTCGCAGATCAGCAACGATCGCGTCGAGAAGGTCAAGGAAGTGCTCAAGATCGGACAGGACGTCTCGGCCCGCGTCATCAAGGTAGACAAGACGGAGCGCCGCATCGGCCTCTCCATCAAGGCCGCCGACTACACGCCCGAGCAGATCGAGCGCGAGAAGGAAAACTACGAGGCCCTCAAGCCGGGCGAAGAGCTCAGCTCGATGGAAGCCGCCTTCGACCGCGCCGAAGAGGACTACCGTCCCGGCGAAAGCAAGAAGAAGTAATGTAGCGGCGGTCTATGACCGTCGTTCACTGAAAAGCGCGAGCGGGGAAACCTGCTCGCGCTTTTTTGTGTCCTGAATTCTAAAGGCAGATTTCGCGCAACGACGCAACGGACGCAACGAAAGGCGGGGATTGCAATTCTGACGAGGCGAACGTTGTGCGAAATATCATTAGTCATCCTGAGCTTGTCGAAGGATCAGTTCAGTTGCAGTTTCCTTTCATGAACCTTGGCAAGACCACTCTAATGACGATCTGCCTCGTGGCTATGTATGCCAGCACTCGAGCCGAGGACGACAAGCAAGTCCAAGATGCACTCTGGCTGGCTGACCACGCCAAGCTCGAGCACAAGGTGAATACTTGGAGACTTGGAAACGTGGACATGAAAAGGGTCCCCTTCGATCAAGTAGTCGATTTTCTCCGTCACCGAACCCAAGCGATCGATCCCGAACATCGTGGAATCAATTTTGTTGCGCAATCCACCCCGGATCTTCATGCCATGATTTTCACTGTGAAACTCACCGACCCTACGGTTGCGGATGTACTTAACCAATTGCCCATGGTCGGTTACACGATTGGAGATTTCTCGATCGATCTGGAAGATAGTTGGGGAGACCGCATGTTCTCGTACACGCTTCACGTACCGGATAACGCCTTGGCTATCAACCCTTCCATGCTCATCGACGGTCAAAAACAAACCTATGACGCAAAATCGCTGTTGGAATCCAAAGGCGTCCGTTTCCCACCTGGAACCAGCGCGACATATGAACTCCCCACGAAATCCCTGACCATGATCATGACAAGCAGGGAAGACTTTGTCTTTATCAAGGAGTTGCTCGTTTACGGATTCAAAAATGTCCCTGCCAAAACTCACGCCAATTCCCAGTAATCTCATTATCGCGCAAACTGGGCATTGGATCGTTAATCATCGGGTTGGGTCTAACTTGCCTGGATATCTGATGGTCGGTTCGCGGATGGAGACGACTAATCTTCACGATCTTTCTCCTGCTGCGTTGGCTGAATTGGGTTCGCTGCTCGCATCGGCCCAGCAGGCGTTGGTGGATTTATTCGGGCCGGAGCATATCTATATGGGCCGATATGGCCACACGGAAGGGCACTCGATCCATTTCCACGTCATCCCGATTTATTCCTGGGTAAAGGAGGCTTTTGCGGCTGATGCGCGCTATCGCGTTTTAAGATCGTTCTATACGCCGGGTGTTCCGACTTCCGATCCTGATGGCGGGGAATTGACGCTCTATGTCTGGCGGGAATTTTGCGAGAGTAAAACGCCGCCGCCCATCCAGGGCCCCTCCGTCGCCGAGACCATCATCTTGCTCAAAGAAAAGATGGCTTGAGCGCTCCGGCGGTTAAATTTCGCGCAGGATTCTTTCCCGCTGGGTGGCGTGTTCAGCGGGAGAAATAATTCCCTTTGCACGCAGTTGATCGATCTCTTTCAGACGTTCTTCGACACCTGATTTTTTATCGCCGAAAACCTGGTTCAACGGATCGGGCTCTTCCCGGTCGGTGGTAATATCGACGGAGGACAGTCGATTTTTAGCGAAGGCATTACGAAAACTGTAAATCGTAATTGAGATCGTCGCGGCGAGAAAAACCACCCCGAACAGGGGGAAGATAAATCCGATGGGCCAGGGCATTTGTTCCCCGATAAAGGCTGCCACGCAAATCCAAAGGGCGCCAAAGAAGGTCAGGGCAATTCCCATGACAACGCCCATCCCTGAAGGCCCGCGACCTGGTTTCACGCTGTACATAAGGATGACTATCCTCAAAACCGCGCTAAAATAAAGCCTATCATGAAAATCCGCGATATCTTCGATGCCTGCGCGCAGGTCTATGATCAGGACCGGCCCATGCTGATTCCCAGCTTCGATCTCTTCTACGGCACACTCCTGCGTCAAATCCCCTTCTCTAATGACGCACCGATTCGCGTGCTGGATGTCGGGGCGGGCACAGGACTCGTTTCTTCCTTCGTGGGACAGCAGTTCCCCAATGCCACATTCGTGCTAACGGATATCGCGGAGAAGATGCTCGGCGTGGCGAAGGAACGGTTCAAGGGAAGTGCTCGGCATGAATTTCAACTGATCGACAGCCGCGCGTTGCCCTTCCAAGGAGAGTTCGATGTCGTTGTCTCCGCGCTTTCGATCCATCACCTGCTCCACGAAGAGAAGCAGGTCGTTTACGCGAACATCTTTCGTGCCCTGAAACCGGGTGGCGTCTTTCTTCATGCGGAACAAGTGCTGGGGCCAACCCCTGAGCTTGAGGAGCTCTACCAGAAGACCTGGCTCGACGGCATCTGGTCCAGTGGCTTGGCGGCAGATCGCGTCGAAGCATCGATCAAACGATGCCTCGAAGATCTCAACGCCCCGCTGGACGATAACCTCAAATGGCTCCGCGCCATCGGTTTTCAGGACGTCGATTGCTGGTTCAAGTACTACCGCTTCGCCGTCTTTGGCGGCAGGAAATAACCGTGCGGTATTTACAATGGCCGCCAGAGCAGGCATGGTGATGGGCTTTCGTTGACTGCGAGCGCGCTCTTCACCTATGACCTATTATGTTTCCCTTAAATGGACGGCGATCATTATCGGCCTCCTTTGCCTGGCGGGTCATCTGCCGCCCGCGATTGCGCCGGCACGGTTCATTCCCCTACTAAAAGGTCTGCCGCGTAATTACCCGCTCGGCGCCGTGTTGATGTTGCTGGCGACACTTTGGTTTGTGGTGCTCACCGGAATGATGGATCTTGGGGAAATCTCCAATGTGCGCTTGCAACTGATGACGGTCTGGGCCGTTGCGGGCGTTCTTGTGGTGATCTTTGTGCCAGGATTTCTCGCCGCGCGCGGCCTCGGTTGCCTGCTCCTGCTGGCTGCGACGGTGGTGCTCGACGCGGCATTCCTCGTCATGACACCGTGGCGTTATGTCATGACCCTACTGGCCTACTATTGGGTCATCTCGGGAATGGTGCTGGTTTACAGTCCCCACCTGTGGCGCGACGCCATCACCTATGCGACCGCAACGCCGCAACGTCTTCGCCTATTCTCGTGGCCCGGAGCCATCTTCGGCATCGTGCTGATCGCCCTTGGCATTTTCGTCTATCCTTGATTGATTTCTGTCGAAGAAAAGACAATCGGAACTGATCCTTCGACAAGCTCAGGATGACTAATGATTTTAGTGGGTATTGGTTGGCTCGCTACGCTCGAGAAAGTCTCAGGAGTAGCAAGCCGGCGAACTGATTCTTCGACGAGCTCAGGAAGACGGATTGCTTGAAGAACGATTTTGACAACTGCCCTGATCGATTCGATCAATTCGGGACGAGCACGACGCGGAATCCGGTGAAGCGATCTTGATACTTGGGGCCACCAGCTTCACGTGTATCGCTGCTGGGAAAATTTTCTCCGGAACTGAGCCAACTGCCGCCGCGCAGACTGTGGTCGCCCTTGTCGTCGAATGTATCGATACACCATTCCCAAACGTTGCCCAAGGTGTCGTAGAGACCGTATTTGTTCGGTTCGGATGCGCCCACATCCTGGGTCGAGGTCAACGCGTTGTTGCGCGACATCGGCGCCTGGTTGATATCGGCATCGGCGGAAAAAGTGCTCCACTGCGATTCCGTCGGCAATGCGTAATGAAACCCGGCGGGCAACTTGCCTTCCTTGCGCTCGTAAGCGTTGAGCTTGTCGCAGAAGGCCATCGCGGCATCCCACGAAATCTGTTCCACGGGCCGGTTGGGGCGGCGGAAAAAGCTCGGGTTGTAACCGGCAACAGTTTCAAAATCGCTTTGACGCACAAGATATTTCCCGGCCCAGAAATTGCCGTCCGGAATCCAGAGCATCGGCATGCCACACGCGGCAGTGAAGTTCTTTCCCATCAGTAAGGTGACCGGCTTACTGATGTTTCCGAATTCAGAAACATGAACGTCGAATTGCTCCACCTCATAGGGAGGAAGATCCACGGAAAAATGAAGGTCGCCCGGGCGTAAATTATTGAGTGAAAAAGGAGTCTTGCCGAGGATGGCGTGATCCTGGCGGACAGTGGCGCCGGAAGGCACGCTGGTGATGGTGACGTTGCCGTATGGAAACTTGATCTCCTTATCGACGTCTTCCTGGTCGTGAATCGTCAGGGTGATGGGCTCCAGTTTCCAGTCATGCTGCCAGACCGTGAGCTGGTAATCTCCCGCCGGCAGTTTTTTGAGTTCGGCCGGCACCTTCCCTTGCTGAGTGAAATTACCCGGCCCGGCCAGGCTGTATTCGACCTCTGTCTGCGGACTGGAAATGGAAAGACTGCCCACCTTCTCGACCAGGGAGATGGTGCCGAGATCGGTCGGCTTATCGACATTTACCGCGACGTCCTGCCTGTAATCTTCATACCCGTCGGCCTGGATGAGAATATTGACGGTTCCCGCAGTGAGATTGTCGAACGTGGCGGGAGCAGTCTTGTGGGCGTTGCCGATGATGATAACGGCTCCGGGTGTCTTGCTGTCCACCGTCAGGGTGGCTCTCTTTCCCTGCACAACGGCTTCCTGTTTGACCAAATCGTCCTGCGCCTTTTTCTTGGCGGCCAAGGCATCGTCGATCTGCTTTTGCATCTGCTGCTGCATGAGGATCTGCGCGCGCTTGGTCGGGACCACGGCGAATTCGTACCAAGCCACGGACACAAGCAAACAACAAACCGCCGCACTCATGATGACGATCGGAAGACGCTGATTCTTCTGCACTGGTCGGATCAAGCTCGAACCTTTGACAGGAATTTTTCTTGTCGCCGTGCCCTCGGGAACGGGTCCACCGGGCTCGGGAGCGCGAATGGGAGCGGTCCGGTTGGCTGCATCTCCGGCCTTATTTCCGCCACCTCCTGGAATGAATTTTCCTGCTCGACTCATGGCACGTGGAAATTAAATAAGTGGTATCGGTATGGAATCAGGATCCCTTATCCAAGGGTTTTACACCTGCTCATTACTGAAAATGGGCTTTAAGGAAAGATGTGTAAACTAAAACCTGCTATAAAATACTGCAAAAATTTCCCGCACCTCGATCCGCCGGACGATTTCCGGTCGGAATAACGGCATTCCTCGGCCTATTTTAGTTGCCGGAGGCGGGAAGAGGCGGGGTTGATTTTGCAGGCGGCAGCACCGTGGGAGCAGCATTCGGAGCAGTGACATGGTCACCAAGATGAGGCTGCGTGATATACGAGTCGGCCCAACCTCCGCCCAGAGCCTTGATCAGCTCAATGGTGGTGGCCACACGATCTCCCCGGATCTGAACGGTCAGTTGTTCCGCAGCCAAGGCAAGATCCTCGGCCTGGATGACGTCGAAGTAGGAAACCAAACCGGTGGTGTAACGGTCATTGGTCAATTGGAGCGCCTTGTTGTAAGCGGCGAAGGCGCGATCTTCGGCCTCCTGCTGCTGCGCGAGATAACGCAATGAACTCAAGCTGTCGTCCACGTCCTGAAAGGCGACGAGGACCGTCTGGCGGTACTGGGCGACGTTTTGCTCATAGGTGGCGCGCTGCTGCTTGACGTTGGCGCTGATCTGGCCACCTTCAAAGATCGGGAATTGGATGCTCGGGCCGTAGGACCAGATGCGGCTTTCCCAGTTGAAAAGAAGTGCGAGATCGCCGCTGTCGAAACCGGTTTGCCCAGTCAAATTCAAGACAGGGAAATAAGCCGCGATGGCCACGCCAATGGCGGCGTTCTGGGCGGCAACCAGGCGCTCAGCCGCAGCGACGTCGGGACGGCGCTCGAGCATTTCGGAGGGAACTCCGGGCGGAATGACCGGCGGCGCGGAGATGTTGAGAGGATGGTAGGCGATGGAGAAAGACTCCGGCGGCACACCGAGCAAAACGGCCAGCGCGTGCTCCAACTTCGCACGGTCCGCATTCAGCGAGGCCAGTTGCGCCTGGGCGGCAGCCAGCGTCGCGAGGGCCTGTTGCACATCCAACTCCGTGCTGATACCGCCCTTGAAGCGGCTGTTGGTAAGGTCGAGCGCCGTCTGATAATATTTGATGGTGTTGCGTTGCACCTCAATTTCCGCATCGTCCGTCCGAATGGCGTAGTAATTGGTGGCGACATCGGCCTTGAGGGTCAATACGACGTTCTCGTAATCGGCGAGGCTGGCTTGGGCCTTGTCACCCGCCTCCTCGAAAGAGCGACGTACCTTGCCCCAGATATCGACTTCATAACTCAGGTCGAAAGGCACCACCGTCGCAGAATTGAAGATGGAGGACTTCGTGCTTCCAGTCGGGGATTGGGCCATGAGTTGTCCGTCATTGGGCGAGGTTCGCTGGCGGGAACCGGCGGCGGTAAAATCGACCGTGGGGAAAAAAGCGGCCTCGGTCTCCCGGGCGATGGCTCGCGCGGTACTGACCTGGGCGATGGCGGCGCGGAGATTCTGATTGGATACCAAGGCCTTGCTTTCAAGTTCGTTCAACTTCTCGTCGTGGAAAACCGAGTACCAGTTGCCCTTGGAAATATCATCGCGCGGATCAGCCTTTTTCCATTTGCCGGCTTCCTTGTAGCTCACCGGTTGTGGGACGGTCGGCTGGACGTAGTCGGGACCAACCGAGCAACCGGTTAGTAACGCGAGAACGGAAATTAGTCCGGCCGAAGGGAGGGATGCAAAGCGCGAGGACATGAAGTGCTAGCCTAGAAGGGCATTGCAATTAGTCAACTGGCGCCGTGCAAAAAGTTACCTTCAAAACGCAAATGTGAATGCGTATTAAATCATGCCTATTTTCGCATTTCCCTCTCGGGAAATGCGCTCGGCGCTCCATCGCGAATGATTGCAATAGTCTCATTTTGGGCTGACAACAAAGCCGCCACCCAGGGCCTTGAATAAGTGGACAGTGGCAACTTTTTCAAGGGCAATCGCCTGAATCTGCTTGGTTTCCGCTTCCAGTTCAACTCTCTCGGCATCCACCACATTGAGGTAATCGACCAGCCCATTATTGTAGCTTTGGTTCGATGTTTCCGTTGTCGCCTGGGCCGACTTGACCGCGCGTCCCAGCGAACCTGCCTGCTCCCGATAACTATGAAGATCGTTCAAGGCGTCCGAGACTTCCCGAAAGCCGACGAGCACGGTCTGCCGATACGACGCGCACGTCTGGTTGTATTCCGCCCTCGCCTGCTGCACGCCAGCCTCGGTGCGTCCGCCCGTGAGAAGAGGGAGCGTCACCGCGGGTCCGATCGAAAAAAGACGACTCTCCCAATTAAGCAGGGTGGCCGCGGTAAAACTCGAGTAACCCGCATCACCAGTCAGGCTCAGGACCGGGAAGAACGCCGCGTAGGCGACACCGATGCGGGCATTCGCCGCCGCCATCCGCCGCTCTGCCGCCGCGATGTCCGGGCGACGTTCCAGAAGTGAGGCCGGAAGCCCTATCGGCACGGTAGGAATCGGTCCTGTTTGACTGCCCGAGTCGAGGTGAAATGCCGGCGCGGCTTCCCCGCACAGTAACGCCAGGGCGTCCTGAAGGTCCGCGCGGTCTCGCTGGGCCTCATAGAGATCGGTCTGGGTCAATTCCATCTCCGTTCGCGCCCGGTTCACATCGGAACTTGGGGCCAGTCCCGCCTTGTATCTTTCCTCAAAAATTTCGACCGACTTTTGCCGCAGTTGCAAGGTGTGCTGCAAGACGCCGATTTCCGCATCCGTTTTTCTCAACAAAAAGTAATTCACCGCGACGTCGCCATGCAGGGAAAGCAGGACAGTCAAATAATCCGCCATGCTGGCCTGCGCCTCGGCCTGCGCCGATTCAAAGGAGCGTCGGACACGGCCCCACACGTCGATTTCGTAACTGAGATCCAGCGGAGCATTATAAATCGTCCCGGTAAAGAAAGGCGGCTCGACCGTCGGCGGCGTATGCAGGCGCTGACCGGAAAGATCCAGGCTGGTCTGCGGGAAAAATTGGGACCGCTCGATCCGGGCAGTGGCCCGCGACTGGTCGACTCGAGCCACCGCTTGCTGAACTGTGGGACTTGTGACCGTCGCATGAGCCTCCAGGTCGTCAAGCGTGGGATCGTGAAAGGTTTTCCACCAGTCGCCCTTGATCGCGGCGTCGCTGGGATCAGCGAGTTTCCATCCGTAACTGGGCGGAATGTTTGCCATGACCGGGCGCTTATAATTCGGACCCACCGCGCAACCCGCGAGCAGGAGCAGCGAAGCACACCATCCAGCCGTGCCTATTCTTTTTCCCGGGAACGCATGCCGAGCGCTACATTTTCGGACGGTCGAATCTTCCGAATAAGCCATGCGCCACCGAGGCTACCCGATTTTTTTCGCGAAGCGCACGACAAATCAGGGAGAAAACGAAGACAAGTACGGTTCCCTGTCCACCCGTGACCTTAAATCATTTCCAACCCGGCCTTTCCCTCTCGAGAAGTGCGCTCGGCACTCCATGGTGAATGAAAATGCGGTTACGCCGAAACCGTTCTCCGCAGCATTATTCGTCGCGGATCAATCCTGATCTCAGGGATTACTTGCGCTATCAGACATGAGGAACCTACCTTGAGTTTGTGAAACGGTGGCGAATCCTCCCCGGTATGGCCATCGCGTTGCTTGTGCCGACGATCGTTATTTTCGCGCAAAGCACGGACCCCAACAAGCGCAAGCCGCCGCTGGAAATGGCCAACTACGATTGGCAGAAGGATGCCCACGCCAGCGGCTTAACCGCTGAGCAAATGGTCACGCTTCACAAACAGGGCTTCGTTGTCACGGGCAACACCTGCCGCCAGGCTTTTTTTCCTTACCTTAATGGTGAGCAGCTATTCGTCACCAGCGACGCCATCGCCAATAGCTACTCCGTGCTACTGGAAGAGTCGGTGCGCCTTCTGGAAGCCACAAACGCCCGCCGCCTTAACACCTTCCTCGTCGAGGCATGGAAAGTAACGCCCTCTTTTCAAAAGCGCTTCACCGGCGATCCCTCCTTGCTACAGGTGGCCTACAATCGGGTACGTATGACGATGGGCGTTGCACTGGAGCTTTCCAGCGGACAGAAGGTCGATGCGTCACCTGATATTGAAAAGGCCATCGACGACGAGGCCCAACGCGTCATCGCCGCAACGGGCCAGAGCAAACCGGAGTGGCTCGGGCCACCTGATGCGGGTTTCGAGGCCATCGACTACACACGCTTCAAGCCGCGCGGCGTCTACAACGGGAGACCGGCACTGGAACGCTATTTTCGCGCAACCGCGTGGCTGCAAGCTATTCCGTTTCGATTCAGCAAGGATGAGGAATTTGCCGCATGGCTGATGCTTTACGAAGGCCTTGATGATTTCGACAACAAGCCGCTTTACAACTCGGAGCAGGAAATCTGCATGAAGGGACCCGGCGAGGCCGATTCGATGAAAAGTGCGTTGATGATGCTTGTCGGCGAACCTGATGATACCGATCTCTTTGGCTCTGGCCATGAGGGCGTCACGAATGACGGATGGGACGCTAAGGGTTTCAATGATCTGCGACAACAATGGGCTAACCGCGGCCCTGGCGCGGAAGATGGAACCGTGCATCTCTCGCAGATCAATGACCAGATCTCCATCGCATCGAAGGACGGCAAACCGGAGCGTACCTTCCGCATTCTCTCTGCCTACAGGCTACCCGATGCAGCTATGTTCACCGACACCGAGCAGATTCACGCTGGCGCATTTCCAAGCGGGCGCGAGGTAGCCGCTGCGCTTGGTTCTCCAATCGCCCGCGCCTTCTATAATTCAGACAACGAGAAGCTCCTGGCACAAATCGACAAGGACAAGAATGCGTTCGCGGAAGGCACGCTTTATGACGACTACCTCAATGCCATGGCCACACTTTTTGAGCCAGTCGATGCCGCCGCGCCGGACCTGTTCCACTCGTCCGCGTGGCAGGAGAAATCGTTACAGACGTTCCTCGGTGGCTGGGCGCAGGATCGGCACGCATGGCTACTGCAGGCGAAGCAGAATGTGATCATGCTCGGGATGGGGGAAATCGTGCCGTCGGGTTTTGTCGAGCCTGTGCCGGACTTCTTCAATCGCATGGCGCAATTGTCGCTTAAGTCCCTCCAGATATTTCAGGATGCTGGTGCCTACAACAACGGAATCGAGGAAGTCGTGCAAAATTACCGCGACACCGCCGCCGCCCTGCACCGCTACGCTGCGGCCCGCAAGATTGATCCCAAAGCCCGTCCTACTGGAGCAGATGCCGAGGTCCTGATGAATAACGAAGGACTAATGTATGCATTGTCCATACCTGGAAAGCCCATGCCACCGGAAGAGGAAACTGCAGCGAAGCTTGAACAAATGGCCACGCAACTCGAAACCCAAGGGCCGGGAAATGATCCTGAACTCAAGATGCAAATCGAATTCAAGGGCTCCCAAACAGCGAAGAAATGGCAGGAATTCGCTTCGCTCTGCCTCAAGCTCGAGGAACTTTCTAACAAGCAATTGCACCACCGGCCGCTGAGCGATGAGGACAATCAGTTCTACTATGACTTTGGCAGCACCTTGGCAAGTTTCATGGGTTACGACAGCAACGAATTCAACGACGTGCACGACGATGCACCGCGCATTGCCGACATTTATAGCGCCCCCCAAACCGGGCAGGTGATGGAAGTCGGCATCGGTCGGCCGCTTGTGATGTACCTGCTCTACCCCTACGGCGGCAAATTGATCCTAACGCATGGCGCGGTGCTGCCGTATTACGAATTTGCCTCAGGGGAGAGGCTGAACGACCAGACATGGGCGGACTTGCTCAAGACGCCAGCCGCGCCCGCTCCGCCAGACTGGTTGAGGGATGTCACGTCAAAGCCGATTCCAGCGGTAAAGCCCGTCGTGCGCTAACATGCGGCTGGCATTTTGCGCCGCTACGGACAATTCGAAGACAGGATTGAGCAGCAGAAAACGGAGACAAGCGCCATTTCATGCGCATCCCGAACCCTAAATCATCCCCAACTTGGACTTTCCCTCTTGGGAAATGCGCTCGACGCTCCGTGGTGAATGAAAACGAGGTTAGGCAAAAATATCTTTAGGATAGTCAGCTTTGAGTGTAGATAACGGCGTGAAGATGATCGCTGGATTTACATTCTTCTATCCCACTTTAAGCCGACAATTCATGCACCTTTTGATTAGGCGGTTAGTCATCGTAATGGCGGGGCTGGCAATCTGGGGAACAGGGACCCGTGCCCAAGCCCAGATATTTGTCACTGATGAGACGGGTGGAACTATTGGTGAATACTCGCTCGACGGATCGACCATCAACTCCTCATTAGTATCTGGGCTCTCATCGCCGGGGCTTGGATTGGCCCTGTCTGGAACAAATCTTTTTGTGGGAACCAATGGCTCATGGGTTCAAGAATACACAACATCCGGCGCACCGGTTGCCACCCCTCTAATTACGTTTCTTCCCGCAGTCAATGGCATTGCCATCTCGGGCTCCGATATGTTTGTGGTCAACAGTTCCAATGTCAGTGAATTCACTCTATCGGGAGCCCCGGTCAGCAATCCCCTGGTGACTAACCTGCATGGAAATCCTGTGTTTATTGCCGCTTCGTCGTCGGATATTTTTGTGGCAAATTTCGGTAGTGGAACAGTTAGCGAATACACGCTCTCTGGTTCCCTGGTGAATGCCGATCTCATCACCGTCAGTTCGCCCGACGGCATCGTGGTTTCGGGGAATGACCTGTTCATTGCCAGTTCAGATAACGGCACCATCGGCGAGTATACGATTTCTGGTACCGTGGTAAAAGCCTCGCTGGTGACAGGATTACAAGCACCGGAGGCGCTTGCCTTGGCTGGGTCGGATTTATATGTAGTCAATGATTTCAACTCTATCGCGGAATACACGGTTTCGGGCAGCATCGTGAACAGTGCATTGGTGACGGGGTTGAATTCCCCCGGGGGCTTGGTTGTCATTGCTGCGCCTGAGCCAGGCAGTGGGAGTCTTTTGTTTTTGGGTCTTGTTCTCTTGATGTGTACTGCAGCGTGGATGATCCCAAGAAAAGCGAAGCGAAATTGTACCTGTCCCCATTGATTCCCATTGATTCCCATTGATTCCACCCAAAGAGAGCGAAGCGGCGGAATAATCGCTTTCCGTTCATCACCAAAAAACACAAAGATTAGCCGATTTTCGGAATCGTTACGATTGCGATCAAACTTACATTGGCAGGATGATTTCGCGCTTTTGTTTCGTGTTCGTCTCACTGGCCTTATTAACCCAAACCAAAGTCCGAGCCGATCAGGCAACGAGTGTAACGCAATACGGGATCACCTGGACTTTCGACAAGTCCTACACCGTCGGTAAATTTATCACCGGCGATTACTGGGTCGTGGGCCCGGTGAAGATCATCAGCGTCGATCCGGCCCCCGCGCCGTCTGTTGCGCCTCCAAACGGGACCTTCAAAAGCAGATACGGAGTCACGGCGTTGATCGATGACCCGAGAATGCGAAACGGCTCCATGATTGTACTAAAGCCCGATCCCAATCAGGGATACGATTCCCGGGCCAAGAATTATCAGCCGGATTTGAGCGTCACTTTTCCCTGCACGCTCGACGTCAATCGCTCGATCATTTCCACCATAAGTAACGAAACTTTTCCGGTGACGGTGCTGGTTTCCGATCTTTTATGGAGAGGCGAAAAACAGTCCGCCGTCGCCTTGAAAGCCGCAGCCATCCTTACCTGCCTTGATAAGGAACCACCTGCCGATGCTTTTCGCCCACCCTATACCGGAACTGACAAACCCATTTACGAGGCAAAAAACATCCAATGGGATCTTTTGCCGAAACTGGCCGCGCCCCCTGGCGCCACGGTGCCGTCTTGGGAGCAGTACGAAAAATATATGGAAAGACCCTGGCTCGATAATATCGATTCCTGGATGTACCAATTCACCATGCCCAGCGACAACCAGCCGATTTACGGTCGCGAATGGGGACGGGTAACCGGCATTGCGAGTCTAATGCTCGATCTTGATGTTCCGCAGCAACAGAAAGAAAAGCTCACCTATGAGATGATTCAGTTAGGCATCGATCTGCAAGGTCAGGCCAAGAACGGAAGAAACTGGAAAGGCGACGGTGGACATTGGACCGGTCGCAAATGGCCAATTCTTTTTGCCGGGTTGATGCTTGGCGATAAAGACCTCCAAACCGTACCTCCTGAAACGATTTTCGCTGAGGACCAGCAAACCTACTATGGCCATGGTTTTCTGGGACAGACGGCCCTATTCCAAATCGTATTTCACACTGTTCCCCTGCCCCCATATCAGGAAAAAGATCCTGCCACATGGGATCACGATGACCAAAAATCAGAAACCTATCGCATCACCGATTCCGCCGCATGGTCAGAAGAAGCGCTCGCTGCTCTGCTTATGAAAACGAAGCACCTCTGGAACCACGATGCCTTTTTCGATTACTGCGACAGCTGGATGAGCAAGGACGATCCGTTTGCCGCAAAACGTGGCGCGACACCTCGTCCCCCACAGGAGGGCAAGACCATGGATGCCTTCCCAGATGCCATGTGGAATGCCTATCGGCAAAGTGCATCCGATCAACCCGGTGGAACCGATAACACCAAATGGGTTTGGCAGGGCAATCAAGGCAGCTACGTTCCCGATCCCAAGGATGCGAATTGAAATCGCGGGGCAAATCAAAGCCGTCAGACAAATACAAAGCTCTCAATTACTACCCATAATGCAACTCGAAGATTTAAGTTTCAATCCTCTCGACCCGTGGTTCGATGTCCCCGGTGTGCGTGGACTCAAATTTGCGATCCAGGTATTCACTCTTTCAAACGTTTACGGCCTGGATCCGGCGCGGACGAATCACAACGAGGCGGATGGTGAATTTGATCTGAAGTGTGATCAGTTAAGCTGGGGTGGTCAGCAGTTCCGTAGCCCCGGCGAGGTTTCTGCCGTCGTTCGCCGTGAGTCGTCCGGTGCCGTCTCCTGGAAAATTTCCGCGAAGCATTCAGAACCGATCAAGGTGATCAAGCTGATGTTGCGCGGGCTGTCTACCGGGGCTCTTCAGGAAGGATTGTGGCTGGCGACCTCCGAGAAATCCGAGGTCTACGTCCCAACGCCCGAGAAGCCCTTCAAGACAATCTATCCCCACGGTGCGCAATGCGTCACCCCTTGGATCGCAGCCGGGAAGGATGGTTCCGGTTTTTCCGTCAGTGTTCGGAACACGGCATTGAGACCTGTCCGCCTTGTCGCGCTCTGCCAGCCTTATTTCGATCAAGAGGTCGTTCTCGAGGTCATCACTGAACAGGATGCGCGGAATTTTGGGCCGGAATTCACGGCACCGGAAATCCGCTTTAAATTGGCGGACACCGAGGGAGCCCTGGCCGCCGATTTTCACGAGCACATGGCTCATCAAGAGAAGACCTTTGGCCTCCCCAGCTGGGAAAGGCGCACCGATGTGCCGGAATGGGGCCGTGACATTAAGCTTGTGCTTAATCTTCACGGACAACACTGGACGGGCCATGTCTTCAACACGTTTGACACCATGGCGGATGCGCTCTCCTTCGTGACGCAACACATCCCAGGGAAACATGTCCTCGCCTACCTCGCCGGTTGGGAAGGCCGCTACTATTTTCAATATCCGGTTTACGGCCCAGGGAAAGATATGGGTGGCGAAGAAGGATTTCGCCGCCTCTGCGCGCGCGCGAGTGAGCTCGGCGTCAAACTCATGCCCATGTTCGGCGCCAACGGTGTGAATGCACAACTTTACCCCGAATGGCGCCGCTCTCACTTCCGAGACCGCACGGGACGTCGCGAAGTCATGATCAATATGCCCGACTGGGACGGAGACCGGGAGGGCGACGATGATCAACTCTTCATGAATCCGGGCGAACCGCACTGGCGCTCTCACCTTTTGGATCAAATCGTGCGCACGGTTGAGCAGTACGATCTCGACGTCATCTACCTGGATACCTCGGCTGCGTGGTTTAATGATCCAAACTGGAACGTGATCGAAGGGTATGAGCTTATAAAGAAAGACCTTCACGCCCGCTTTCCCCATTTGATGCTGGTCGGAGAAGGCTTTTTTGACGTGATGTGGAAGATATTTCCGTTCAATCAGACTTGGCTCGGCCTCGGGAAGACTTTCCGGTTTCCAGAGGTTGTGAGTCGCTACGGACGGGCCATACCCTATCTGGCGGTGGGCACGCCGGGGCCAGGAAGCTGCGGTGTCCACGAGTGGGGATGGCGTCCCGGTGATTTGCCTTCACCGGCGGAAGGACATGTGACCTCCATCGGGATTGTGACCGACACGATAAGGAATCATGGAGCGGAGGTGGCTCGGCGTTGTCGCGAGACAATGAGATGAGCGCGGCGAGGAGGGGAAAAGTGCCAGGCATGAATGGCGTTAAGATAAGGGACAGTTGGAGGTAAAGGGGAATGGAGAAGGCGTTTCCAGCCCCATTTAACCTCGACTTTCCATCCTCGTTTAGATATAGCATCTTACTCTTGTTTCGTCAGTCAACCTGACAAGGAAAAATATGCCCCACTTACTTCTCCACCATAAAGTGCAGAACTTCGATACTTGGAAGATCACCTACGATGAGCACGCGACCGCAAGAAAGGCAGCGGGATTTACCGAACTTCATTTAATGCGAGCCCTCTCCGATCGCAACGATGTGGTGATTCTTTTTCACCTGGAAGACCTGGCCAAGGCCCGCGTTTTTGCCGGATCCGATGATCTCAAGAGGACCATGCAGCGGTCGGGAGTGATCGGAAACGTCGAGCTTCTTGAGCTCGACTAGGAAGCTACAGGACGATGGTAGCTCAGCCCAAGCAGGCCTCAGGCGCCAATAGCGAAAATGTACCTGTCCCGTGTTTCCCTCTCCATTTCGCGCGAGACGCACCTTTCATTGAAGGTTGAGGATGCTAGTAACGTGAAAGCATTCAAGGCAGTCTTTCGAATAAAGCGTCAAGTGTCGAGAGTTGACCCCGATGCCGCCCCATAAATCTCAAGGCGGCGAATGGGCGTTCTCGCCCGGAGCTGCCGGTATCGGCTCCCAAACCTCTAGCGTTTCATCCTCAAAAGTTAAGTCGAGAGGGAAGCTGTCGATCTTCCGATAGTACTGATGAATCAGATCGGGGGAGACGAGCGGCTGAGGGTAACGATCGTGCACCATGATCACGGCATCGAATTTCTGCTCACGAACTTTGTCGTCGAGAGTCTTTTGGAATTCCAGGCACTTGAGTCGATATGATTCAATCAGCTTCGAGGGATTGTGGTCGAAGCTATAGGGATAGTATTCAGCTAGTCCCGCGTCATAAACCGGCATTCCCTTTTCCGAGAGAATTTCAGCAAGCATTCCGACAGCGAGCACGTCGTGATAATGAGAAACCACTTCTGAAGCATGCTGCCAGGACGGGGTATGATCGCGCTGACGTAGGCGCTTCATGGGAAGCACAAAAAAAAGAGCAATCAGAATGGCGGTGACTTGAAGAAAACAGATTGGTTCATTTCGCCCAGGCATTTCCACGCCTGCGATGATGCACGCACGCCAAATCAGAAAGGGCGTGATCAAATGGAAGACATAACCGAGATCATTACCGGTATGCAGTCCCATCTTGAAGACATAAATTCCCGAGCAAACCACCAGTATATAGGTGATCCAGCCGATGGGAGGATGCAAAAGGAGAGGTTTGCTGAAATCTACGAGGCTTATTTCTGGACGCCATGCGGACCATGTCTTAAGTGATTTGTCCGCGATATAAACCCTCCAACCCAAAAGCGCGACCAGCCCAATTCCCATGGGAAAGTAAAGCTGACCCACGTGATAGAGATGCCAGATCGAATGCCCGGCGACATTCATATTAATAATAACCGTGTCGGTAAAATAGAGCGGAAGAAGATTGTTCACTTCCCATATGCTTGGAATCAGGATGGCCAGAAAGATGATTCCAGAAAGAAGCCCAATTGATTTTGATCGAAATAGGAAGACATAGGTGATCAAGAGCGGTGCGCCGACAACAAAATAAGGCTTTGTATAGAGCGCAAGAACGGACAAAACCATTCCCGCGCTGACGCTGGCCAGGTTAAACCGTCCCGCGAAAGGAACCGTAATACTGAGAAACATAAAGAGCAGGCCAAAGCTATTTGGAACCGCATAAATGTCATTGAGAGCCGAGTGTGAGAAGTAGAGCAGGGTGCCGCAAAGTGCCAACCTGACGGGTACCTGACTGACGCGCATCCCCCAATAGAAAACACTACAACTCAGGACAATTCCCAAAGCGACAACCGCACGGTAAACGAGATATGAAGAGCCAAAAAGGGCCACGAAAGGATAAACGATTACGGGATAGAGAATCCCGTATACATAAGGAAACGAGGGATGTGTACCGAGGGAATACGGATTAATCCCTTTCAATAGCATTTTGGTGACAAAGACACCGGCATTTTCCCGAACCTCGAGCGGATAAGGTCGAAAGAGATTCCACCACATGAAATAAAAAGCCAGTCCCGCGACAATCACACACGATATGAGTAAAGATTGAATAAGGCCCTGCCTGTACCTGCTCTGAAACTGTCCGCTTTCTTCAAGTCCGGTTTTTGACATAATCTTAGCCTTAGGGTTGGGTGCTCTCGCGGTGAGACATTATTACGTTAAAATTTAATACGATGAGCCATGTAAAGGGGGCGATCTTTTATTTCTTCAAAGATTCCGCCGACATATTCGCCCAGGATACCATTACTTATCAGAATGGCCCCGCCGAGGAGGCTGGTCAGAACCATCAGAGGTAAATGAATCCAAGCTGGCAGCAAGATACCAGTCCCAAACGTTGAAGAGCTAGCTTGGTTTCAAAAAGCTCTGTTTTTGATCAACTCATCCCAAAGCCTGCTTATCTTAACGCCATTCGGGACGGGCATCTTTTCGCTTCCGCCCGAATCCTAAATCATCCCAAGCTTCGATTTTCCCTCTTGGGAGATGCGCTCGGCGCTCCATGGCGGATCCCAGACCACATCGACTTGGGCGTCCGTAACGCCGGGAACGGTGAGGATTTTGCGCTGAGCGTCGGAGGCGATGGAGGGGCCCATGCCGCAACCGGGCGCGGTGAGGGTCATTTTGACTTCGACCAAGTTGCCGCCGCCTTCCTGCGGTTTGATTTCGAGGCTGTAGATCAGGCCAAGATCGACGATGTTCACCGGGATTTCGGGGTCGTAACAGGTCTTGAGCTGGGCCCAGACATCGTCTTCGTTGAGAGGGCCGTCCGTCTTGGGAGCGGCGCCGTTCGCGACTTCGGGTGCGTGGGTCTTGCCGAGCGCATCCGCATCCGAGGCCAGCACGCGAAAGAGCCCGGCGGAATGCTCGACCACAACCGTGTAGGTACCCCCGAGCGCCTGGGTAATCATCACCGGGGTTCCCTTGGGCAATTTCTTGGTCAGGCCGCTGGGAATCTGAATGGCCTCGATATCGCGGGTAAGGCCGATGACGGGAGAAGCTGTGCTCATGGCTGAAAATCCTTCGTTCGGCCTGCTTTGTCAAACCTCGACCGAAAATAAGGTAGCCGCCGTTGTCCCTAACGGCGGTCCGTCGCTCGGAGATCGACAGCTACCTCGGAAGGAAGGCACCGCCGCCGAGCCTGCGGCGGCTACCAACTGAAGGTACGACGGCTACCACTGCACGCTGTGAACGGCGGGGAATTGACCCGATGAGATTAAATGCCGTCCGTTTTGGCATGAAGCTCGCTTGTTCAGATTGCCCTTGAGAGTTACATCATGTTACTTTTCACTATTCGATCGTCAAAAGTCGATGGGTTCTTTTCCATTTAATTCTTCCGTTTACCTTCATGGCGCTTCTCGATAAATACCAACCCGGCGATTTTTTTGACGAAATGTTTGTCGCGGAGGGCAAGGTTCGCCCTCACTATGCGGCACTCTTTGAACGCTTCCAAAACCTGGACCGCGAGGAATTTGACCAGCGCCGCTCGGCGGTCGATGCCGCGTTTTTGCGCCAGGGCATCACCTTCACCGTCTACAGCGACGAACAGGGCACCGAACGCATTTTCCCCTTCGATCTCATGCCGCGCATCATTCCCGCTACGGAATGGAACCTGATCGAGGCGGGCCTCATCCAGCGCATGCGCGCGCTGAACATGTTCCTCAAGGACATCTATACCGATCAGCGGATCATCAAGGAAAAGGTCGTCCCGGCGGAGGAAGTCCTAACCGCGAAGCATTATCGGCCCGAGATGGTCGGCGTACCCGTGCCGAAGGACATCTACATCCACATTTGCGGCAGCGACATGGTGCGCGACCGCGAGGGAACTTATTTCGTCCTCGAGGACAATGGCCGCTGTCCCTCCGGCGTTTCTTATCTGCTCGAAAATCGCGTGGCGATGAAGCGCGCATTCCCGCATCTCTTCGGCAGCGCGGGAGTGCGTCCGGTCGATCACTACACGCAAGATTTACTCACAATTCTCCAGTACATCGCGCCGCCGAATGGTCGCTCCACGCCCACCGTCGTGCTGCTCACGCCCGGCATCTATAACAGCGCCTATTTCGAGCACTCCTTCCTCGCGCGGCAAATGGGCATCCAGATTGTCGAGGGCCAGGACCTCGTCGTGCAGGACAAGAAAGTCTACATGCGCACGACCAAGGGCCTCGAGCAGGTCGATACGATCTATCGCCGTCTCGACGACGATTTCCTCGATCCCAAAGTCTTCCGCAAGGATTCGATTCTCGGCGTGCCGGGACTGGTCGAGGCTTATCGCGCGGGCAATGTCAGCCTCGCCAACGCCATTGGAACCGGCATCGCCGATGACAAGGTGGTCTATAAATTTGTGCCCGACATGATCAAGTTCTACCTCTCCGAGGAACCGATCCTGGCCAACGTGCCGACCTACCTCGCTTCCGACCCGAAGGAGCGCGAGTACATCGTCACGCATCTCGAACAATTGGTCGTCAAGGCGGCCAATGAATCGGGCGGCTACGGCATGCTGGTCGGCCCCGCCTCGACCGCGACGCAACGGGCCGAGTTCAAGGAGAAGATCCTCGAAAATCCCCGCAACTACATCGCGCAGCCCACGCTCAATCTCTCGCGCCATCCCAGCTATTGCGACGGCAATTTCGAAGGACGCCACGTCGATCTGCGCCCCTACATTCTCTGCGGAGAAAAAATCAGCATCGTACCCGGCGGCCTCACCCGCGTGGCCCTGCGCAAAGGCTCACTCGTCGTCAACTCCTCCCAAGGCGGCGGCAGCAAAGACACCTGGGTGCTGTATGGGGACAGCTAAGCCGTTCTCTTTATTCCGCCGCTTTTTAACAGGAAGACATGAAATACATGAAGGAACCCGCTGTAACTCTCTTGAGTTTAAGCTGCATTTTTCATGTTTTCATGCCTTCATGTTTTCCTGTTAAAAAAATTCCGTTAATTTGGTAATTCCGTTAATTCCGTCAAAAATTTATGTTATCCCGCGTCGCCGATTCCCTCTACTGGATGAGCCGTTATGCCGAGCGGGCCGAGAACATCGCCCGCATCCTTGACGTCAATCTCCAGCTCATGCTCGATCTGCCCAAGCTTTCCGAGGAGGAACAAAATGCGCTCTGGGAACCCGTCCTGCGCAGCACCGGCGACCATGAGGATTTTTCCAAGCACTACAAGGAAACCAGCAGCGACAACGTTATCGATTTCCTCACGCTCCATCCGAAAAATTCCAACTCGATCATCAATTGCATTACGACCGCGCGCGAAAATGCCCGGCACGTCCGCGAGCAGATTTCCCTCGAGATGTGGGAGGAGATCAATCGCACTTATCTCTGGATGAAGAGCCAGACGCTGAAGAAAATCGTGCGCCAAGGGCCCTACGAATTTTTCACTGCGGTCAAAAATGCCTCGCATCTTTTCCAGGGCATCACCGATGGCACCATGACCCACGGCGAGGACTGGGATTTCATCCAGGTCGGCAAATATCTTGAGCGCGCCGACATGACCACACGCATCCTCGATGCCAACGACGAAATCTTCATCAAACGTCCGGCCAATAATTCCCACACGAGCGGCACCTTGCAATGGAGTGCCATCCTGCGCTCATGCAGTTCGCATGATGCCTATCGTAAATTTTACGTCGCGCAGGTTGAGCCCGACAAAGTTGTCGAATTTCTCATTCTCAACGAATTCTTCCCGCGCTCGATCCGCTACTGCGCGCAAGAGCTCAATTATTCGCTGCGCCGCATCTCCGGCTGCAAGGACGAGCACTTCACCAACCTGGGCGAAAAGCTCACCGGCTGTCTCGTCGCCGAGCTCAACTACAGCGCACTCGAGGACATCAAGACCGTCGGCATGCACAAGTACATGGACGAAATCCAGATCAAGCTCAACAGCATCGGCGAAGCCATCTTCCAGACCTACCTCTTCTCCCCTCCCCTCACCGCACCCGAGCCGGAGCCCGAAGAGGAAACCACCCCCAAGCAGACACAGAAGCAAGGCAAAGCCACGGCCAATGCCTAAGTTTCCGTGGTAGCCGCCGCTGTCCCTAGCGGCGGATGTCTTCCCTCCGTGGTAGCCGTCGACCTCCGGGCGACGTCCGGAGATGCAGACCCGCGCTCGAAGATCGCGGGCTACCGCCGAAATCAACCAACAAGTTCAGGATGACCGATTGCTAAAAGCCGTTTTGCCTTTTCCGTTTTAATCCTGTTAATCTTGTAAATCCTGTCTAAAAAATTCCGTTAATTCCGTCTAATTTGGTAATTCCACTATTCCCTTCCTTATGAGCAACACCTACAAAATCGCCGTTCTCGCCGGTGACGGCATCGGCCCCGAAGTCATGGCCGTCGGCCTCGACGTCCTCCACACCACCGCGAAAAAATTCGGCTTTACGATCGACGCCAAGGAATTCGCCGTTGGCGGTGCGGCCATCGATCAATTCGGCCATGCGCTTCCGCCTCATACGCTGGAAGGTTGCCGCGCGGCGCAGGCCATTTTCTTCGGCTCCATCGGTGGACCGAAGTGGGAAAGCCTCCCGCCTAATCAACAACCGGAACGCGCTGCGCTTTTGCCTCTGCGAAAACATTTTGGTCTCTACGCCAACCTGCGCCCCGCCAAATGTTATCCCGGCCTGCTCCACGCCTCACCAATCAAATCGGAATGGATTCCTGACGGCTTCGATGTGCTCGTTGTCCGCGAACTGACCGGAGGCCTCTACTTCGGCCAGCCGAAGTGCACCGTCGCCATCGAAGGCGGCGAGCGCGCCGTTGATACGATGGTCTACGAAACGAAGGAAATCGAACGCATCACCCATGTCGCCTTCAAGGCCGCGCAACTGCGCCGCAAGCGCGTCACGCTGATCGACAAGGCCAACGTCCTTGAGACGAGCATCCTCTGGCGCAAGACGGTGAAGGCCATCGCACCGCAATATCCCGATGTGGCGCTCGACTTCATGTACGTCGATAACGCCGCGATGCAGCTTGTCCGCAAGCCGCAACAGTTCGACGTCATGCTCTGCGAAAATCTCTTCGGCGATATCATTAGCGACGAGGCCGCAGCTACAGTCGGCTCGCTTGGACTTCTACCGAGCGCCTCGCTGGCCGATGGCGCTTTCGGTCTCTACGAACCGAGCGGTGGTTCCGCGCCGGATATCGCAGGCAAGGGTATCGCTAATCCGATCGCACAGATTCTCTCGGCTGCGCTTATGCTTCGCTATTCGTTCAACGAGAACGAGGCGGCCACCGCCATCGAGAAGGCCGTGGAAGCGACGCTCGAATCCGGCCTGCGCACTGCCGATCTCGCCCGTCCCGGTGAGAAATCCGTCTCGACCGTGGAGATGGGTGCGGCGATCAAGGCGCGGTTGGGATAATGAATCCTCCTTCATGGGTAAGAAATGAAGCTCAATGGCATAAGCAGTGCCGTCGACTCATTGCTCGTGCCAATGAACTTATTGAGGGACGCGTTGCCGTAGTTGAGTCAGCTCGCGAAATTAGGAAATATGGATTTTGGTTTCGAGCTAGTGATGACCCGGATTTTCTAACTTTCATCGCCATTGATTCCGAAACCGATCATTTGCCTGTAGGTGATGTCAGGCAACATTGGTCGAAAGATGCCTTGGAAAAGAAAGACGTTGAAATTCAAAAAGCGGAAGCAACCTACCGCCCACGTGCTCTCGACGCGGCACGCAATCTAATCAGAAAGTATGGCCCAAACTCCGAAACTACCAGCGATGCCACACCTACCAATTTGTCATCCTGAGCGAAGGCGAGCCGGTTGATTTGCTTTCATCACAAGATTCACTCGAGCCGCAGTCGAAGGACCTATATCCGCTTCAAAGAAAACGTTCAATTGCGCCAAGGCACTTCGTATTTGAATGGCAAGTTCCCGCTTTCCGCATGGGCGACGAGCGAGAGACGTTCCTTCCAATTCAATATCTTTTGACGCCATCGCCACGCTGAGCCGTTCCGAAAATAGGTCCTTCGACTGCGGCTCGGGTAAGTCTGTTGAAAAAAGACGTTCGTTGGCTCGCCTTCGCTCAGGATGACGGAGTTTTTATGTGGATATCCGTCGAGAAAACCTACCCCTTCGGGCGAAGGATCTTCCAGAGCCAGCCGAGCGGATCGTAGAAATCATCCACGACGCGTTCCTTCAGCGGGATGATCGCGTTATCGGTGATGGTGATGTGCTCGGGGCAAACCTTCGTGCAGCACTTGGTGATGTTGCAATAGCCGATGCCGTGCGCTTCCTTCAATTCCGGGATGCGGTCCTCCGTATCGAGCGGATGCATTTCCAGCGCGGCGGTATAAACGAGATAACGCGGTCCGATAAATTCCTCGTGCTTGTGGTGATCGCGCAAAACATGGCAGACATCCTGGCAAAGGAAACACTCGATGCACTTGCGGAATTCCTGCACGCGATCGACGTCTTCCTGCTGCATGCGCCAGGTACCGTCCGGCGCGTCCGGCGGCCGGGGCTTGAACTGCTTGATCTTCTTTTTGACGCGGAAATTCCATGAGACATCGGTGACCAAATCGCGAATGCTGGGGAACGCGCGCATCGGCTGGATCGTCACCGGCTTGTCGATCGGAATCATGTCGAGCCGCGTCATGCACATCAGGCTGGGCTTGCCATTGATTTCCGCCGAGCACGAACCGCACTTGCCCGCCTTGCAATTCCAGCGGCAGGCCATGTCGTTCGCCTGCGTCGCCTGGATCTTGTGGACGACGTCGAGCACAACCATGCCTTCGGAAGCCTCGGTCGTGTAATCGACAAGCTTTCCACTCTCTTTATCACCGCGCCAGATTTTGAAAGTGACTGTGCTCATTTCGACATCTCCTCGATGACCTGCTTCAATTCCTCCGGCATCGGCGGAATCGGCTCGCGGCGCAATTGCATCTTGCCGTCTGGTCCCTTCTTCAAAACGATGTTCATCTTCGCGTCCTCGGTGCTTTTATCCGGGAAATCCTCGCGGAAATGACCGCCGCGACTTTCCTTGCGCTCAAGGGCCGCGAGCGTGGTTGCCTCGGAAATGGTGAGGAGATGCTTCAAGTCGAGGGCCGTGTGCCAGCCGGGATTGTATTCGCGATGGCCATAGACCGCGACCTTGCTGGCGCGTTCCTTCATCTTTTGGAGATTCTCCAGGGCCTTCTGCATTTCATCTTCGCGACGAACAATGCCGACGAGATCCTGCATCATGTTCTGCAATTCATGCTGGACCTGATAAGGACCATCCGCGCTGCCGCCTTCTGCGGCTCCATGCTCAAACGGCTCGAGCGCGTGCTTGGCCGCTTCTTCGATCTGGGCGTCGTTTAGCTGGACGTTGGGATTTTCCTTCGCGTACTTCGCCGCGAATTCACCGGCGCGCTTGCCGAAGACGAGCAGATCGGAAAGGGAGTTTCCGCCGAGACGATTTGCTCCGTGCAATCCCGCCGCGCATTCGCCTGCGGCAAAGAGACCGGGCACGCTCGACATCTGGGTATCGCCGTTGACGCGCACGCCGCCCATGGCGTAGTGGGTCGTCGGGCCAACTTCCATCGGTTCCTTGGTGATGTCCAGATTGGCAAGCTGCATGAACTGGTGGTACATGCTGGGGAGCTTCTTCTTGATGTGCTCCGGTGCATTCGGAATCTTTTCCTTGATCCAGGAAATATCGAGGAACACGCCGCCGTGTGGGCTGCCACGACCGGCCTTGACCTCGCGGTTGATACAGCGGGCAACGTGATCGCGCGTGAGTAGTTCCGGCGGACGGCGTGCATTCTTGTCGTTCTGCGTATAGCGCCAGCCTTCCTCGGGATCGGTCGAGGTCTGCGACTTGTAATTGTCCGGAATGTCGTCGTACATGAAACGCTTGCCGTCCTTGTTCCGCAGGACGCCGCCTTCACCGCGCACGCTCTCGGTAACGAGAATGCCCTGCACGCTCGGGGGCCAGATCATGCCGGTGGGATGGAACTGGATGAACTCCATGTCGACCAGCTCCGCACCCGCATGATAAGCGAGGGAGTGACCGTCGCCGGTGCCTTCCCACGAATTGCTGGTGATCTTGAAAGCGCGACCGAGACCGCCGGACGCGATGACAACCGCCTTGGCTTTGAAAATCTTGAAGCGACCGCGCTCGCGATCATAACCGAATGCGCCCGCGATCCGGTCGCCATCCTTGAGCAGCGTCACGATCGTCCACTCCATGTGAACGGTGATGCCCTGGTGAATGCCGTGATCCTGCAACGTGCGAATCATCTCCAGGCCGGTGCGGTCGCCCACGTGCGCGAGACGCGGATAACGGTGTCCGCCGAAGTTACGCTGGGAAATCTTGCCTTCCTTGGTGCGATCGAAGACAGCGCCCCAGGCTTCGAGTTCATGCACGCGGGACGGCGCTTCCTTCGCGTGAAGTTCCGCCATGCGCCAGTTGTTGACGTACTGGCCGCCGCGCATCGTGTCGGCGAAATGGACTTTCCAGCTATCGCGATCATCGACGTTGCCCATGGCCGCAGCCATGCCGCCCTCGGCCATGACGGTGTGCGCCTTGCCGAGCAGTGATTTGCAGACGAGCCCGACGCTTACTCCCGCCGCTGAGGCTTCAATGGCCGCGCGAAGACCCGCACCGCCCGCGCCAATGACGAGGACGTCGTATTCAAATGTTTCGTAGCTGGTAGCCATGGTATTTTAAAAGGTAAAGAACCGGAAATCGTGCCAGATGCCCATGGCGCAGAGTCGAATGTAGACATCGGTGAATCCGACCCAAATGAGACTCATCCACGCCCAGAGCATGTGCTTTTTGTTGAGGCAGGTGACGGCGTTAAAACAGCTCGCACACGCTTTGTTCTTGGAAAACGAATCGAGGAAACCGCCGACCAGATGGCGGAGCGAATGACAGCCGAGAGTGTAGCCTCCGAGCAGGACGACATTCACGATCAAGACCAGCGATCCAACCGCGAGACCAAAATGCTCCCCTCCATCTGCACCCTTGAACCAAAGGCCATCCCAAGCATCGCGTCCGAGGATAAGGATGAAAACAACCGCGAGATACATAAAGTAGCGGTGGACGTTTTGAAGGATGAGCGGCAGGTAGCGCTCGCCGAGGTAACTTTTGCGGGGCTCGCCGACGGCGCAATTCACGGGGTCGAGCCAGAACGCCTTATAATAAGCACCGCGATAATAGTAACAGGTGAAGCGGAAACCGGCTGGAATCCACATGATGAAGAACGCGGGTGAAAAGGGAAGGAACGCTGGCCACCATGCGGGCATGACGCCGAAAATTCCCGGATGAGGAGTCGAGCCGAACAACGCGGGCGAATAAAACGGCGAAAGATAATTGGCCCCGTTCCCGCCAAACCAATAATAACAAGTCGAGATGTCCGTGCCCTGAAGCGCCGCCCAAGTCGAGTAAACGATGAACGCGGAGAAGCCCAAAAAGACGACGAGCGGTTGCATCCACCAAACGTCGGAGCGAGTCGTTTCGCCGAACTTGGCCTGTTTCGGAAGCGTAGATGCGTAGGACATAGTCGCCATCACCTTAGTAATTCAGGTGGAGTGCGTCAACGATGGAGGAAAAATATAAGCGCGGCTGCGGCAAATGGGCACCAGCTTATTAGTAGCCGCGCTCGTAAGAGCGTGGACCGACCATCGCCCAAGAAGAAAGGCAGACGGAACTGATCCTTCGACAAGCTCAGGATGACTAATGATAAATGTGAGAGTTCACAGAGGCCTCTACGGCTACGAAAAAGCTATCGCTTGGTCAGGGCCCGGACCGCCGCCCAGAGATCATGCTTGGGGCGTTCGATCTGCACGGCCCTCCATCCAGCCTTGCGCGGACCTTCCACATCGTTCTTCGCATCGTCGCCCACACTTAATAGAGCATCCGGTGAGATTCGCATGACATCCGCCACATGCCGATAAATCGCCGGGTCGGGCTTCTCCCAACCGAGTTCTGCGCTGATGAAACGCTGGGAGAGCCATTCCCCCAGACCATGCCCATCCAGCACCGCATGGAGTCGTTCGTCCCAATTACTCAATGCGACGAGATCGACACCGCGATCTCGCAACGCTTCCAAGACCTCCGGAACCTCGGGATAAACGCCCCACGCTTCCGGCTTCGCAAAATAAAGATAAACCTCCTCGAAAAAACTCTCGAATGCCTTCTTCTCGGGAAATGCGCTTTCCGGCAGCGAAGCCCTCACCACTTTCTTCCACCAAGCGCGATCATTGCCGTCGGTGGGAATCGTCCCCTTCTCGCGGGGCAATTTTTTCATCGCCTCATGAAACGCGATCGTGGCGGCATCCGCCGACAACTTGACACCATGCGGCTTGGCAAAGCGGGCATAGGTTTCCCCCACCGGATCAGCGGTATAAACCAGGGTGCCCCCCACATCAAAAACAACAGCGCGAATCTTAGCCATACGACTTCCTTACCGGTTCACCGAGAATTTTTCCAAGCGTTCATTGAGTCGATATTCTCCCGCATCGCCCTGCCGCCGCGCAAGCATTTCTCCAACAAGAAAAAGTGAACCCGTGATTAATACTGGACACGTGGAATCAACCTGTTCCAGTTTTTGCCACAACTCCGTCACCGAATTGTAAAGTGTGCAGGGCAATCCGGAAAAAGATTTTGCCAACTCCGCGGGCTCCGCAGTCCGCTCGTTCGCCAATCGCACAAGCGAAACTTCCCTTGCCAGCGGACGCAGTAATTGCGCTATCTCGGATATATCTTTCTCAGCGACCGAACCAAAAACCAGATGCGCGAGTACGTCGATTTTTCGCTCCGCCAAAAATGAGCGCCACGTTTCGACGAGTTTTCCCATGCCTGCCGGATTGTGCGCGCCGTCCAACACAATGAGCGGTTTCTCCGAGAGAATTTCGAAGCGGCCCGGCCAGACCGTGTTTTTTAAACCGGGCGCGATGGCCTCATCCGGCGCACTGATTATTTTCATGGCTTTCACCGCGCAGGCGGCGTTGACAATCTGATGCGGCCCCATGAGTCCAATTTCAAAATCCTGTCCATCGATTCGCGCCAACTGTTTGCTGCCATGCAGCCCTTTGTCTTCGATTTCCTTACTTCGATTAACAAAAGTCAACGGACTTCCGCCAGCCTGAGCGCGTTCTATAATCACTTCTGCGGCTTCTCCGATTTCAACTGCGCTAACCACCGGCACTCGATCTTTAATAATCCCGGCTTTTTCCGCCGCAATTTCTTTTAACGTTCCACCGAGGTACTGCTGATGCTCCAGCCCGATGTTGGTGATGATGCAAACCTCCGGATCGACGATGTTCGTCGCATCAAGCCGCCCGCCGAGCCCGGTTTCCCACACGACCCAGTCGACTTTTTCGTGGCCAAAATACCAGAGCGCCAGTGCGGTCGTGATTTCAAAGAAGGTGGCCTCGTGATCCTTTGCCTTCTCAATTTCACGCCGCACGATTTCCATTCCTATTGCGAAATCGACCTCGGAAATAGGACTGCGATCGATCTGAATCCGTTCACGAACGCTGACAAGATGCGGTGATGTATAAAGTCCCACGCGATAGCCCGCAGTACGCAAACACGATTCGCAAAATGCCGCCGTCGATCCCTTGCCATTCGTCCCCGCCAAATGAATGAAGCGCAACTTCTTTTGCGGATCGCCCAAGCGCCGCGCCAGATCGCGCATCGGTTCCAACCCCAGCTTCATGCCGAAACGGCGCGCTTCGCCTAGATAAGAAAGGGCTTCGGGATAAGTCATGATTAGAGAGGTGCCAATACGTTCGCCCATTTATTCGCTATAAACAATCCGTCATCCTGAGCTTGTCGAAGGATCAGCCTCCGGGGCACTTTCAAAATCGAAGCCCACCTGCTCGCAGCCAAATCACCGGAAGCTGATCCTTCGACTAGCTCAGGATGACAGCATTTTTTGAATCTCTTTGTGCTCTCTGCGTTCTTTTGTGGCCAATCTGCCTTTAAATAATCTTCGCCTTCTCCAGCTCATCCAACCGGCGCTGGTTCTTCTCGTCGATCACCTCGGCCACACCCGGCAACTCCAGCAGGACCTCCAGGCAAAAGGAAATCTCGGCATCCTGAAAGCCGGTTGTTTCCATCGCGCGCTTCTCGAGCGACACGTAGGCCCACGCGAACTGCTGCCCATTCGTCACGCGAAACTGGAGATTCGGTTCCCACATGATTTCGCTCGGCTCCTTCACTTCCAGCGTCCCCTCCATTCCGGGGATGACCTGCTCCACCTTTTCAAAGCGTTCCAGCCACGATGCGACGAACTCCGAAATTTGCGCGCGGTCGTGCGCCGTTTCAAAAACCGCAATAAAGCCTTTCCGATCCATGACGCATTTTACCCAGCCTTGCGCGGGGATCAAGTCTGAGCCTTCAGCCTGTAGCGGCGGTCTATGACCGTCGATCTCGGCGACATGGCCTATCAAACCGGTCGACGGTCATAGACCGCCGCTACAAACTGCGCCAAAAAATTTCCGCAGATTACCCTTGCCGCCCCCTAGACGCTGACTATCGTAATCGCATGGTCCATGGCCGCGACCTTTCCTACAACTCCAAGGTTGAGGGTAACATCGTCCTGACGACGCTCGATGCGTCGATCAATTGGATGAGGAAGAATTCTTTGTGGCCGATGCCCATGGGGCTGGCTTGCTGCGCGATCGAACTCATGGCCGCCTCCTGCGCGCGCTTCGATATCGCCCGGTTCGGCGCCGAGGTCATGCGCTTTTCCCCGCGCCAAAGCGATCTGCTCATCGTCGCGGGCACCGTCACATATAAGATGGCGCTCTCCGCCAAGCGCATCTACGACCAGATGCCCGATCCGAAATGGGTCATCGCCATGGGCGCGTGTGCCTCGACCGGCGGGATGTACCGCAGCTACGCGGTGCTGCAGGGCATCGACCAGATTTTGCCAGTGGATGTCTACATCTCCGGCTGTCCGCCCCGGCCCGAGGCGTTGCTCGAAGGCCTCATGCGCCTCCAAAATAAAATCATGACCGAGAAATCGGTCATGGCCCAGAAAAGCCTGCCCGCCCTGCCCGTCGGCAGCATGGGCCCGGCAATGGCCGCGAAGTAACCGAAGGCCACGAGACATGAAAGCGCTCCAAATGCTCGATCATGTGATGCTTTGGGTGGCACGAATTTACATCGCCTTGGTCTTTCTGCTTCTCGTTATTATTGAGTTGAGTTTGCAGGACTACCAACAGTCGTTTCGATATGGGAATGGCCCTATCCTTTTAGTTTGCCAACCGATGCCTGCATTGGCCGCTATCGTATGCCTGTGGTCATTAGAACGAATCAATGCCCGAATCTATCTTGGAGCTTGCGTGACACTCATTTTTTTATGGGGAATTCGGGAATGGATTATTTATCCGTACTGGAGCCCTGAACCACTATTTTTGCTTATCCAGATCATCGGACTTGTCAGCGTACTCTGGGTTGCAATTCGTTCGCCGCAAAACCCAGCCATTACCAGTCCTCGTCCCGCCCCTAATCTTGTTAATCCCGTCTAAAAAATTCCGTAATTCCGTTAATTCCGTCAAAAAATTCTTCCCTATGCCCGCCCAAGACGCCATCGCCTCCCTCCAAAAACAATTCCCCGGCAAAGTCGGCCAAGGGAAGGAATTCCGCGACGACTGGGCCGTCGAGATCGACCGCGACATCATCCGCGCCGCCGCCGCCTATCTCAAAAACGAGCTCAGCTTCAATTTCCTCATGGACATCACCAGCGTCGATTACTTCGGCGATGAACCGCGCTACGAAGTCGTCTACGAATTCTGCGCCCTCGGCGGCCCGCGCGACCAAGAGCATCTCCGCATCAAAGTCAAAGTCAGCGAGGACGATCTCACCATCGATTCCATCATCACCGTCTTCCAGGGCGCCGACTGGCACGAGCGCGAAATCTTCGACATGATGGGCATCATCTTTACCGGCCATCCCGACCTGCGCCGCATCCTCATGTGGGAGGGCTATCCCTATCATCCGCTCAAGAAGGATTTTCCGCTGGAAGGCCTCTCCACCGATCTCCCCGGCGAAGAAGGCTTCAGCCGCATCGCGCCACTCGAAGGTGGCCCCTTCGTCGCCGCGCCGGCCAATCATCCTCCCGCCATCGGCGATGCCCAGACGACCACCCGCGAACCCCACGCCCATCCCGCCAGCCACTAAAATTTTGACGGAATTAACGGAATTACGGAATTAAAGCATCAGTAACAGGATTCAAAATAAAGCCTCAACCTTCAGCTCCAACCCTTTTTCCCTAATTCCGTAATTCCGTTAATTCCGTCAAAAATTCCCCCTATGCCTGAGACCATCCTAGAAACACCCGACAGCGTCGCGCGCGCGGCGAAGCAATACGAACAGGCGCGTTCCGAAGGCGGACCTTTGGGCGAGAAACTCACGCTCAACATGGGGCCGTCCCACCCCAGCACGCACGGCGTTTTGCGCGTTTTGCTGGAGCTCGATGGCGAAATCGTCACCCACGCGATGCCTGACATCGGCTACCTCCATCGCGGTGACGAGAAGATCGCCGAGAACATGACCTACAACCAGTTCGTGCCCTACACGGACCGGCTCGATTACCTCGCCCCTCTGGCCAACAACGTCGCCTACGCCCTCGCCGTCGAAAAGCTCATGGGTTGGACCGTCCCGCCGCGCGGCCAGGTCATCCGCGTCATCTGCTGCGAGTTGGCCCGCATCTCCGCGCATCTCCTCGGCATGGGCGCGCTCGCCATGGATTGCGGCGCGATGACCGTCTTCCTCTATATCTTCACCGAGCGCGAAAAAATCTACAACCTGATCGAGCTGCTCACCGGCGCGCGCTTCACCACCAGCTACACACGCATCGGCGGCCTCACCCGCGACCTCCCGCCCGGATTCGTCGAGCAGGCCAAGGCCTTCGTCGAGCAATTCAAGGGCAAGATTGAGGAACTCGACCAGTTGCTCACCCGCAACAAAATCTTCGTCGATCGCAACAAGGGCATCGGCATCATCTCGAAGGAAGATGCTCTCGATTTCGGCCTTACCGGCCCCAATCTGCGCGGCAGCGGCGTTTCCTATGATGTCCGCAAGAACCGCCCCTATCTCAACTATTCCGAGTACAGCTTCTCGATCCCGACCGGTTCCGTTGGCGATGCCTATGACCGCTATCTCGTCCGGCTCGAGGAACTGCGCCAGAGCACCCACATCCTGGAACAGGCTTTGCGGAATCTGCCCGGCGGCCCCATCAACGTCGTCGATGGCAAGGGCTTCCTCCCCCACAAGGACAAGGTGCTGACCAAGATGGAGGAACTCATCCACCAGTTCATCCTCGTCACCGAGGGCATTCAGGCGCCCGTGGGCGAAATCTATTTCGGCGCGGAAAATCCAAAGGGCGAACTCGGCTTCTATATCAATAGCAAGGGCGGCGGCGTTCCGTACCGCCTGAAGATTCGCGCCCCGTCCTTCGTCAACTTGAGCATCCTCAGCAAGCTTTTGCCCGGCCATATGATGAGCGATGTTGTCGCCATCCTTGGCAGCCTCGACTTCGTCATGGGAGAATGCGACCGATGAAATCGATACGCCCCTTCCTGATCCTTGCCGCCGCCCTGGCACTCGTGGCCTGCACTTCAAAACTCAACGATGAGAATCTGAGAAAAATCCACAGCGGCATGACCATTGACGAGGTGAAGGCCATCCTCGGCAATCCGACCGATGTGCAGACCGCCGACATGCTCGGCTTCAAAGGCACTGTCTACCTCTACCACACCAAGTCCGCCGACGTGAAAATCACCTTCCTCGATAACAAGGTCATGTCCTCGGAGGGGAATTTCCAATGAGCCTATCGAGTCTACTGAAAAAAGGCGTCCTTGTTCTGGGGCTGATCGCAGTCGCCTTGGCCATTTGGCTTGTTCCGATGGTGTTGAAGGCGGAGAAAACAGCGAAATTCATGTCTGCCTTCAAAAAAATTAACGAAACAAAACCGCCCCTTTCGATGGCCCAGGTCGAGCAAATCATTGGGCAGCCACTACAGATCGAGCATTCGGAAACAACCGGCCTTACGGGCGACGTTTACCATTACCCGACCTACCCGCCCGGAGGAGATTATCAGGTTGTCTTCGTCAATGGAGTCATTTTCCGCACCGCGCTTCCTATCTATACACCCAAAACATGAGCACCAACCGCGTCGTCGATCCCGCCACTCAAACCGTCTCCCCGGAAAAAGTCTATCCCGGCGCGGTTGATCCGCATCATCCCGCCGCCGCCCTGCCCAAGGGCTTCGAGGCGCAAGCCGATGAAATCATCACGCACTATCCCGTCTCCAAGCGCAGCGCATCGCTTCCTCTCCTCCATCTTTGGCAGGAGACCTTCGGCTACATCTCGCCCGAGGGCATCGAATGGATCTCCCATAAACTCGGTCTCCAACCGATCAACATCCTTGAGCTCGTCACGTTCTACCCGATGTTCCGCCAGCATCCGGCGGGCAAAATCCAGATCAGGGTCTGCCGCACGCTTTCCTGCGCGCTCGGCGGCGGCTATGAGCTCTGCGAACATTTCCGCGAAAAGTGCCAAGTCGGCGAGCCCGATACCCACGGCCTCGCCATCAGCCCCGACGGCAAATACTCCGTCGAATTCGTCGAATGCCTCGCCGCCTGCGGCACCGCCCCCGTCATCATGATCAACGACGACTTCTACGAAGACGTCACCCACCAGCGCGCCAACGAACTGCTCCTCAAATACAAATGACTGAATTTTTGACGGAATTGACGGAATTACGGAATTAAAAAAATGAATAGCCGACTGAATGGACATGATCACAGCGAGGATATTCTCGCCAAACAGATCATCGGACTTGCAATGAAAGTCCATCGCACGCTCGGCTGCGGATTTCTGGAATCAATTTATTGCAACGCCTTGGAAATTGAACTTCGGAATAACGGAGTCAAATTTGAACGCGAAAAGCGGTTCCATGTTTTTTATGAAGGCACTGAAATTGGTTATTTCGATGCCGACTTCCTCGTCGAGAATCGTCTGGTTGTCGAACTAAAAGCAGTTGAAGCCCTTGCCATAGCTCATTCCGTCCAGCTAGTGAATTATCTGGCGGCAAGCAAACTTGATCTCGGTCTGTTGCTTAATTTCGGCGCCAAGAGCCTCGAATTCAAAACCAAGACTAAAACGCACACTCAAGCCCACGCAGCCCCCAATCTTCATTCCTAACCCTTTCCCCTAATTCCGTAATTCCGTTAATTCCGTCAAAAATTTCCCCTCTTATGCCCATTGCTGAAAAAAGACTGATCTTCGCGAATATCGACAAGCCGGGATATACCATCGATATCGACTGCTATCTCAAGGTAGGCGGCTACAAGGACCTCAAGAAGGCCCTCACCATGAAGGGCCCCGATATCGTCAAGGAAGTGAAAACCTCCGGCCTGCGCGGGCGCGGCGGCGCCGGATTTTCCACCGGCATGAAGTGGGGCTTCATCGATCCCACCAAGAACACCAAGCCCGTCTACCTCATCTGCAACGCCGACGAATCGGAGCCCGGCACCTTCAAGGACAAGCAGATCATCTACAAGGACCCGCACCAACTCCTCGAAGGCATGGCCATCGCCTGCTACGCCAACAACGTTCACCTCGCCTATATCTATATTCGCGGCGAATTCACGTTGGGCGCAAAGATCCTTGAAAAAGCCATCGAGGAAGCGAAAGCCAAAAACTACCTCGGCAAAGGCATCGCGGGCACCGCCTACGATCTCGAAATCTACATCCATCGCGGCGCAGGCGCCTACATCTGCGGAGAGGAAACCGGCCTCATCGAGTCGCTCGAAGGCAAGCGCGCCTACCCACGCATCAAACCGCCCTACTTCCCCGCCGTGCTCGGTCTCTACATGAGCCCCACCATCGTCAACAACGTGGAAACGCTCTGTAACATCAAGCATATCGTTGCCATGGGCGGCGCCGAATACGCCAAGATCGGCAAGCCCAACAACACCGGCACGCGACTCCTCTGCGTCAGCGGCGATGTCGAGAAACCCGGCTATTACGAATTCGAAGTCGGCGCGCTCACCATCGGCGAACTCCTCAACGACGTCTGCGGCGGCATCAAGGGCGGGCGCAAACTCAAGGCGCTCATCCCCGGCGGCTCCTCCGCCAAGGTCCTCAAGGCAGGCGAGCGCTACAAGATCAAGTCCAAGAAACCCGACGGCTCGATGGAGGAAAAAGAAATCGGCCTGATGGACATCCCCCTCGATTTCGACACCCTCGCCGCCGCCGGTTCCATGGCGGGCAGCGGCGGCATCATCGTCATGGACGAGACGCGCGACATGGTCGAATGCCTCGCCAACATCGCCACGTTTTACGCACACGAATCGTGCGGCCAATGCACGCCCTGCCGTGAAGGCTCGCTCTGGATGAAAAAGATCACCAGCCGCCTCGCCAACGGGAAAGGCCATCCCGACGACATCGGCCTCCTCAAGAACGTCGCCGATAACATCGCCGGAAAGACCATCTGCGCCTTCGGTGAGGCCTGCGCATGGCCGGTCCAAAGCTTCGTCACCAAGTTCAAGGACGAGTTCGAAAACCACGCCCTCGCGACCAAGCCCAAGTCAACGACGACCAACAAATTGGCGCCCGTCTAAAATTTCAGTCGAAGCCTTGCCCTGCACCAACTTCCCGCTAACGTCAATATCAGTAAGTTAAACCAATACCAAAGTTCAGATAAATCCTATGAAGTCATATTCGAAACTCTTCGTACTCGCTTGTACGGTGATCGTGTCGGTTGCATTCCTGTCCGCGTGTGCGGATAAAACCCCTCCGCCACCACCACCAGCCCCGGAAGTCGTCAAACCGAATTCCTAAGCTAAGCTGAAAACCTTTGCGTCGGGTCTTCCAAGGTCCGGCGCAACGGAGTCTTTTCCAGTAGTTCTGAAGTCAACCCGCTCCCTTCGTACCTGTGAAAAATCCGTTCGATCACGATAGTCCTCCGGCAGACGCGCCCCTGCTTAACGTGCAGGTCGATGGCGTCTGGATGCAATTTCCCAAGGGCCTCAACGCTGTTGAAGTCGCCCGCCGCGCGCAGAAATTCATCCCTCACTACTGTTACCACCCCAAGCTTTCGATCTCCGGCAATTGCCGCATGTGCCTGGTCGAGCTCGGCACGCCCAAGCTCGACGCCGACCGCAAACCGGTCCTCGCCGCCGATGGCAAGCCCGAGATTTCCTGGATGCCTCGCCCGCAAATCGGTTGCGCCGCGCTCATGGCCGAGGGCATGGCCGTCCGCACCATCTCGCCCGTAATCGATGAATGCCGCAAGGGCGTGATGGAATTCCTGCTCATCAATCATCCGCTCGACTGCCCCATTTGCGATCAGGCAGGTGAATGCAAACTTCAGGAATACTCCGTCCAGTACGGCAACGATCACAGCCGCTTCACCGACGACAAGGTCAAGAAACCGAAGCGCGTCGATATCGGCGAGCGCATCGTCCTCGACGACGAGCGCTGCATCATGTGCTCCCGCTGCATCCGCTTCTCCAAGGAGATGGTCCACGACGACGTCCTCGGCTTCATCGATCGCGGCAGTCACACCACTCTTGCCGTCCACCCCGGCAAGAGGCTCGACAACAATTACTCGCTCAACACCGTCGATATCTGCCCCGTCGGCGCGCTCACCAGCAAGGATTTCCGCTTCCAGATGCGCGTCTGGTTCCTCAAGGAAACCAAGAGCATCTGCACCGGTTGCGCGACGGGCTGCAACACGCTCATCGGTAGCCGCGAGCAACTCGTCTATCGCCAGACACCGCGCGAAAACGAAGAGGTCAATTCCCAGTGGATGTGCGATCAGGGCCGACTCGGCTTCCACTATATTCACCACGCCGACCGTCTCGTCGAACCGATGGCCAAGATCGGCCAGGGCAAACTTCCCACGCCGTGGAGCGAACTGATCCCCAGCCTCGCCACCCAGTTGCGCGGCCTCAGCCCTGACAAGATCGCCATTGTCGCTTCCGGCCGCCTCACCAATGAAGAAGCCTTCCTGCTCAGCCAGATTCGACGGACGCTCGGCGGCGACGACGTGCTCTGCGATATCGTTCCGCGCCGGGGCGAAGCCGACGGCATTCTCCGCAGCGCCGATCTCAATCCCAATACGCGCGGCGTCGAACTCTTCGGCCTTTCCAATGGCGGCAAGACGCTCGGCCAGATTCGGCACGGCGTCGATACCGGTCACATCGAAGCCCTTCTCGTCTTCCACGAAAATCTCGCGGGCGAAGCAGGCTGGCCGGTTTCCAGCATCCAAAACGTGAAGCTCCTCGCCGTCCAATCAATCCTCCCCTGCCCCACCAGCGAGCTCGCCGACTTCGTCCTGCCCGGCGCCAGCTTCGCCGAAAAGCGCGGCTCCATGATCAACGGCACGGGTCGCCTCCAACGCCTCAACAAAGCGATCTCCGTCCCCGGCAACGCCATGGACGACTTCCAGATTCTACTCCAACTCAAGGCGGCCCTCGGCGGCGGCAACGGCATCCACACCATCGAAGAAGTCTTCAAGGCCATGGCCGAAGTCACGCCCGCTTTCGCCGGCCTAAGCCTCAGCAAAATCGGCGATCTCGGCCTCGAACTGAAATTCAATACTCCTTTAATCCGAACTGCATCGCCCTCTCCGCACGCCACCATTTAAAACCACAGTTTTAACAGGAAACCATGAAATACGCGGAGTACAGAAAAGGAGCGGGTTTCCTGCCGAACCTTTACAGCTTCTGGTTATCCTATTGCCAAACGTATATTTTAATTGAATTGATGCGTTTCATTCAAACATGCGGCAACCGTGTTCCCAGTTCACAACCTGTGTGGAGTGAAACTATTCCCATCGCCCTTGTTTTCTTTTTTCGCCATTTTTTTTGGCTGTGGTTGATTCGAGACCTCCCCAAAAAAGATTCTTCCCCTTCTTAAGAAAAATTCTTTACCCCTAATCCCCCAAACCTCTCCTGCCTTCCTTTCATGTATTTCATGTCTTCATGTTTTCCTGTTAAAAAAATTCCGTAATTCCGTTAATTCCGTCAAACCTTCCCTCGCCGCATGACCTCCCTCCTCTTCTTCGCCGCCATGCCCGCCATCGTCCCCATGTGGGTACCCGATGTCATCACCTCCGCGATCAAGATTTTTATCGTGGTCAACGTCATCCTCGGCCTCGTCTCCTACACCGTCATGGCCGAGCGCCGCATCAGCGCCGCCATCCAGGACCGCATCGGCCCGAACCGCGTCGGCATCCCGCTCGGCGGCGTCAGCATTTTCGGCCTCTTCACCATGCCCGCATGGAGATTGCATGGCCTCGGCCAACCTCTTCCCGACGCGCTCAAATTCATGCTCAAGGAGGAATTCACTCCCGCGCACGTCAACAAAGTCTACTTCTGGCTCGCACCCGCCATGGCCATGGTGCCCGCTCTACTCACCATCTGCGTCATCCCGTTTGCCAGCACGCACCCGATCACACTGCCCTGGGGCTACGTCATGCAATCGCCCGGCGTCATCGCCGATGTCGGCATAGGCGTCCTGCTCGTCTTCGCGATTTCATCGCTCAGCGTCTACGGTATCGTCCTCGCCGGCTGGGCCTCCAACTCGAAGTATCCCTTCCTCGGCGGCATCCGCTCCAGCGCGCAAATGATCTCCTATGAGGTCTCCATGGGCCTCTCGGTCATCCCCGTCTTCCTCGTCATGGGCGATCTGCATCTCTCTGAAGTGATCAACTACCAGTATGCCAATGGCTGGACTGTGGTGCCCTTCGCGGTCTGGGGTTGGCCTCTGCATAACTGGCAAAGCTACATCCTCTGGATACCCATGCTGATCTCGTTCACCGTTTTCCTCATCTCTGCTTTTGCCGAGACCAACCGCCTTCCCTTCGACCTACCCGAGAGCGAAACCGAACTCGTTGGCGGCTATCACACCGAATATTCCGCAATGAAGTTCGCCCTCTTCTTCCTCGGCGAATACGCCGCCATGATCGTCGCCTCCTGCCTCATGGTTACGCTCTTTTTCGGCGGCTGGAGTTTGCCCTTTCCGAGCTACCTCGCCTTGGAGAGCAGCGCATGGAGCCTCCTTCTCTTCCCCATCGTTTTCCTGATCAAGATGTGCTTCTTCATCGTCCTCTTCATCTGGGTGCGCTGGACCCTCCCCCGCTTCCGCTACGACCAACTCATGGGCCTCGGCTGGAAATGCATCCTCCCCATCTCCCTCGCCAACATTGTTCTAACGGGGATTCTCCTCGCGATACCCGGAATGCATTAACTGAGAAGAAAGCCACCGCTCCCCGCCCCTGCGGAAAAAGCTCCCCCTCAATCTCCCGCGTACTTCACCGAGCAACCATACGGCTTGGCCGTCGGTGTCGAAACCGGCTTGCCTGCCATCGACTCATCCAGCGCCGCCGTCACGTAATTCTTCGCCGTGGCAATATCCGCCACATCCGCCGAGGGCTTGTCATCGATTCCACCGGCATAAATCAGCACGCCTTTGGGATCGATCACAAACATCTGTGGCGTATTCCGCGCGCCGTACATGTGCCCCACCTTGCCGTCCGGATCGAGCAGCGTGTGGGTCGCGGCCACATGATTCGCTTTCTCATAGGGAGCAATGTCCGCCACGGTCTGGCTGCCTTCCTTGCCCGGCGCACCTGAATTGATCCGCAGCCAAACGACTCCCTTGGCCGTCTCCTTTTTCTGCAGGTCCTGCATCGTGCCGGAATCATAAAACTTATGCACGAACGGGCAACCCGGATTCGTCCACTCCAACACGATGTACTTGCCCTTGTAGTGAGCCAGCGAATGCGGCTTACTGTCGCCGCCCGTCAGCGTAAAATTCGGCGCAGGCTGACCTACCACGGCCGATTGAGTCGCATCCGTCGACGCTGCCACGGCCAAAGTCAGCAAAGTGGTCGCGCAGAGCGCGTAAAAAAGAAATTGTTTCATATGTAGTTATTAAGACGTCCGGAGGCACTGGTTTATTTCATTAATTTTCTGTTATGTAGCCATCGCTCATTTCTTCTGCGTTCCCTTATTCCGTTAATTCCGTCTAAATTTTTCCCAACGCCTCCAGCACAATTCCCGGTGTAAGTACCTCCGGCAAAACTTGGGGCTTGGTCGGGTCCTTCGGCGAATAGAGCAAGTAAAGCGGCACCCCATCCCGATTATATTGCTGCAACGCCTTCGAAATCTCCGGATCAGCATGCGTCCAATCCGCTTTAAAGAGCACCACCTTCTTGTCCGCAAAAGCCTTGCGCACCGCATCGGTATCCAACGCCACGCGCTCATTCACCTTGCAACTCAGACACCACGCCGCCGTAAAATCGACAAAGACCGGCCTCCCGTCCACCAGCGCCTTCTGCACCGCATCCTGCGACCAGGGCTGATAGCCATCTTCCGTGGTAGCCGTCGACCGCCGGGCGACGGTCCCCCCTTCATTTAAAACTGACATCGCAATGACGTCCCACATGGCAAAAACATAAATACCCGCGATAACAAAAATCAAAACGCGAATCCAACCATGCTGTCCCCAGCGACCATATATCCATGCGATCAGAGCGAAAAATAAAAGCGTACCCAGCAGTCCTGGAATTTGCCCCTCTCCAGTTAAAGCGCCAAAAACATAGATGAGAAAAATCACCGTCGCCATCAGCAGAAAACCCATGAACTGCTTGAACGCCTCCATCCATGCCCCCGGCTTCGGCACAAATTTCAACGCGCCGGGAAAAATTGTCAGAAGCAGATAAGGCGTTGCCATTCCGAACGCCAGGAAAGTAAAAATCAGGAGCGAGACAACCGCGGGTTGCTGCGCGGCAAATCCCAACGCCGATCCCATGAACGGCGCCGTGCAAGGCGTCGCCGCCAAAGTGGCCAGCGCCCCGTTGAGGAAGGATGTAAATAGCCCGTGGTTGTGGCGCCCGGTCACCTTCGCATCGAGTCCCACCAAGGACGTTCCCAGTTCAAAAACGCCGAAAAGATTCAGGCTGAGCAGAAAGAAAATAAAGATCAACGTCAGGACAAATCCCGGCGACTGCATCTGGAATCCCCACCCAAGTTGATTTCCTGCCGCGCGCAAAGTCAGCAATAGTCCCGCCAGAATCCAAAACGAAATCACCACGCCCACCGTAAAAGCAACGCCCTGTCTCCATGCCTGGCTATGAGCGTGCTCGGCATGCTTGATCAGAGAAAAAACTTTCAACGAAAGCACCGGCAGCACACAAGGCATCAAATTCAAAATCAGCCCTCCAACGAATGCCGCCCCCAACACCGCCAACAAAAGAGGTTGAACCGGAGTTGCAATCTCCGAGGTAGCCGTCGCTGTCCCTAGCGACGGTGCAGTTGCAGTATCGGTTATTGGTTGACTACCTCCTGTCGCCTGCGGCGATCCGGACGCTGCGGGTGCGCCTGTCGTTGTCGGACTACCCGAGGGGGGCGCCGATCCGCCGCTAGGGACAGCGGCGGCTACCTCGGAAGTCACTGAAAATTGCGCGAGGTAGATGGCTTTAGCGCCACCTAACAGAAGCGGAGAGTCCGAGACAAGGACACCACTTAGGTTGTCCGCTTTTTCGCCGTTCTGTTGAAATGCAAGCGGCCAACTAAAGCCACCGGGAGGATGTTGCAGGTCTAGTTTACTAACGTCTTCCGTAGCGCTTAATACATTTTGCTGCTCAGGGAAAAAATAGAGAGGGGCTTTTACAGGAAGAGAGGAACTCGCGGTATCGACAAATTGCAAGGTGATGCCGTCTTTTCCAGAGACACCCTTAACTATCCACCGATCATCCGTCGCCGGCAATCGTGCGCGGGCGGCATCAAAAAAATCCTTGTTATCGATCGGGAGGCGGAGGTTCAGTGAGCCCGTGTCAAAGCTGAGGGAAAAATCGCCTTTGCCGGGGATGCATTCCTCCTGGCAGACGAGCCAACTCGCGCGAGCCTTGATCTCGATATGTGGGGGCAATTTGCCGTCAAGGGTCTCAGGGCCCTTAATCGTCGTAATCAGATAAACGTCCCCCTCATACCCGTAGGTGACGAGCGGCCCCATCTTGTGCTTTTCCGGCGTCGGCCATTGGATCGGTCCGGCGGTAAAACCTTCCGGCAGCGTCCACTTAATCGTCGTCGCCAGCCCCGCATCGCCGGGATTAATCCAATAAGTATGCCAACCGGGATCGGAATGAAGATGGAGAATGACATCGAAAGGTTTGCCCGCCTCCACCGATCTCGTCTCGGGAATCAGCTCTGCCGTGACATGCGGCTGAGTGACGGTAGCGCTGGCACCGCTGTAAGGCGTGGAAATGGGGTCGGACGCGCGGGCCGCGAGGCTCGCGGTGACCAGAAAAAAGAGAAGAACCCTGATCATCATGGAAGTATATCGTGAGACGGTTGAGGTGCCACTCTTGTTCCCGTTAAATTCGAGCAATTGGATTTTCTCGTCAGGAATCGGACAGGTTGCACCTTTCATATCGCCAGAATGGCATGAAAAAGTGGCGGGGCGGTAGCCTTAGAGACCTTAGCGACCCTAGTCCTCTTAAAAAAATAAGAGGTCTAAGTGTTTTAAGCTTTTGGAAGCCAGCCCATCCCCTAGACCGTGGCAATCGCAGGCTTGAGAAGCTCCCACTGCCAGGGGCACCAGCGGTTCTCGGCGATAAGGCGGTCGGCGGCGGTGTCGGGGTTGCGGGCGACTTCCTGGAGAGTGGACTTGGGGGCGATGACGGTGGGGTCAAGGCCGAGCTCGGCGGCGATGGCGTCGCGATGGATACGGAGCTTTTCCATGCGGACTTCAGCATCCTTGTCGCGAGGCGGACGTTCACCGCGCGGTGGACGCGGGACGGGCGGAGCGAGGCGTCCTTTTTCGATGGCTTCGATCAACCGGTCGGCGCGAGCGGGAGAACTGCGTTGCGGCCAGCGCGGCGCGCCCATAGGTGAGATCTTGGGATTCTCCGAGCACCAGACCGAGAGATCGAGGAGCAGTTCGTTATGGAGCACTTTGAAGACAGGCAGGTCGACCGCTTCGGCTTCTTTTTCGCGCCAGAGCCAGAGTTCGCGGACGATGGCGAGCGCTTGCGGCGAGAGGAGCGCGGAACCGGAGATGCGCCAGTCGTTTTCGGGATCGTCCTCACGGACGATGCGGCTGGAGGCGACGACGCGGGCGCATGATTGCTCATGCCACGTGAGACGGCCCTTGTCGGCGAGCAATTTGCCCAAGGCTTCGGCGATGGGCTCGAGGTATTGGGTGTCCTGCACCGCGTAATCGATCATGGTCTGCGAGAGCGGACGGCGGGACCAGTCGGCTTTTTGGCTGCCCTTATTAAGAGTGATGCCGCAGAAGTGCTCGACGAGCGCGCCGTAGCCGAAGGCTTTCTGGCCGACGAGTTGGGCGGCGAGCATGGTGTCGAAAACGGCTTGAGGCTCGGGCGCACCGGCGCGGCGGAGCATGCGGAGATCGAAGTCGGCTCCGTGGAGAATCCACGTGTGGCGGCTGGTAGGCGGCCAGAGTTCATCAAGCGGGAAGCTGTGGAGCGGGTCGATGAGGAAATGTTGCTCGGCGTGGGAGACTTGGATGAGGCAGACGCTTTCGCGATAGTGGTGGAGGCTGTCGGCCTCGGTGTCGAGCGCTAGCGGAAAGTAACCGCGGAGGCTGGTGATGAAGTAGTCGAGGGCTTTTGGCGTGTTGACCCAGATGAATTCGACTTGTGACATAGAGACGGAGAGATCATGCGGGTTTCAGTCGAGGGCGGCGAGTGGAATTTCAGGGGAGAGGTTTGGACAGGAGTAACAAGATTTACAGGATTGGGGAAGGTAGGGGAATTTTGACATGAGGGACATGAAAGCTGATGAAGGGAGAAACGCATCTGAGAGGGAGCAATGGAATTGCGCGGGCAAGGGCGTTCCCAAGCCCACAACTTGGGAACGAGGGAGAATCCAATGGCCTAGGTATCAACGTCAAAAAATCGCTTTCCACAGTGCCAGCACTTGCCCGTTTCTGCTGTAATCTTTCCCTTATCAAAAATCGGAGATCTGTCACAAAGAGGACATCTCAATCCCAGATTCTTGAGGAACGTCACTGTTCTTTTATAGCTATACCGCCGTTCACAATGCGTGATGCCTGCGACAAACAAGCAGAAGGAAATCTCCCAAAGGAGCCCATACGCAGGTTCGCCTTTAACGATCGTCCAGCACAGAAATCCCACCAACAAGGGAATGACCGAAAACATGGAAATTGTGACCATGAAAGACAACCACGGTATGAAATGGTTTCTATTTTTGATCCATAGTTCGGCTGTCTTCTGACGAGACAGGAACTCCTCCTTTGTCATAAAGGACAGCTTGGCAGATAAAACTTGATCCGACGACACAAAGGCTGACCGTCGCACGGAGTGCGACGGCTACCTCATAGGGGAACCGCCGCCGAGCCTGCGGCGGCTACCTGCTAGACGGGGACGGCGGGGAGGTCCCAGATTTCTTTAGCGTATTCGTGGATGGTGCGGTCGCTGGAGAACTTGTCCATGCGGGCGGTGTTGAGGATCGCCATCCTGGCCCAGCGGCGTTTGTCTGCGTAGGCCTTGGAGACTTCTTCCTGCGCATCGCTGTAGGAGCGGAAGTCGGGGAGGCAGAGGTAGGGATCGCCGCCTTCGAGGAAGCTCCGCTTGAGGGAACTGAGCGCGCCGGGTTCGTCCGGGGTGAAGAAGTTGGAGCCGACCCAATCGACGATCGCGCGCAATTCCTCGTCGGCCTGATAATAGGTGAAGGGGTTATAGCCGCGATGCCAAAGGGCTTCGACTTGATCGACGGTGAGGCCGAAGATGAAGATGTTCTCGGCGCCGACTTCCTCGAGGATTTCGACATTGGCGCCGTCGAGCGTGCCGATGGTGAGCGCGCCGTTGAGCGCCAGCTTCATGTTGCCGGTGCCGGAGGCTTCCTTGCCCGCAGTGGAAATCTGCTCGGAGATATCGGCCGCCGGGATGATGCGCTGGGCGAGCGATACGCGGTAGTTGGGCAGGAAGACGACCTTGAGTTTGTCGCCGATGCGTGGGTCGTTGTTGATCTTTGCGCCGACCGCGTTGATCGCCTTGATGATGCACTTGGCGAGGTCGTAACCGGGCGCAGCCTTGGCAGCGAAAACGAAGACGCGCGGTTGAACTTCAAGCTCCGGGTTCTGCAAAATCCGGCGATAGAGGGCGAGGATATGGAGCAGATTGAGGTGCTGGCGCTTGTATTCGTGCAGGCGCTTGATCTGCATGTCGAACAGGGAATTGGGGTTCACCGTGACGCCACATTCCTTCTGGATGATCTTGGCGAGATCGACTTTGTTGGCATGTTTGATCGCCATGAATTCGTCCTGGAAGGAGGGATCATCCGCCCACTGTTCCAGCTTGCGAAGTTCGGCCTGGTTCTTGACCCAGCCGTCGCCAATTTTCGAAGTAATCAGGTCGGCGAGACGCGGATTGGACGCCTGGAGCCAGCGCCGGGGCGTGATGCCGTTGGTCTTGTTGTTGAATTTGCCTGGATAGAAGGCGTTGAAATCGGCGAAGAGATGTTTCTTGAGCAGCTCGGTATGCAGGGCCGCGACGCCGTTGACCGAATGGCTGCCGACGACGGCGAGATTGGCCATGCGAATCATCTGCACGTTGCCTTCCTCGATGAGCGACATGACTTCTTTTTTGTGGGCGTCGCCGGGATAGGCGGCCTCGACGGTTTCGAGCAGGCGCTTGTTGATTTCGAAGATCAATTGCAGATGGCGCGGCAGGACTTTCTGGAAAAGCGGGACACTCCATTTTTCCAGCGCCTCGGGCAAAAGCGTGTGGTTGGTGTAGGCGAAAACTTTGGTGACGATGCTCCACGCTTCATCCCAGAGCATTCCATTTTCATCATGGAGAATGCGCATGAGCTCGACCACCGCGATGGTGGGGTGGGTATCGTTGAGCTGGATCGCGACCTTACTGGAGAACTCGCTCCACTTGGGCTGGGTGCGATGAAAGCGACGAAGAATATCGCGCAGGGAGCACGAGACAAAAAAGTATTGCTGGATGAGGCGGAGTTCCTTGCCTGCCTCGGTCTTGTCGTTCGGATAAAGAACTTTTGAGACCGTTTCGCTTCGGGTTTTCTCAGCGAGCGCCTCGCTGTAGCCGCCACGATTGAAGGCCTCGAGATCGATTTTCTCAGAGGGGCGCGATTCCCAGAGACGGAGGAAATTCACGGTAGTGGTGCCGTAGCCGGGGATCGGAATATCGTAGGGAACGCCGACGATTTTTTTGGTATCAGTCCAGCGGGGGACGTAGTTGCCTTTGTCATCGAAGACGTTTTCGACGTGGCCGTAGAGCTCGATCGTCTGGGTGTATTCGGGACGCACGATTTCCCACGGGGTACCGAAGCGCATCCAGTCGTCGGGCAATTCGATCTGGTGACCGTTGCTGAACTCCTGGCGGAACAGACCGAACTCATAGTGGATGCCGTAGCCGATGGCGGGGTAATCGAGCGTGGCGAGCGAATCGAGAAAACAGGCGGCGAGACGACCGAGACCGCCGTTGCCGAGGCCCATGTCGTATTCCTCCCCGCGCAACTCCGCCATATCGAGGCCGAGTTCCTTGAGTGCTTCCTCGGTCTCCTTATAAACGCCAGCGTTGTAAAGGCCGTTGGAAAAAAGACGGCCCATGAGGAATTCCAGGGAAAGATAATAGACCCGACGGACATCCTGCTTATTATGGACCGCCTGCGTGGCGATCATCCGCTCGATGATCCGTTCCTGAACGGCCTTGGAAGTCGCCAGCCACCAGTCGCGCTTCGTGGCGGAGTGGATATCGTGGGCGAGACTGAATTTCAGTTGATGCAAAATCGATTCCTTCATCGACTGCGCGGACTTCTCGAAGAAACTGTGAAAATGAGGGTTTGTGGTCATGGGAGGATGGATGGGTGGTAAAGCGTAGGAACAAATGGCCGACAAAAGAAGTCGCGTCGAGGTTAAATTGGAGTCGGCACGAAGTCGTAACCCAATAGCAGGAAGTCTGCCAGCAAAGGCGTCAGGAAGGACATCTTCATTTGCCCGGGAAAGGCCTTTCCTGTTCTCTTTCACCTCTAACGATCTTCTCAGGAAAAGACTTGAACCCTCCCGCAGCCTTGTTTAATGTCCCTCTCTTGGCAAAAATGCGGGTGTAACTCAGTTGGTAGAGTGCAACCTTGCCAAGGTTGATGTCGCGAGTTCGAGTCTCGTCACCCGCTCCCCCTTTGTAAATTAACAACTTACAAAGAATTGGGGTCTCAAGTGAGAATAATAGTGAGAATAAGTTCGCCGATATTCGCTGCCGTTTGCTGCTATGTGGGGACGTTTTGAAGTCTAAATTGGGGCACAACTACGGATACGTTTGTCCCAAAATGTATTCTCCCGGCATTTTGAGTTGGCTACTTTGGATTAGCTCACCCGCGAGTTTATCAGCCTTAGCTTTGATCCGCTTTAACTGAAATTCAGCCAGGTCCTGAATTCTTTGAAACTGACTGTTCTCAAAACTCATGAAAGGAACGTGACGGGTAATCTCTCCTTTGTCTTTTATCGTAAAAATGGGCGTATAAAAATGTGCTGATTTATCACCAGCGTGGACTTTAACTTCCAAATTCGATAGATCGCGATGAGCCGCAAAGCAGTGCCGATAGACAAGCGTCGCTTCATGGGTCTGCTTCAGACTTGTATCAGCAAACGCCTCATATTTTTCGTCGAGCCCACCTAATTGCCTGCCTTCTGTAAAAGGGCTTGCGTAAAGCGTTGCTACACTTACTGAAAAATTTGCTCTTTCGTGGCTGCTAATGTCGGCGCGATTTATCACGCTCTTACATCCTTCAATGACCAAGACCATGGACTGTTCAGCCAGCATAAGTCGTCGCAGTCTCACGATTCTTTTTTCATCCTTCGGATGGTATTTCGACATAAAGAGCTATTCGCTTCGGGAGAGATACTCATCACTTTTATCGGCTTCAGCTGCAACAATTTCGTCGATAAACTTGGATCTCCCCGAACAGGAGATAACCAGGTAATCCTCTGCTCGTGTCAGGGCAACATAGAATAGGGACCGTTCCTCCTCCTCGTTACTATCCGGGAATTGGGTCGGGCAGGTGTCGGCAAAGAGGACGATAACAGCTTTGAACTGGAGGCCCTTTGAGCTGTGCATTGTCAGCACTTTAACGCCCGGTTCTGCCAAACGACCGCGTGAAGTTTTGTTCTCCGAAAGCCAAACGGCTGGGCATTCTTTCCGAACTTGTGTCAGGCTTTGGCAAAGCGCCCTGATGTGCCGCTCGTCCTTGATCCTGTAAAGGATACCAATTTGGTCGGGCTTTAGGGGGACGATGGTTTCGCCAAACCAGCGGCCATCAAGCAGGTCTCCAACGACGCGGACGACTCGGTCTACTTCGTTCTGTTTGCTTTGGCGATGTAGAAGAACTGGAGATGAGCCCATTACGCGCACGCATTGTTCGGGATCGACCCATGGTGCCCCTAAGCCATCCTCGTCTGCCTCGACTTTTGTCGCGGCAAAAATCCTGGCAAGTCTCAACATCGGGCGAGTGTTCCGATAGCTTTGTTCAAGGTACTGCGTACGTCCTGCTGCTTGAATCCCGAGCTTTTTCCAGCTCACCTTGCGGCGTCGATAGAGGCCCTGATTGCCATCGCCGACGATCAAAAGCTCTCCTTCCACGGGGTCTTTCATCGCCGCCAAGACACATGGGAACCAAGTGCTGTCGAAATCCTGGGCTTCGTCGATTAGGATGCTGTCGTAGTACTCCGCCTTCGGCCCTACTGCCTTGAGCTTGGCGGAAAAAGCATCGCCCATCTCGGAGTCATCTTTGATGTCGTGGCCAACGCCATTCTCGTTTGCCCAGCGATGAAAATGCCGAATGGTGACGGAGGGAAGATCCTTAAGGGCTTCGGCCAGGTAGGAACTCAGCATGAAGTTATAGCAGAGTACTAAGACGCGGGCCGACGGATTCAACCGGGCGACCAGTTTGGCTCGCGCGATCAGAAGCACAGTCTTGCCAGATCCTGCCACTCCGAATACTAAGCGATGCCCTGCGCCGACCTGTCTAGCTAACTGCTCTTGTTTGGCATCAAGCACTTTGACAGTCGGCTCTTCGGACTGCGTGACACTACCAAAATCGAGGCCAAGCAGAATTTCAGGGTGAATGATCGCTTTTACGATGTTGACCTGATTCTTCGACATCGGCTTGTCAGGCAAAAAAGTGTCGAAGTACCCCTGCAGCACTTCCATCAAGTCGGCGGGATGCATTGCTTCCCAACTAGCGAGTTGATCTTTTGTCGCCACTGTTTTGCTAGGGAAAATGCCTCGAAGTCTTTCAGGCCAGGTATTCAGCTGCTCTCGCGATATGTTGGAAAAAATGGCACAGCTCGCAAACGGGAATTGGAACTTGCCCGTATAAGGGCCCGAAAAATTTACCAAAGAGGAGAGTTGCTTGTCTTTCCTGCATCGGTCCATGAGAAGAAACTTGTAGTCTCTTACTTGGCGTAAGGGATGTGCATGCTCGACGAGGCGTTGGCCATCGTGAACTTGGACAGAATGCGAATCAGCAGATTTGATCTTGGGAAAAATCCAACCCTTCACCTCGATTAGTAAGACGCCAAAGCGAGGTAAGATGACAACAAAATCCGGGTGTCTGTTGTCGATTATCGGCTCGTAGTAGACGACGACATCATCCGGCAAGCGAGCCAGCGCATTAAACAACCGAATCTCTCCCTGAGATGCTTTGCTGGGAAGCTTTTGAGGGATAATTTGGGCCATGTATTTAGGCTTAGTAGCGGTGTTGCGCCAATTGAACTTTTGGGCAATAGGAGATTATCTCGTTTAGTTCTCAAGAGTCCAGTGGTCTCAAGCTTCGACCAGGTGTTAGCGCTAGATGCCTCCGTATTCTTAAGCTGACAAGGTTGAGGGACTCGTTATCGTTGGATGCTGCCTCTATTCCAGCGCGGTGCAGAGAGGCACTAGTTCGCTGTACTTTTATAAGGACAAGGAACGAGAAAATTCGCCAATGAACGCAACAGCTTCCTCCGAACGCGATCTCGAACAAGGACTGATCGAGAAGCTGCTCAGTCTCAAATATGAACTTCGCGCGGATATCCGTGACCGCGCTGCGCTGGAGCAGAATTTCCGCGAAAAATTCGAGGCCCTCAACCGCGTTCGCCTCACCGACGCGGAATTCTCCCGCCTTCTCGACGAAATCGTCACGCCGGACGTCTTCACCGCTTCCAAGACCCTGCGCACAATCAATGCCTTTACGCGCGACGACGGCACACCGCTCAACTACACCTTGGTCAACCTCAAGGACTGGTGCAAAAACCACTTCGAAGTCATTCACCAACTCCGCATCAATACGGACTACAGCCACCACCGCTACGACGTCCTCCTGCTCATCAACGGCGTGCCCGTGGTGCAAATCGAGTTGAAAACCCTCGGCGTGAATCCACGCCGGGCCATGGAGCAGATCGTCGACTACAAGAATGATCCCGGGAACGGCTACTCCAAGACCCTCCTCTGCTTCCTCCAACTCTTCATCGTCAGCAACCGCGACCGCACCTACTACTTCGCCAACAACAACGCCCGCCACTTCGCCTTCAACGCCGAAGAACGCTTCCTCCCAATCTACGAGTTCGCGGATGAGGAGAACAAGAAGATCACCCACCTCGACGAGTTCGCCGATCGCTTCCTTAAGAAATGCGACCTCGGCCGGACTATCAGCCGCTACATGGTGCTCATCGCCAGCGAGCAGAAGCTCATGATCATGCGGCCCTACCAAGTCTACGCCGTGCAGCAGTTGGTGAAGTGTATCGAGGACGACAGCGGTAACGGCTATATCTGGCACACCACCGGCAGCGGCAAGACTCTCACCTCATTCAAGGCCTCCACGCTTCTCAAGGAAAACGACCACATCCACAAATGCGTCTTCGTAGTGGACCGCAAAGACCTCGACCGCCAGACCCGCGAGGAGTTCAACCGCTTCCAGGAAGGTTGTGTCGAGGAAAACACCAACACCGGCACCCTCGTTCGCCGCCTGCTCTCCGAGGACTACTCGGACAAGGTCATTGTCACCACCATCCAGAAACTTGGTCTCGCCCTAGACGAAACCAGCAAGCGCAACCAGCAGCGAAAAAAGAATGACCAGCCCACCTACAAGGAACAGCTCGAAGCCCTGAAGGACAATCGCGTCGTCTTTATCTTCGACGAATGCCACCGCTCCCAGTTCGGCGAAAATCACAAAGCCATCAAAGAATTCTTCCCCAAGGCCCAGCTCTTCGGTTTCACCGGCACGCCCATCTTTGAGGCAAATGCCTCCCAACAAAAGATCGAAGGGCAGCAGGCCTCCCTGCGCACCACGGAAGACCTCTTCCAAAAGCAGCTTCACGCCTATACCATCACCCACGCCATCGAGGACGGGAACGTCCTCAAGTTCCATATCGACTATTTCAAGCCCGAGGGCAAAAACCCGCCGAAACCCGGCGAGGCGCTCGCCAAGAAAGCCGTTATCGAAGCCATTCTTTCCAAGCACGATGCCGCCACCGCCGGACGCCGCTTCAATGCCCTGCTTGCCACCGCGTCCATCAATGACGCCATAGAATATTACGCGCTCTTCAAAACCATTCAGGCGGAGAAACAAGCCGCCGACCCCGACTTCCAGCCGCTGAACCTCGCCTGCGTCTTTTCACCGCCCGCCGAAGGCAATCCCGATGTGAAACAGATTCAGGAAGACCTTCCCCAGGAAAAGGCGGACAACGAGGTCGAGCCCGAGAAGAAAAAGGGAGCTCTCAAGGCCATCCTCGACGATTACAACACCCGCTACGGCACCAACCACCGTCTATCCGAGTTCGATCTCTACTATCAGGACGTCCAGAAACGTATTAAAGACCAACAGTGGCCGAACGCCGATTTCCCCGCAGCGCAGAAGATCAACATTACCATCGTGGTGGACATGCTCCTAACCGGCTTCGATTCCAAATACCTGAACACGCTCTACGTGGACAAGAACCTCAAGCACCACGGCTTGATCCAAGCCTTCTCCCGCACCAACCGCGTGCTCAACGGCACGAAACCTTACGGCAACATCCTCGACTTCCGCCAGCAACAAGACGCCGTCGATGCCGCCATCGCCCTCTTCTCCGGCGAAAAGACCGACGAGCAAGCTCGGGAAATCTGGTTGGTCGAAAAAGCCCCCGTCGTCATCCAGAAACTGGAAACCGCCATGCACCGGCTGGAAGGTTTTCTGAAGTCCCAGGGTCTCGACTGTGCCCCGTCCGCCGTGCCCAATTTGAAGGGGGACGCCGCCAAGACCGTCTTCATCGAACACTTCAAGGAAATCCAGCGGCTCAAAACCCAACTCGACCAATACACCGATCTCACCCCGCAAGACGAAGCCGCCATCGACAAAGTGTTGCCGGAAGAAAACCTACGCGGCTTTCGGGGTGCGTATCTGGAAACCGCACAGCGCCTCAAAGCCCAGCAGGGCAAGAGCAAAGACAAGCCTGCGCCCGATAATGTGGACCAGATCGACTTCGAGTTTGTCCTCTTCGCCTCCGCCGTCATTGATTACGACTACATCATGGGCCTCATCGCCCGCTTCTCAGCCAACGGCCCGGGCAAGTCGAAGATGACCCGCGAGCAACTCATCGGCCTCATCCAGTCGGATGCCAAGTTCATGAACGAGGGGGACGACATCGCCGAATACATCGGCACGCTCCAGGCGGGCGAAGGCCTTAGCGAAACCGCCATCCGCGAAGGCTACACCCGCTTCCTGGCAGTTAAAAACGCCCAGGAACTCGCCGCCATTGCCGCGCGGCACGGCCTCGCGACCGCCGCCCTGCAAAGCTTCGTGGACGGCATTCTCGACCGCATGATCTTCGATGGGGAAAAACTAAGCGACCTGCTCGCTCCGCTTGGTCTTGGCTGGAAAACCCGTACCCAGGCCGAACTCGCCCTCATGAAGGAGTTACATCCTCTACTCACCAAACGCGCGCGGGGCCGCGACATCTCAGGACTCAGCGCGTATGATCAGTAAGACGAAAACCGGCGCCATGAAGGAACACGACAAGCCTGCGTTGGTGCCGAAGCTGAGGTTTCCGGAGTTTCGGGGAGCGGGAGAGTGGAAAACGGAAACACTTGGATCAGTTGCAAAAATCAGCACAGAGAAAGTGGGCGATAACACCTGCATTCCCATGAGCATCACCTCGGGCGTTGGTTTAGTCAGCCAGATGGACAAGTTCGGGCGGATCATCGCGGGAAGCTCTTATGCCAACTACCTCCTGTTAAAAAAGAACGACTTCGCCTACAACAAGAGCGCCACAAAGGAGTATCCCGAAGGATTCATTGCGTTGTATTCCGACGACGAGCTTGCCGCAGTGCCAAATAGCATTTTCACCTGCTTCCGCATCAAGGGCGAGTCACCGGTTCCGCAATATCTGAACTACTTATTTCTCGGCAACCTGCATGGGCAGTGGTTGCGGAATTTTATTGAGGTCGGCGCACGCGCTCATGGGTCGCTGAGCATCGAGGAGGATGATTTACTTGCTTTGCCCGTGCCGCTGCCGAGTGGAATAGCGTCCGTTCGCGAGCAAAGAAAAATCGCCGATTGCCTGAGTTCGGTGGACGAATTAATGGCTGCGCAAGCGCGAAAAGTGGACGCACTCAAGGCCCATAAAAAAGGGCTTATGCAGCAGCTTTTCCCCTCCGAAGGGGAAATCCAACCACGCCGCCGCTTCCCTGAATTTCAAAATACCGAGCAATGGGCGAAGAAGCCTTTCTCAGACCTTTGCGACATTAAACACGGCTACGCATTCGAGAGTGAGTTCTTCAGCAGCGAAGGCGATTATGTGCTCCTCACGCCCGGTAACTTCTACGAGCAAGGCGGCTACCGCGACCGAGGCGAGAAACAGAAGTATTACACCGGCGAAATTCCACGCGACTACGTGCTCGCTCAAGGGGACATGCTCGTAGCCATGACCGAGCAGGCATCCGGTTTGCTCGGCAGTCCCATTCTCGTTCCGGAATCCGACAAGTTTCTGCACAACCAACGACTCGGCCTTGTTATGAAAAAGCCCGGAATCGCATGGGCAAGCGAGTTTTTTTTTCATGTCTTCAACACCCAGCCCGTTCGGACGGCGATCCATGACACAGCATCCGGTTTGAAAGTGCGCCACACATCGCCGACAAAAATTGGCGATGTTGCCGTTTCCGTTCCCACCACGTTGCCCGAACAACAACGAATCGCCTCCTGCCTGAGCAGCCTCGACGCCATGATCACCGCCGAAACCAAAAAGCTCGAAGCCCTCAAGACCCTCAAAAAAGGACTGATGCAGCAGCTTTTCCCGTCCCCGGAGGGCATCTCATGACGCACGCTGAGATCGCTGAAGCATTGAAAGCCGGTCACGAGAAGGTTGTTTTGGCATACGCCTTCAATACAACCGGAAAGACCCGGTTGTGCGTCGCCTACAAGGACGCGACAAAAGAAGCGGACGGGACCCACACGGGAGTCTATTACAACGCCTACAGCGAGGATCTTTTTGTTTGGGAGAATGACGAGGATAATGAGGGGCAGAACAAACGACTTACCATCCGAATAAGCAGCCTAAGCGTGTATCACTCATCCCTCACGGAAGACAATGTGAGGGATCGATTGAATGCCTTTAAGCCCAAGTTTGGCTTTCGCTTCAATCTATATGAAGATGATCCGGCGAAGGGGATTGAATCGATCTCGTTCTTTATTCCAAGCCAGAATCCCGACGTTCTTCAGCCGTCGATCAAGATTTCAAGAGGTGAAGAGCGCATCTTCGTCTGGTGCTTCTTTCTGGCCCTATTCGAGTTTGCGGGGTTAGGTGAGGACCAAGCCGGTCACTTTTTCATTGATGACCCTGTTTCGAGTCTGGATGACCACAACATTTTCATCACAGCTGAGACTCTGTTCGAGCTGATAGAAAATTATCATCCGAAACGCAAAATCATCATCACGACCCATCATGTGGGGTTATTCTCGATTCTTTGCGGCTGGCTCCGAAAAGGCGATCAGCGAGAAAAATATAAAGACATCGTCAAGATATGCATCCTTAGCGGCAAAACGGGGAGCTTGTCGTTAGAGACTGACAAGAAAGATGTTCAGCTTTACCACCTGCGCCTGCTACAAGTTCTGGAGCAGGCCCGCAAAGCGGACGATTTGCGGGCCTATCATTTTGCACTGCTCCGGCAAGTCCTTGAAAACATTGCATCCTTCTTGGGCAAAGGGCAGTTCGGGTATGTGCTGGATCAGATCGGGATCGTCGACCCCAACGACACTGCGGATATCATTAACACCCTGTCACACAAGAAGGTCTATTACTATGAGACAGACCTTCTAGTGCCCGATAGACGCGTGATGCTGGAGAACGTCCTCACCAAAATCCAGGACAAGTACCACTTTGCCTTGCACTCATAAATCTAATGACCGACACCAACCAAAAACAACTTGGCAGCACCCTCTGGAGCATCGCCGACCAACTGCGCGGAGCCATGGATGCGGACGATTTCCGCGACTATATGCTGTCCTTCCTCTTCCTGCGCTACCTCTCCGACAATTACGAGACGGCGGCTAAGAAGGAACTGGGACGGGATTACCCAGATGTAGGCGGTGACACGCGCAAGGTACCGCTATCGCTCTGGTATGCCAACAACGGGGACGACATCCCGGAGTTCGAGAAGCAGATGCGCCGCAAGACGCACTACGTCATCAAGCCAGATCACCTGTGGAACAGCATCGCCAACCTGGCCCGCACTCAGAACGCGGACCTGCTGAACACGCTGCAAGCGGGCTTCAAATACATCGAGACAGAATCCTTCGAGAGCACCTTCCAGGGCCTTTTCTCCGAGATTGATCTGAGTTCTCCCAAGCTCGGCAAGACCTACCCGGACCGGAACGCCAAGCTCTGCACCATCATCCAGAAGATCGCCGAGGGCCTGGCTGAGTTCTCTACCCAGATCGACGCACTGGGCGATGCCTATGAATATCTGATCGGCCAGTTCGCCGCCGGGTCAGGCAAAAAGGCGGGCGAGTTCTACACCCCGCAGCAGATTTCCGACATCCTCTCCGCCATCGTGACACTCGACAGCCAGGAACCGAAGACCGGGGCGAAGAAGCGGCTGGAAAGTGTGATGGACTTCGCCTGCGGCTCCGGCTCCCTGCTGCTCAACGTCCGCAAGAAGGTGAACAAGGCCGGTGGCACCATCGGCAAAATCTTTGGTCAGGAGAAGAACATCACCACCTACAACCTCGCACGCATGAACATGCTGCTGCACGGGTTGAAGGACACGGAGTTCGAAATCTTCCACGGTGACACCCTGCTAAACGAGTGGGACATTATGCGCGAGCCGAATCCGGCCAAGAAGCCTTCTTTCGACGCCATCGTCGCCAATCCGCCCTTTAGCTATCGCTGGGAACCGACCGACGCGCTGGCCGACGACGTGCGATTCAAAAGCCACGGGCTGGCCCCCAAGTCCGCCGCCGACTTCGCCTTCCTGCTACACGGCTTCCACTACCTCAAAGACGAAGGCGTGATGGCGATCATCCTGCCGCACGGCGTGCTCTTCCGGGGCGGTGCCGAGGAACGCATCCGCACCAAGCTGCTCACAGACGGTCACATCGACACTGTCATCGGCCTGCCCGCGAATCTCTTTTATTCCACCGGCATTCCCGTCTGCATCCTCGTGCTCAAGAAATGCAAGAAGCCCGACGACGTGCTCTTCATCAACGCCGCCGAGCATTTCGAGAAAGGCAAGCGCCAGAACCAGCTCAGCAAGGAGCACATCCAGAAGATCATTAAGACCTACCAAAACCGTGATGAAGAGCCCCGCTACTCCCGCAGGGTCGAGATGACGGAGATCAAAAGGAACGATTTCAACCTGAACATTTCTCGTTACATCAGTACCGCGCAAACGGAAGAAGAGATCGTTTTGGGAGCGACTCACGCCGAGTTGGTGGCCATCGAGGAAGAAATCAAAACCGCCAAAGCCCTACACAATAAATTCCTCGAAGAGCTGTATTTACCCCCATTGCCATAGAGACTTTGTTTGAGTTTGCTAACTCGCTAAGTCCATGCGTTGATCTGGCTCAAACTATCATTTCCTCAATTCCAGCTGACATTCTTATTTAGTTCCTTCCTCGGCTCTGAGTCGCAAAAGTCACCAAACTTTTGAGGCAGCCAATTGGTGGACTCTTCAATAAGAACGCGTAAATCTAAGGCGCATTTCGTAAAAGGATTTACTGCGCTTCGGTTTTTCCAGGCCGTGTTTACACCTGTCGAGGTCGACAAACTTGTTCTGCACGATAGGAGATTCATCAACGGGCTGTCGCGTGAGACATGTTATTCCGCGACTCATTTGCGAGTAAGTGCGTCTAACGCTGTAGTGAAAACTGTTTGAATTTATTCCCTAAAAAATCAAATTTTTTCGAGAAAAGGTCAGCGATTTTTGCATTCGCGGTCGCGAAAAATAATTGACGCCGTCCGTCAATCACCAAATCCCTCAAAATGTCCAAAAATGACAAAATATTGAGATCATCAGTATGAGCGACAGGATCATCAAAAAGGAGCCATGGAGCCTTCTCGACTACGCTACTATTAAGACTGAGGAAAATCGACATCGCTAAGGCGGCCCGTTGCCCGGTGCTTATTTCTGAAATTTCGGAAGCAGTACCTGTAGAACGCTTGAGACTTATATGACGCCCTAGAGATATACTGTCGAATTCTCGTGGGGAATGAATATAGGAAAAGATAGTCTGAAGCTGAGTTTTATGGCTTTCATTTATAGACTCGAGAAATGCGTCCTTATAGACTGGGGACAGTAGGCGTTCGAGGCAAGAGTTTGCACGGTTAAGCAATTGTGCTTCTCGACTTATAGTTGCCAATTGAGAACGCGCTTTATTGGCAACTTCAGTAAAATGTTCCTCAAAAGCGTCTCGCTCATCTACCTGTTTAATCGCTTGTCGAATGCGTTCCACCGTCTTAGCAAATCCCTTAAGACGGTTTTGAGCGGATAATAAGTCTTCAGTTTCACTAACATCAAAAAGACGGGACCGTTGGTTTATTTGAGAGAGAACATCTCGGATAACAATTGGCCTTTTTTCAATCTCATTAAAATCACTTACTCGGCGGCTTCCAATCAACTGATTGGTTATTTCCCGGATGCTCACTTTCAAATCTTCGCGTTTTCGTTCTACTAGTATGATTTGCTTTGCTGACTCAACATCCAATGCACGCGCCGAAGTGAAAAGTTTTTTTACTTCCGCAACTTGAATCAATTTGGGAACACCAGTCTTCAACAGGCGTTTTCCATCTTCCAATATTTTTTCATACTCATTTTGAGTGAAGCCCTTAAGACGCAGCTCCTTCTCCTTGATCGTCATGGAATCGAAAGATGATTTCTCTTTCTCCAAATCGCTTGGAATTGCTCCAAGCTTACGAATTAATTCGCTAGCCCTGGTTTCAAGTAAGCTTTCGGCTTCAAAGATCAATATTGAAGCCTCTTGAATTCTCAAATAGTGAGTCAATCGCGTCTCTAACTTTAGGAGTTCACCCGAATCATGAGTAATTTTGGATTTCAGCTCACGCAATAATTGCTCCAATTCAGTACCAATCTTAAGTGAGGTGATTCTTGCTAAGAGTGTTTTGTTGTCATCTGTACTACCGCAAAGAGGGCATTCAGCGGCGCCAGGCGCAATGGCGCAAAAATGTCTGCCTGAGGCTCGGATGTCTTGAACGAGAGAGCGAAGCTCTCCAAGTTGTTCTTGAAGGCTTGCCATGCGCTCTTGTTCTTTCTGTGTGCTTTTTTTTCTTTGCGCTACCTCCACCTTCAGAGCTGAGATAATTTGTGTAAAAGTTCCGGCAATATCTCCATAATTATTAATATCAATGCCTTGTAACAGCCGGGCACATTCCGTTAGTTGAGTTAATCGTGTCTGGCACGACGAACGACGTTCCCGCAGGCCAATCAAAGTTTGTGCAGACGAATCTGATGCATATTGGGTCAATCGCGCCAAAATTTGAACGCGGACTTTGTTTCCATCGAGTTGCTTTTTCAAGTCCTCAAGCTCGGTCGAAGCGGATTGGTCCTGCTTTGTTAATAAATGAAAACGTCGTAGCTGCTCCGTAATGTTTTTTTCTGCCCGTCGGAGAAATGAAATGGAAGCTTCGGAAAGCCAAGACAACCTCTTAAGATCGCTTTCACCTCCAGCCTCTATTTCTGCCACGGTCTCTCGCAGTACCGTCAATTTCTCAAAGTCAACCTGTGACGGCAATCGTCGCCATCCGCAATCTTTTGCCTTTTGTCGCAATTCGCTCGTTAGGGCTTCACGCGTATCCTTCACCTTTTTAAGTTGATTGAGCCCTTCAACCGCGCTCTTAAGTTCTTTTTCAAAAGCAGACTTACGCCGAGCATTATCACGAGTTATTTCAAGGAATTTCGTCTGACACTTTTGCATGCGTTCTTGAATTCCATTTGCGTATTCTCCCAACACCATGGCTTGAACCGCGTTTTCGACCGAATCACTGTCTTTCGCCAAAGTTAGCTCAAAACCTGCGTCGGAGTTAAAGAAATTGAACCGTCCGAAATTATCATAGAGTCGGTTTCCGTGGCGGTAATAACCGCCATACCATGCGCCATCTCTTTCTCTGTATAAATTGGGTGGACCCTTGGGACAAATGTCGGGGATTGAACTTCCATCAAAAGTGATCTCTATTTTAGATCCAATTTCTTTAGCGTCTGCATTACGACGATTGGCCCCGCAAATGCAAAGCTCGATCGCTTCCAACAAGGATGTTTTGCCCGCCCCATTTACACCTCGAAACAGGTTAACGGTTCCGAATTCGAAAGCTCGTTGAGCGGGGTGCACTCTATATGTATCCAACTTTAGGGCAGTAATGAATTTTCCATTCGCTACGGAGCTTGTTCGAGGCTCCGAAACACGTTTTTGTCTCGTTTTGCTCGTTTCAGCAGAAAGGTAGTTATCGATGACACGCGTGTAAGCCTCATTTCCTTCAGCGATTGCTCCTAGGGATGCCTCGGCAAGCTCTTCTGTCCACTTGGACGCAAGGTCCCGAACAGATCCACCCGGCTTAAGAGCGTTTAGTACTGGAAGTGCGAGCTCGTGGTTGAGAATTTTTTGTTCACGAACAAATTTTCTAGCAAACGCCCGATCTTTTTCAATGCGATCGACTACACCTTTGGCACGAATCCGCTGAAACGCCGCTGATTCGAGAACAAAATAAAGATAGTAATTCCATTGTAGGGACCCCTCATTCTTATAAAAATCTGTCGCGATTGTTTTTTGAACGTAGCTGGAAATGTTAAACGTTGGATTTGATAGCGAATCAGTAAAATCAAAGTACGAAACAGCTATTATCGATTCGTTAAACTTTCTCTCAGCTCTAACAACATCGGTGGTAGTATATTCGATGTTAGAATAGTATTTTTCCAACAATTCGATCGTAGAGGACTTATTCATGTGGATTTCCTCTCGTTATCGTTGTAGGCGTTTCTAGGGTATCATCAATCATTGGTGTTGGAGTATGCACACTCTTGATCGCGGAATTCTCTCGATACCAAACCACAATTCGCCTGATAAGCGTTCCCATTTCCGGATCTTTTTCGTTTTCTCCCCATTTCGCCATCAGACTGTCTCGCAATTGCTTCGCCTCCCGTTGCTGTTCATCTCCAATAAACATTACAGTAGCGCCCTGTGCTGCCCCAGATTTGCTTGTCAAGTTTATGCGATAGTCCGTTAGTTTTTGAGGAGGCTTTAGTACACAATCGTTACGTAGATCTTCGATCTGCGGAGGAAATAGATTAGGCTCGGCAAGTATTTCTTTTTGGAGAGCTATAAATCGCAACATGCATTTACGTCGAAATGCTTTAGACTCTCTGGTTTCTTCGTGCGTGAAAGTGAAGCGTTTCGATCGTTCGTCAGACTCTGCTGTGTAAGAATCTAGATCACTGATATGGTACCATCTCTTTTGGGGGATTAGCGTGCCTGTTGAAATTGCTACTAGTCTTTCTCTGTCTAAAGCAGAATATTTACTATCGAGATAGTAATCGCATTTTTCTTCTTGGAAGCCGGTGCAAAAGGCTTTGTAGCCATCCATGGCGACCTTGCATTCCTTCCATTCCGAGTGGGTCTGATCCCACTCAAGAGTGGAGATCATTTCGGGTCCGCTTCGATTGTGGAGAGGTCCGGCTACGTACTGCTTTACCTTCGGCATGCGGAAATAGAATACGTGCTCGTCAAAATTGAAATAACAGAGATGTGTTCGTTGATCCTTCCAGTTGCAATAATAGAGCCCCTTTACATGATTCGATTCGATTCGCTCGTCCGTGAGATTGAAATTGTCCGCTTGAGAGTAAATGGCTGAACCTCCATATGCGCTTTTCAAGTGCTTGTCGTCTTTAACAAGGACAAAGTTTCGCGCCCAATTTAAAGTGATGACCTCGCGCTCGCTGGTTTGTCCCGCGAACATTTGCTGTCGATATGCTCGAATCTGAGTATTTCTCGGCTCAATATTAAGCTGGGGGTGAAATACCAAATAAGGATGTAGATCGAGTCGAAAGGGGGGCTGAATGGGGGGTTGAAATCCAAGGGCATCGGAGCAAATACAGGAAATTAGTCGGATAGTGTCGTCTTCATTGTTAATTAAATAAGTCGTTGTTCCTACTATCAGATTATTGCGCTCAAACGCCTGGCTCTTATCGGCCATGGCTTGGGTTTTAAATTGCAGCAAAATGACATTCGTAGGAGTTCCGTCCTGAGATGGAACTTGCATAACATAAGCGAGCACATCCAGAAAATGCCCTGAAGTTCGAGGCACTGGTTCATATATCCATTTCACAATCGTCTTGGTGGCCAAAACAAACGCTTCTAGTTCCTCAGGTGTGATTGACTCACAACCCAATACCCAGAGTTTTCCTAAAGCTGGGAGTCTTTGTTTTTGAATAAATTCACCGAAGACCTTCCAAGGCAAGGAATATTCCGGAGACAGCACTAAATCAAGTTCATGGTCAATAGCTAAGGAGAGGTACGAAGTCAGTTTAGCATGTGACTCCACATAATTTTCATGGCCTATAAAAGTTTTGCTAACCGCAATGCGCCCTCCTGGCTGGAGAGCAAGAATGTCGTATGTTTGCGAATCAGGCTCAAGTGCACGAAATGTTGGGCCTTTTAGGCCGTGCTTCTTCAGAACGTTTGTAAGCAGCTCGAATTTCATTTGGCATCAATCGACGCGATCAAAAAATGGTAACGGCCGCCGAAGGCAGTGCAAGGTAAGTAACATTTACATCGTTAATCAATTGCAGGCCAAATGGTTCAGTCAGAATCAAGTTTTTGGTTGTATCTGCCACTTATACGCCCATATAATGATCTTTATGCTCGAAAGGGATTTTACTTCTATTTCCATTTGTGGCGAAGTTGTTGCAGGGCTACCCGCCAGAAGCGAAGAAATCGAACCTGAATGTATCGCGGTCGATCTCTCGACCATTGGTATCAGTCCCACCGCTCGGATGTTCGCCCTACGAGTACGGGGCAATTCCATGATTGGAGCGCATATTCTAGATGGAGATACAGTTGTTCTCGAATTAAAGCCCGCCCATGACGGTGCGGTTGTAGCCGCGCTGGTTGATGGTGAGTCGACTTTGAAGCGGTACTTCATGAGGCGCGGAATACCTTTCTTGCGGGCGGAACATCCGAAATACCCTGACATCATTCCCGCGCGGGAATTAGTCATTCAAGGGGTCGTTGTGGCCGTTTTCCGCAAGACATGAGGATGTGCCGTGATTATTCACCTCGATGCCGACGCTTTCTACGCTTCATGCGAGCAGGCTGCAGATATACGACTTCGCGGTAAAGCTGTTGCTGTCGGTGGCATTAAACGGGGAATCATCGCCTCGGCCAGTTACGAGGCCCGCAAGCTGGGTGTTTACACCCCAATGCCAACGGCGCAGGCGAAGCGCATTTGCCCAAAACTGATCGTTATCCCTGGAGACTTTTCCAAGTATGAGCATTTTTCCAAAATGATGTTCAGCTATGCGTACGATTTCACTCCCGAGGTGGAGATTGGCAGCATTGACGAAGGCTACTTCGATCTCCGATCCCAGACGAAGAAACCGACGCGGGAAATCGCCGACACGATCCGAACTGCGGTAGCGCAGTCATTGAGGCTCTCGGCCTCCTTTGGCATTGGCAGTAACAAATTGGTTAGCCAAGTCGCGTCCAAGCTCAAAAAGCCCGGGTGCTTCATCGAAGTGCCAGACGGCACGGAAGGAAAGTTTCTCGCGCCGCTACCGAATCGCTGGTTGCCGAGCATTGGCCCAAAAGCAGGTAAAACACTGGATGCGGCCGGGCTGAAGTGGGTTGAGCAAATCGCCCTGACCTCGCCAGAACTCCTCTCCTATTTCGTCGGGGGCTATGCTCCCCAACTCTGGAAATTTGCTCAAGGAATTGATGATCGCCCCATTGTTCCGGATTCGCCTGACGCCCAAAGCTACGGTACGCAGGAAACCTTCGGGGAGGACGTGACTGATGAAGCTTTTGTCCTGGCCACGTTACACGGCATGGCCGATCGGCTCATGACCAAGGTACGTGCCGACGATAAGACCATCCGCACGGTAACGGTTAAACTTAGATACAATGATTTCGGCGAATCAATGCGCAGTCGAAGTTTGGAAGAGCCGACCGACATTGAGACCGATATTTATTCAATCATCGCAGGTCTTGTCACCAAGGCTTGGGAGCGACGAGTGAGCCTGCGACTGGTCTCCTTAAAGCTGAGTAACATTTACAGCGGTGTCTTCCGGCAAGAATTGGCTCTAACGACAGCCACCAACACCTATCAGCAAAAAAAGGGACTAGCGGAAGCAGTTGATGAACTTCGGGCACGTTATGGCACCAATGCGGTCATGCGCGGGCCTGAACTTTGGCTGAAAAGGAGGGAAGGCAAACCGCGAAACGATTTGGACCGCGCCGCTGACCGTCGCACTACTACATCGGTGGCAGCAGTTCGCAAACCCGCCCCTGTTTTCCATCCACTGAATTGTAAGAGCTATTACTCGTTTGGTGACTCGCTCTTGTCGCCCGAGGAGATCGTCCGGCTGGCAGTTGAGACTGGCGCCAAGGCGGTGGCAATAACAGATCCCAACCTGCATGGAGCAATTCCCTTTTACCAGGCTGCGGTCGCTGCAGGAATCAAATCGATTCTCGGGGCTGAATTAGTCGTGAGCGGTGTCCAGCATTTGGCCTATGTCGAAAATGCCGACGGCTACCGCAACCTGTGCTTTCTGCTCTCGCAACCCAAACTCACCGCAACTGTACTATCCGAATATCGTGCCGGATTGCGGCTGTTGCCTAACACCACTTTTCCAGCCATTCGGTATCGAATTCCTAAGGAGAAGCTGGGCTATCAAATCGTACAGAGCATCCGCACAAGAACTCTCCTGGCCGAGCCGCATCCAGAAAAGCGTGGTGGTTCCTTTCATTTCCCGATCAAAAGCGAATGGCCGACAGACACCAGAGCCATGGAACAGTTAATCGAAGCCTGCGATTTCCGTTTCGAGATCGGTAAGCTGCGTTTTCCCGCATATCGACCAGACGATGGCAGTACACCGCACCAGATGCTTCGCAGGCTTGCCACGGAAGGCCTGCAGCGTCGGTATGGACAACGCCAAGACAAGCATGCTCGTCAATTAGAGGAGGAGTTGACCATCATCGCCGAGGTTGGTTATGAGGAGTATTTCCTGACCGTCTGGGATCTGCTCCAGGAATGTAAGCGGGCACGCATCGAATGGATCACTAGAGGAAGCGCAGCGGATTCGCTCGTCTGCTATTGTCTGGGAATCAGCGGCGTTTGCCCGGTCCGATTCGATCTCTACTTTCGGCGTTTTCTTAATCGCGACCGGATGGCCCTTAACAAGCTTCCGGACATTGACCTCGATTTTCCTCACGATCGGAAAGACGACGTCGTTGATCTGATCTTTCGTCGTTTCGGAACCACATACGCCTCAGTGGTGGGTGGTTTTTCAACTTTTCAGGCCCGATCTGCTTTGGCAGAAATCGGCAAGGTATTAGGACTTTCGGATTTTCAGGTCCGTCGTTTGACGGAACAAATACCAAACGTTAACGCCAGCTATATAGCCCAGGCCGTCGCTGACTGCGTGGAAAGCCAAGGCGATGATTTTGCTCAAGAGCCTGTAAAGACGGCGGTGACTCTGGCCGCAATGCTGGATGGCTTCCCCCGGTATCCGAAGATGCACCCGTGCGGGATGGTTCTTTCATGTGACGCTATCCGTGAGCACAGTCCTACCTTCACAAGCGCGAAAGGTTACCCGACCACCCATTTCGACATGGATAGTGTTGAAGCGGTCGGCTTGGTCAAACTCGACATTCTCGCCCAAGGCGGCCTGGCTGTTATGCGCGACACCAAGGCAATGTTGGCCGAGCGAGGCATCGCAGTTGATCTGGAAACCTTGGAGCCTTGGGAAGATCCCGCGGTCTGGGACATGATTGCCACGGGCAACGCTAGGGGCGTTCATCACATTGAATCGCCAGCCATGATTACGCTGGAAAAGATGTGCAACGTCCAGGACATCGACGTGCTGATTGCGATTGTTTCAGTAATTCGGCCAGGGGCGGCGAATATGAACCGCAAGAGTGACTTTGCTCTGCGTGCCCAAGGGCTTCAGGAAATTGATTACACTCACCCCTCACTCGAGAAGGTGTTGAAGTCGACTTTTGGTGTTGTGGCCTATGAGGAGCATATCCTTCAAATCTGCGAAGCGTTTGCCGACATGCCAGCAGGTAGGGCGGACATGCTGCGTCGTGCGCTTGTGAAGGAAAAGGTGACCGAGATCGAAAAGATGCGTCTCGAGTTTTGGAAATACGCTGTTCGTAAAGAGCGCACACAACTGGAAATCGAGGCGGTTTGGGGATTGCTGTACGGATTCCACGGATATGCCTTTTGCAGGGCACATAGTACCGCTTATGGAGTGGAGGCATACCAAGCGGCCTGGTTGAAACGCTATCATCCTGCGGAATTTCTCAGCGCGGTGCTCACCAATGAAAAGGGCTTCTACCATCCGCTCGCTTACACCTTGGAAGTGCGTCGGTTGGGGGTCGGCTTTCTTTCCCCGGATGTGAATGCCTCACGCCGCTACTTCTATCCCGAATACCGAGACGGCCAGGCGTTCCTCCGCGTGCCCCTTTGGAAGGTAAAAGAACTCGCAGATGACACAGAGGAACGCATCGAAAAGGAGCTACAAAGGTGTCCCTTCGTGTCCCTGGCCGATTTTTATCAGCGGGTGGTTCCGACCAAAGTCGAGGGACAAAATCTCATTAGGGCAGGCGCGTTCGATAGTTTCGGCCTGCCCCGTACCACTCAATTTTGGCATCTGCAACAATTGGCAGATTGGCCCCATGACGGTGGACAGGGAATGCTTTTTACTTCGGCGGATCGTCCGCTTCAAGTGCCGACAGCACCATTGACAGAACCGACGCTTCTGGATTACCTGAAAGATGAGCACGAACTATTCGGATTCACGGTGAGCGGCCATCCTCTCGATCTCTTTCCCTCGATTGCATGGGACAGATATTGCCGAATAGCCGATCTCGATAAACACTTTGGTGAGCGAGTCACAATCTGTGGCCTGACTTTCGCTGATCGTGTTGCCCACCAGGAGGACGGCCAACCCATGAAATTTGTTTCCCTCTGCGATTATACCGGGTTTGTGGAGACCGAGCTTTTCGCGGCGGTCTACAAGTTCTTTGGTATGGAGACGATCAAATCTCCTGTTATAGCGCTGGAAGGATTCGTTGAGCCGTTTGCAAATCGTAGGGGTTATACTTTGCGTGTTCTTAAGGTATCAGTTCCACTAGGCTGAAGTCTCTTTCCCTAACAGGATTCTCTCTCCGATAATAAGCAAATAAAAATCTCGGCACACGGTTTTCAACTGAATACAGCTTATGGCGCACAAATTGTCGGGGAAAGAGCATCGCCGGATTGAGCGATGGGCGAAGAAAGGTGAACTCAACCATCTCTTTTCATTTTTTGCCGATCAGAGACAAACGCTCAATGTCGACAAACCTCTGTTGATTGGAAGTCAAGGAGAGGAAGATGTGTTCGTTCAAGGATTCGTACCTATCCGCAAGATACTTCAAAAGTTTCACTACTTAGACTCTACTTATAATCGTAATACAACATTTCGACGAGTTTATGGAACCCAAAAGAGGAGTGACGAAGAACGCTCGAGACTTGCTCCATCTATCGAGGGAGCAATTCATCGACATTTCATTACATCGTTTCCTCGTCTATGTTTCCTAGAAAAGGTAACTCCGTGTTCAGGACGAATTATCCATGCGCACGCGATACAAGAAGCTCAGTTACGTGTTTACGCCAAAGACGGTAAGGTATATTTCCCCAACCCTAGAGCTGAGCGAAGTGAAGGATTGACCGACTTTAAACTTTTGGGCGTGAATAGGGCGACAACCTTTACCGGATTTTGTACCGGCCACGATAATTCAATATTTAGACCAATTGAAACGGTCCCGTTCATTGGAAATCCTGAACAAGTGTTTCTCTACCATTATCGCGCTTTGTGCAAAGACTACTATGTACGTTTGGTTTCTAAGTCTTTTTTCAAGAAGATGATTACAGAATTTGAACGACTAAACCTAGCCGACCAAGTTAATTACATTCGCAATCTTGATGCGATGAACGAATTGGACTTGAGCGAAATCAATATGGGAAAGCCTTGGTTAGATGAGTCAATAAAAACTCAAAGCTATGGAGCTTTATCTGGATGCTGGATGAGAGGTAGTGGAGTTCCAGGCGTATTAGCAACTACCAATTTGTTTCCCCCTCGTGACTTACTTGGACGTCCAATACCTAATCGAAAATCCTCGAGACTTGAAAATTGGATTTCTCTAACAATAACTATTGAAAGTGGATTACCCCTTGTGTTAATCGCTGGACCTAAAACGTCTGCGCTTCTACAGCAGCTGCTCGAGTCCATTCGTGACACACCTCAAGTTCAGCTTTCAGCTGCCCTCTGTCGGTTTGCCTTAGCCTATTCAGAGCACTTCGTTATCATTCCAAAGTGGTGGGAGGGACTTGAAAAAGGAGCAAGACGCGCAGCCCGCTTAACATTTAATTCTCGATATTACTCGGACTATTTTAAGGGACCATTTGATTGGACATTCGAAAAACCGGTTTTTTTTTAGTGGTTATGGAGACATTCCCAAAAGAGCTACTCAGAAATCGAATAGCCGAGCTGGCAACAGAAGGCATCTACATCGGCACTTCCTCCTGGAAATATGAAGGTTGGCTCGGCCTGATCTATTCGCCCGAGAAGTACCTTCGCTACTTCAAGGGCAGCCCGCCGAAGCTACAAAAGGAACGCTTCCAGCGCACCTGCCTGGCGGAATACGCCCAGACTTTCAAAACGGTTTGCCTGGATGCTGGCTTTTACCAGTTCCCAACAGCGAAACTCTTGGACGGTTATTTCTCGCAGGTTCCATCCGACTTTCGAATGTCGATCAAAGTGACGGAAGACATCACGGTGAAGAAGTTTCCTAACTTGCCGAGGTATGGAAAGCGTGCCGGCCAACTCAATGAGCACTTTCTCGATGTTGATTTGTTCGTCGCGAGTTTTCTCACCCCATTGGTTCCTTACCGCGAGCAGATTGGAACCCTATTCTTTGAGTTTTCGCAATTCCGGGCAGACGATTGGGAACGAGGAAGGCAATTCGTGGCCTACCTGGATGATTTTCTGCATAAGCTTCCCAAGGGATGGGATTATTCGGTTGAGATCAGGAATGAGAGTTTTCTCCATCCCCGGTATTTTGAAGCCTTAAGCCTGAATCGAGTCGCGCATACGCTCAACAGTTGGACGCAAATGCCTCCGGTTGACGAGCAAATGGCAATCGTCGGAATCGAAACGGCAGACTTTTGCTCGGCCCGATTCCTACTTAAGCCTGGCAGAAGCTACAACCAAGCGGTGGAAGCTTTCTCCCCTTACACAGAAATCAAAGAACCCAACAGAGAGGCACGGCTTTCTCTGTCGAAGCTACTGAGCCGGTCGGCCTTGGGGAAGGCACGCCGAAGGTACATTTACGTGAACAACCGCTTGGAGGGTTGCGCTCCCTGGACCATCGTTGCCGCGCTTGAAGTGGCCTTGGCCGAGGACAGTGTACCGAAGCAGGGATGACAATGGCAAACGACAGCCTCGAGCCCGTCATTCCCTCGAAACGCGGAGAGACACTTAAACACGCGAGCCTGAAATCATTGGCAATGGCATGGGCGCGCGAGCAGGGAATGTGCATTGCAGCCCCCGAAGTCTCCTTTCCTCATCGAAAATTTCGAGTGGACGTCGCCACGGGCACTCCGACGCGTAAGGTTCCTTCGCGCGTCCCCGTTGTCAGCATTAAATCTGTCCTTAAAGTTGCCGCCGTCTTTGAATGCAAACAGGTACGCGGCGACCTGATCCGTGACAATAAGCGCCGGCAAATGCTTTCACAAAAGCTAAGGGCGCTCGAAGAACGTAAGGGCAAGTTGGAAACTCTACTCCAGGTACATCTTCCTCACCTAGCTAAGGGGGAAACACTGTTCCCTGAATTCGACAATTACCGTTTGCCTGAGTATCGGCATGAAGGTTACCGGAAGCTCGTGAAGAACATTATCATGACAAAGCGAGGCATATTGCACGGAACCAAATTTGATCGCCTCTTTTCCTATCACATTGCGAACTTGCACTATCTTGTCGTTGAAGAGGAGGTTATACGAGTTCACGAAGTCCCCACTGGCTGGGGCTTATTGATTCGCTTGGGCGAGCGTCTTCAGTTAGTGTGCAAGCCAGAGTGGCAGGAAATTGGTGTCGAAAACCAAATTATCTTTTTGCAGCGGATCGCAGCCTGCAAAGGCCTGAATGTCTGAATACAGGCGATGGTCCACCTATCTCAGTGGCCCCAACAGATCGTCCCAACTACATCTGAAAATAGTCCCCAGCTTTCCAACCATCGCAATCGTAGGGTTGACCCTGCCAGCTTCAATCATCTGTAAGTGCCTTCGACTAATGCTAGCTCTGTCTGCCAACACTGCTTGAGTGAGTTTTTTCGCCATTCTTAAACGATAGACGTTTTGTCCAAACGCTTTAGGTGTCACCCGGAAACTATCGCTTTTCGGCATAGCGGTTAGGCGCAGTGCGCTGCGCTTTCTCCTTGTCTCCCAATTTCCACGGTCTATGTGTTGAGGATGGTCGCAAAATGGGTCGGACCTGAGCAAACGGTCGAATTTACAAATGAAATTCCCAAAAAACCGGTTTCCGAAATTACTCCCGCTCCGTACTGGTATAATATGAAACTTCTTTGCTTCGCCGTATTTTTTTTCGGAACTGCTGTGGCTGCTGTTCAGGGAGAACCTCCCAAAAGTGGCCAGGACTTGGGCACCATTACCACCACCGACGGCAAAACGTATACCGCAGCTAAATTGGCAGTGATTGAGCCAGATGGCATTTCAATACTCTATGCAGACGGAGGCGCTAAGATTGCTTTCACTTCGCTATCGCCCGAGATACAGAAAGAATTCGGCTATGATCCCGAAAAAGGGGCCTTCTTCGCGCGGGAGCAACAGTATCTGGCTCAAATAGCCAAGCTTCAGGAAGAGAATGCCGGGTTACGGAAGAGGCTCAATATTGCCGCTTCTACCCATGATACGACTGCCACGTCACCCAACCAGAAACAGCAGCCAAGCATTGCGGGGTTTCACGTATTTTTCTATGAACTCAAGAGTCAAAGTAAGGGTTATGAAAAGCTGCAGGGTAGTGGACCTCAACGGCTTCAAGGAGGCAGTTTCGCGGGCATGACGGAGGCGGAAGCTGAGTTGGCCGCACAGTCTCGATGGGCCCCGATGCCCTACGAAGACAAAATGGTTTATGAGCAAAAAGCGGCCATGTATGGAGATCCAATCGCTAAGCAGGACGAACTGGATCGAATATCTGCTGCTCATCCTCATGTGACAGGTGCCACGGTCCAAGGTTCTGATGGAACAAGCTACAATGTTCAATACCACTAGGCGCAGCTAACCAGGATGAATATCGAACACATTATTTTCGTTCTTGGATTATCCGCCTTTCCACTCCTTCAATGTTACAAGGAGTTCTTGATCGGCCCCATGGGTATCGTTTGGGCAACGATCACTTTAACGCTTCTTCTGGTCGCCCTAGTCCCAATTATCGCTGGTTCGGAAGGGGTTCCATGGGAAGCGTGGGTTTATTTAGTATGCCTAGTTATTTCCGCTGTTCGAGCCTTTATAATGAAAGACGACTCGGCGCCTTCCGTGAGTTTTGAAAAAAAGCTGCTCCTTGTGGGCGGTCTTGCATTTGTGCTCACAGGGCTACTTCTGTTTTTCGCAACCCAACGCTACGTCTTCATTGAAGATCACACACTCGACCGGATAGTAACGTTCGACCGACTTACCGGCCTGCGCAAATGAATCCAAGTTCATTTAGCAGTAGCTCTGGGATCATTTAGTATGACCGTCATAGATGCGATTAGATTCATAAGGGATAATTACGAGGACATTGATCCGAGCTATACTCAGGCTGCGTCGGTGCCCGAGCTATTCAAACCTGAGATAACTCCCGAAAACATATTGGAATTCCTTATGCAGCCAGAGGAAGAGGGGTTTGAAGAATATACAAATTGCGAATGGGTGGAGATGGTTGAAAAGCAGTCCGATCCTGTTGAGGCAGCCTGGTTAATCATCGAGTGGCTCTGGACGCGAAAGTGGGCTCGATTTGACGGAAGACAGAGCCGGGAATATTTAGCCTCAAAACCCGATTATGAAGAATATGAATGCCCCCCAGCACGCAAGTTTGAACGTTAGCTACGGTTTAGCCGGGAACTCTAATCTATGAATATTTCTATTACAGAAATGCCTTCGCTTAGATCGTCAAAAAAGCGGGATCCCCTGCCACGGGGGTCGAGAGTCATTATCCTATCAAAATTCTCGCGATTCCGGTTTCCGGCCTCTCTTCTCAACCGTATTGTCTAGTATGAGATTCGAGGATTTTCCCGAGGGGACTCAATTTTTCGTCACTGGATTTGACGTGCCCATCGCATTGTATCCTGACGGCAAGGCATACATTTGCTCAGAAGGGAATCCTACCGAACTGAGTGATTCGGCTGCGGAGATAGATAGGTTTAAAAGTGAGGAAGGACTCCATTCCGTTGCTTTCGCCGAGTTCGACAACGTAATTGCCGAATCGATTGCGTTCAAGGTGAGACTAGCAGCAGATGCCTATCCCATCTCTGACGAGGACCGTGCGGAACTGGAAGCATTTAATGCTAAATGGGGTTGTTTTGGCCTCGGTATTCCCACTCATCCAGATTCTGTTAAATATTGGCTCGCTAAAGCTCGGGCGGGAGGAGTTCCCACAGATGTATATGATGTTGGCAAATCCGATGATGACGATTGAAAACGGGAATCACCCCCCCCCGGGATCAACTTCGGCCGATTCTCTGCAACTCCAGTTTCCGAACCCCCTCCTCGACAGTATGTTCTTAACGTATGAATGCTGAGAACTTCCCGGACGGAACCAAGTTTTTCCTTTCTGATGACTTGGCGCCAATCGCTCTGATGCCAGACGGAAAAGCAACTTTCGGGTATGGACATTTCACGCGAGAGTATAGCCACAAACTTTTAGTGTTCATGCTCGAAACTCCAAGTGATGGTTTTCGACCTGTTTCCTTCGACGACTTTGCGAAGACCGTTGCGGAGTTGATTATAGCGGAAAGACTGCCGAAACTTAACGCCTTGGACGTCCCGGTCAGTGAAATTCGAGTTACAAGAACCCTGAATCGAGTGGAAGAACTCATGAAAATCAAATCAGCGGCCTTCGAGGAGCGCGCACAAAAGCTACTTGAAGAGATGAGAGCGAAATCGAAAGCCGAAATCGCCAGTATGTCTGAGGCAGAAAAATTCGATGAGATTTACAACATGTTCCGAAACGATGACTGAGGGCAATATATTCATCATTTCGTTTCTTGGTCCTTTTTGTTCGCGATCAACCTCAGCCGGCGGTGAGCGGTTCCGATGGATACACTTAATTCACGAGCCAAAGCACGGCAGCTAGGCGATCGACCAGTTTGATCCTGGATACGCCGGCAAGCGACCACAGCGCCCTTTAAAGCTTCCGACGACAACTTAGGGCGTCCGAGCCGGACTCCTGCGTTCTTGAGCGCCTGCAGCTTCAATTTCGTCCGTTCTGAGATGAGAGCCCGTTCAAAATCGGCGAATGCCATTAACAGATGCATTTGGAGCCTTCCGGTCGGATTATTGGTTCGCGTGTCGATTCCCTGGCCAGGAATAAACAACCCGATGCCATGGGATTCAAATTCGCCGATCATTTGCGCCAGGTGAGGCAACGACCGACCCAGGCGATCCAGTTTATGGCAGATGATCAAATCGATCTTCTTGCGGCGCACTAGGGCCATAAGTTGATCCAGCCCCTTCCGAGAGAACGTGCCCCCGGATATGGTATCTGCGATCTCTGCGACAATATCCCAGCCATACCGTCGACAGTCTTCGCGGAGCGATTCAATTTGCTGCTCCACGGTTTGCTCGTCTGTGGATACACGGGCATAAATGACGACCTTCACTTTTAGACAATACGGATGGGCCCGCAAACCGGAAACCAGTCGTCACAGAAAATGTCCGTTTTATGAGACGGTCGTTTTGAGCAGGACGTCAGAGGAGACGAAATCATCCCCTTTATTTGAACAGGTGGCTTCTAACCCTCGTGGATCATCGACACTTACGAATTGCTTCGCGTGCGCGCCCGCACACGCGCGACCATCGGTTTATATTGGGTAAAATTCGAGAAAAAGCACCGCCGTATTTCACTCCTTTCAACTGCAATTGCTTCGCTTACAGTGAGTTGCAACATGATTCGCCGCTTATTATCTATGGACTTAATGACATCTCTGGAATTTATACACGCGAAAATGTAGAATTGTTCACATCGCATCTCATTGCAGGAAAGCATTTACTGCTCTTCCCGCCATGCGCAAACTCGTTCAATTTGGCCCCCACGGACGTTTATGTCCTCCAGTTTTGGATCTTCCAGATAGCCAGGCGTTTCTGGCATCAAACTCGTCGATGGTCATTCCTCGAAGCGCAAGATAGGCCGCGATTGGCCTATTGGCTGATCGTCGATCCTTGGGATCGGGAGGGGTCCAGCCATCGGGAACAGTCCCGTGTTTCAGGTGCCAATCTAAACGTCGTTGACGCTTGGCCAGCACCTTTTCCCAAATGCGAGGCCACTGCGCCTTCACTAAATTCCATTCCAATGGATCGAGGTGGCAATGAACACATGCTGCAGTTTCGTCCTCTGCTTGTAGGTTGGTCTCGAGGTTGATCCGATAAACTAAGTACCAGCAAACAAGCCTGTGGTGCCTATTAGGGCCATCAGTGCGTTTTTTGTTCATGCTCGCTCCATTGGCCAAACGTATGTCGCGGCTTTTGAATTAGGAATGTGAGGTTGGGATAAGTGAATGACGCCAAGCCCAGTAAGTTTTTGGCGTATCTTGCTGGCACCTGGGTAAGTGATCCCGAGTCGCTTTCCCAAGTTTTCGACTGCAATGGGAAAATCGGGTTTGTTATCACTATTTGCACCATGGGCAAAACTTCGGATAATTCTAAACGCGTCTCGTTCGTTTTCTGTGGCAAGCGCATCGTATGAGGCCTTTATGTTGGGCGGGAGCTCCCGTATGAAGAGGTCTACCATCCCTTTCCAGAGGTTCTCAAATTCGTGCAAGTGGTCATCTCTGTTTGCCTCAGTCGATACAAGCTTGGTGTCATACTGGTGCGCAACAAGTATGCGGGCCGTTTGTTGACCTACATACCAGAACGCTTTGCCAATTAGGTTCTTTAGCTTTTGATGTCGGGTCGCTGGGGCCTGAATCATGTATTCTGAGGATTCCTCACGGAGTATAGAGAACACTTGTTCTATCTTATCGTGCAACTGTTGATGTAACTCATTTGGCAACAACGACGCTCTGCGGCGCCTTCTCGAAGCCTTAGCGTTAACCTGCGGTACGGTTGACTCAAGCAGAGGATCAAGGTTATCGAAGAAAATTCTCGAGGGAGTGCCGGTTTTTGGGTTCCAAGATCCGGGAGCGCGTAACGCGTGTCCATACTGTCTGGCAATGGTATCCGCTGGAAAAATTTCGCATTTACCTTCGCCTATCTCAGCGCCAATTCTGAAGGCTATTTGTTTGAGAAATGCAATCCACTGTTGAACCGGACGAAAATGTATGCAGACGGCCCAACAATGATAACCGCGACCTGAATACTCCCAGATTACGGACATGCCAGGTTCGTTCACGAGTAACCTGAAGGCGTCTCTTGACCATAGGTACGCTCTGTCCGCAGACGCACCGTCGTGGCAGTCGAAGTCCAAGCCGCCCCAACGCGACTTTCCAGCATCATTATTGGCGTAGAAGGCAACTGTAAATGGACTTTTGGCTGTGCCGAATGCTGTGCTGATTGACCAGGAAATAGCATCCTCAATTGATTTTGTTTTCGCCCGACGATAGATGATATTCCCTTCTTCGTTACGAAATCCCATTACGTAGTAAGCGTTGTCATTGCTGAGATGCTGATACACCTGCTGCGCTTTTCTCTTGGACCAGATGTCTTTGATCAAATCTCCGTCCACGACGAATACACTGTTCTGCTTCAGATTTGATGGAGGCCCAGTGCATGGAATGTCAGAAATTTCCTGCTCATGGTCGTCTTGATGAGACGAAAAGTCTGCGAGCGCAATGCTTTTATTCAGGTTCACAGCGAGTCCCTTGGTTCAGTTTTACCTCTCTTATGTTCCTTCCTGGTAGCTGAGTAGGTACTCCCGAAGGCTGGCCAAATGGATAAGCCTCCGTCCTCGAATCGCTCCTGGTTTACGAAGATTAATTGTCCGAATCTTGCCTTGGCCAATTAACGAATAGAGGCTCGTCCGTCCGATACCCGAAAATCGGGTTGCATTTTGTACGTCAATAAATTCTGGCTCACATTGGGTGACACTCCCCAACTGAACCCCAGAGATCGTCAGTGATTTCATGCGGTAAATGATACCGCGTTTTCTTGGGTGAAATTGTCGGCAAAAAGAAGATTCTTCCCGACAATAAGCTAAGAGGTAATTTCGACCTCAAATCAACCGACAGCTCCCTTTGAATTAAGGCGAGTCACGATAGTTGGATCTCGAGGAGGCACATTAGCAAGAGCAAATCGAGCGATTGCGAACTTTGCTCTGTCCGCAGCATGTATGAGCGATGAGTCTCGCCGATATTCATCAATCCCTTTTTCCTGAAGAAAAATTTGTGCTTTTGGTTGACTTACTACTCTGAGGAGGCGGTAAACACCTAATGCGCGAAGAGTGGCTTTCGCTGAGTTAGTTCCCCTAGTTTCAATGATTTTCACGGGATGGAGTTTCCTCTGAGACTTGAGCCAACTTGAGAACTGACGTTCGAGGAGTGCCGTTGGTTGGGAAAGATCGATTTGCAGATAGCTATGTAAGAGAGGGCGGCCGTATTTAACTCTTAATTCGGCCCTTTGCTGTAAGGACGGTTCTACGCCAGCTAGGACGTCGAGATCTGCAAAAAGTGAAGTGTAGTCCGATACAGGACTCTTTTGACGTCGGTGTTTCTGGGCTGACCATGGCTTTGTGGGCCAATCCGGATAACTTTTAAGCTCTAAAAGATGCGAGAAAAACAAGATTAGATTGAGCACACTATCCGGTCTGTGTTGATCGACCTGTCGATAGTTGTAGACCATTGTTCTCCATAAAGAGACCTCGCGTGACATTTCGTACTCCAAGCATTCTTGGCAATCCTCGTTTTCAACACTTTCAAAGCACCACTCGTCTTGAGTTAACGCTCGAACAGACAGGTAATCCGGAGGTCGGAGTTTTGTGAGCCTTTGGATTTCCAGGCCACGAGCGTCATAAAACGCGTGAAGCTTGAAGGCGGCAGGAGATTTATCACGCAAAGAAAGTTCCGTGTCCTGAATTAACTTTATATGCTCGGCCTCTTGCTTAAACCAGGACTCAGGAGCCAATAAAACCGTTTTCGGTTTTGATCGTCGTTTTAGATTTTTCCTTTTCATTTGGTAGCTTCGATGGTGCGACTAACTCCGCGAAGGCCTTCTTGAAGGAGCTTTGGCGCCGAAAGTATGGATCGAACCTGCGACTGGTCGGGATCAAATTGAGGGTATGGTTTCGATGGATTTCCGGAGATTCTCGATCTCATGGTGGGTGTATCGGTCGTGAGCATCGCTGGTGTGACCGGCGAGCTTCATGCGCAATTCGCGTGAGACGTTTTGGTTGGCGAGCAGGCTGACAAAAGTGTGGCGAAGGCTGTGGAAGCTGTGGGCGAAGAACCGTCGCCCCTTTCCGGCCTTCTTTTCGCCCTTCTCATCTTCGGCCACTCCAGTCGCCACCATGACTTTGCGAAAGTGCAGAGATAGGCCACCTACACCGCTGACCTTCTTTTGCTTGAGGGTAGGGAAGATAGGGGCCTTGGGCGTTTTCAATCCGGGCAGATCCTGAAGGTATTTTTCCAGCGAAGGGTGGAGGGGGACTTCGTGAGCTTTCTTTTGCTTGGATCGTTGAACCTTCTGAGGATGAAAGATCAGGAGACGCTTTGTGAGATCGATGTTGGCCCAGGTAAGTTGAGATGCGTCGCCGATGCGCAGGCCACAGTATGCTCCGAACAAGATCATTCCTTTCCATTCGATATTCTTCGTGGCGAGAAGAGCGGTTAGTTGCTCGAGGCTGAAGGTCTCCCGGACTTCGCTGTCGGGCGGCAGCAGCTCAACAGCCTCCGCTGGACTGCTCAGGATAAGTCCGTGCCGCCGCGCTACCGCGAAGGGTACCCGCAGTGTTTTAACGGCCATGTTCGCGCTGGCGGCACTCTTGCCTTGGCGTCGTTGGTCGTCCCGGAATCGAGTAATGTCCCGCGGCACGATACCAGAGAGTGGCCCACTTGCTCGCTTATCCAAAAACGTAAGAAACTCTTCGACGATACGTTTGTATCGGATAGCTGTACCTGGCGCACGGGTGACTGCTTTGGAACTCACCCATTCAAGCAGATAGGTAGCGGTATCTTCAAACGGAAGACTTTCCTCGGTACTACGCTGATAGATGTCGCTAATAACCTTCCGTGCTTGAACCTCAGTCAGTTGTCCTTGGCGACCGAGTCGTGAAGCGCGCTCAATTTCGACACAAACGGCTAGGGCTTTTCCTCGATTCGATTCCTTCGTGCTTTTCTTTAGCTGACTTCCGTCAGGGCCCGTAAAACAACACACCCAGTACGGACTATTGTTGCGTTTCCAAAGGCTTGCCATGTGTTCTCCTAAATTAGTTCGAGTCTCTTCAAAGTGAGAATAATAGTGAGAATGTCCGCCGTTGTCCATGACGTTCACCTACGTTCATTATGAATAACTTATAAATCGAAAGAGGGCTCAGACCGACTCGCGAGTTCGAGTCTCGTCACCCGCTCCCCTTCCCGAAGGGGCTTACCTCTCATAACTGGGAGGAGTTGTGCCACCAAGAGATCATCTGGTGCCAATTATTGCCAGATTCTTGGCAGCAGGTTGGCACCAAAGACGGCCAAAGTCGAGCGGTTTTGACCTTTCTCTAGCCACAGTTGCACCGCTATTCCTTGGCGCAACCAAGCTCGAAAGTGATCATTCTTGCGGCCATGCCACGAGGCGACTTGTAGGACTTCCGGGGCGAAGGACTTGCCGCCGAACGAGGTGAGCGGCGGGATTTCTCCCCGAGCAAAGCACTTCCTCCGATGTCCAATACCGTGTCAGTATCCAAGTAGTGATAGCTTTGGGGTGGTCGGAACCCTTCTCGTTTCTTCCTGAGTGTGTGAAGGCAGACTGGAACGGCGAGTTGCCATGCATAAGCAATTTCAATTGCGAACGCAGTATCGCTACCGGAGTAATACCCGTCGAATTCCCTTTTGGTAAGACCCGTTTTATTGCCATACCGGCGCCATATGGCGCTCGGAGTGGACGCAACTACCTTCTCCGCCTGAAAGGCTCCCAGCAGTGCTTTGGTGTCTCCCGACGCGTAGACAATAACGAGCCCTCCTTCTTCAATTCGCGTACGTACCCGGCGTAACTCCACGGTTTTAGTACCAGCAAAAATTTGAGCGGCGAAGCGGGGACGGATCGAAAGAAACAGCGCATTCCGGTTTGTCATGGGGCCATATCAAATCCGATTGAGTAGATGGATGCAAACTGTTCTGCCGATATTCGCCGCGGCGACATGAAAGGACCCCGCAGACCCAAAGGGTCAAGTTTGGGGACATTTACCGGGGTAGTGAAGCGTTCAGTCATCGAAAACCGCAGAGCCATGAGATCACGGCTTGGTTTACCTTTAACTGCGTTAAGGACATCGCGCCGAGTGTAAACCCCCAAGCGTCGATAACGGCGATATATCTCTTCGGCGTCTCCGATCTCAATGCTGTCAAGACGAGAGCAAGCCTTGATACTCTTTGACCCCCTTTTCGCGTGCCCTTGGCTTACATACCATAAAATGCGGGCGGGGGCGCTAAGGTGCGATTGCTTGGGAGAACGGTAGTACACTCCTTCCACACCTAAGTGCAGTTCCTCCCGAAGGCCGAAAAGCAATTCCGAACCTAGTTGCTCGTCGAAAAAATGCTGTGCCCACTCAGCGCGAATCGGGATAATAAATACGGGCAAAGAGTCCGTAAGCAGTTTGGCGGGCCAGAAAAAAGATTCGAGTACCGCAGTTCTCTCGGCACCCCCGTTTGCTTTGGCGGCATCGACCGCCTGCCGGGCACTTTCCACTATCTGTTTACCCAAACCAAGCGTCGCCGCCGCACCAACTAAAGCATGTAGCGATTCGAAATCGCCCAAGGTACGCTTGGTGATTTTCACCCATTTCTCGTTTTCCAAACTGAAAGCGAACTCTCTCAATGCTGCACGCGTCGGATCGTCGACCGCTACGTCGGGTATGGAAACAAGCAGCCGCTTGTCTTTATTTGCAAGGTCGAGGGCTGACCGAAGAAAGCTACGGAGCAAGGTTCCCGAAAGCGGATGGCGAGTAGTTCGCAACAAGGGTACGGCCAGCACCCCGGGCGATTCCTGGTCGAGGACCGTGAGTAGAACCGGTTTACCGTCGCTATCGGCGAGGAGATTTGTTTGGGCGCTACGCGGTCGCCCAACCCAGTGAAGCACTTCTCGTCGGAACTCGTTTTGTTTTTCCGTTGTGCATCTTACGAACGCCTTAACTGTGTCGTCCAAGTGCTCCGCTGTCAGCGCGCAAGTCCTTAATCGGGACCCATGAACGCGAGCGGGGCGGTATTCCTCCTCCCGCTCCAACATGTCTAACCGCCGGATGAGTTCTCCCGGTGCCAAGACGTGTATGCCATAGGTATCGTAGAGAGAGTCGCAGCGACTTATCAGTGTCTCGTCTCGGGTCGCGAAAAACAAAGCTCCGCCGGCGATCGCATAGGCAATCTGCCGGAGATCCGCGCTGTCTCGAAGATTGCTTTTGTTGGGGAACAAGGGCTTCAGTTCCTGGCAAATCCGCTGGAAAATCTTATCGTCAGTAGCGAGAGTCGGGTATCGAGTTGCGTGCGCGCGGCTCTCGGCGTGAGTTTTCTTGTCTGTCGCGCGTTCGATTTCGTTGTGTGTTTCTTTCGTGACGTGAAGCTCGATAGCACCCTGTACCCAGTCGGCGAGCAAGGCCTGTGATTCTTCCCCCTTACGCCCCTCGCTCCCTTTGAGATCGAAAAAAACATTTGCGTCGATGACAACGCAGCTACGTCGATCTTCCGTAGGTTTATTGCTGAGCAGATCGGGGTGACCGTGATCGAACCACCAAAAGGTCAACTCGTGGCCATCACGTCCTCGGCCTGGCTTTCTGCCCATGGCCGCAAAACCCATTCTCGGCCACAGCAGTTTGGCGTAATTGTCCTGGCGGCAACGCAGGCCGACGCCCGTTAAGTGCTTGGTGATTATCTTAAGCGCGTCAACGAGACGCTGCGCGATGCCACCGGCACGGTGCGCGGGATCGACGCATAAGTGCACGATTGACGCCCGTTGTCTTGAAATCCGGTACAGGAGATACCCGAGAACATCGCCGCAGGGGCTCCATGCCACTAATATCTGTCGCTTTTGGGCATATTCTTCAAATGCCCCCACCGGGAAGGGTCCGAGCGTTTTAGAGTTTGCTCCGTGCAGGGCCATGACCGGCGCTAGATCGGTCGAGGGCCAAGGCAACGCGGTAACCGAGCACTGCGGTTTAGCCTCCGGTGTCACCATGGTCGTGAACCCTATATCTAAGCGTCGGGAGGCTCCAGATAAAACCTGCCGTCCACTTAGGCAAATTACGCGTTCCCTAGTGCTGGTTTCTAGCTGGTAATTATTATGAACGCTGGAATAATCGCATACTCTGGAGAGAAGCTTTCGGTTATGAAATGCATTTTCTGCAAGTGCCCCTCCGATGCCAGTCAATCGAAGGAACATATAATCCCTGAGTCGCTGGGGAATAAAGAACACATCCTTGCGCCGGGTTGGGTTTGCGACGCATGTAACAATTATCTAGCCAGAAAGGTCGAGGCTCCGTTTTTGGAGTCTTCGTATGGGCAAAATTCCCGTTTCGAGATGGGAATTCAAAACAAGAGAGACCTCTATACCCCCGGTGTGGGCCTGCACCCTGCAAGCCGCTCCAAAATACATCTTCGTCGAGAAGACGATAGTAGTTTCAGCGTTTCGGCAGCCCCGGGAGAAGATGAAGCCCGATTTATTGAGACCCTGCGCACTCAGAAGTCGGGAAGCCTCTACCTTCCTGCTGCCGAGCTTCCTCCAACTGGCTACGAAACATCCCGTTTTATCGCAAAGATCGGATTGGAAATTCTTGCGCAAAGAGGCATGGATGATCCGAAATGGAATGAAGAAATCGTTAACAAGGTCGAACTCGACGATATACGCACTTATGTTCGTCAAGGTCGCCCGGGCGTCGTCTGGCCCGTCGTCATTCGTCGGATTTATCCGGCTGATTTTGCTTTTTCAGACAACCTCTATCCACGATTCCAGATGCTGCATGAATGGAACCTTCTTTGGATTGAAGACCCGGTTAAGCCGATAGTGGGAGTGCGGGGCGAATTTTATGCTGTGATTGCGATTTTCGGGGTTGAGTACGTGATAAATCTGGGCGGCCCGGACCTTTATGGATATGAGAGATGGCGCAAAAAGAATGGAGACCGCAGCTTCCTCTATCGATAGATCTCTCATTGGAAGTAGTGCTCCCCCCGCCGCGACCAAGCGGCCCACTGCCGCATCCTCGCGGCCCCCCCACCGAGCGACCAATACTTGCCGTGGGCGCATTCGTCGCGCCGAGCACCTGACCGCGCCAGATCGCTCCCGGTCGTGGGGCGTCATCTCCGCCGTCATTCGTTCGGCTGGCATGGCTCCCGGTGGTGTCCACTCGACCATGTCCACGCCTGCCGCGTAATGTACTGGCGTCGGTCGCCCTCATCTCCCGCCCGCTAACCTGTCACGTCAGGATGCCTCTGGCGGAACCGGCATCGTCCATGCCGGGGAAGAATGAACCCTGAGTGGCTTTTGAAGGGTTCATTTTTATCGCCCAGCAAACAGACCTCCAAAACGCCACTGAGAAAATGACGATCAATCAGTTTGAACTGACGGATGAAGTTCTGCACCATGCTGGAGGCCCATGGCAACCCAGCCCAACAATTCCGGCATCAGGGATAACCATCGCCGTGGTAACGTCGCTGATTTCCTCAAAGCCAAGGTGCAGACCGGCTCCCGGCTGTCAGTGGTCTCTGCTTATTTCACGATTTACGCCTACGAAGCACTTAAGGACAAGCTCGATCAGATTGAGCATCTCGACTTTCTCTTTGGGGAACCCCGCTTCATATCCTCCTTGGACCCAGAAAGGACTGAAAAGAAGGCGTTCATCCTTGATGGCAACGGCCTCCAATTAGCAAATCGCCTTCAACAAAAGCGCGTAGCTCGTGAATGCGCCGAATGGTTCCGTCAAAAGGTGAACATCCGTTCTGTTCGTCACGCTCAGTTGCTACACGGCAAGATGTATCACATTGCCAATGGAGCCGTGGAGGAAGCCATCCTGGGTAGTTCCAATTTCACCGTGCGTGGACTCGGCATGGGAGCCAGCAATAATAACATCGAACTCAACCTCGAAGTAGACAGCACACGGGATCGGAAAGATCTCAAGGCATGGTTTGATGAACTCTGGAATGACGCGGCTGTAGTCGAAGACGTGAAGGCAGAGGTTCTCCAATACCTCGACCAGCTTTACCAAAACCACGCACCGGAATTCATTTATTACAAGACGTTGTTCCACATTTTTGAAAACTTCCTTGCCGAGCAGGAGAAGGGCGGTCTGCTCGACCAGAATATCAAGATTGTCGATACAGAGATTTGGAAAGCCCTTTTTGAGTTCCAGCGCGACGGCGTCAAAGGCGCAATCAACAAAATCCTCAAGCACAACGGTTGCATCCTCGCGGACAGTGTAGGCTTAGGCAAAACCTTCGAGGCGCTAGCCGTCATCAAATACTTTGAGTTGAAAAATGAAAGGGTGCTTGTTCTTTGCCCGAAGAAGCTCAGTGAAAACTGGCTTATCTATCGCAACAACGACGCTCTCAACTCATTCATCAAAGATCGCTTCCGGTTTGACGTGCTTTCCCACACCGATTTGAGCCGCGAATCCGGCGTAGCCAACGGCATCAATCTCGAAACATTCAACTGGGGTAATTTTGACCTCGTGGTTATCGATGAGTCCCACAACTTCCGCAATAACACTCCAGGCAAACGAGACGAGGAGGGTAATGTCATTCGCAAAAGCCGCTACCAGCGATTGATGGATGAAATCATCAAAGGTGGCGTCAGAACCAAAGTCCTCCTGCTATCCGCCACACCTGTTAACAACGACCTCCGCGACCTCCGCAACCAGATTTATTTTCTTACAGAAGGCGAAGACGGCGCATTCAAGGATTCCATCGGCATCAGCAGCTTGAAGGAAACTTTAGCGACCGCCCAAAAAACCTTCACCCACTGGGCGAAAAAACAGTCCGGCGAAAGGAAAACCAAAGAGTTGCTCGAAAAACTTAGCTCTGCATTTTTCACTTTGCTGGACGAGCTGACCATAGCCCGCTCAAGAAAACACATTCTCCGGTACTACAAGAGCAGCATTGCCGCCATGGGGGGATTCCCTGAGCGCCTGAAACCCGACTCCATTTACGCGGAAATCGACCTTCAAAATCGCTTTCTTGGCTACGACAAACTGAATGACGAAATAGGTGGCTATAAATTGTCGCTTTTTGCCCCATCCCGCTACCTGAGGGAAGAGGCCAAGCTATTGCCTATTTACCAGACTCACGCCCGAGACCCATTTAGCCAGGCTGACCGCGAAAAGTTCCTTGTCGGAATGATGAAGGTCAACTTTCTCAAACGCCTCGAAAGTTCCGTGGAATCGTTTGAAATTACGATGGCTCGAACAATTGGAAAGATCGAAGACCTAGAGCGAAAGATTAGGAATTACCAATCGACTCCCAATCAAAATCCCGAAGCCGAAGAACTGGAGTTGAATCTTGAACTGCCAGAAGCAGAAGGCGACGAGGACGATCCCACGGAGGTGGGCGGCAAGTTCAAATATCGCATGGAACATCTTCGCCTCGACGATTGGCTCAAAGACCTCCAGAAGGACAAGCAGCAACTTAGCTTGCTTCACTCCTCTGCCGAAGCGGTCACACCGGAACGCGATGCAAAGCTCAAAGAGTTAAAAGACCTCATCCAGCGGAAGGTGAAAAATCCGACCACCAACAAACGTGGAGAATCTAACAAGAAAGTTCTCGTCTTCACCGCGTTTGCTGACACGGCCAACTATCTGTTCGACTCGCTTTATTCCTGGGCACAAAAGGATTTGGGTATTCACATCGCACTCGTTGCAGGCAGCGGTGACAATCGCGCTACATTGGGGAAAACCGACTACAACCAGATACTCACCAACTTTTCCCCACGCTCAAAAAACCGGGACAAGATGCCAGCCATGCCGCAGAACGGCGAGATTGATCTACTCATTGCCACCGACTGTATTTCCGAAGGTCAAAACCTTCAGGACTGTGACTACCTCGTCAATTATGACATCCACTGGAACCCCGTTCGCATTATCCAACGTTTTGGCCGCATCGACCGTATCGGCAGCGTCAATCATACCGTCCAGCTAGTGAATTTCTGGCCCACCAAGGATCTGGACAAATACGTCAACCTCAAGAACCGGGTCGAAGCCCGCATGGCGCTCGTGGACATCGCCGCCACCTTCGAGGACAACATTTTAAAGAACGAGGAGATCGAAGAAATTATCCACGAGGACATGCGCTACCGCGACAAACAGCTTCTTCGACTGCGCGAGGAAGTCCTTGATCTTGAGGATTTCAGCGAGAGCTTAGCCCTGAACGAATTTACCCTTGATGACTTCCGTATCGAATTGAGCAAATACATCGAGGCCAACCGCAAATTGCTTGGAGATGCTCCTCTTGGTCTTTACGCCGTTGTGCCGCCCCACCCGGACCATCAGGTGATCGCGCCTGGCGTTGTTTTTTGTTTAATGCAAAAAGCCGAGGCGAGAAGTGGCGACACTGTTAACCCACTTCAGCCCTACTACCTTGTTTACGTTCGCGATGACGGGATGGTGCGTTTCTCATTTGCGCAACCCAAACAGGTTCTTGAAATCTATCGCCTGCTATGCAGTGATAAGCCGACTGCATACGAAAAGCTCTGCCAATTGTTTGACGCCGAGACTAATAACGGCACCGATATGGGCCTCTATAACAAACTCCTCGCTGCTGCCGTTGATTCCATTGCCAAGACTTTCCAAAAACGCGCCGCTGCTGGTTTGCAAACGGGACGAGATTTTATCCTTCCAGATTACCAGCCCAAAGCGAATGAACCGGACGACTTCGAACTCATTACATGGCTGGTAATTCATAAGCCTGCTTAACCAAAATGCCCGCCAACGCCACCAATCTTCGTTCTGAAATTGTTACTCGCCTTGGGGTGCTCGCCGAGGGCGATATTGAGGCGGGAGCTCTATCACTCTTTCAAACCCTCGGTTATCACAGCCCGCGCAGACTTGCCATTCATTCGGTGGTTGAATTACAGCGTCTACTCGATCCCAAGGGTTCATTAACCGAGCAAAACGCTTTGCTATCTCGCTGGCGCTCCATCGATTTCCTCTTTCAAATCGCTGGTCCGGAACTCGCCGCCAACGGTCAGCAGGGTTTACTGCTTGAGGATTCTACAGCCTTCGACTCCAAAGAAATTAAGTCTTACGTGTTCTTCGCTGTGGATTTGACGACACCAGCATCCGGCGAAGCGCCTACGCGAACGGAATTATCTAATATTACACGCGCGCTTAATCGGCTCGTGCCCATGCCTGTGCTTGTGCTATTCCGACATGGCACATCTGTTTCGCTTGCAATCATCAATCGTCGCAAGAACCTTCGCGATGGCACGCGCGATGTGCTTACCCGTGTTTCGCTCATTCGCGACATAGACTGTCGCCAGCCACACCGGGCACATCTGGAACTGCTTGAGCGTTTTTCGCTTCACCGGCTCCGCGAAGAAGCGGGGATAATCAGTACGTTTGCACAACTAGATGACGCCTGGCAGAAAATCCTCTCCACCCAGGAACTCAACCAGCGGTTTTACCGCGAACTCGTGGACTGGTTTAGTTGGGCCATTTCAGAAATCAAACTGGCCCGACTGCCTGATCATGTGACCGATGACCCGAAGCACCGGGCCCGTGCCACCCAGGAATTCACCGTGCGCCTGATCTGCCGCTTGCTGTTCGCGTGGTTTCTGAAGGAGATGGGTCTAATTCCGGCAGAGTTGCTGGAGCTATATGACATTGCTGACCGTCGCCGTGTACTCACTCGGGGCGAGGACGATCGCCGTTTCCTCAGTGGCACCCAATATTATCGCGGAATATTGCAGAACATATTCTTTCAAGCGCTTAACCAGCCGATGAACCAACGGCGCAAATCCGGCCCGGAAGCTAGCGCTGACCAGACTGTCGCCACAGCCGAGTTAAAAAAATTAGCCTACTTGGGCAAAAGCCATCTTCCCGAGGATTTTAATTACGATTTTTTTGACCGCATTCCTTATCTCAACGGCGGGCTATTTGACAAACTTACCGAGGATAACGCCTCTGACACTATTGAAGACGGCGCGTTTCGCATTCCGAATAAATTATTTTATGCCCGACGCGAAGATGGTTTCAGCATCACTATCGGAACAGGACGACGCCAAAGTCAGCGCACTGTCGAAGGCATCAATCGCATCTTTGACCGCTATCGCTTCACCGTTGCGGAAAACACGCCACTCGAAGAAGATGTGGCGCTTGACCCCGAACTCCTCGGCCTAGTTTTTGAAAATCTACTTGCTGAAATTGACCCTGACGACGAAGCAGCTGCTGAAAGCGCCCGGAAAGCATCCGGTTCATATTACACCCCGCGTCGTATCGTCGATTACATGGTCAATGAAGCCTTGCACTTGCATCTCCGCACCCGTTTCGAGCAAAGCAGCGCATCACGCGAAGACACTCAGCTTCTATCGCGCCTTTGTTACGAATTGCCAGATGATGTCGATTTTTCACCCATCGCCGATAAAGTAGTAGAGGCTCTCGACGCTGTGCGCGTGCTCGACCCAGCTTGCGGTTCAGGAGCTTTCCCAATGGGAATGTTGCACCGGATGGTCGAATTGCTTGCGCGAGTTGATAAAGATAACGAACGCTGGAAACAACGCCTCCTTGCTCGTTTACCAGCAGCTATCCGCTCAGACGCAGCTCGCGGCATGGAGGGCAAAAGTTATAACTATCTCCGCAAGCTCGGTCTGATTCAGAAGAATCTTTACGGACTCGATATCCAGCCGCTCGCATCGCTAATTGCCAAACTTCGATTCTTCCTGACACTGGTCATCGAACAGGACGTACATCCCGAAGACCGCGCCCACAACTATGGTCTCCAAGCATTGCCAAACCTCGAAACCAATCTGCTGTGTTGTAACACGCTACGCGATTCTGAACATGGAATGCTGTCAGGTCCCGTGCTGGCAAATCTGCGCGCCGCGAGAGAGGAATATTACCAACCCCTAACTACACGCTTACGCCGCGACCAGATTGCTGCGCAAATTGGCCGAGAATTGGCAACTCTATATCCGGGTTTCGCTGAGCAAACTAAAGGTATCAAACCCACTGGCATTAGTGAACATGACCGGCGCACGATCCGCCAGGAACAGGATTCACTTTGGATTGCAGAATGGTTCAAGCACGCCACCTTGGCTGCGCCCTTTTTTAACGTCGAAACATTTTTTCCCGAACTCATCAACGATGGTGATATCCGCAATAGTGCCCCCTTCCATATCGTGATAGGCAACCCACCTTACGGCGGCACAAAGATTCCTGATGAAGTCCAGACTGTCCTAGCACTTGGATCGAAGGATCCCTATGGAGCGTTCATAGCTCGTTTTCTTGGTTCACGTCAGCGACATTGCCCTCTCGCGGAGAATGGAGTGCTGTCATACATCGTCAGCGACACGTTTATGACGATAAAGACGCACCGGCCTTTGCGCGAACAAATGCTGGAGCATAGGGTCCACAAAATGGTCCGTGTGTCGGGTGACACCTTTAAGGCCGTTGTGAACTGCGCTGTAATTCTCTGCCAACGCGGCACTGCGGCAGCAGACCACACTTGTCAAATGGCGGACCTCACCAACGTCTCCATTCATGACCAATACGAACGCTTTCTGCATTTGCTTTATCAGACCGAGGGTTTTGCACGCCGTCAAAATGTGACGAATCGGACCTATGCCATTTATCACTACCGCCAGTCGCTCGTTAGCACAAACGCCAACTTACCCTTCTTCATCGCTTCGCCAAAGTTGTTTGCCTTGATGAATGACACAACCGCGCCAGTCAAACCCGGGACTATTGGGGGTAGATCAGCGGTTATCCGTAACGTCCAGTTTAATGGCCGTGTCGTACAACTGCTGAAACTCGGTGATTGTGCGGATGTAAAAGTTGGTCTGCAAACAGGCGACAACGACTCATACCTTTTTCAGAATCCCCACGCACATGGCTCGTATCGATCTATTAAGGACTATCTACAGTTCTTGCTTACAGACACCGATTTTGAGCGGATAAGCTCTAACGAGGAGTTACGTCAGTCTGTCATCGAACACGGCATCTCAAAAAATAATCGGAATTCTGACCGCTACTTTGGCGGTCGCTATATTGTGCCTTATGATAAAGGAGGAGAATCTGAGAGCGACGAAGGTTGGATGCCCAACTATTGGGTGCCAACAAACTACTTCATTGATTGGAGCGAGTGGGCCGTCGATGCAATCGCGACCCGAACTATGGCCGAAGTATTTCGCGCTAAGGGAAAGCCAGTGCCCCCCAACAAACCCCACTTTCTTACGACCCCAGCGGGTATTTTTAGAAATCCAGATTACTACTTTGTTCCTGGGCTGACATGGTCAGATGTCGGCGTTTATTCACCAACCATTCGATTGAGTGGAGCAGGTGTATTCGATGTCAAGGGCAGCAGACTTATTCCTCCGGAAGGCCTTCTTCACCCTCTTCTCGGAGTAATGTGTTCAAAGGTGGCTAAAATGTGGATTAAGGCTATCCAGAATCACACTGTCAGTACGCAATCAGACAATATTCGTGAGTTGATTGTTCCGGTGGATCTCTCAGCTACTCTTGGCGCACTTGTAAAAAAAATAATTTCAACCCAGCGTGCTAATCCATCTTACGATTATGCCAGCAACGAGCAGTTGGAAATAGATCGGCTTGTGTATGATGCCTACGGGTTGAATGAAGCAGACATTCGGGAAGTCGAAGACTGGTATGCCAGGCGTTATCCTATATTAGCTGCTGCTCAGCGCCGCAATTTGGCAGTCAAACAAGGCAAGACGGAGGAGCATCTCGCTGCTCGCGCCACACTCCATCTCTATTGTGACGAAAGTCGTCATCTTCCCCGCGACAAGGAGCCAATCATGCTCATGGGACTTCTGTCGTGCCCAGCAGACCGAGCTCATGGCCTCAACACCGAACTTACTGCCCTTTGCCTACACTACGATTTCCCCAGACACTTCGAATTCAAGTGGACGAAGGTCAGTCCTGGTAAACTTGATTTTTATCAGGCGGTGCTGGAATGGTTCATAGCCGCCAAAGACGTTTCGTTCCGTGCGCTCGTATTGCCGGACAAACAGCGCGAATACGCTCGCGTGCCGGAGGAAAAGCAGGAACACATTTACTACGTGCTGTATTACTACCTCCTACGCGGGGCAATGGAACCAGAAAATCTGTACCGGGCCTTCCTCGATATGAAGGACACGCGCGGTAGGGAGAAACTTCGTGAATTGCAGCGCTTGCTTGAGGCCAACAGTCCTTCACTCAAGCCCGAAGAAAAGCCGACTTTACAACATGTCCGCAGTCATGAAATTCGCCTGATGCAGGTAGCCGATCTCTTGCTGGGTGCTGTGGGTTATGCCCGCCGAGTTAAGTCGGATAAGACCTCACCTGCGAAACAGGCTTTGGTGTCATTGCTGGAAGAAAAACTAGATTTTTCACTTGCTGGGAACAGCCCTCCCGGTGAGACCAAAATGACCGTGGAAACGTGTGACGCTCTGCTCTTATGAGTAAGAAACCGATTCCAGCACCAGCGTCGCCCGCCGCACCTCCAGTGGCTCTAGCAAGACCCAGTTGGTTGCCACCTCATGTCCCGTATAACGACAACTGGGATACGTTTATAAGGGCGCTTTATATTATCTTCGAGCGAGATTTCAAGCAAGGGTATCCACGTTTTCGTACATTACCAATTTGGCACAACCGGCGCATTGAACGCGAAGATAAGTACCAATTCGAAGAGGCCTTTTGGCATTTAGTGACCCGCTATGAGTGGGTCTATAACCGATCGACCCGTCATGATATGAAGGAACGCTACCCTGATCCAGAGCGTGCGGGCAGGTTGCCTTGGGCGAAACCCATTCTTGACTACGAAGCCGATTCCGAGGTCACGGCCTGGGATTGTGATGAGGAAAGCACACGTGGTGGGGGGACTGTGGTGCGCACCTACGTTTGGTTGAAAAAATATGACTACGTCGTGATATTGGAGCGACAGAAGAAGGAAAGAGGTGACATTTTTATGCTTATCACTGCTTTCATTTCGAGCTTTGAGGGTAAGAGGCGCGACCTAGAGAGTCGCTATGAACGCCGCCGAAAATAGTGCGGGCCCCGCCTAAGCGGAGCCCGAGCTCCTATCACGCATGGTAATTGAGTTACTGGAATGTCGTCGGAAACGGTTATGAACGCAAGCTCGAATTCTGGCCATTGGTTGGTTAAATTTGCTCCGTTCCGCACCTCTTGGACGGACATTGTGAGGCGAGGGATATTCACCTTGCGCGGTGTTCGCAGTCCCGCAGCTCGAAAACACCTCTCGGAAATGCTGTGTGGCGATACAGTTCTCTTTTACCATAGCCAGAAGGAATTGGCTGTCGTCGGCGTCATGCAAGTCGCCCGCGAAGCTTACCCTGATCCGACGAGTGCCGATCCAAAGTGGCTGACCTGTGATTTCATCCCAGTAAAAACTTTTGCGCAACCAGTGCCGCTGGATAAAATCAAGACGGACGTGCGATTGATGAGTCTAGCTCTCATCCACCAACCACGGCTCGCCGTAATGTCTGTAACAAACGAACAGTTTCAAGTGATCGTGGGAAAGAGCGAAAAACTTCCATGAAAAAGAGACCCATCAAGCCTGGAATGCTTCTTCCGAAAATAGGACAAATTGAGGCTTTTGCGATGATCGTGGATTTGAATGGCTTCAGTGGTATGGTGAGCTCTGCCGAAACGGTAAACGACTCAATTGCTCAATTCACACGAGATGCTTTGGCAGGTGCAATTGGAGAAATAGAAATCGAAGGTGGCGAAGTGGTCGGTTTTATGGGAGATGCTATTCTTGGGATTCTTCCAGACGGTGAGAGCGCGGCGAAGGCATGTTTTGGCATTGCGAAAGATACGGATCGGATGTGCGAATATATTTCACTTGGGCAATCCCGTTTTCCAGATGACTGGGCATTTTCTCCCGGTGGCCCATCAATAAAAATTGCCGTCGAGTTTGGAAGAATGGACGTGTCCACAATCGAAAGCAGGCTGTTAAATGAACACCGCCTTCTCGTAGGCGGCCCAATCAATTACGCCGCCCGAATCAGTAAAGCTGGTGAAGGTAATCGTTGCATTATTGGTCAAGCTGCCGCGAGGAAGGAGTTTGGCAATTATCGACTCAGCGGTCCATTTTTGATTCCAGGAAAGCCCGGAGAGCCGGATTACGAGCACTTCTTTTTGGATTTGTCGGACATCTGGATCGAAGGAGAGAGAAGTCCCGGCGAAAAAACCTATTGGGGCTAAACTCAAGATCAAAAGTAATGGGACAGCCGTTGACAGGAGGAGGCTCATGTAATCGTGATGGTGACATTGTCGAGCAGGCTTCTTAGACTTTCGCGCTATGGCCCACACGACCCCGATTCAGTGGTGCGATTCCACCGTAAATCCGATAATGGGATGCGACGGGTGTGAGTTGTGGCCCACCAACAAAGGGTTGCAACTCGGAGTGGTTAAGGAGTTGCAGGCGCAATTTCCAGAATCTCCGTCTTCGAGTTTCAAAATGATCGTGGCCGATGCCATGAAGGATTACCCCGCAACTGAACTCTGGAAGCATCAGGACGCTATCATCAAAATCATTTTCGCAGGCCTTCCGGCTTCGATTAAAAGCGCCGCCAATCCCAAATCCGTAATTTCGAAAATCACGGGTGCTTATAAGGAACCTTTTAAATGTTATGCCGGGAGGCTGCACTTGGTGCGGGGAGGAAATAAAGGCTACGCGCCCGCGTTTGAAACAGTAACTGAGTTTGCGGCGAAGTGTCACGACCTAGCCAGGGCGACTGATCTGAAGGGCAAGCCCAGAATAGGAAGGTCCAGGAAAACCAAATCTGGCAAGGTAATACCGCCGATTCATAAAACCTGGCTTAATGGCCTACCCCGTTTGATTTTTGTCTCTGACATGGGTGATGCGCTAAGCAAAGATCCAAAAAGGAACCATGAACCCGACACAGAGGATAATTATAACTTTGCGTTTCTAAAACGTGAGATCATCGATGTCGCCCAAAGCATTAAGGGGTCTCGGCACGTCTGGTTATGGCTTACGAAGAGGCCGGGAAAAATGGCCCATTTCTCAAACCAACTACACAGGCATAACGTCGAGTGGCCCGACAATCTAGTGGCGATGACAAGCGTTACTTCTCGCAGCACGGTGAACCGGGTCGAGAAGTTGAAAAAGGTTCGATCAAAATATAAAGGCGTCAGCGTCGAGCCACTTTGGGAGTCGATCAACTTGAACCTAGAGGGCATCGATTGGTGCATCGTAGGTGGTGAAAGTGGCCCATCAGCGAAACCATTCGACCTCGGTTGGGCCAGGTCCATTCGCGATGACTGCGCGAAAACCGGCACGGCGCTTTTTGTGAAGCAGCTTGGCAAATGCCCGGTTGAAAACGGCCAACCTCTCGACTTGAGCGACAGCCATGGTGGTAACTGGGACGAGTGGCCCAAAGACCTTCAACTTCGAGGAATCCCGGAAGCGTTTTACAAGTTGGGATCGACCGGAACTTCGTTCGTAGTAGAGCTGGTGTCGCTGGCGGTTTCAGCCGAACAAAAAATGAAATCATTGCAAGATCATTCACTTTCAAAGCTTGCGGGCGAGATTGAGGACTACCACCTCCAGGCGGTAACCAAGGCCAGTGAAGCCAGGGAGATTGCCGCCAACGCGGTCGAGTGCGCGATGGAGTCAGGCTTTCGACTTCTTGCGGCTAACGAGCGCATCAAACATGGCGGTTTCGGAACTTGGCTGGCAGAGCAATGCACGAAAATTTCCGCCGCGACAGCCTATCGCTACATGAGCTTAGCCGAGAAATTCTCACATGTGATAAATGCTGGCGAAATCACCACCTTGCGGCTGGCCTACATCGCTTGCGGCATACTGCCCGCCCCAGAGGAAAGGACGGAATCAGCCGGGAAGAAAGTCCCTGGCATTCGCGGCCTGTCCAATCACGTCAAGGCCATTTCACATTACTGGCACGCGAAAATTCAAAAAACGCCTCTCGAAAAATGGGCGAAAGCTGACCGGCTCAAATTGAAGAAGGAATTGAGCGCCCTAGCTGACATTTTATCCAGCCTAGATGAAGTGTAAGGAGTCTAATGTCAGGCCAAGAATCAAGACGACAGTTATAAATCTTCGATAGCCCACCGGGAGGAAGTCCCGGCAGGCTAAAGAAAATCCCTCTGATCCTTAGAGAGTCCGCCCTTGGCTGGGCGGCTTTATTACCGGGGCAGCGCCGAACAGCCCCTCATACCCGTCATCAGGGCCGGGCTGACGCGCCTCCCTGAACTCACGCGCGATCCGCATGTGAGGGTCTTTCATCGCTTGTTCAGCTAGGGCATGGAGGTTGTCGCCATAGACCAGCCTTACAGCGAAATACCGTCCATCCTCGGCCAGTATACCAAGGCACTTTTCTTGGCTCGGGGGATACATGCGACCGTCAGTGGATTCGGGGTAGCTGTTGTCCCACAACGCCCAACCGGTGCCGCTTACGTCGAATATTGCGGTCATGTCTCTGTCCGCAAGATGTAATACGTCCATCATATTTTTCACCTCCTTTCGATTGAGATTTCTGCTTAGTAAAACCATCGACGGTGGCCAACCTGATGCGCTTACCGTCGAACTCAAAACTGATGAGAGAGCCATCCTTGCGGTAGCGCGGAGCGCCCACTCCCGGATGCCTTAGAACCAAACGATCAAGCACCGTGCCAGCCTTGAGATCGGGTGCGAGGGCTTCGGCGAGATCGCGGGCGCTCGATTTACGCGGCTTCGAGTAAACCTTTCCGGTGCCCTGGCCGACGCCACGGCCCTTGGCGGAAACCGCATGAGTGGTGAATTTCATCGCCGCCATGTCGAGCACCTTGTAGGGGTCAAGATCGAGTGGCGTGCCGTCTTCACCGACGTTGGCGACAGCGACATGGAGATGCTCGACGCCATTGTGCCGCTGAAATCCCATTATCCAACGACGAGCAGGCGCGTAGGTAGCAAGCCAATCGAGTGCAGCGAGGTGAAGCACCTGTTGCGCTTCAACGGGAAGGTGGTGTGAACCCGAAAAAACAACATGCCGAACTTCGCTGGCCCGAGAATCCGCATGATCAGCACGGAGTTGGTCACCGGCCCAGCGCCAGTCGTCGCGCTCTATCTCGACTTCACCGTAGCCGAGGTCAGCCAGCAGCTTCGTCGCCTTGCTTACAATGTAGCGGACGAGCAGGGTAGCCTGTTGACCGGCTTTGATTAACTTACAAATCAACGGCGGGGTGTTCATGCTTGCCCTCCACGTAGTGATTCGATCAGCGTCACTGCGGCGTTGATACTATCAGCATCGACAGCGTTATGGTGCCGGTGGGCGCGTGCGAGGGCTTGATTGAGACTTACTCCCACGCGATGCAATTCCCGTTCGGCGATCACGAGCCGCTGAAGGTCAAGCCCTGTCGTGGCCGCGTTGAGCACCGAAGTAAAGACATGTGCGCGTAGAGTAGGTGGCATGGCCATCCAGTCTCGCGCTTGAGATGCAGGGAGGCGCAGACGCAGGCGGCACTCCATGGTGGAGCGACGCCGCCGAGGGAATGCAGCAGAGGGGCAAGATTGGTGTTTTGCCGACCCTGCTTCCGCAGAGTCGCAAACACCACCTTGGTCAGGACATGCTTTCGCATTTCCCGACACCCTTGGCATAATGACGCGAGGCGTCATGCGGCACCTCCACCGCCTTCACTCGTACCAGAATTCGGCAGCGGTGGCGGGACCTCGGCTGGCAGTACATCTCCCCGCGTCGCGGGGCACATCACCTCACGAAAAATGCGTGTAACGCTTTTTTTATCAAACATCTCCGCTGCCAGCTCAACCTCGGCTTTGCGAAGCGCTGCGCTAAAAATGTCGTTGATTTTTTGATGAACCTGAACGGGAAGTGGAAGGCAGCCCACTTCGTCAAGGCGGTTTATTACCACCGAAGACTTGGTATTTTGTTTCACCCCAATTTTAATGCCAGCATGTCATGTCGTCCGCAAGAACGGACTGCCGTCCGGCAAAAATATCGTCCGGTTATCTCCCAACAACGAGAATCCGAGAAGGTCAGGAAAAGAAGGCAAAATGAAAACCTGCGACTACTGGAGCGTCCGTCTAGGCCATATAAAACTCACCCGAGGCTTTTGCAAGCTCAACCATGTCGAGATGACGGCAATTGCAGTGAGGACGAAACCGAAACCCCTCGCAAGTGCAGTAAGATGAAGAAGGCGCTTCGGAACGTAAATCTGGATCGACAGAATCGACGTCATAAACGCAGTAATTAATGGGTGCATCGCACTCGTCAGTGCGTCCCCAGCGGCTAACGAGCCATAGACCATTTTCAGTGCTAACAGAAAAAACGGCGTAGGCGTCCGCTAGATATCCCCCATCAGCAGTCCAAAGGTAACGAATTTCGACTCCGTCCTCGTCAAAATTGCCCCAGCATTTATTGAGTTGTATCCAGCAATCTCTTCGAGCTTTTGATTTTTTTGTCATAGAATTTCTCCAGTTCTGAGTTTTATTTTATCAGTTGTTTTCACTTTCGTTTGTTTTTTTTACTAGAAAGGTACGTCGCAAAGTATTGAAACGATCTTTGATAATTTCGTCTTTTTTATCGACAATTCTCCTTGGGAAGTCCCCATGCTATACCGCTGTTTTGGCAACGTGGTGTAGACCTTTTCTCGCTGTGTGCTGAGCCATTCGTTAAACTCTGGCACCCTTCTGCTAGGACTGGTTTTGACCCAACGCCAACGGCAGTACTCTCCCCATTCCTGGCGGAAATCTTCCATCCGCACCGACCAAAACTCAAAGTGCGGCAACGGAAGTGTAAGCAATCGGGTCAGATCAACGGGACGAAGCTGAGCTTTTAGACCCCGAACCTCATTCACATAGGTTCTCCGGCGCTTCTCAGTATTTTTCTGGCCCTGAGTCATACCCTTCAGGGATCGCTTACGGGGTAGCTCGACCATCTTCGCACCCACGGCAGCCTTATCGCGCCCTGCGCGGGGAAGACAATTAGCATGGTAACCCTCAACGGGATTCCCATGTATGTCAGGGGTCTCAGCCTCTGCATTTGCCCCGTCTTGGTCAGCAGCTTTGGTCAGATTCCAAAGCTTGTGGCAATCCTCTCCAGCGCTGTGAACGAGGCCTTCCGATTCGAGTTGCCGTAGACATCGACGCACCTGACGTTCTGAATAGTGAAGCTCTTTAGCGATCTGAGGCGTATTGCGCGATGACAGCGCGAGCACCTTAAGAACCTGCCGCTTGCACTTTTTGGCGACGAGGCCCCGCCCAGTACCAGCAGGGCCATACTCGTCGAAAAGAAACCCGAGGTCTTCGTGGGCGGCCATCCACCAGTGAGGTGCGCCGCGTTCGTCTTTGCCGGGAAACTGCTGTTGGAACCACCGACGAAACGGCTCCGCCTTGGGTGAATTCTCAAACCAGAGGAGGGCTGTACCTATCGCCTCATGGCGGAGGTGAATCCGGTCGTAATCGTCAGCGGCGCGGTAACGTCGGGCGTATAGGTTCCAAAACTTCTGTACCGAATGGCCAAAATTCGCACTTATACTACCATCCAATTGAATTTGACGTGACGATGAGTGAAGTCCCACCAACCCAACCTGCGTACGATCCTCACTCCAATATTTACGCTGCTTGGCTTTTCCCTTGAACCAAGCATGCGTCCGACCGGTTGTATTGATACCATTGATCTTGTAGTTGGGGTCGATCTTAGTACGAATGATCGCCGCATCGAGTTCTGCGACCGAGTGGTGGACCAAACGCGGGATTATTTCTTCACGACTATGCGCCCGCAGAAGCGAACCCACTATCTGACTAAACTCCTCGTGCTTTTCAGGCTCCGAAGAGTGCGTGGCTTTAAATTCCCGACGATTCGATTTGGACGCCGCAGTAGGGGATTCCGTAGGCACGGGAGCCACCAAGAAAATGCTGTCAACGTCAATGCGGGCCGTTGGTCGGAAGAAAATCAATTCCGGCACATAACGCGACCAATTATTTCGCGACCATGAGGCCGAACAGACTTTAAGAGCCATATTCTTTGGCCAGAGTGCCTGAAGGAAATGCCGCACCTCACCATTGGTGTAAGATAGCGGACGGCTGGCTAAAACATAGACGTGCAATCCTCGCGGGGTGTGGACAGCACCCAATGCCCCCAAACTTAATGCCTGTGCGACGGCGGCGCTGATGTCTGCGTCCGTAGGTATCGCGGAGTGGCAGGGCAGTTCAAGATCGAACCTGAGAAAGCATTCATTGTCGGGCAGTTCGGACCCCAACCGCCTAGATGGGGGGAGACTGTCCGTGCCTTGAGGGAAAGGACGACTGCTGAACCAAGAGTGTTTCTCGCCATCAAACCATGCAGTAACCAGCTCCTGCCGATGATGGCCGCCAAGGAATCTTCGCCCGGTCTGGCGCTCGACTACGGCGAGTAAATCAAGCGTGGTAGCCGTAACAGGATGAAGGTGAGTTTCCATAGCCAAATTGAAGTTCGAATTACTCGACCCAATTTCCTTGGTCAAATTGCCGGAGCCACTTCTCGACCGCGCTCGGCTTGTAAAGCCGCCGCCCATTAATAAGCCGGGAGGGACAGCCTCTTTTATTCCATCTGATTAAGGTGCGTTTGGAGACAGGATAAATGCTCCGAAGCTCGGCCTCGGGCACCATTGGTTCAATTTGGGTCATGCCTTCAGTATGAGGCCTGCTTTAAATTCTGTTGGCCCTATTTTGCATTGCCTGACCTTTCGTGACTTATTACCCGTTGACCAGGCATAACCCACCTCTTGTCAGGCGACCGCTGCCATCTGGATGACCTTACTTTCCTCATCAGGGAAGATGGATGCATATGCTTCGCCTTCCTCTTGCGTTGCCACGGCATCATAGTCTCGTACGAGAATAGCGATACTGTGGCCACAGGCCCGCGAGGTCAGTCCTGCGTTTGAGTGACGAGCAAGATGATAGGTAGCAAAGCTATGCCTCATTCCGTTGGCTTTCTTTTGCACATCGGCTGCGGCACGTATCGCTACATAATTTTTGTAAAAAGCATTTTGCCCATGTGCAAAGATCTTTCCCTCTTTAGGCAACTGGGCCAGCGCCAGCCATGCCGCAAGGTTGTCGGATATCGGCACTAGGCGTCTCTGACCGGTTTTGCTGATCTCCGCCGGAATGTCGATGACTCGTTGGACAACCTTGATCATGTGTACTTCCAATTTCATCAATTCGCAGGAGCGCACCCCGGAAAACAGACCGATGGCTATGATTGCCAGCGTATCCAGATAGTGCGTGAAGGCGGCTGTCATTAGGGCTCGTGCCTCGGCAGGGGTAAAGACAACGGGACGCTTACGAGGAATCTTCGCTTTTTCCAGTGGTTCAGCCGGATTTCGCGGACACCACCCTCGTTTGGTGCAGTACAAGAAAAACGTTTTCAATGTCCCGAGGTGGTTATTTCTCGTTTTCGCAGCGAATTTCTGAGATTCAAAATAAATTTCGATCTTTTGCGTCGTAATTTCATGGATTTGTACGCGTCCGTATTTTTCAGCTTTGAACGCCTTTAGATGTCCTTTATACGTTGCCACTGAGCGGGAACGATTCACCTTGGCTCTACGGCTAGAAATAAAGTGTTCGATGGCATCCTCCAGCGTTTTCATGTCGGTAGTGGGACGATTGGCCAGAAAGAACCTGACAGCATCCTCAAGGGTCGCTCCAAGCCCGTTTAGGAGGTCTTTGCACTTGATGGCTTCCTCTCGTAGCCCTGGTTCTATTTGAGAGGCGCGGAGCCCCTCATTGGCGAGTTTGTTTGTCTCGACTTTGGCCGCAATGTTGGCCTCGGATTCAGAATCGAAAAAGAGACGACGACGCTTGCCGTCATGCAGGCGCATATCAACAACCCACTGGGTCAAGACACGACCATCCGCCAGAGGCTTGTGGGCCTTGTATACCTTCGGTGCTCGATATGGATTCCCTCTGCGTGCCACGAACATGATTTTACCGGAACTTCCCGGAATCGGTGGCAGCTAGTTGGCACCGTATGGGTGGGAGCCATCCCACCAGAGGTAGCGGTAACGAATTCGAGTCTCGTCACCCGCTCCCCTTCTCTCTGTCACAACAGGTTAAGTGGGATTTTGGACCTCGGGCTTGGTCCAAATTGCTAAAAGACTACTAAAACCACCGTCGATGCCTGGCAATGACGCAGACGTGTTTCTCGCTTTGTAATCGTAAGCAGGTTCCGCCTGCGTACCTTTTACGCAGACGAAACGTCACTATTTTTTCCCAAGCAAAGGCGAGTTGTTAGTCCGCTTTTTTCCTCGCTTCACGCATGGCCAGGAAATTCTCGCGTGAGCATTCGCCTTGCATGAGAAGGTAGCGGAAAAGGTTCCGCGCAGGAACATACCAGACGCCTCGCTTTGCGAGTGGATGACTGCGTTTGAGGATAGCTTTCACTGGCGGTTGATGATCGTTCCGAGAGCACGGAGTGATCAACTCCATCAGGCCGGTCCGACTCAAGCCGGTGTGGGGACACCGTTCTCCCGGTTTTGGTGGACGGATGAAGGCAGGAGCGCCACGTGCCAAGAGGGCGACCTCCTCCTCAATAACGTCCCATGATAACGACCGAATAGTCTCCTCCTGCTGGATTGTCTTGAGCAGTTGGTTTCGCAACGGACCATCGGGTTGGCTGGTGAGGATACGGATCAGTTCGGGAGCTTCGTGTCCGCCAGCAACAGCGGAAGCATGATTGTGAAGCATGGCTTTCTTTCGTTTTGTGAGACCAAGCGGTCGCCATGCCGAAATAGACGCGAAGGGGTTGCTGAATTCGCTTCCGGATTATAGCGGCTTCCTTCCAAGGGGATATGTTTTGAAAGAGCCAGGTTCATGTTTAACTGTTCAGGGTTCAGGAGGTGCTAAAAGAAGTATAGCGCATGCGGACACATCTTATTGGAAATTTTTCTTACGGTGCGGTGGCGGCGCTTAGCTTGAAAAGGGTGATTTATAAGTCCACAGACGCAGAAGAACTATGGACAACATACTCACCAGACCGATTGTACTGCTGCTTACGGCCCTCATCGACGGCAATTTCCGTGTTACTGGCAATTCACATATTAGCCTGCTCCCAGGAATGAAAGGTTCTGTGGATGCGGCGAAGATCCAAGCTTGGTCGAGGATGACCAATCAATCCAAGGAAAGGCTAGTTATGTCATTTAAGGGACGATAAGTGTCCGATCGTCTCGATGAAATAATCGAGTAACCGCTTGCGTTGTGCCTTCGGAATTCTGGCGGCTTCCAAGTAGGTATCGGCCTTGGATAAAGTCTGGCACACTTCGTTAATGATCGTGCGACAGCTCGATTTCTTGAGGCTGGCTTCATCGCCCAGTTCCAGAACCTGATTCCGGGTGATGTCCAATCCCGTCCCACCAACCGGCATGGCGCGTACGGTTGGCGCTCCGGGAGTTCCCGGGCAAAAGGTGACATCGTAAGCTGGGGACAAGGTCCAGCGCCCGTTCCGATAGCGGTAGGCGTGGTTCTTGGTATGATCGTCCGCATTGCCCACGGCGATGTTGAAGACCATCCGGCGAAACACTTCCGCGACCTCCTGGAGATCTCGGGTCAATTCGAGGGTAAAGGAGAGGAAGTCCCGGTAATCAAATGAAGTGTCAGATGAAGGTCGACCGGTCAGCGCGGCCAAGGAAGCAACATGAACCCGCTCGCCACCGATCCAGTCAAAACGTTCGATGCCGAAATGAATCCGCCGGGAACGGCCTTCCATGCTCTGAAAAAGTCGCGTTTCTGGGACGACAATGCCCGACTTACGAGCCATTTGCGCAAAGGCCCATTCAGTCTGGCAGCCATAAGGAGTCTCCTCTTGGAAAAATTTGATGATCCAGCGCCGAAAGCTTCCTTCCAAGCGAGGATCGTCTTCGTAAAGTTCACCTGTCTTCGGATTCTCGGCACAGATAATCTTGGGATAGCGGCCGCCCACGGAGCCAACTCCCTGGCGCATTTGCTCAATGAACTTGGCGCTGGGCTTCGCGAGCCGGGACTGGGCCAATTTTTCCTGTTGCCTCAGGTCCAGGTTACGGAGAAGCGCCTTGGGGAAGTCATCGACACTGGGATGATAGGTCAGTGCTCCCAGTCCGCGTTCGCCCACATAGGCCAGTTGCTCCACGGGTGTTGGTACGTAACCCGCACCCTGGTGTTTTTCAAACCAGGCCTTCATCACTTGCCGGGCATAGCGATCGGGTAGTGAATCGGCAAGAAGTGGAGGCAATCGATAAAAGTCGGGATCGTTACCTGGATAGGGTTCTCGACGCAATTGCATCAGGCGGGGGGAAAGTTCGATACCCGACTGGAGCCAAGCTCCACTGTAAAAGAAGAGAGTGTCACGGCCATTGGTGCCGATCTCACCCACGTCCTGCCCGTGATAGCGAACGGTGACTCTCTTCATGGCCGATTGCCGGCTCCCACCGGTCGGCTCTTCTCAAACTCATCCAGCGAGGAGTAGCTCGGCTGTGCCGAAACCAGCCCGCTCAAATCATTCTCCCGGCCTAGAACATAAAGTACGGCCGCCAGCTTTTTGAGGGCTATGTTTCCGGTCGACTCGAAGTCTTGGTAAGATCGCAGCGACATTTGCGCCCGACGGGCTACCTCCCGCTGGGTTAACTTTTGGATCTCGCGTTCCTTGCGAACGCGGTCAGCCAAGCTACGCAGATGAGATGAGACAGCCATGTGCAAAATATTGCATATTTAAGCGCCAATAGCAATAAATACGCAATTTTTTGCGTTTATATCCACCGTGCGAGTTGCATCGCATTGGATTCGCACCTACTACATTTCTGAAGTAACCGCTATTTCCTTCGAAGGAAAGGTCGCGAAAAAGGCACGGTTAATGTCCGAAAGCCCAATTAGGATATCGAGCCCAATCATCCGCGTCAGAATAAAAATTTCATTTTATTTGAGGCCAAACGCAACACCCCTGCGGCTTCTGTTGACACCCTGTAGGTATGAAAACTCCAAAACAACTCTGTCGCTGCCCACTAGATGGCCGCATTTGGAGAAAAACAAAGGGTAAATGGAGCGTCTTTTCGTTATCCGGCTTCTGGCTGAAGCAGACGCAGTAAGCCCCTTCATTTTTGTCTCCACGAACACTCAAGAAGTACTTCTGTATCCAACAACACTTCCCTGCTTAGAGGCTATCACGGGGCAGAACAAGCTTGTATGGAGACTGGAAAAGCAAAGGCTCGAGCGGCTGATCACTCCTATGGAGACTTCCATTTGCCGTGTCAGAGAACCAACGCCTTATTCTCTCCACAAAGGAGCTCGGAGCCCAGTTAGGCTCCTCTTCGACCCAAGGTCTCTCGTACAGGCAAATTTCACGCGTCGTAACCGGTTCCTTCGCCAAATTGGGAAGTACAAATTCGCCAACTTTACGAGCCTGCCGTTGAGTCATCAGGTAATCCCTGAGTTCCGGCATTAGCACCGTCGTAACCGGCTTCGCTTTCGATCCCTGCTTTTTCTTCTGTTGGCGAAACGTGATGGTGGAAGCTTCAAAATCAACGCAACTCCACCTCATCTGCGAGCTATCCCCTATTCGCGCGCCTAGGTAATAACCAATCAAGATCATCCCCTTCCACTCGTTATCGGCTATCCATTTTTATTTGTCGCTCAACATCCAGCGGATGTCGCATCCAGATTATTCATTAAATTAACGAGGTTTCAGGGCAAAGTTTTTGTGAAAATTTGGTTTATACTTTTCCGCAAACGGAAACATCCAATCCCAGTTCTGCCATCGCGGCGGCTTTGACAAAGAGGCCATGCTTGGCCCCGGCCTTGTCCGGTGCGTAGACGACCTGGATGTGGTTGCTTTTATGACGGGCCATCATTTGATCGCGCGATATCCCTTGCAATACCGCATGCATGATGGGCCACTGCGAAGTTGTGAGGTTCCAGCGATCGTCCGTTTCCACCTTGGGCAATTTGACGACTTCGGCCAGGCCGGTGTCGAACTTGAGCTTGCCGTCTTCCACGAATACACGGCTCCAGACGATCCAGCCGGGTTTGCTGATGCCTTTGACGGTACCTCCGCCAAGTTTGAAGTACATCGAAGGCTGGCGTTCGCTCGAAGTACCTTTGAATCCGCCGATGAAATGTTCCGGCGGTGCTGCCCCGGAGATAAGGAATACCCAGACATAGGCATCAAGTTCCTTGTCCTTGTACTGCCGACCCCAGCGAATATCGTGGAGCGTATTTTCCGGCGCATAGCCGAGTTCGCGCCAGAGTTTGTAGGTGATGACACCGTCGAGTCCAGCGCACTCATCGACCTCATTGAAATGAGGAAGTGCTTCACCCTTGAAAAGCTCCTTGCCCGTCGCCTCGGCATAAACCGGAGGGCGTTGCACGTTGTTGAGCAGACCCTCAACGAGATCGGACGCTGGGGCAAGATCCTTGAGTCCCTGCTGGTATTGAATACCGATTGTCTCCGCGCCAAACTCCGCCGCAATCCGCACGGCAGCAATATACATCTTACATTGTTGGAGGACCTGCGCTTCGGTCAGCTCCGTCACCTCGTCGGTTCCGAGTTGAAAAGTCATTCCACGAGCCAACAGCCACTGGTAGACCGCGCGGGCCTCGGCATCCTTGACCGTTTGCATCTTTGCGTAAAGTGAGGATTGGCTGAGTCGCTCCTTGAAGACACCGGTCGGGTGGAGAAGTTCATCCGGGATAATGGCGTTGAACATGCCCATGCAGCCTTCATCGAAAACGCCCATGATGAGCTTGTCGCGCTTGAGGCATTGAGCAAAGGCGCGGCCGATTTTCGCTGCTGCCGAGGGAACTTTGACTTTCTTGATGGCTTTGACGTGCGAGGTATCGTGCTTGACCTTTCCGGTCTTGAGCCAAGACCGAAGGCCCTTCAGAAAAAGAGCGTCGGTAAAGTCTTCGCTCCAGAGGGTGCTGTAGTTGATCCCGGCCTTGGTCAGTGAACCATTAAGATTAAGCATGCCGACGAGACCGGGCCACGTGCCGCTCCAATTGGCGACGGTAAGAATGGGCCCCCGATGGGTCGTCAGTCCCGCCAAGAGATGGTGACTGTATTGCCAGACGGCTTCGGCGACGATCAATGGAGCATTGGCTGGTATATTTCGGAAAACTTCCATGCCGTATTTCTGACTATCGATGAATCCGTGCTGCTTCGTCTTGTCGTAGGGGTGGGCGCGTTTGACCGTGTAGCCTTCCTTTTCAATGGCCGTGATCAGATCCTTTTCCAAGGCAGCTTGGGCATCCTGACATTTTTGATTGGCGGTAAGGCGAAGATCTCCGCTGGCGACGAGGTAGATGGGTTTCTTCATATAAGTTGGGTGTGCAATTATATACGGTGCAACAGCTACAAGAGGAATAGACAGAATTGCCGGATACATGGATACTATCGTCCGCAATGAAAGACGGAATAGCTCTATTAGATGGTTTTATTTATGGACAGACTTGAACGCATTGTTATTCCGCCGACCAGCACCCAGGTGACCGACGAGGCGATTTGTTATTTGGAGCCATCGGTTTATGCGAGCAGGCAAGTTCGCGTAGCTGGTGCGGGACGGGAGCGCTGCCTGCCTGACTATCTCATTGAACGGAATAATTTTCCGTGTTTCACGCTGGAACTCGTGGTCGGTGGACGGGGAAAACTGGTTCTGGATGGCGAATCACACCAGCTTTTGCCCGGCCACATTTTTCTCTACGGCCCCGGAATGCCGGTGATGATTCGGACTGATCCCACAGCGCCCATGCTCAAGTATTTCATCGAGTTTTTTGGAAATGCCAAAAAAATATTTCATTCCGGAATTCTTGCGCCGGGGGAAATTCGCCGTATTTCGGAGATGGACCATCTGGCTGGTCTTTGCGAGCAATTGATCGCGGCGGGAAGAAAGAACCTCCCAAATCGTCAGGCCGTTTGCGCGGCTTATCTCAATCTCATTTTAATCAAGACAACGGAGGTCGCCGCGCAGGTGCCCCAGCTGTCCGTTCAATTGCACGATCATGTCGAGCGGTGCCGCCATTTTATCGAAAGGAATTGTTCCGAGATTCACAATCTTGAGACGCTAGGCCAGGCGGTGCATCTGGATCGCAGTTATATTTGCCGTATCTTCAAGCAGTTCAAATTACCTTCACCGCATCGGTATATTGACACCTGTCGCATGAATCGGGCGGTTGAATTGCTCCTTTCTTCCACCTCATCCATCAAGTCGGTTGCTGCTACGGTAGGGTATTTGGACTCTCTCCACTTTTCGCGAAATTTCCGCCGACGGTTCAATTGTTCCCCCAGTGATTTTCGGTCTGCTTATTCTAGTCGGCGCCTGTCCCGTGCAAGCCCAGCGACAATCGACTGAGAGGCCGTTCACGTATCGAGTCGTTAAAGGACAGATGTGCTTTTCCAATGCTCGAGGCATTTCTTCAGGTCATTCAATCTGGATAGATATTCAGGAGCTTTCGAGCGATCGGAAAGCTCAAAGGGATCACAAGCCCAAGCTCCTATTTTCGAGCGGTTCAGCCTTTGAATTTTCGATTCCCTAATGATGGCCGCTATAAAGCGGGCAATCGTTGCCTCCGGGAAGGCTCGTGGCAGGGTAGTCTACCGTAACACCTGACTCGATATCTTCAATTTGAACGGGATAATTGAGGGAGGTTACATCGTCCTTTTTGTAGTTGAGGCTGATGGATCCTTCCTTATTGATGATCATGGGAACGGTTGGGGCAAATTTCCCAGTCGGGTAGAAAAAGCCTCCGGTCAATTCGACAGTTCCGCCGTTATTGACCAAAAGGGTGTGAAGGTTCCCTTCTACCGCCGGATGTGAACCTTCAGTTTTATAACCGAGAAGCCAGAGGGTTCCCCCGTTATTCGTGATATGAGCACCCGAGCTGCCTTCGATATTTAACTGTCGTGCCCAGACATGCTGAGGAAAGTCGATGTTAAGAATAGGTCCGATGGTGTTTTCGAGAAACAAGTCACCGACACCAGTGGCAGTGTTGTCATAGGTTTCGACATCGCAGTTGGAAATCACCAGGGTTTTGGCACTGTTATTCATGATTCCGGTAGCAATCTTTTCATGGGAATCAACCGCATTACCGACAAGTGCGATATCCTGGATGATAGTGAAATCCTCTGTGCCTCCATCGAACTGAATCAATGGGGCGTTTTTGGGGAAATCGTGAGTGGGAAGCAGGACTGCGCACAAGCCAATGAACTTTTTGACGCTCCCTCGGAGAATAATCGTATTGGAAATCGAATAAGTGCCCGATGGCAGATAGACGATCGGCTTGCCCGAATCAATGGCCGCTTGAATAGACGAAAGACAATCGGGCAAACCTTTGGTCGGGGCGGCATTTGCCCATTGCGTCATATCCAGGGAGTTAAAGTCAGGAGTCTCCTTGACCGGCAAATTTAACGAGGTATCGCTGTTGTTCGGAAATGCCTTATAAGGCCCGGATGACACGTATTCTGCAATAGTCACAGGGATGGCGCCGTTGCCTGGGACGTTCTTTCCACCGTTTTCGTTGATGACGGATCCATAGCCACTACTAGTGATATTTCGACAATAAATCTGTCCGGCGCCCCGCATGTCGATGGCGGTTGCCGTGGCAACGCCGCCAGTAAACGTGCCATTTAATATCACCAAGTGTCCGCGTATATTGGTAACGACCGGGACGCTATTGGTGCTGTTCAACTCGCGAATGACCGCCGAATTAGCTCCGAGGTACACGCCCGTCTCAAGTTGATCCTGAAGAGTAATATGCTCGAAAGTCATGCCGTACTCGGAGACATTGTTCATCGAGATGCCGGTGTTAAATCCTCGGATTGTAACGTATTTGAGGAGGGCGGGGCCGGGATATCTCGCATCCATGGCGACTCCGCTGACTCCAATTTTGTTGGGATCGCTCGACTGTATGGTGACATGATAAAGACCACCCCGATTGTTGGCCAAAAAATCAATGCCGATCGCTCCTGAGTTTCCCGTGCCGATATCGACCGTCAGGTTTCGAACGTAGTGCCGGAAGGCCGCATCGACAGCACCGTTCTGGGATTTTGTCTGAATGACCGGCTTTGGCTTGGCAGGATCGGTGAATCCCGGGCAGCTATTGGGCAAAAGGAGAACCGCGCCTGCCTCGCTTTGGCCCTGAAGATAAAAGCCCTCGTGCCAGATCGGTTTCCCGTTATTGGGAATTATATTTTGGAGCGTATCGGTTATTTTATAAGTGCCGTTGGGGACATAGACAATTTGACTTGCACCGCCGCGACCGTATCGACCGGGCGCGTCCAAGGCGCTCGCGATAGCCGCCTGGAAAGCCTGGGTATCGTCGGAAACTCCATCTCCCTTGGCACCGTAATCACGAACATTCCAGACGGGTGCGTCCGTAGGAAACTGGACTTCGGTGGCCAGGACGGCTCCAAAGGCCGAGACAGGAATGACGGCCAATAGGAAGATGACTATCGAATAATTAAAGAAGGAAAGAGCTTTGCGCATAAGAATGGGGGGGATGACAGAGACTTTGTCGGCCCAAACTCCCATCCTAAAGCCAACCGGGGCCAGTAGATTGCGTCTGTTAATGTAACATGGTCCATCAAATTTTTTACCAGTCTTGAGGAAAGAGCCGCCTCAGAAAACGGAATTGTTACATTAACACTCACTCCGTTGGATTTAAACTTGCTTGCCACACCGTAAGTCGGTGAGATTCGAGGACGATTTAATATGGAAACGGCTCAACTTATTGTTCCTCCACCTCTCTCCCGCATCGCTCGGTTCGAAAAGCTTGGTTTTGGAATGTTTCTCCACTGGGGACTTTATTCACAGCTGGGGGCCGGGGAGTGGGTCATGCTGCATAGGCAGATGCAGGCAGAACAATACAATCAACTCAAAGAGACCTTTACTGCGGAGGACTTCGATGCGCGGGCTTGGGCGCGTCTGGCGCGGGCGGCAGGCATGCGGTATATCACTCTCACGACGCGACATCATGAAGGGTTTTCCCTTTACGATACCCGCGGACTATCGAAGTTTGATGCACTTCATTCTCCAGCAGGACGTGATTTGGTGGCCGAGTTCGTGGAAGCCTGTCGGGCTGAAGATATTGTTCCCTTTTTGTATCATACCACGATCGATTGGCAGTGGTGGAAAGATCTCAAGTGGCCTCCGCGCGATGGGGGGCCTCAGTTCGCCGAGTACCTCGATTATTTCCACGCATCGATTGAGTTGCTATGCAGAAATTACGGGCCGATTGGAGGTCTTTGGTTCGATGGAAATTGGGCTCACCCCGAGGCCGACTGGAAGGAGGACCGCCTTTACGCACTCATCCGCAAGTTTCAACCCGAAGCCATGATTATCAATAATACCGGTCTCGATGCCCAGGGAGGCAAAGGCCATCCTGAAGTCGATATCATGACGTTTGAGCAGGGCCTTCCCACTATGCCTGATCAGCGTGGAAGTCAGAAATATCTGGCCCGGGAAATGTGTCAGACCATGAACGCGCATTGGGGAGTTGGCGCCGATGACTTTGCTTATCTTTCGCCGAGACAGATAATCGAAAATCTCTGCCTTTCAAGAAAAGTGGGCGCAAACTATTTACTAAATGTCGGGCCGACAGCTCAGGGTGGAATTCCCCAGTACGAAAATGCCGCCTTGCGCCGGGTGGGCGACTGGACGGCTCGTTACGATACCATTCTCAGGGAAGGTCGACCAGTAGACGGCACTTCCTGCAGCGGACGTGATTTTATTCTCCAAGTCGGACGCAGCTACTACTATTTTGCCTTTAACCTGGCAATTAAGGGCAATGATCACGTCACGGTGAACAATGGATTAGCTGGCTCTCGCCAGCTAAAGGGCCTGCCCGAAAAAATCGAGTCCGCCCGTTGGATCGATAACGACGAGATTTTACTTATGAATCCGACGGTTGAAAACGAGGATCTTTTAATAGCATTCACCCCATACTCCTATGGAACTCAGCTTGTTGTTCGCGTTGCCGAGTTACGCCCTGTTTGAGCGGACTCAGTAAAGAAGCCTCCAATCCAATTAGGAAACCTTGAACTCATGGTGCTTCACTCACCGCTTACTAGCGGATTGCGCAGAGCCGCGTTGTCATGGGCGTGCACTATACGACGGACAGCCAGGAAGGTGAGAGGGATGTCCGCGAAGTTGCGCGCGAGTTGCTAACGAAGCCAGATTTCCTCGCGCGCTTGGCCGAAGTCAAGGCCGAGGTCGGAGCCAAGCCGTAGAACTCGGACAACGAATCCGGCGGAAAGTTTCTCCAAAAAACTGTTCCGCTAAGCCGCTAAATTCGGGCCATTTCTAAAAGAGCGACACCTGGTCGCGGACTTTCAAAGACAGCTTCAAGGCCGCTCGGACCGCGTTCAATGCGAACAGCCCCGAGGCTTTCCTGAAGATGACTGGCCTCGACTAACGCCAGTTTCTCCTCGCGGCGCAAATAAGCGGGAGAGCCCATTTGACGCCAGAGAGCTGGCGCATTGTTTTCGGAAGCTCCGACACGCCAGAGATGCAGTTGGGGTGTCTCTCCCAAATCGGAAGGCAAAGCAACGCGCAGTTGGGCAGACTCGGTCAGAACAGCATCGTAACGGTAGTCGTGGACGAGGAGATGGAAGGCATCCTCTCCCGATGTGGCGAGGACGTTAAGAAGACCTTCCTGGCCGATGATTTGGGCTTCGACTTGAGTCGATCCCAACTTTCTCAGCAGCGAATGGGCGTGCCATGACGGCTTGCGGATGCCTTGGAGATTCATCATTCCGTAGTTACCGTGAAAAGTTTCCGCGCCATAACCGACCTGATCATAAATATCGGAAAGGCACCAATAGGCAAAATAATCTGCCTCCTGCGAAACTTCAGCCATGGTCTTTGCAATGAACGCCGCCTCATTTTCGCTCTCTCTTTGAAAATCGCATGGATGCCAGGTGCGCCCCCATTCGTTGAAGTGGAGTTCGCCCCGATAATCGAATTCCTTCAAGATGGCGCGGCATCCCCGCACCACTCCGCTCGTGAAATTGGGTGAAGTGTTCGACTTGTCCTCCTGAGGTCCGGCAAAAGGAGAAAGAGCTCCAAAGGCGGAGTCGTTATTATAGCAATGGCTGATTATATAGTCGGGTTCGCAATCATTTTTGCGGGTCCAGTCGATGGTTTCACGAATCCATTCGCTTCGGGCAGTTGAGGGGCCGCCGATACGTAATCCTGAGTCGACTGATTTGAGTCCAGAATAGGTGCGTTGCCAGAGTTCGAATAAATCTTTTTGGGTTCCGGCAAAAAAATCCTGAAGATTGGGCTCATTCCAAACCTCAAAATACCAGCTTCGAACTTCCTCTAGGCCGAAACGATGGATTGCGTGACGCGCAGAATCCGCGACGAATCGCTCCCATTCCGCATAGTCTTTGGGCAGAGTGATATTTCCCTTCGTGGAGAAAACCGTCCGTGTCCCCGAGGCCAATGCGCTTGGGGTAAAACAAGTCGTGAACATCGGCTTAATGCCGATTTCCAGCAGCGACTCGATGGCATAATCGACGATCTGCCAGTTAGTGCGCGGAATCGATTTCCGTTCTTTATCCCGCCATTTGGTAGGATCGACGCAAAGCACCCTGAGTTCATCGTCAAACATGCCAACAGCCCGGACATGGCGTAAGCCAAGTTCATCGTGAGCAAGTTTGAGTTGATCCAGGCAGTCCTTGCGGACAAACCAGCGAAATTGATCAATGTTTCCCAAGCCAGCCCACGTGTGTCGCAGGGGTGTGCCTTGGCTTTGCCATGAGGGCGTAATTTGGATGGATGACACGGGCTAGGGGGTATTGGAGGACGGCTGTGCTGTCAGTTCTTTCAAGTGTGAATGCCGCTCCTATTTTCTGAAGCAAGCTAGTGCCGCTTCACTTTGGAGAGGTTGGATAATCAGGACAAAGTCGAAGTGTTCGGCGCATTACGTTTACGGCGCGACCTCTGAACTAGCGCCAGAAGGGTCAAGCCACCGAGCATGAGAGCCCATGTACCGGGTTCCGGTGCTGCAAAGATGACGTCAAGAGTGGTGCCACCTACCGGAGCAAACAAGGTATAGCCGACATCCGCCGGATTGATCGTAAAATCAGCGAGAGAACTTGCGCCGAGTCCCGCCACAGAAAGCAACTCGTAGGTGCCTGACACCGTTGCTCCTGAAACATTAATGACCGCCGAGGTCGAATTGAAGGTCAATGACCCGGTATCTTTCAAAAACGCATTGGTGGTACCACCCGTAGTTGGCAACGCAAAGGTTAAACTGTCGGTGATGTCACTGGATCCAGAGCCGATCGTAAGGCTAGCGACGGTTTGAAAGTTCGTGTTGGCGGTAAGACCGCTCAAAGAATAAGCGCCACCATTTTCAAGCGTTAGGGAGGCAGTGGTCGCAATTTGGTTCGTCGCCGCAATCTGATTGACAGTGCCTCCATTAATAGTGAGGCCGCTTCCTGAAATCGCAACATGGTTATTATTTGGACTGTGGAGAGTCACCGTTACGCCTGAATTGACGGTCGTAGTGCCGGAATAAGTATTGGTAGTGCCAGCATTGAGGAGAATGTTTCCGGAACCACCATAAATGACGTTATTGCTGCCGCTTATGGTGGCATTGTTCGTCAGGGTTACTCCGCTATTGGCCGAGAATGTGACTCCGCTGGTGCCAGTCTGCAAAACATAGGCGCCGCTGGTAGACGTTGCACTTCCGGCCACCAAAGTTGATCCATCGTCGAGGGTGACACTGGATGCCCCCACCGAAGCATGGTTACTGTCGCCGAACTGAACGGTGCCGCTTATGGTCAACGCGTTTGTGACTGTGAAAGGGGTTACGCCCACAGCTTCGTTAGAGGCGAGTTCCCCACCCGACAGGTTGAATGCTCCCGAACCGGTGAATTGGGCGTTTCGGCCCGTGAGGAGAACGCCACCGGTCAAGGCAATACCGCTGGTGGTTGAAACTGTATTAGAACTATTCAGGCTAATTACATCGGTGAGATCGTGCGCACCGGTACCGCTGAACGTAATCCCTCCATTATTGGTAAGGGTGCCCGACAGAGTTAGAGTGGCTCCGCCGCTATTGGTGACCGTAAGAGAGTTCGTGATGGTAGCAGATATGGAGTCAGTGAAATTGGCGGCAGACGTATCGACGATGGTGGGCAAATCGCTCTCGCTATCCGTTTCAAAATTGAGATTTCCACCACTACCGCTGGTACCGATGGTAACCGCCGACGTACCGCTTCCACCAAAGTTCATTTGGTTCAAGATGAGCGTGCCGCCTAAATTATCGTTTGACGTGTAGGTTGAAGAACCGCTGTTGAAGGTCAAACTGGTTTCGGCGCTGGAGGCGGGAATGCCGCCGGTCCAATTTCCAGCCGTATTCCAAGTACTCGTACCCGAAGCGACATTCCAAGTATATGGAGCTGATGGCGTAGCTTGGGCAAAAGGGGCGGTGACAAATCCTGCGATCAGCAGACTGACCAGTACAGCGAGTTTCTTCATAATTTTCATTTTCAAAATAGGGTCGGTTATTGAAGCCGGCAGGAAACAGTCATTACTCTCATTGCCTTTTCTGTTATTGGCCAACATTGCATATTTTTAACTTACACCAACAAAAATACGCATGTTAATGTAACAATCGGTTGTGCGAGTCTCGTTCGCTCTGACGTGGCAAGTTGCGGAAGAATGCATGTGGGGCTCCTTTACTCCGAGATGTTTTTCCAAAGAACGGTCACGTGACGAGTGAGGCTGTCCTGGCGAATGATCGCTTCTTTGTATTGCTCGGATTGGATCGTCAGTATGCCTGCGGGCGTTTGCGTCAGGGTCTGGCCCACGCTGAAAACCCGGAATGTGGAGCCGTGCACCGTAGAGAGATCGACCAAGCCCCTCAAATTAGATTCGGAGGCCTCTCCACCGTCGGCAATTCCCTGGACTTCGGCCAATTCGGCGGGTGAGAAGAAGACCGGCGCACCGTAATTCGTCCCATTCGCCGCCATGGTCATGAGCCCGACGTTGGTGGCGGCAGAACCGGCAGTGGAGGCGGTCACCAAATTTGTGGCATTTTGAAGAAGGGCAACGAGGGGCGCCGTCCGGACGATGTTCGGGTTACCCGGGAAAGGAGTATTGCCCGAATTGATATTCACCTGCCCTGCGATGCTTATCATCCCGTCTGCGCTATTGGTTTCGGGCTGGTAAATATCCGGGCGGTTCGTGCTGAAGGGAGCTTGGAAGAGATCGAGCAGCACCCAGTCAGGCACCGATGCCGATGTCCTTTGGGCCGCAGGAGTTGGTTGCAGGCGCACGCTTCGCCAAGGGACGCCATTGGTTGAAAGGTTTACCCCCGTCGTGATATAGCCTAAATCGGCCACTGACTGGACGGTGCCGCCGGGCGCGGGAAAATAGAGACTATTCGTGCTTGGAGTGGTGGACGTCGTAGAAATGGTGTCCTGTGGAGGGACTGGAGGAGTGGTCGTTACGGTCTTCAGCCAGGGTATGGGCTGGCTACCCATGACATCGCTTGATTCAAGGGTCCAATCGCTGGCATTTTTGTTTACGCGCGGATCGTTGATCTCCAGCACGAAACCTGGGGCGGGGGCGGTAGACCAGGCAACATTGTTGATGATGATTGAAAGCCCGGGGCCGGGAACCGTGCCGAAGTTGAAACCAACTGGAGCAACCTCCCATAGGCCCCCTCCAGAATCCTTAAAGGAAACCCGGCCCGGATATATGTTAGTGGGAAATGAAACCGATGCAGGATTTCCGCCGGCGTTGTACTCAACCGTCACCACGCAGAAATTTCCAGCAGAGAGGACGCCACCCGGAGCTCCGGAAGATACCCATGCGACAGGCAGCGTCGTCGCCGTGGTTGGCGTAGGGGTGGGCGGGGAAGAGGAAATAACTACGCTGTCAGATAGGGCTCCCTCCTGGAGAACCAATGTGGCGACCTGATTGCCCGGAATTGAAACGGAGCTGACTCCATATCCGGGGGGCAGATAGAGTTCAACCGAGACATAGGCTCTATAGCCAGCGGGTGAAGCAGTAGTAGGGAAAGTACGGGTTGGTTCGATCCAGCAGGCGACCTCGGTAATAAGTGGATGCCGACTCGTTCCAAAGAGGCCCGACAAGGATCCCGTTCCAGCGGAGCTTTGATCCAACGTGGTTGAGGTCAGGTTTCCCCGAATCGGTTCGCAGAGCACATTGGTCGATTCCACACTGCGGACATAGTCGATGATGTTGAGCGCCATCTCGTTTGCAGCCTGGGTCTGGGATGACGCACCATATTTCTGGATAAAGGAATTGGCTCCGAATCCGGGCCAGTTATTGGTCAGATAACTGCTGATAAGATTCACCTCGGCCGCCACGCTCTTCGTACTGCCGCTCAAAGTACAGTTCCCGACAAGTCCGGGATCAGCCGTTGGACTGGTCAAAAAATTCAAGAAATTTGTATTACCGATCCCCGCCAAGCTTTGCTTGGTCGTGAGGATGATTTTAGGCTGGCCCCACGGATTCAGATTTTGGCTGTAGGCATAATGGGTCAGGGAAAAGCGATTGGTGGAGATCATGGAGGAGAGACCGGGATCGAGCCGCCGGACGTCATCGGGAGAATTGAAAGACGAAACCAGGGCATTCGTATAGATTTCCTGAGCGAAGTTGACTCCCAACAGGCTGCTAAGATCGATGCGGCTGGGATGATTAAGAGAATTCGTATTACCCGCCGTGGCGTCGGCAGTGTTGAGGTCGATGCGGGAGCTCTCATCGTCAGTCCAATAAGCGAACCTGCCGATGATGGGATCTACAGTATTAATGGCGGGGACTTGATTGGTCTCCTGGGCTCCGGATTGGTGCACATAAATCCAGCCCACATTCATTGGTGCCGAGTTACTCTCGCCGGTAATGGCCGTCATGGAGTCCTCCGCTGAAACCAGGTGATTAAGATCAGGTGGAAGATAGACACCACTTGCCGCTGCATTGGTCGGACCCGAAGAAAGATCCATGGCCACACCCGAGGCGGGAGTGGAGTTGGTCGGCCAATAATAAATTCGACCGGGGGCCGTGGCCCAGGCGTTGGTGGGCTGTTCGGCGGTGATCAAGGCCGCACGTGCAAATTCGATTCCTTGCTCCGCCAGCAGATCGGCCGAGCCTCGTGCCGCATAGTAGTGGGCCGCCTGACTTTCCATTTGCAGGGCGAGTGTGAGACTGACGATGATGAGACTCAAAAAGACAAGGAAACCCAGGACAATAACCAAGACCGCCGCCCTGTTCCGGGCAGAGGGATTTCCGGTGAGGAGCGGACTTTTCATGTATTATGGAACATTCTTTATTTGGACGCGCGTGGTGAAGGAGCGCGCGCCTGCCTGAAAAGTGGGAGAAAGCAGGCTGACAAAAGAGGCGGCGTTTGTGCAGCCGGGATTGCTATATAGACCCGTAATCGAGGTAAGGTTGGAGGTTGTTATCCGCTTGGCCACGCCGGGATTCAACATGACGATTCCGATATCGGCGTAGGCCGGTTGAGCGGCGCCGGTGGAAGCGGAATTGTAGGAGGACGAAGCGGAAATAACATTCATGTTGCTCGAGTAAAGAGTCATCCAGAGTCCCACCACGCCATCGGCTAACAGACCATGGAAGGCGTTGGGACTGGTCAAATCTGTGTTCGCAAGGCCTGGAGCGTTGGTGGCCAGCAAGGATGGTGTGATCGTAAGGAACGGCGTGGCTGAGTTGAAGCTCGGTCGGGCTACCTGGATCCGGCAGAGAGTCCCGTGAACGACTCCTGTAGAATCGGGAACCCAATTAATGAAATATCCGACGTCCTGAATGTCCCCATTTATCGCGGTCGATCCCGAAACTGCGGTCTGCCAGAAAGCGGCAGAAGGATTAAGATAGCCGCTGCCATTTAGAGACGCGGGATTCATCTGAAACTGCAGGTTATTCGTTGATCCGATGGAAAAAACCGCATTCTCCAAGTCTCTCCTCATTAACTGCAGCAGAAGCCGGGCGTTCTGGCGACTGGCGCTATCTCCACTGACTTGCTGCCATACCTTGGTAGTCTGCGTCACTATTTGCAGAAGCACCACGAGTAGGATGCTAAAGATGGCGATGGCCACCAGAAGTTCCACCAGCGTGAAAGAATGCCGTCCCTCCTTTCTAATAGGCCGATATCGAGGTCCAGATAACTTTTGCATTATTCCCGATGATATTGGTTTGTCCTGGCCAAGTGAAGGTGAGCTCGACGGCTACGAAGTTGGTGTTTTGGTTCGCCCAGGAAAATGGAGCCAGGTTAGTGCTCGTTTGGGTAATGCAACTAAACACCGCTGGATCTGAGGTGCTGGAGGAACTAGTCGGAGATCCCTGATAGTCGAAGTAATTTGTTACTGGCTGGAGGTTGACCAGATTTGCGAAGCTATTCGTGCACAAGGTCGAGAGGGCATATTGGGACGCCAGAGCAATTTCCGTATCGTGGTTGGCGCTCTTACTCGATTGCAGGCTCACTGAAATAAGTCCGATCAGTGCAATGAGAGCAAAGGAAACTACCGCCAAAGCAATAGCAACTTCGACCAAGGTAAAAGCTTGGGGTCGCACGCAAGCACGACCGCAGATGCTTCGTTCAACGCCGGACAACATGAATGGCCCCCGTATCAGAACTGAAGACGAGATCGTAGTAATTTTTGAGAGAAGTGTTAACGGATCCGACCGGAGCGGGGTCACCTTTATACTCAACCGAGGCGATCCGCGTTGTGGTGGAAGGCCCCGTGTACATGCTGCCATCTGGATTGAAAATAAAAGCTGAGTAGTCTGCCGCCGGCAAGGGGTTGCCCTGTATAGTAATCGTCGGCAATGGCGCGGGAAACCCTGTGACCGTAGCAGTCGGGTCGTCGTAGGCCTTACTACTGGCCGGTAGAAATTGCCAGCGGCTTGACTGGGTCCAAGTTTGATCACTCTGCATCTGCCAGACGCTAAATGCTCTCCCGGAGAGGGTCGAATCGTATGGATCAGTTGTCATCAGAACTACGGCCGTTCGAGCGTTATGACTGATGGCATTTTCTCTCGCCAGCGTGGCAACATTGTCGAGCTGATTTCCGGCATCAGTCAAACCTGAGGCCCGATAGCTGCTGAGAAATGAAGGAGCTCCCACCGAAACAAGTATCGCCATGATGCTGATGACCATGAGAATCTCGATCAGGCTAAAACCACGGCAGGCCTTGGAGGCACCCCGGTATAACGGTGAACCAGCCGTGCGCCTTGCGGGAATTGTAGAAGGGAAAGGGTTCAATCGATTCTTGGTTTCAAAATTCATTAGGAGGCTCGAATTTCAAACATTCGCGCGGTGGGCGATAAGCCCTGAAATTCCTGCGCCGATAATGCATAAATCGACCGTAAGAGTTTGCAATTGGACGGGCTTCATCGCTGATACCATGAAACCGCTTAAGCTGCTTTTATTCAAATGACATTCGATTGTTATTGTAACATTCGCAGAGATATTCTTAACTTCCACCTATGGAGCATGTTGCAAATGCCAAGGCCTCACGAGCCCCGCAGTATCGTCACTCCCTGAGACAAGTTGCAGAAGTGGTCGGCGTGTCATCCATGACTGTGAGCCGCGCATTCAAGAAAAATGCCTCCGTACGGCCTGAATTGCGAGCACGCATTTTAGAGACCGCCCAAAAGTTGGGCTATGAACCTGACCCAAGGATCACATCGGTGATGGGCGCCTTTGTGCGGAGATCATCGCCGACTTATCGAGAAACCTTAGCCTATCTTCTCCATCCCTTTTCCGAGAATAACGTGTTCATGAGCCGTTTTTACGAAGGCTCGGTGAAGCGGGCCACTGATTTTGGCTACCATCCCGAGATCATTTGGCTGAAGGAAAAGACATCGAGTTTTTCCCGGTTGGAGAAGATGTTTCGGATGCGAAATATTCGCGGGTTGATTATCGGTCCCACTGTCAGTCAACCGCACGGCCACATTCGGCTCACTTGGAGTCGCTACGCAGTTGCAGCCGTGGGAAGCTCGCTTTGGAAACCACGCATCAACCGGGTGCAGCATCATCACTACATGGCCATGATCCTTGCCTTGCGAAAGATCCGGAAGCAGGGAGGAAAAAGAATCGGATTTATTATCTCTTCTCTCATGAATGCGCGCACTCAGGGGACGTATGTCGCTTCGTTTCTGGCCAATCAGACCGGCGTGATAGCAGACCTTGCAAGTCAAGTCCATCGCTACACCAATTGGGAAGAGCGCCGTTTTTTGACATGGCTCAAACAAACGAAGCCGGACGTTGTTATCTGCAGCTTTCTGGATGAGGCCCGTTGGATACATGATCATTTCAAGCGCGGTCGCTTTCGCCTTGTGTGTTTGGATGTTGCGACCGAGACGCCCGAATTCGCCGGCATCGATCAACATTACGACATCCTCGGATCCCACACAGTTGACTTGGTTCTAAGCGAGTTGCAGCGCCGGGAATTCGGGCTGCCCGATCATCCCCAGACAATCATGATCGAGGGTTCCTGGCGCGACGGGCTTAGTTTTCCATCGGCGTGAAGTGTACCGCGGGCTAGTCGCTGATGTTGATCGTCAGTTACACTTCATGTTCGTCACGTCCTGCCTGCCAGTCTTCCAAAGTAGCCACCCGGTTGGGGAATGCCCGGCTCCGGGCCAGAAAACCGACGCCATACTGATTCATCCGCTCCTGGCCCGTCGGCTGGTAACGGAGATCGACGCTCCAACGAACATGGTCCGATTTGTTCGGCGTCGACATGTGAATGCACCGATCGTTAAAAAGAATTGCTGAGCCCGCTTTCACTGGCAACGCCACGGCGTGGCGATCTGCCTCTTCCTTCAGATCGATTTCGGTATAGCCGGTGCCTGTATGGGTCTCACTGTGATATTCGACAAGGCGCGTTTTATGGGTGCGCGGCCAAACGTGAAGGCATCCGTTCACTTTATTGGTGTCTACGAGCGGAATCCAAACCGTAATCACCGGATTCCAGTTTGCAGAAGGCCAGTAAGAGCGATCCTGGTGCCAGGGCACCGCGCCTGCCGCAACGCCGGGTACTTTCGGCCTGGCGTTATAGACCGGGTTAGCAAAAATCTCGCTGCCGATGAGCGACTCGACGGCATCAAGAATTTTGGAGTTGGACATCAGATGAAAATAACCCGGATAAAGATCACGCCAGCTTCGCCCATATTTTAGAAAATCGGCCTCGGTCAATTTCTTGAAGAGATTGACTAGGCGCGTCTCGAAGGGATCGTTCTCTCGCTTGTCTGTAATCAACCCGTCGGCGCGTAGGGATTCAGCGATTTCAGAGACTTTTTGTTCAAGAGCTTCGCGGACTGGCTTCAGTTCATCGTGAGATAGGAGGGAAGGTAAGACCAGATAACCTTCCCGGTCATAGAAGGCTCTTTGTTCCGCCGTAAGAGAGCCTGTATTGATCACAGGCATTTCCGGGATCAAGGTCTCCAGCAATTGAGGATTGATTTCCTGAGTCGTGTTCATGGCTTCGAAGATATCAGGAGGGCTAATTTTTAGAAATGGCCCGAATTCATCATTTGTGGTAAAAATTCACCATGGCTTTCAGGACGCCCCATCATGTTGACTTTTAAATTGCCGCTCGAACAGAGACCTCGCTTGCAGATGATCGGGCGCGGTGTCCATGGCCGGCTTCCAACTGAAAGCTACCATCTTCAAGGACTCTGGTGCCTTCATCTTTACTGCTATCATGCCCGTTTTTCAATCAACGGAGTCGAACTTGACATCAAGCCGGGGGATCTCAGCGTTGTCCCGCCCAACGCTGACCTCGTCTACCGGTTTCAAGGCCATTCCGAGCACCTTTTCGCCCATTTCAAGCTTCCTGCCTCCGGTCCAATCTGGACGGTACCCGCGTTGCAGGACACCGGGCATGAGTTCTCTCATTGCTACCGCCTCTTTGAAGAAGCCGCCGGAATGTTCCCCACCCAACCTTTGCGGGCCGAAGTCCGTTTATGGGATCTTCTCTGGAGCGCGGTCGATAAACACGATCAGGGCCGTCGAAAAAAAGTCCACGCCGCCGTGACCGAAACCATTCGTCGAATCGAATTGCGACTCCACGAACCGCTGCTGGTCGAGTCACTCGCCCGGGAGGCTGAGCTTTCCCACAATCACCTCACCCGGCTATTTCGCGCCGCACTGTCGCAAACGGTGAAGGGCTACATCTTGGAGAGACGGATGACTAAAGCCCGCCATTTGCTCCAAAAATCGTCGACACCAATCAAGAGCATAGCTTTCGACGTAGGATTTGCCGATCTCCATGCCTTCAATAAAGCCGTGCGACGCCATTTTAACTGCTGTCCCCGCGAGTTGCGCCGAAAAACCCAAGCTAGCCCCAAAGCCTGATCCTCCGGACCAATCTGCCTCAGCAAGCGTTTGAGTTCGTGAACGCCTTTTTCAGCAAGTTCTTAGACTCCCATAAAAGCCGCTTGCTTCTCATGAGTTCGTCACTCAAGCGCAGCGAAGAGCGTCAGTAATCGGAATCGATTTCCAACCCGCCCTCGGCATGGAGAAATTGTTACATTAACAGTCACCTTTTGTTGGCCCAAATAATGAATCCAGTACAGCTTCCATAAATAATGATCAGCGAGCATAAGCACACGGAGATTGGAAAATATCTCGCGCGGAGCGGTTGCTTAACCCGGCGTTGTTACGCCAGAGCCACCAATCGGAAATCACCTGCCGTGGCATCTCAATAATTCATAATTTTCTGAGATAGTCACCGATTAAGAAGTTAATAATTTCAGAATCAATCTACTCGTCATGCAAAACTTCCCTCCTCAAACCCAGCGCGAACTGCCCACTGAAATTCTCACCGCCGATATCGTGGTAGTTGGAGGCGGTGTCGCCGGTGTTTGTTTCGCCATTACGGCGGCTCGCGAAGGCGCTTCCGTGATTCTCGTGCAAGACCGCCCAGTGCTGGGGGGCAACGCTTCAAGCGAAGTTCGACTTTGGATGAACGGTGCGACTTCGCACGGCTATAATAACAATCGATGGGCTCGCGAAAGCGGTGTGATGAACGAAATTCTGATGCACAATATCTACCGGAATCACGGCGGAAACGCTCATCTCCTGGATACCGTGTTTCTCGACATGGTCTTGGCGGAATCGAACCTGACCCTTCTTCTAGATACTGCCGTTTACAGCATCGAAAAGGGAGAGGCGGACTCCATCTCCGCCGCCTGCGCTTTCAACAGCCAAAACCAGACATTCTATGAACTGAAGGCGGGCCTTTTCTGTGACGCTTCGGGCGATGGTATTTTGGGTTTTCTGGCGGGAGCGGCGTTTCGTATCGGAGCTGAAGGTAAGGACGAGTTTGGAGAGGCGTTTGCTCCAGACAAAGCCTTTGGAGAGCTCCTTGGACATTCGATTTACTTCTACTCGAAAGATGCTGGTCGACCCGTGCCTTTTGTTCCGCCCAGTTATGCGCTCAAGGATATTGAAAAAGTTATCCCACGATATCGCGATTTTAAGCTTGAGGAGTCTGGCTGCAAACTTTGGTGGATTGAGTTCGGCGGACGTCTCGATACCGTTTTTGAAACGTCTAAAATCAAATGGGAGCTATGGAAAGTAGTTTATGGCGTTTGGAATTATTTCAAAAATTCGGGAAAATTTCCAGAAGCGGCGAATTTAACCCTCGAATGGGTTGGCACGATCCCCGGCAAACGCGAAAGCCGTCGTTTTGAGGGAGATTACATGCTCAATCAGCAAGACGTCGTGCGTCAGCGTCAACATGAGGATGACGTCGCGTATGGTGGTTGGGCTCTGGATCTTCACCCGGCAGATGGAATTTACAGTGAGCTGATTCCCTGCACGCATTATCACGCTAAGGGTCCTTACCCAGTGCCTTATCGCACCATGTACAGCCGTAATATTTCGAATCTCTTCCTCGCCGGTCGCATCCTAAGTTGTTCTCACGTTTCCTTCGGATCCTTGCGCAATATGGCATCACTTGGCTACTGCGGACAAGCCGCTGGCGTGGCGGCAGCGATATGCGCGCAGAAGAAACTACGTCCGGCTGATCTCAGCCGTGGTGAGAATCTCAAAACGTTGCAACGCACACTACTTCGCGGGGGACAGCATATACGAGGCCTGAGACACGCAGACCCAGACGATGTTGCACTTCAAGCTAGCATCTCGGCTTCGTCGGAGTATGTGATTCGAGAATTTCCCGCCGATGGAGAATGGATTTCCTTGAAGCAAGGTTCGGCGCAAATGCTCCCGTTGGCGGCAGGCCCGGTACCGAGTGCCACCTTCCGCGTTCGAGCTAATAAGGCCGTGACATTGAAGACTCGCTTCATGACGAGTGCTGATGTCCACAACTATACGCCTGAGCAAGTCCTGACAGAATCCAGCCATGTTCTCCAACCCGGCAAGGAGCAAGAGATTACCATCTCCTGCTCCAGCGCGCTTAAAGAAGCTCAATATGGCTACTATGTCTTTCTCGCCAACGCAGATGTGGAAATCCGCTGCACCGCGCAACGCGTTACCGGTATTCTCACACTCTTTAATCACCACGCACAGGGAGGAGTCGACCAGGCGGGCAATACCGCACGAACCAGTGATATCGGCGTAGATGAGTTTGAGCTTTGGTCTCCCCGCCGACGCCCTGCAGGGCACAACTTCGCTCTTGGTCTTTCTGCTCCCATCGCCCCTTTTTCAGCCCAACAAATTGGCAACGGCATTTATCGGCCAACTTCCACTGTCAACGCCTGGGTGGCTGACCCGACCGACCTGGCTCCCACCTTGTCGATGACATGGCCGACACCTCAGAAAATTACCCGAGTTGTGATCGATTTGGATCCGGACTGGGACCATACGATGGAGTCAGTCATGCTCTGGCACCCGGACAGAGCCATGCCTTTTACGGCGAGTGATTTTCAGCTGGAAACAGAAGCGGGAGCGGTGTTGGCAAAAGTGACCGGAAATTATCTGGCGCGATGCGAGGTGATGCTGGAGAAACCAGTCTCCCTCCGTTGTTTGGTCCTGCGTATTCAGCGCATGAACGGCCCGTGTCCCGCAGCGGTATTCGGTATAGGAGTCTATGCATAGCGTGAAGCTCGAGGAAAATGGCAATCGTCACGACACACTGGTTCAGGACGGGGATAATTCTACTTATCTCAATGCAGTGGACGTGGGCGGCAGCCTCACTCGCTGTGGAATTAAATACCCGCGACGGTCTCCCTAATTTCTTCGCCAAGATTTCCCGTGCCGAAGAAGTTCGAGTGGCGTTTTTGGGAGGAAGCATCACGGCTGGCCTGTGGCGCGAACGGACTATGTTGCTTCTTCTTGAGGCGTCTTCCGCAAAATGAGTTATTTGGCCATACGGTCGGGACTCGAAGGCGGGTTAACAGAGGGAAAGCGCACCAGGACATTTAGCGTATGAATTACCCGACACATCGCAATCATCTCGCATGTCTAGTCCTGGGTGTAGGGTTAGTGGGAGGATTTTTTAACTCGGTGGCACCCGGACAAAACTTTCTGGATTCGTCTCAAGACTCGACCGTAACGCTCACGATTCCCTTATTGGCCTCGCAGTCTTTGCCTCTCGATGGAATAAATCAAACTGCTTCTGCTCCGCTCAACGGGACGAAAGCTGCAACACCTCGATTAGTTCTTGGCGGATCGTTGGATGGAAAATTAATTATCCACGCCGACCTACCGCTACTGCGACGAATACTTGTGAAGCCGGAAGATCTTCAGGAAGCGGCACTTCAACTCAAGGTCGATGGGGTTGTTCCGAAGAACGTAAAAATATCTATCTACCGGATGTTGCGGGATTATCAGGGAGGTGCAATTCAATCGGGCACGGATTACCAGGCGCAGGCGCTGGGCTATCTAAGTCTGAATGGACAAGATGTGGAAACTCCTCACGAAACTCGTGTAGCTTTTGCCCAACTTCTACAAAAATGGATCACGGGTGTATGGCCAGATTATGGAATATTGCTGATGGCAGACGGTGGAGTAGATGTTCCTAAAATGGATCTGATGCCGGAATCGGAACGTGATTTTCTCCTGACCATCGTTTTCAAAAAGTATTCGCAAGCCGACATTTTTGATAATCCGGTGAAGCCGACGATCGGAGTGTATGCGCAAGTCAAGAATGGCAAACTCTACTATGGAGATCAGCGATTGCGTCTTTGGGGGCTCAACCGAAATGATTCGCCGAACCTCGATATGGTGGCCCGTCTCAGAAAAGTCGGTTTCAACGCCATTCGCCTCTGGGGGCCTAAGGATTTTTGGAATGATGCATCCATCAAAACCGGCGTCCCCCCTCAAAGCAAGATGGGCGACGGTTCTTTTATGGATCAATACGATCGCTTTTTCGCAGAGTTAAAGAAACAGGGATTCTTTATTTGGGTTGCAGGAGGATTGGGTGGTTCCCCTCCGGTTAACGATAATCTTAACGGGCTAGTGCAGGACGATTCCTTTATCGCCGGAGGAGCCGATTGGCCGCAATGGAAAGAAGGAATCCACACCCTTCTAGGCAAGTACAAGCGACCGGGAATGATCGACGGGTTACTGCTTTACTTCGATGATCGGACGCAAAAGGTGTTTAAGGCCAACGCGACCGCCTTTCTCAACCATGTTAATCCCTACACGGGAAAGCGCTACGCCGAGGAGGAGGCTGTCGCCGTCTGGGAAGTCCAGAATGAGAACGGTTTCGTTATGAAAGCTTTGCAGAACGAGTTGGACAACTGGCCGGTTTTTTTTCGTGCCGAACTGCGGACAAAATGGAACGCATGGCTTAAGACTCGCTATCATAACGATACCGGGCTCAAGCAAGCTTGGGGGACACTGGGTAACGATGAATCTCTAGACCACGGTGTCGTTCATCTTGGTCCCACACTCAACGAGCGGAATAGCTTCCCCAAGGCGCGCCGGGACGATTATGTCCACTTCATAGTTGACCTCGTGGTGATGTTTAACCGGGATTTTCACGAATTTTGCCGTTCTCAGGCCCCGGCGGGGGTGGGGGTGAATGTCATCCCCTTCGTCTTCGACACACAATTCACCCCAAGCATCCCCTGGCTCGCTGCCGATGCCCTGTCGGGAGATACCGTTTCCATCAGTAACTATCAATGGGCGTTGACATCCAGTTTGACCGGACCGCCATCAATGTACGTTTTCGAAAATCATACGGTTAAAGACAAAGCCACCCTAGTCTATGAAACTAACTCGGGAAACACGAATCCGTTCCGAGGAGAATTTCCGCTAAGGGTAGCCGCACTGGCTGGTCGACAGGATTGGGATGGAGTCTTTTTTCATTTTTATCATGCACCCAACGAACGCAATTCTGATCGCACGCCGGTGGAAATGTATCTTGCCGGGTCGCTTCAATATATCAGTAAGCAGGATTACTGGTCGGGGACTCACTTTGCCTTCGATCCGGTCATGGGTTCGACGATTGCGATTGCTGGACGCATTTTTTTGGAAGGTGCCATCCCTCCGGCGAAATCACCTGTTGTTTACCAATTGGCGAACGACGCCATTTTTAGCTACGAACATTTTAACGGCATCGATCAACGCGCCGACACCTTCACGCAGGGCAGCGTTATCTCCTTCACTGGAGAGCCGACGGGGGGTATGCAGGTCGACCGCCCGATGGGCGCTGAGGATACCATGGATCGAACGGTTACCTACGATCCTGATCGCCAACGAATGATCATCGATGCGCCATTAGTCCATGCCTATGTAGGAAAAACCGGCGGTCGTTATCAGTTCCACGACGGAATTCTGGTTGGAGATTTTAACCAGCCATTCATCAGTTTTGCCATGGTCAGTGCCGATGGGCGACCGTTGGAGGGAGCGATCCCTTCCAAGAAGATTTTTATTGCGGCGGTCGATAATGCCCATAATACGAATTTTGATATGGACACCTCCATCGCCCGGGCTTCGGGCGGATTCGTCTCCCCGCTGGATCAGATCCTCGCAATTCGTTCTTACGGTCGAGCGCCCATTTTGGTTGATCCGGTGAAGTACGATCTTTGGTTCCCGACGAACTTTACCTACCTTTTGGAAGGTTATGATTTTGCCTTGCGTAAAGTGCTTGAGCGAAGTGAAAGCGCAAACGAGTTATCATGGAATGGAAGCAAGGACTTATTTATGAGCGTGCTAAACGTGTCTAGTTACGGAGGCATGGCAGCAGTTCCCAAACCAGAAGAACCCGCTTTGCCAACCGAACCTACGACTACTTCCGTTCGCAATACCGACAATACTGCGAGCAACCACGCTTTAACTGAGGTTTGGAATCCGTTGCCTGGAGTCAAATGGGGCGACGATTATGCCACCGTCCATCAGATTTTACGCGAGAGTAATTTCGTAAGAACCAGCATTGGTGGGCCTGAACTGCCCCCGAATCCGAACAGTTCCATCGTTATCTATGAGGCCGAGGTTATTCTAAACGCTCCGGCTAATATCGAAGTCGAATTTCAAAACTCCCGGTTAAGCAAAATCGTCGCCAATTTTACGCAACCTCCCGCTTTGTCTGAAGCAGTAGCCGCGTATCAACAGCAATTCGGCGAACCTATCAAAAAACTACTTACGTCAAACGCCTTCGAGACCAGCACAGTTGTCTGGCTGATTAAGTGCAAAACTGCCGATCTACAAATCACTTTAACAGAAACCCAAGGGAGCCTGCAAATCGCCTATAATCTAATATTTAAATAACTCAACATTCTGTAAATGCGATTGCCACTTTTGTGTTCTCCGTCTGCATGATGTCATTTTTTTCCGGAGAATTCGCCTAAATCCATGCATCTTATCGACTGGTTGATCGTCGCCATTCCTGTACTCATTGTCGCCAGTGTTACTTTATATGCGAATCGCTATCTAAAAAGCGTGGCCGATTTCATGTCAGGAGGACGTCTCGCAGGCCGTTATCTTCTCTCAACTGCCCGAAGCGAAATGGGGGCTGGGGCCATCGGCTATGTGGCCATGTTTGAATGGTTCAGCCAGGGGGGCTTTTCCGTGACGTGGTGGGGACAACTCGCAGGACCGGTGGGACTGATCCTGGCGATCAGCGGCTTTGTGACATATCGCTACCGTCAGACGCGCGCGCTCACCCTCGCTCAGTTTTTCGAGATGCGTTACAGCCGCAAATTTCGCCTCGCCACCGGCATGCTCGGCTTTGTCGCCGGCATCCTCAACTTTGGAGTCATTCCCGTGATCGGAGGCAAATTCATGGTCCATTTTTTGGATATGCCTCAGACTCTACATCTCTTTTCATTCGCAATTCCGACCTATCTCATGCTGATGGGTTGTTTCCTGACGATCACTACATTGATTGCGATCACCGGCGGCCAGATCACCGTCATGATCGCCGACTGTATCCAAGGCATGATTTCGCAACTTTTTTACGTCATTATCGGTGTATTTTTGGTCATCGTTTTTGACTGGCATCAGACCCGCGACATGCTCCTCGCGTATCCACCCGGCCAATCGATGGTCAATCCTTTCGATACTTTCGCAGCCAAGGACTTTAATCTCTGGTACGTTCTCATGACAATTATCACAGGGGCCTACGGGACGATGGCGTGGCAAAACAACCAGGGTTTCAATTCGGCGGCCGCGTCCCCCCACGAATCGCGCATGGGTTTTATTTTGGGCCGATGGCGCGGCTTTGCGCTTAGCACCTCGATGCTTCTCCTCGCCGTAACCGCAATGAATTACCTGCATCAACCGGAGGGACAGGCCATGATTCAACATCGCCTCGCCACCATCGCCGATCCCCAAACAGGCGAGCAAATGCGGTTGCCCATCGGCCTCGCCGCGATTCTTCCCATTGGCATCAAGGGCCTTCTGGTTTCGGTCGTCCTGATGGGTATCTTCGGCGGCGACGGCCAACACCTTCATTCATGGGGGAGCATCTTCGCCCAGGATGTCGTGCTTCCGCTTTGCAAGAAGCCACTGAGCACCCGCACCCATATCATTCTCCTGCGTCTCTCGATTATTGGGGTGGCCTTGTTTGCCTTTGTCTTCGGTGCTCTTTTCACGCAAACCGAATATCTTCCGATGTGGTTCAACGTCACCACGGCCATCTTCGTGGGCGGCGCGGGAGCGGCCATTATCGGCGGCCTCTACTGGAATCGGGGTACGACCGCTGGTGCATGGACCGGCCTGGCCCTCGGTTCGCTGCTTTCGACCGGCGGTATTCTCCTGCGGCAACAGGCATGTGTCAGCCTCTGTCACAGCCTGACGGATTTCTGGGGAATCACTTCCTCGACCTGGTCACAATATCTCCTGAATCATCTGGGCCCTCAATTGCCGATCAATGGCACCGAAATCGGCTTCTATGCGACACTTGCGGCCCTGATTGGATACATCGCTGTGTCGCTCCTGACCTGCCGCGAACCGCACGACATGGATCGTCTTCTACATAGAGGCCGTTACGCCGTGGAGCCTGAGGCTACGAACGAGGTCGTGATCACGAGACCGGTCAAAAGCCGTTTTCATCTCCACAATCTCGTGGGCATCGATGAGCACTTCTCCGGGCCTGATCGCTGGGTTACCCTCAGCATCTTTTTTTGGAGCATCTTCTGGTTTGGTATCTTCGTAATTGGGAGCGCTTGGTATTTAATCCATCCATGGTCCAATATTGCCTGGGCCAATTACTGGCTGATTACCGGCATCTACCTACCTCTCGCCATCTCAATTATCACCACGGTATGGTTCACCATCGGTTGTTGGAACGATCTCGTCCTGTTCTTTCATCGCCTTAAGGAGGAACGCATCGATAGTCACGATGACGGTACAGTCGAGCCTGGCAGGGTCGACAAAAAGGACTGACTCGTGTTTACAGCCAAACCAGCGGCACTCCTTGTTGCCGGAAAGGACCCTGCGATAAGGCGTCCGACCACCTGAAGCGCCCGCTGCATTCCGGGAAAGCGATAAGCGTGATCAAAACCGGATTTTTCCTTTTGGTCGATCGTGTTCGATTGACAGGTCGGGAGGCTGCAGAAGGGGATTTTTTAAGACAGCAAGAGGCCCGCGAACTTCTGTGAAGTAGGGCATGAGAAATTCTGTCATAAATTTGCTCTGAAGCTCTAGCAAGTCGAAATCGCATCCGCCTTCCTTGTTCCGATATCCCTCAATATCCAGATGCAAATATAGGTGCCAACAAAAGTAACAACAATCTGACGGTGTTTATAGCGTTGAGAACGTTTGAGGGTGTTGTAGCTACAGCTAATTCCGTAATGCTCCCCTGTGGGTTTGAGTTCGCGAGTTCGAGCCTCGCCACCCGCTCACTTCTTCAAGTCTTTTGAAGACAGCGACTTAAAACTGAAGGCCGTCCTGTTTTGATCGAAAACTATACCACTTTCTAGAGGAGAGAGCTTTCTTAATATCCTTCTGATCGACCGTTTTACTCGAATTCTCACCTGTCGCTAAATCTTTGGCGTCCATACCAATTCAGGGGCGAGGCAGGAAGCCCAGGATCATCCGCTCGATGATTTCGCCGGTCAGATAGTCCAAGGACACGCCCTTGAACTTGCCGTCGGTGGAAATGGAGACGAGACCCAGGAGAGATGAGAAGACGACAATGGAAAGGCGGCCCGGATCGCCGGGGACGACCTCGCCTGCGGCCTGGGCTTCCGCAAAGGTGGCCGGGACACGGGAAAAGGTTTTCTCGCTGGCTTCGAGCAATTCACGGGGCGCATCGGGCCGGTGTTTGGCCTCGAACATCAAGCTGAGCAAGGCGGGATGCTTCAGGGCAAAGCTGACATAGGCGCGAGCCAGTTTGGTCAAGCGTACCTTGAAGCTCTGTCCGCGTTGCTTGGAAGCTTGGACGAAGGCATCATCGAACCGTTCGAAGCCACGCAGGGCCAGGGCATCGAGCAGCGCCTGTTTATCGGGGAAGTGTCGGCGCGGCGAGGTGTGACTGACGCCTAGCTCGCGACTGAGCTCCCGTAGTGAGATGCTTTGGGCTCCGCCAGTTTCCAGCGCTTTCTCGGCTGCCTTGAGCAGAGATTCGCGCAAATTTCCATGATGATAGGGGCGGGGAGACGCTTTCACTTTCAACACCTTACACGGTTGGCGGATAAATTGCAGCATGTTTCCATTGACAACATAGTGTCCACTGCATACATTGTCCTGCATTCATCCGGTCATGCAAGTGATCTTGCTCAAACAACACAACGGTCAGGGTCATCCGGCCGAAAGGAGTTCAACATGAACGTATTTCTAACGGGAGCCACGGGTTTTATCGGCACAGCCCTTGTTAAAGAATTGATCGGCGCAGGCCACCAAGTGCTGGGTCTTTCCCGCTCGGATGCAGGGGCCAGGGCCCTGACTGCCGCTGGTGCCGGGGTGCATCGGGGCGATCTGGAAGACTTGGAAAGCCTGCGCAGCGGAGCGGCCCAGTCGGATGGCGTTATTCACGCTGGGTTCGTTCATGATTTTTCCAAGTTCAAGGAAGTTTGTGAAATCGACAAAAAAGCCATCGAAGCCTTGGGTTCTGTGCTCGCCGGTTCCGACCGGCCCCTCATCGTCACGTCTGGTGTAGCCGGACTGGCTAAGCCTGGGCAGTTGGCGACGGAAGACTATGTGGTGCCGTCCGATTATCCGCTCCCCCGGGTTTCGGAACAGACGGCCCTGGCGTTGAAGGGCGTCAGCGCTTCGGTCATGCGCCTTCCCCAAGTTCATGACCCAATCAAGCAAGGGCTCGTCACCTATCTGATCGCCGTGGCGCGCGAGAAAGGCCTGTCGGCTTATGTGGCGGAAGGACGCAACCGCTGGGCAGCGGCGCACGTGTCCGATGTCGCCCATCTTTACCGGCTGGCGCTGGAGAAACATGAAGCGGGTGCAAAATATCACGCAGTGGCCGAAGAAGGCGTGCCGATGCGGGATATTGCCGAAGCCATCGGTCGCGGCTTGAAGGTTCCAGTGGTCTCCTTGTCGCCGGAAGAAGCTGTGGCACATTTTGGATGGCTGACCATGTTCGCCAGTTCCGACCTTGCGGCCTCAAGCGAAAAGACGAGGAAGAAACTGGGCTGGAATCCGACCGGGCCGGGGCTGATTTCCGATCTCGACCAAGCCAAATTCTAAAGCCGATTACTACTATGAAACTCACCAACAATACTATTCTCATTACGGGCGGTGGATCCGGCATTGGCCGGGGCCTCGCCGAAGCCTTTCATGCTCTTGGCAACAAAGTCATCATCGCTGGCCGGCGGCAAAGTGCTCTGACCGAAGTTACGGATGCCAATCCGGGCATGGCTCACGTCACCCTCGATATCGACGATGCTTACTCCATCGAGTCGTTTGTGGAGGAAATGATCGAGTTCCATCCCGCGCTCAATGTCCTGATCAACAATGCAGGCATCATGCGAGGCGAAGACCTGAAGGCACCGAACATCCAGGACGCCGAAGACATCATCACCACTAATCTGCTCGGCCCGATTCGCCTGACGGGTGCGCTTGTGCCTCATCTCCAAAAGCAATCGAGCGCTGCGATCATCAATGTTTCCTCGGGACTGGCGTTCGTTCCTTTTCCGAGCACACCAACCTATTCGGCGACCAAGGCCGCACTTCACTCCTATACGGAGTCACTGCGAGTTCATCTCAAAGGCACGCCCGTCGAGGTGATTGAAATCATTCCGCCCGCAGTGGCAACGGATCTCACTCCCGGTCGCACCACGGAAGATCCGCGCATGATGTCCGTAGAGGATTTTATCGCGGAGACGATGCAAATCCTGAAGACGAAGCCCACACCGGCAGAGATCAACGTGGAGCGCGTGAAGTTCCTGCGCTTTGCCGAAGCAACCGGCAATTACGACAAGGCCCTGCAAATGCTTAGCCAGCTCTCGCTCCCCAATCAGGTTGCGACAAAGGCTTAAAGTCGATGCACCTTTCAACCATGCCCGTCCCCAATATTGAGGAAGAGAACGTGTCCTCGGCCGCGCCTCCCGTGCAGTCCGCAGAAGTCGTTCCCATGTTCACGCTGAAGGAATTGATCCGTTTCGTTTCCATCGTAGCGGCGATTTTATTATCGGCGAATGCCTTGGTTTGCTGGACCTGGAGCTACTTCTTCGATTTGCCCGGATGGATCGCGTGGCAAGCCCTCCCGGGTGCGCTGGCCGTGGTCTTCATTCCGGCGACGGTCCTGCGTTTCAAGTATAACCATCCAGCGCTTCGAGGCATTTACGCTCTTTCCGCCGTGTGGATGGGAGCACTGAATTTTGCGTTCTTCGCGTCTGTGGCTTGCTGGATGGTGGCCGGGGTCTATTGGATCACGGGAGCCTCATTGCCTCGTTTTTCCGTTGCGGCAGTTCTCTTCAGTATGGCTCTGGCAGCAACCGTTTACGGACTGATCAATGCCACATTGATTCGCGTTTCTCGAGTCACGGTCAAACTCCCCAATCTGCCAGAAGCTTGGCAGGGACGCACGGCGGCCTTGGTCACGGATCTTCATCTCGGGCCTTTGTCCGGACAGGCCTTTCTTCGCCGGGTCATTGCCAAACTTTGTTCGGTTAAACCCAACGTCGTTTTCATCAGCGGCGACATGTTCGATGGACCGACTCTGGGCCTTGATCAACTTGTTGCCCCGTGGCGGGAATACTCTGCGCCCCAGGGAATCTTTTACGTCACCGGTAACCACGACGAGTTTGCCGAGAGAAACCTTTATCTGGATCCGGCCACACGCGTTGGTATCCAGGTACTAAACAACGAGAAGGTGACTCTCGATGGTCTGCAACTTGTCGGGCTCCATGATTTTGAAGCGGGGAATCCAACCGAGTTGCGCAGCATTCTAAAACAGATCCAGATTGATCGCCGGCAGTCCAACGTTCTTCTCGCTCATCGCCCCATCAATCTGTCCGTAGCTGAGGAGGCAGGCATTTCCCTTCAACTTTCCGGTCACACTCATGGTGGCCAAATGTGGCCATGGAACCTGCTGGTCTCACGAATCTACGGTCGCGCTGCTCACGGGCTCAGTCGCCTCAAAAACCTCCAAGTTTACACGAGCTATGGCGTCGGCACATGGGGACCTCCCTTACGAATCGGAACCAATTCCGAAATCGTGCTCATTCAGTTCGAAAAATAAAACATCAAGCATTATGGACATCTCTTCTTATCGTCAGCTTATACCGTCCCCGGTTGCCCTAGTCACGGGAGCCAACAAAGGAATCGGATTTGAAATCAGCCGGATCTTGGCCGAGGCAGGAATATTCGTCTGGATGGCAGGACGCGATTCAGGGCGAATTGCAGCTGCAGCTGCCTCGCTCAAAAAGGCAGGACTCTCGGTCGATAGCGTTCCCCTGGACGTGACAGACCCTCAATCCGTTGAGGCTGCCGCACTGCATGTAGAGAACGTCTCTGGCGCACTCGATATCCTGGTCAACAACGCCGGAATCGTGAATGAGCGGCGGCTTAATAAGGCGGGCGAACCTGAGGTGATTCCTCCGAGCCAGATCGAGTTGGTCATGTTGCGTCAAACCTACGAGACCAATGTCTTCGGTGTTTTCACTGTAACGAAAGCTTTCCTGCCTTTGTTGTGTAAATCGCAAGCGGGACGCATTGTGAACATGTCCAGCGGATTGGGCTCTCTGACGCAAAGAAGCGATCCAACCTGGGGCTATAGTGCCATCAATGCCCTCGCTTATTGCTCCTCAAAGACAGCAGTGAATGGCGTGACGGTCGCCTTTGCCAAGGAGCTGAAAGACACTCCGATCAAAGTGAACGCGGCCGATCCCGGCTATTGCGCCACGGATCTCAACGGTCACAGCGGACCAAGGACGCCAACCCAAGGTGCTGAGATCGCCATTCGCCTCGCGACCCTTCCGGCAGACGGCCCCACCTGCGGCTACTTCGATGAAAACGGTACTGTGCCTTGGTAGCCGAACCCAAAAAGAACCATGGACGATCTTGTCGCGGCCCTTCTGTGCCTGCCCTTTATCATCGCGCCCCTGATCACCTTGATCATGATTGTCGCGAATAAGAATCGAGGACCATTTTCTTAGAATGGTCCTTGATTCGTGGCTCATAGGGCCGTAAAAAGGGCAGACTTTGCTTCGAAAGCTACTTGCTGACAAAAGCCTGTACATATGCTTTGCTGTCTTTGGCAAAGGCGATCCAAACCGTGTGGGTCTTGGGATCAACCGCGATGCTATGGGCTCCAGGTGAGCTTGGCAGAGGATCCAAGGTAGTGAGTTTGTTTTGATCGAGTCCGACCACAGAAATAGTACCCAGGCCGCTGGCGCAGTAAACGCGCTGCACACCGGGATCATACGCAATCTCGTCCACCTTTTGCGAGACGTCGCAGGAGGCCAGTACCTTTCCCGAACTCAGGTCCATGAGAACCAGTTTGCCGTTTCCCCCGACCACCAGGGCGGAGTTACTACCGGGAACGATCGCCATCCCGTGCGGCTTCTCGGCGGGTGCCGTCGACCAATTCGTGATGACCTTCTGTCCTTTGGCATCGATTTGAGCGAGTTCGTTGGAATCCTTTAGGCATTGATAAACATACGCGCCCTTGTCATCGAAACCTAAATCTTCCATTCCTTGTCCAGGCATGTTCAGCGTTGCCACAATAGTTTTCGCGGCGGGATCGATTACCCAGAGCTCTGGCTTTTCATCGTTACAGACAAAGGCTCTATCCAAATCCGAATTATAGGCCATGACGTCCGCCGGATCGGTGAGCGGCACTTCGCCGATCACTTCCAGTTTGGTCGAATCGATGATGACCATTTTCGGCGGCTTGCTCACGCTGACAAAATAGCGTCCGCCTTTGTCATCAACGGCCACGCCTTGAGCTGCCCCTGTCGGAATGCTTTTGATCAGTTTTGATGTGGTCACATCAATCACGTCCAGCGACCCGTTCGCCGTATGACAGGCAAGGAGACGGTTCTTGGTCGAGTCGACTTTGATGAAGTCGAATTTCCCTTGCGTACCGGTCACTTCCACAGGTGACTGGGGGATGAGCGCATCAGCCGCCATGAGCGGCTGAAGCATGACTAAAAAGACACAGCAGGTTAACGAGGTGAGGAGTTTGGTTTTCATATGGTTGGGGTGGTTTCTGTTTCTTGCAGATCGATGGACTTGGATTTTTTTCCCGGATGGCGGCCCGCCTTTTGCGGAAAGAGCAGGATGCAGGCGATCATCAGGATGGTGAGAATGGCTGAGGCAGTGAAACGACCGATGGCCAAGCCTCCATGCTCGACGGGTTTGTCGAGAAAGTCACCCACCGTGGCTCCCAGTGGTCGTGTCAGGATAAAAGCGGCCCAGAACAAGAGGACGTGTGAGGCCTTTGTTTTATAGTAGAGAAAGGCGATGAGTGCCAAACCGACCGAGAAGATAAGTGCCCCTCCGTCATAGCCGAGGCCTGCGGTATCGGCCATCCAGTCACCGAGAGCCGTGCCCAGCGTTTGTGAGAACATGATGGCCAGCCAATAAAAGAGTTCCACGCGGGGAGTTGTGACCGTCTCGACTGCGATGGATCCCTCCCACCAATACCAAATGCCAAGAGACAGCATCAGCAGGATAAAGAGGATCGAGGCTCCGCCGGGATAGCCGATGCCGAGCGAGCGGTCCGCAAAATCGGCCATGGTCGTTCCAGCCGTTGTCGTCGCGACGATGACCGCCCAATAGAGAAATCGATGGAACTTCTTGGCCATGATCTGGGCAAAGACGGCAACAAGAAATATCCCGATGAAGATAATACTGGCGACGGCATAGCCCAGGTTCATGGTCATGGAGACGGCGTCACCGCCCGTTTCTCCCAGAGTGGTTGCCAGGATCTTAATGATCCAGAACAGCAGTGTGACTTCAGGGACTTTACTGGCGATTTCCTTGATAGATTGATTCATAATAGTGGAGTGGTTTCTTTGGTTGAAAAATAAAGCCAGAAACGGATAACGTTCCCCTTGTCCATGGAAACAGTAAGTCGAATGCCCAGACGCTGGCAGAGCGCCTGCGTTAGGGACAAGCCTATTCCAAAATGATTCGATTCTCCCCGGGCGGAATCTTTACGCCAAAAGCGCTCGAAAACATGGGGAAGATCGGCAGGCGCCAATTTCTCCGCCGGATTGGAGATGATCAGGTACGGAAACTCCTTTTCGGATTGAAACTCAAGATCGACCACGCTGCCTGCCGGTGAATATTCAATCGCATTGTCGAGAAGATTGGCGAGGACCATTGCCAGCAGGCGGGGCTCGGTGTTAAGCGTGATGGCTTTCTTGGGGGGAAGCATCCTCAGGCGAAGGTCCCGTTGAGCCGCTTTCGCTTCGTACTTTTTCAATGCCAGCTGAGCTTGGGACTCGAGATCAACATCGGATAAAGCCAGGGGAGTACATCCCGCTTCCTGGCGCACCATTTCCAGCAGCACGGTCACCAAGGCTTCCATTTGTCCGGCAATATCCCTGGCATCTTCGAAAGCCCGCTGAACTTCGGGAGAATGCTTTTCGTCCTGGAGCATCACCTCGGAAAGGGTCTTCAACTCCGCGACAGGCGTTCGCAGCTCGTGGGAAACATCCGCGCTGAACCGGCGCTCGCGGGCAAAGGAAACATCCAGGCGGCGCAGCAGATCGTTTAATTTGTCGGCGATAGGCGTCAACTCTTCCGGCAGATCGTTCAGGGAAATCTGTTGACCCAGTGATTCCACTTCAACCCGCGCCATTGCCGAACCAAGGCGGTCCAGCGGACGCAAGCCTTGCTTCACGACCAACCAGACCAGCGCCAGGCTCAAAAGCGACGTCACCCCGGTCATTAAGGCGAGAATAACCACCAGTTTGTGGAGAGAATGGTCCAGGGATCTCCGACTGCTCGCTACGGCCAGGACGCAATTCTTTCGCAACTCTGGCGGAGTCACAGCCAAATCCTTCCTCTCAACGTGTGGCAGGAAAGAAAGTGACAGAATCCGGGCATGCCCGAGCTCCGGCAAGACCAAATCTTGATAAATACCCTGGGTTGAAGCGGTGGGAGACGCAACGACCGGCGAGTCCTTCAGAACGGGATGCCCGTCACCATCGATCAGCTGAATGGCGTCCTGGGAGTGCTTTTGTGGATTGAGTTCCTGGGGGAGTTCGGTCCAATCGACGTCGAGCCAGGATCCCTTTTGCGAGATGGAGGCGACTGCGGCCTGTGCCTTGGCAAACAGTCTCGCGTTGAAATCCTCCTCAAGAATGCGCTTGGAGACGAAATAAATTGAAACGGACGCGAGACTCAGAAGGACTATAAAGCCCAGAAACAATGCCGCTGCCAAGCGAAGACGAATGGAGTTGGTGGGGATGAAACGCATTCTGGCTTGGGCATGTACCCATCACCTAGTTCTAGGGACTGCTTCCTTACCGGAACCTTACGGCAGATAGATATTCGCCGTTACTTTTTGCCTCTAAGGCCCCTCGGTCACGTCAGCAAATAACCGAATCCACGCTTGGTCTGGATTTGGACGGTGCTCCCTGCTTGCGTGAGTTTCTTCCGTAATTGGGAGACCGCTGATTCCACGGCGTTGCTCATGAGCTCCTGGCTATCAGCATAGACATGTTCCTCGATTTCGGAGCGGGAGATCACTTGGCCGCGTCGGAGCATAAGAAGTTGCAGGATGCGGAATTCACGGGGAAGCAGCTTGAGTGTCTGGCCGGATACCGTTGCATGGAGCGTATTCAACTCGACGACCAGATCCTCCACTTCGAGGCGAGATGATTTATGATCGTAGCTTCGGCGGCAAAGGGCCTGCACTCGAGCCAGCAACTCCGCCAGGGCAAAAGGTTTGACAAGATAATCGTCGGCTCCTGCCTGAAGTCCCTTCACCCGATCTTCCACAGTATCCCGGGCGGTCAGGAAGAGCACGTGGGTTCTGATATTCTTGGCTCTCAAGGCCGTGAGGATTTCCAGCCCGTCCATGCCAGGAAGCATGATGTCGAGGACGAGAAGATCATATTTGCCGTTTTCAGCCTTCCAGAATCCTTCCTTCCCATCGCCGGATTCGTCCACAGTGTACCCGGCCCGTTTCAGGCCCAGCGTAAGCGATCGACGCAAACGAGACGAATCCTCAACCAAGAGCAGGCGCATGAATCAGATTAGGACAGAATTCAGGCAATTCCAGTATCGAAGATAATCTGCGGAATCGTTCGTGGCATATCCCCATTGAACGGATTGTCCAGTCATCATTTTCTCGGCGTTCGCGCCGCGGGAACGCATATCGCTCTATTTGGTGGATTCGCGGCGGCATTCGGCATCATCTCTTCCGCGCTGGTGCTTTGGGTCATGACCTGTCCTGGAATTGCGCAGGATACAGGCGTAACCCCCTCCTTGTACTATCTGGCGTTTGCTTTTGGTGGCGTCGGGTTTTCCGTGCCCATGGGACTTTTGATCGCGGGACTATCCATCACGGCGGCATTTTTGAAGGCCCTTCCCAAATGGCTTGTGGTGTTCGACCTTATCTTGGCAGTCATGGGAGAATTGAGCAGTCTCGCTCTATTGATCCCTCAGGCAATATTCCTGATTCCGCTTACGCGATTTCCAAGTTTTATCTGGCTCATCCTTGCGGGCTTCATGCTGCCAAAGATTAGACAAAATCAGGCCCCTACCACTACTTCACAGGCTTAAGTCCCTTTCACCGTCCATAAAATAATAAAAATATGATTCTCAATCACATCGATCTCCAAGTCTCCAACATCCCTGCCGCCCGCGAGTTCTTTGAAACGTACTTTGGCTTGCGCTGCGCTTTCGAAAGAACAGGCGCAATTGCCATCCTGGAAGACGAAAGCGGATTTTACTTCGGCCTGAGCAATCTGCACAACTCTCCCCCGCCAGTCTATCCACCGGACTTTCATATTGGATTTGTGCTGAAAGAAGAACGTCAAGTCCGCGAACTTTATCAACGCATCAAGAGCGACGGTGTAACGATCAATTTCGATTTGACTGAGGTTAGCCACAACTTGGCGTTCCAATGTCTTGCCCCGGACGCGATCTCCGTAGAAGTCAGATGCCCGCTGCCACGGCCATAAGCTTCCTTGGAAGCAGCGGTATCGCCGAGTGGAAGCATTTCCTTGTCGAGTAGTAGAGGAAAATGCTTCTAGATGGTCAGTGGTGAAAGGAACTGAGGCTTTATCCTTGCAAAAGGGTTGATTCCGCCCACCAGACATGATTTACTCACCCTTCCACTACTTTTCCGGGGTAGCTCAGTGGTAGAGCGGTCGGCTGTTAACCGATTGGTCGTAGGTTCGAGCCCTACCCCCGGAGCTCCTTGTTATCAGGGACATAGTTGCCTGCCGAGCGCAACTCAAAGGATTAGTTTCAGAATGCGACTTTTTGTGGAAAAGGTCTTTTTATCTCTGGGTGACGACCTAACTAATCGCCAATCACGCCCAGAATGACAATCATTGAAACTCCTTAGGAATTCATAAAGAGAGCTGCCGCTCATGGGCTCGAACCATGAACCTTACGCTCCAGAGGCGTCTGCGCTACCAATTGCGCCAAGCGGCAAGAAGAGAAAGGCGCAGAGCAGGTCGTTACCGATCCGACACCACGCCATTCAAGGGACGCTGATTATTCGGATTTCGCCCCTCGCTGTCAATCCATGCTTGTCGATCAGGTCTTGATCAAGCGGGCTAGCCGGTTGACCAACACATTCGATCTCAACGGCAATAATCAGACCTTGGAGACGATCAACTCGTAGCCAGCTTTTGCCACCTCGTCCAGTTCACCCATAAGCTCACTTTTTAAGAGGCTTACTTCAGGCTCAGAGTCCCCGTTTTTTCCTCGGGGTTCGTCAACGAGACCTTCACTATGGCGGATTCTCCCGCTCGAATTCGCGTTTCGTACCCTCGCACGGAGTCAGGATCGAACACGATCTTTACCGGCACCCGTTGCACGATCTTCGTGAAATTACCGGTCGAGTTATCGGCGGGAAGGAGGGCGAATTCGTTTCCGGTGGCGGGTGAGAAGCTATTGACGGTTCCCTTGAATACTTTGCCAGGGATCGAATCGATCGAAATATTTACTGGCTGCCCGAACTGCATGTGGGCCAGTTGAGTTTCCTTGAAATTGGCGACCACCCACAAATCGGGTTCGACGACCACCATTAATGTTTCGCCTTGAGAGAGTCGATTCCCAACCTCCACATTCTTACGGCCAACGTATCCGTCCGCGGGAGCGCGAATCGTTGCGTAATCCACCTGAAGCTGGGCCAACTTCATCTCTGCCAGGTTGACGTCACGTGTACTCCGAGCAGCCTCGACATCCTGCTCGGAAAAAGCATGCACGGTGACCAGCGGTTCCTCACGATCCAGATCAGCCTGGGCTTTCTGGAAAGTGGCTTTTGCCGCGAGACCAAGGGCCGCGTAGTCCGAAGGATCGAGTTTTACCAAAACATCTCCGCTCTTCACGCGTTGGTTATCATCGACCAACACATCCGTAACCACCCCAGTTACGCGCGATGAAACGTTATGCAGATGGCCGGTGACATAGGCATCGTCGGTTTCTTCATGCGTGAAGGAATCGTAGGCGTAATAGGCAACCACGATGGCGGTTATGATCCCGGCCACGATCAGGGCTGGTTTCTTGAAACGCTGAGTCAGCGATTTTAGTTTTTTATCTTTGGGGACTGCATGGAGGTGCGGCCTCTCGTGTGTTATATCGACGTTGTTGGTATGGGTACTCATAAGCTAAAGCGGATCACTCTGAAATTGGGATCGCAGAGGTGGATTTTGGGGTTTTTTCCGAGGAAGAAAATCAATGGCATCATCAGAATGAAAACGAAGGCCACGAAGTAGAAAACGTCCCGATAACTCAACAGCAGGGCCTGGAAATCAACGGCTTGATCAAGGAGCGTAAGTGCCTGTTTGTGCACCGCAACCGGGTCGCCGGATGAGGCGCTGAAGAAAGCGGTGCCGCCAGCCAATCGTTCCCCAACCGCGGAATTCAGATCAGAAATATTGCCGATGATTTGTGAGCGATGAACAAACTGCTGCTTCGCAACCAGGGTAGTGATCCCCGCGATACCGATACTTCCTCCCAGCTGGCGAGTGAGTCCGAAAAAGCCGGAGGCTGCGTCAATATCTTGCTTGGGCAGCGCGCCCAATGTGGCGATGGATAACGGAATGAACATGACGACGGAGCCGAAGCCGCGCCAGATGAGTGGCCAAAAAAACTGATCGTAACCTGTATCGGGATTGATTCCCATCAAGGCAACCATGACGCCGATCGTCATTAAGCAGCCGACTGCAATCAGCATTCGCGGAGAAAATACCTTTCCCAAGGGAGCTAGGGCAAACGAGGCTGCCGCAGAGGCCAACGCCCCGGGAATCAGCATGACGCCGGTTTCGGTCGCAGTGAAATGCAGCACATTTTGGACGAATACGGGGACGACAAACACCGTCCCATAAAGTCCCATGCCCAGGGCAATGGAAATGATGCTGCCTAAGGAAACAGAGCGGTAGCGCAACACGCGCAAATCAACGGCTGGTTTTGCTACACGCAATTCTTGCCAGATGAAGCAAACGATTCCGACAACGCTCAAAAACGCCATGCGCTGGATGAAGGGAGACGAGAACCAATCATCCTCCTGGCCCTGCTCCAACATGGTCTGAAACGTACCGAGACCTAACGAGAGAAAAAATATGCCCCACCAATCGATTTTGTCGTTTCTATGGTCCTCGCGGCTGCTTGGATCGTCCGGCACCAAAAACGTCGAACACAGATACAGGGCCAGAATTCCCAAGGGTACGTTGATGTAAAAGATCCAAGGCCAGCCGTAGTTATCCGTCAGATAGCCTCCCAACACTGGACCGATGGCAGGTCCCACAATCACACAAATGGTGAATACCGTGGATGCTTTGCCCTGGTCCTCGCGTGGTACTGCCTGAAAAATTAATGCCTGCGCAGGGGCCAGGAGACCTCCGCCACCAAACCCCTGGATCACCCGTCCCAGGATCAACATGGGCAGGCTGTTGGCAAAACCGCACATGACCGACGCCAAAACGAAAGTGATTACCGAAAAAATGAAATACCGCTTCTTGCCGAAGCGCAGACCGAGCCATGCCGATAGGGGAATCACAATAACATTGGCAATCGAGTAACTGGTCGAAACCCAGCCGATCTCCGTCAAGGTGGTGCCGAGATTGCCCTGCATATAGGGCAGCGCGACGTTGACGATGCTGGTGTCGATCACCTGCAATAGCGCCGCAAAAGACACCGCCACGACAATCGCCCACTTTAACCAGCCCTGCTCTTTCGCCCTCTGGGCCAGCTTCGATAGCTTCGGCACAAAAGGCGCAGGCGTCCCCACCTCAGAAGCCATGGCATCAGTACTCATGGTGCGATACCTCTGAGAAAGAGTTCGAGGCATGTCCCGGAAAAACGCGGATTGGAATATTCGGGATCGGTGAAGGGACGACGCAGGACGCCTACCAAAAGCATACCGATCAGGGCATCGGCGGCCGTGGTAACGTCAAGATCGTCCCGGATCAACCCCTTCTTCTGCACCGCGAGCAGGTAATGGATAAACTTTTGGCGAACCTGCCTTGACGATTCCACAAAGAGACACCGGCAAAGCTCGGGATACCGTTTCCACTCACCATAAAATGTCCGCACGAATTCCTCGTTCGCGGTTAACCTCCGCATGTACATGGCGACATGGGCCTCGACCGTGCGGCGCAAGTCCTCCGTTGTCTCCATGGGCGCACCCTCGAAAACACTCTCATACTGCCCGGACAATCTCATGACGACCTGGTACAGAAGCTCAGCCTTGTTCTTAAAGTGACGAAAGAGAGTCACTTCATTTACCCCAGCCAGTCGGGCGATTTCCCGGGTCGTTGCGCCACAAACGCCTTCGCGTGCAAATACGCGAGTCGCGGCATCAAGAATGCGCTGGGAGGTATCGGTCAACATGGGCATACTTCTCTGCTTACCAATCGCTTTTCCCGCCTTTGGGAGCATGCGAAGAACTTGAGCTTCGCTTCGTCAACAAGGCTTGATCGTCCGTTTCGAGGTGATTAAAAAAGTGGGCCTTATCCTCCAGAAGAGAGTTTGACCAGGCCCTTATCTCCTCAGCCGTTCTTGGCTTGCCGTTGCTGTCGATCCACTTGAGAACTTCTTCGTCCGTCAACCCTGAGGCTAGAAGCGCTTGCACCTCTTCGGCCGTAATGCCCTTATACGTAAGGAAGATATGATCGAGCCCGCAGTTGAAAAGGTACTGACTTGCTGTTCCGCAAAGCTCAGCCCGAGCTTTGTCGAGCATTCGGGCGACCAAAACGTATCCGCCCAAGACTGTGCGTGGACTGCGTGGTGGTTCTTGGGAAAGGTCTTTTGCATCGATTGGCATAGGTTTTAGGAATTAATGGGTTGATTGATCAGGCGACGGAGTGCGGACGAAATCCATGGCCACAACGGACAAGACGAATTCTGGTAGCGGCGCGAAACGACGCCGGAAGATCGATGTCATAGGGTGTCCTTTTCGGAGCTGGGTTGAGGCGCAGACAGAGGAAACGGGAAAAGAGCAAGAAGGAAGCAGGCGTTAGGAACGACCGAAAACGAGCCCCCGCAACCGCGAAGCCTCCTCCTTCCTTTGGAAGCTTTTGCGCCACATTTATCCGTCATTGGAGACTCTAGTTGACCGTGAGTCATTAGACCATAATCCATCACTATCGGCGTTGAGTCAAGAAATAATGACCATGGGTCATTAGTGGTTAAAAATGGGCCGCCAAAATGATTGTGTTCCGAGCCTTTTGATGAAGACAAATCAAACGATTCGTCTGGCTCAAATGAAGATGTTGCGCACTTCTCAACTACCAACGCCTTCTAAAGATGATTATAACCAGGACGATAAAAGCAGGCACGGCAAACAGCAAGTTAAGCACCATCCAGCCAAGGTCATCCATAGCGTTGGGTAGCGAATCGCAGCAAGGTCACATCATCATCAATCAATCCCTGGCCCCGCGCCTCGTCGAGCCACAGGAGGATCGACTCGTAGGGCGGATGCCCCGCAGAG
>JABDHJ010000001.1:6536-329702 GCA_013285645.1 Verrucomicrobiota bacterium | reverse complement strand
GGGGCCGAACATGTCCCTCGGTTCCCCGACGAATGGCAGCATCACCGCGATGGACCCGATCGAAAATAAGGAGGTGACGTACACCTTCATGATTCCCTTCCTGAAAGCGTTCTACTTCTATTTAGGTAATACGAATGTTGCTGCCTTGGGACTCCATACCTATGGCTCCATTGGAGAAATGAAATGGGCGGTGGATTCGATGCACAAGGAATTCAATTGTCCCGTATGGGTGACGGAATATGCGGAATGGAAAGCGTCTGATCCTGCGGCGGAGCGTGAGTATATGATCCAGGCGACCGATTTCCTGGAGCGCACGCCCTACGTGCAGGGTTACGCTTGGTTTAAGGAAAGGGCCGATAACGCGAAAATCAGCCTACTCGAAAAAGAGCCGGGCAAACTTACCCCGCTGGGTGAGGCATATGTGGCCATGCCATCGCACGATGCCGATCTCTATTACCGGATTCCGGGAAAACTTTCCGCGGGCAAATACGTCTCGATTGACCAGGCGGACATTCTTTCAAACTCCCACAATGATTTGTTGGTAAGTACCAACGCGGTGAGCGCCACGGCAGATTATAATATCCAGGTTGATACCGCGGGCACTTACAAGTTGACGCTGCGCCTTCTTGGAACGGGCAAGATCGAAATATTGAAAAAGGACCAGGTATTGGGATCCGCTGACGCGAGCGGAAGTGACGTGCAAAACTTGGAGATTTCCGCTGCATTACCCGCCGGTCCCCAGACTCTCCGTGTACGATTTGGAGGCAATGGGATCGTCTTGAGCTCGATCGAATTTATGAATCAGTAAGGCCTGGGCGCGCGCTGGTGTTCCAGGTCGGCCTGCCGTTTGCCTTCTTTAATCTGCGCGACGAGATCGGTCGGAAGGGGTAAGGAATTGGGCGGGTCCGAGAACTGATAGTCACGGTAGACACCTCCCGTGCGCACTTCGACCGGATAACGTGTCTCAGCGTCAATGAAAGCAACCAAGGGTGCCGTCGCAACGAACTTGGTAAAGGCATCTGCATCGGATATTTTAAGAGTGGCCGGAGCATTGGGAGCAAAAATCAGGCAATCATGCCCCGAGTATTTGATGGTGCCCAAGTAGCTTTCCGCTGTTACCCACTTCATATCCTGAAACTCGCTGGAGGTAGACATGGGGGAATTGCCTTCGCTCATTTCCGAGCCTTGCGCATAGATGTCTGTTCCGTTTGTCTTTGCGTAAACGGTAGTGCCCGAGTGCCATTCCTCCAGCTTGGTATCCTCGATTCTGATCGCTTCAACATGAGCGATGTCTTTGACCTTGGTCACGGTAATCGTCCTGATGCGGCCACTCAGATCCGGGGGAGGGGCAGCCGGAGCTCCCGCTACCTTGGGTTGGTGTTCTTCCGGATAAGAAAAGGTGATGGTCCACTGTCCCGGACTAGGAGCTTTTTGAATGAACGGCGCGGAGGGTGGTGTCGGTTTGGAGGTGGCTTCCTGTGAATGGAGATTAACTGCGCAGAAGATGAGAGCAGGTAGGAGTAACCCGCTGATGTAGAGAGTCCGGTAGGTCATGGTAGGCTTGTCGATTATTCGGCGTTCATTGAGCGACGACCTCGATTTGTTTATCGAGTATCTGCCCGGTGTATCGATCAATGGCCACGTGCAGCCAGACGCGTTTTTCACCATCAACCGAAAATTGGCTGAGCGTAGTGGCTGAACTGGAATAGTGCCCAGTCTGGGCCACGACATCGATCAGGAGATTCCAGACGCGGGTCTGTCCGCTATCAACCAGCGGTCGAAGCGCCGCCTCGTGAAAGCGCTGAATGACCGGGCTGACCGAATTTGCGTAATTGGCCGATGATCCCGCCAAGGTCGAATCGTTGTAAACCGTGGAATCCAACAGCCCGGTAAACCCGGCATAAGTAAACGAGCCGGCAACAGTCGTTGGTGAAGTCCAACTGTAGGTATAGGTATACCAATCGGTTCCCAGGGAAACGCTTGGTGATGGACTGGCGGGAAAAGTCGCACCGATATATCGTCCGACCAGGTTACTCAAATTGGCGAGGGGGCCGCGCCAATAGTCTGTGGTGTCCTGCGTATATTGAATGAGCTTCTTGGCGACATTGGTCGCTTCGGTTCCGGTCAGGGGAGGAAGGGCGTAGGTCGGTGGAGTCGTGGCATTGTACCACTCATCGCGATTGGCCCCGGCCACAAGGGCCTGGATGACCGGCTCTTGGCGGGTATTGAGATCCACCTTGCCCGCCACCAGTCCGTTGGCGGGTGGTTCACCCACGCAGAAGGTATCGAGCAAACCCACGTAGCCGCTTTCTGGCGTGAAGAAATCGATATTCTTCCAGGGCGATCCGGTGAAGGTGTAGCTCATCTCACTTACGCTGCGGAAGGGACGGTTAAGAATGATCGGGCGACTTTGACTTTGCTGCAGCGCCGTACCGACGGGGCTATCGTTGGGATAGGAGTTAGCCGTGGCCAGGGGCAAACCGATACGGGTGTTGCTCGAGTTAATCGGTTGAACGAGCGAGCTTGTGCTTGGGTCCGTCATGGTGGTATCGGCATAAGCCCCCATGGACCGGCGAGCAATGCCATCGGCGTCTTCAAAATAGAAATGCTGACCCGGTGTGGCAGCTATCGCTGGGGGACCTGCAGAACCCTTGGAATCAAACGTGAGGGTTGGACTATTCTGGCTCATTAACCCATCAAATTCCGTGGGATTCGATGCCGCAGAGCTTGAACTAAAATTGTTGCCGGAGAACAAATGCATTTGAGGGTTCGTGGCTACGCCTGAACCTGAGACGTTTCCCGGATTATTGTAAGAGTCAGAATTACCCTTGTCCGCGCGAGGTCTCTGGGTTTCAAAAACAGAGAAATTGCTTGTTTGCATGGCGGTGTTTGCAGTAGTCGAATTCACGTTACAATCGGTATTGGCGGTATTTTCGAGCAAGTAGGAGGTTGTGGAATCCGTTCCTCCATGGGTGGTGGACGAAACATTGCCCAAGGTTGCCTGGCTCTCAACGCCAAAACGCTCCGTACGCGGGTCAAACCCCACCGTTCGAGTCCCTACCATCTGTCCTGAATAAATAGGGTTGAGCCACTCTGAATTCGTAAGGTTTGGATCATTCGCAAGTACGACGGAAGGGGATCCTGCCGAGGTGTGATTGGGATTGGAGTAGGTGTCATCGTAGTCGATCCAATTCCCGTTATAATCCTTGTACTGTAAACTGAAGGTGATTTGCTGGGATTTGTTTGCCGTCGGAAGAATGCTTGTTTGATCTGCCGTGTTGACCTGGGCGATGTAGCTGCCATCGCCGGGTGAGGTCGTTCCAGTGGTGGTGATGGTAAAATGAATTTGCATGGGCGTTTCCCCGACAATAATGCCGTAATAGGTAATTCCCGTATTCGCATCCTTTAGAAAACCGGGACCACTACCGGATCCCGTCCCGGCGATGGTCGAGGCCTCACCTGCCAGGTTCATACCAGCAACGTTATGCCACAGCATGGTTGGTTCACGGAATAGCGTCCCGTTACTATCCGAAAAATCGAGGGCGGTGTTTGTTGTGGTTCCCGTTGCGGTAAGTACCAATGGCGCTGATATCGGCCAGTAGGTCTTGGTCGTGCTGGTGGTGATGCTGTTATTGCTGGTATCGCTTTCGGGCAGAATAGTTGTAGTGCCACAAAGTGAACTGCTAAGCTGACCTACCATGCCCATTTCCCAGGCGGTTCCGCCAGCCGTATAGGTCGTCGCTGTCCCGGATGGATTGTTGGTTTTTGCGACCAGGCGGAAGAGACTGGGCCGAATCTGCGTAGCTGAATTCGCCGCTGCGGTGTTTGCATCGTGTGGATTCCAAAGCTGGACCACATACATGTAACCGACTTTTCCCTCGGAACCTGCCGGCAAGCTCGCCGCCGCCGTTACTCCGTAGAGGGTCACGGTCGTGGTCCCTGAAACCGTAATCGGATCTTTTGCCGCAGCTCCTACGAGAGGCGTCTTGACTCCTCCGGGCCAGGTCCATTTATAGTCGAGAACATCGAACCTGGAACCTCCGGATCCAGTGGGCCCGATGGTTACTTGATTCGATAGGGAGGTCGATTTGGTACTGAGGGGCGTGGTCGGAGCCGTTTCGACGACGGTCATGTAGGATTGGCGATAGAGATAGGGCAAATCCTCGACACCATAGATATTGGTTGCTCCGTTGGGACCGCTGGCAATCTGAATCCAGGTCGGATAGCTGTCGGCATCCTGCTGATCGATCAGATTCGCCATGATCTGGAGCACTTGATAATCGACTGCCGTGTCGATCGTATATTCGAAGTTATCTCCACCGGGTAACTGGAAATTGGGAGCACCTTTGCCCAACGCACCTACCGTGATGGCTGCCTTGAGCAACTCGGCGAAGTCAGGCTCCCTTGCGTTCGTGCCGGTCAAGGCCGCCACTTTAGAGAGAGTCATGATGGAATTCTGCCCATGATTATAAACCCAGGGCGAGGAGGTGGTGGCTCGAGTGAGGCCAAAATTATTATAGATCGCAGTGTTCGTGCCCGATGAGGTGGCGTTATAAGCGACCCAGGCGAGGCGACTTAGTGGAAACCTGGTCTTGACCAGCGGTTCACCGACGACCGCCGTGGTGCCATTCTGGCGCGTGAAAGCTGTTGCGACTCGAATCGAGAGGAAAGCCGGGTTAACGGAGTTATCGCCTCCGACCGCATCATTGTTGCCGTCGTAGCTACTTTCGTTGGGGGATCCGCCTACTTGGGGAAGGGTGAGGGTCCCCGAAACATTGGCAAGAACGGTTGGTCGACCGGGATCCGGGGTGTACGATGGCTGCTCGAGGCTACGGCTGAATGTGCCGAGGTACTGGAGGGCGTCGGTGCTGATGCCCAAGGACTGGGTCAGGCTGATCAATTGCTGGCGGCTCAGGAAAACCTGGTCGGAGGGCGCGGAAGTATTCGTCACCGTGCTGCTGAGCGTGGGCCAAAAGGACGAGGGCGCATTGGTGTTCGCGCCCATGAAGCCTTTCATCAACGCTCGATTGCTCGAGGTGCTGTTGGTTTGCCCGATGTTGTAGCCGACAAAATTGTTAAACCAATTGGTCGTGGTGGTGGAATTAAAAGTGACCGAACCGAAAGCGGACTGGGTGGACGACAATTGCGAGGTGTAGGCATTTCTCCAGCCGACGAGATCATCAATCTGTTGCGTGGTAAGGATGGAGGCGGGGTTGGCCGGAGACACGCTGGTCGGCAACTGCGAAAGATCCGCAAGAGCCGTTGAACCTTTCTGACTGACGAGTTGTGTCGGGAGAGTACTGGGATGTCCAGCCGCGTTCATGTCGAGCAAGCCGCCTTCGTTGTAGATGGCGTAGGCAAAGCGACCGATGGCGTAATTGGCATTTGTCGGGTCCCGAAGGGTGCTTATTTGAGAATTCGTGTAGGCGGTGTTGGCTCCGTTGCGGGTGACAATCACCCAATCGGGGTTCGGAAAATTGGCTATTTGGGAGTGATTTATCAGATAGTGGCTATTCCATCGCGAAGCCGTGATCACCCGGCCGTTAAGGGAGGCATCGCTGGCGGAATTGACCGCTGAGGCGCGGGTGATTCCCATATGACTATAGTTGGTGTTGGTCGTGTTACTATAGAACGGGGCATTCCGCAGGCTGACTTTGACGAGATTGGCCAGGCCGTCTGTTTCCTGGCCTCCTGAGAAGGTCGGCGTGAATCCGACGATGGCTGGAGTGGCCGTGGAAGTCACACTACCGGATGCCGTCGCCTTGGGCGTGTAGACATTATAGGTGGCCGCTGTGCCGCTCGAGTTCACTCCTGCATAGGCGGTTGTCGTCGAGCCATCGACGATTTCTTGTTTGAGATCGCCGAGAATGATTTCGCAGGCGCTATTGGCCATGACGTTGGCCTTGACCTCGCTGACGCTGCCGGAGGAGGCCTGATGCGCCGTCATGGACCGGGATAAAAAAGCGACGGTCAGGGCCGTTAACAGGACGACGAAAAAGAGGACGATGATGAGCGCGGCGCCCCTTTTTTTTGCGCGACTAACCAGGAGAATGTCAGCGGATTTCATATTACTGTTGGAGCACCTGGTTCAAGTAACAATAACGTTGGTAAAATCGAACCTGGGAGGCCACGGTCTTACCCAGCCCCAGATAGCCACCGCTACCCATCTCTGTGCTCAGTTTTGTCTGCCACAAGTTCAAGGGCAGCTTGGCGAGCGGCGTGGTGGCTGGCGGCGTGGGCAGAACACCATCGAGTTTCGTTGCTGCGGCTTGAAGCTGCGTCGATGCATTGGGCAATAGTTTTTGACTGTTGGAATCGAGCACGGCGATGGTGACGATGATTGCCTGGACCCGTGTAGGATCGAAATACCCCGTGCTACCCGCTGTGATACTGGTGGTGTTGGGCGTATCCGTCAGTTGCAGGGTGGATGCGTCCTTTTGGATGAGGTAACTAAGCTTCATGCAAAAAACCTGGTCGCCGATGACCTGATAATCGGCATCCCCACCGGGACTTTTCGTCAGGTTATTATTGGCGCCCCAGGTGCCGATGATCGTTTGAGGCAAAAAGACCATGGGGTAATTTTGACTTACGGGAGCGACTCCATTCCAAACGAGGCCCTTGCTCAGACGCTCCAGCTGATAGCTGGAATTCATGCGATAGCCGACCAGGGAAACCGTACTTTGATCGGTCGTGGTAGGGTCAGGATAATAGCCGGTCGCCTCGCTGAAAAAGAGCATCATGTCGCTGCCGTAACCGTTGTTGGGAGCCGACGTCGAGTTATTGAAGTAGTAATCAACATCGGTTCGCTTGACCATTTTGGAGACATCAAACGCTATGCGATCAAGGACAAGTCGGGATTGGGTGTCGGCGTCCATGTGCTTGAAGCCGCCCAGGGTGATGGTGACGGTACTATTCATCATCTGGGAGACGCCCAACATGATCAGCGTCAGGACCGTGATGGCAACGAGGAGTTCCACTAAAGTGAACCCCCGCATAGACTGGCGCTGGTTGAGGCGTTGGCTTCTCACGGAGTTCGATTAACGGCGACGACGCCTTCGACATAGCCTTGGGCCGTGGTGTAATTCGTGGCCCCGGCAGGCCAGGAGAGGATAAGGCGGACGAGAGTTTCCTGGGTGGCCGGCGCTGTTGTGGTCTCCGCCGATGTGGTCCAGACAAACAAGCGATAACGGGCGCCCGAGACAGCGGTGTTTGTCGTTCCATCCTCCTGGATATAGAGTGGGCTCGTGGGTGCCGGAGAGGTAACAACTACGCTACCGGTAACGGATGTGGCGGGCAGGGCTATTCCGTAAATCGCGGAATTCGTGGCCGCAACAGTCTTGGGCGTGGATTGAATGTCGGCGGAGATGGCGCTCAAAACCTGGCTGGCGGTGGTTTGCGAGATCGAGGATTCGCTGGCCGTGACGCCGACAGCAAGCAAGCCGAATACGATTACCATGCAAAAAACGACGATGGCCAGGGCGAGAGTGACCTCGATCAAGGAAAAGGCCTCAATGGAATTCCTTTTCTTTCTCATGGGCGGTAGATGGTTACTTTACCTCCGATGCCTTCGATCCGGATAACGACTACGTTCTTGCTCCCGTTGCCGTTGGTGAGCGGCTCGTCTCCACGCGCAGGGCGAAGCCCGATGTCGATTGCCTGGGTAGGGCTTGAGTAGATTTCCGAAGCATCTCCCTGCGGATTAAACTGAATAATTTGTGAAAAATTGTACTGCGCGGCGCCGGTAAAAGGAAAATCAAAAGTCGTCCCGGACTGATTGGCGGCGGTGGGATCAACCTCGTAAGGGGTGATTGCGGCGGTTGTGGTGGGGAAGGGGATCGTCCCCAAGGTTGAGATCGACGTATCCACATGGATATTGGGGATCCTCAAAATCTTGGAGATTTGGGTCAAGGAACCTGTCGTCGGAGTAGATGAACCCGGCAATTTGGAGTTGGCTAGCTCCGTGCTCAGGTTCGTTCCATCCGAGGATGAAACAACGGCGATTACTAACTGACCTTTTCCTTTTGTCTGGGGCGTCGTGGCAGTGACCGTGGGATCTTCTTCAAAAAAACCGACCCAAGTGTACGTGTTGCCAGCCATGGCCTGAGTTCGCGCGTATTCAAGGATTCCAGCGATATCCGAGGCTGCCTTGGTGGTGTCCTTGCTGCCTTTCAGTCCCGGGATCGAGGGCACCGTGATGCCGATCAAGATCGCCATGATCCCAACGACGCTTAGAAGCTCAACCAACGTAAAACCTTTATTGTTGGGACGCCCGCAGCGAGAAGAAGCAGGGACAAAACGGGACACGCAGGATTTAGTGCGTTGCCGCAAAAGTAGGGGCTCTGCCCTCATAATGTCATTACAGGAAGACGAATTCGAGCTTTGTGCGTGAGTGTAAGTATTCATAAAAGCGCCTAAGTACACTGAATGAAAGCTTGATAATCTAAGGGGGAATCGCGTCGATCTACTGGGCTGGGCGAGAAGCCGGGGCGCCGCGCTTTGTAGATCATGCTGGAGATTAACTCAATGACAACTTTGCGTCAATGATAAGTTGCACATTTATGCACTTGATGTGTGGATCGATTCCTCCTATACCAAGGTTCCACTCCCATTCAGCAAAACCTGTATCTATGAACAAATCGATCGTTGCCTTTACTCTAATTTCCTTCGTGGCGCTGGGTAGTTTCACCGTCCTTCGAGGTGACGTTCCGGTTTCCGTATCTATTGATGCCTCGACTCTGGGGACGAAGATTGCCCCGGATTACGCCGGATTGAGTTACGAAACCAAGCGGGAAATGCCCGATGCGGAGGGGAAATATTATTTCACCGCGCAAAACGCGCCGCTGATTAAAATGTTTCAGACACTTGGGATCAAGAATCTACGCATCGGTGGTAACACGGTGGACAGCCCCAAGGTCGCCATTCCTGTCCAGGCGGATATCGACCAGCTTTTCCAATTTGCCCATGCGGCGGATACCAAAGTCATTTATAGCTTCCGTCTCAATCATGGTGATGCCACGGGATCGGCGACCCAAGCCAAATATATCGCGGACACTTATGCATCGGACGTGATCTGTTTTTCCATCGGTAACGAACCTGATGTTTATGTGCATAGTTACCCCGGGTATTTGAAGGAATTTAAACCCATTTACGACGCCATCAACCAGGCCGTGCCTGATGCCAAATATTGTGGTCCCAGCCTCACCTCGAATGCTCAACCATGGGCGCATGACTTTGCCCGGGACTTTTTTCCCAGTGGTAAGATCCTCTACATTGGCCAGCATCAATATGCAGGTGGAGCGGGAGGCAAGGTAACCGATCCCGTCTATGGACGGGACCTCATGCTGTCTCCCGCCTGGCAGGATATCTATCAGAAGTATTACGATAAATTTGTTCCACCGTTGAAAGATGCCGGAGTTCCCTATCGTCTCGAAGAGGGGAATAATTTCTACAATGGCGGAGCCAAGGACGTCAGCGATACATTCGCGTCCGCGCTCTGGGGCTTGGACTATCTTTACTGGTGGGCCGCTCATGGCTCGCAGGGCATCAATTTTCATAACGGCGATGAAGTGGCGGCTGGACAGGAAATAGCTCCCTGTCGCTACGCCTCGTTCACGAGCAAGCCGGACGGCTATTTTGCTCATCCGCTGGCCTACGCGATCAAGATTTTCAATCTGGGTTCCCGTGGACAAATTGTTTCGTCCTCACTCGTGCCGGATGCCTCGGGAAAAGATATCAACATCGTCAGCTACGCTGTGCTCGGTGAAGACAAAAATCTCTACGTGACTTTGATTAACAAGGAACACGGAAACAAGGGACGCGATGCGGACGTGACGATCCAAACGGGTTCTCCGGCTTATACCAAGGGGCAGACCATTGCGCTGGCTGCACCCGGCGGAGATGTGGCGGCCAAGGAAGGCGTCACTCTCGGAGGCAATCCAATCAAAGACGACGGGACGTGGCAGGAGACTTGGACAGATCTCATTGCGCCTCCCTCGAATGGCCAGGTTCACGTGAAGGTTCCTGCCTGCTCGGTCGTGCTGGTACGATTGACCGGCGCGTAAGCGAAACGACAAAACGATCGCATGACGGTAGTTCATTCTCCCGTCGTCGCTTGTCTCTATTTTAAAGCAATTGATCCGTATTTGGTTGCAAATGACACGCGAATGCACAATCATGCACTACAAGTTTATGCGAGCAATAACCCTTGTGCTGATTGTAGCGATTTCATGCAACTTAGTCCAAGCTGAAGATTGGACGACCACGGATGGAAAGACCTATCGGCAAGTCAAGGTCGTGAAGGTTGAGGATGATGCGGTAACGATTCTCGATCAGGATGGTGGCGCGCTCGTGCCTCTTGCAGTTCTTTCGCCCGAACTGCAAAAGCAATTTCACTATGATCCTGATAAAGCAAAGATAGCTGCCGCCCGGCGGGCGAGTGATGAGCAGGCCAGTGCCGCGGCCATCGAGGAGCAAAAAAAAGCGGAAGCGGCACAACAGCAAAATGTGAAACTGGCCGGTGCTTCAACTCCCGCGCTTGCCGTTCCGCCTACACAGACACCATCGCCCGTTGTTTCAACAGCCACTCCACCAGTTCAGATTGCTTCCACTACGCCGCCGCCTTCTTCGACTCCAGCCCCATCGGCTGTGATTCCTTCTTCCAACGGGGCGCCGCCAGCCAATTCACAATTCGCGCTTAACCCGGGAAACTCGGGACCTGCCGATGCCTCCCATCAAAAGGTCAATCCTGATTGGAAACTCGTTTGGTCGGACGAATTTGATGGCAGTACCATTGATACCTCCAAATGGAACTTTGAAATCGACGGCAAGGGCGGAGGCAACGGCGAGATGGAATACTATACCGATAAGCCTGAAAACGCTCATATAGAGAATGGAAACCTCCTGATTACCGCAATCAAGGACGGAACGGATGCCAACGGTCAAAAGCATAAATTCACCTCGGCGCGAATGACCACCAAGGGCAAGTTCAGTTGGAAATATGGCCGGTTTGAGGCGAGGATCAAAATGCCGAAGGGCAAGGGTGTCTGGCCTGCGTTCTGGTTAATGCCGGAAGATGCTGTTTATGGCGGATGGGCGAGCAGCGGCGAACTCGATATCGTGGAAGTCATAGGTGACAAGCCGAACACAGATTATGGCACGATTCATTATGGAGACAAGTGGCCTCACAATGTTCACACGGGCGATAAAATCATTCTTCCCTCGGGAGATCTCAGTGATGATTTCCACGTTTACGCGGTCGAATGGGAAGAAGGCGTCATCCGTTGGTATCTAGATGGTAATCTCTATCAGACCCAGACCAAGTGGTACACGAAAGCAGCGCCCTTTCCTGCGCCTTTCGATCAGAATTTCTTTATAATCTTGAATTTTGCCGTCGGCGGAGCGTGGCCGGGCAAGCCGTCGCCCGATACAGTTTTTCCTCAGTCGATGGAAGTCGATTACGTCCGGGTTTATCAACCTGTCGCAAAATAAGTCGTGTATCTTTGCTTATATCAAGCGATGTAAGCGGGTTTCTTCGGGCGTGGTCAGCAGTGTGCATTTTCACGAAAACCAGAAAACCAGCCCCTCGTGAAAGTTTTCATCATCGACAAAGCCAAGCTTCAGGCCCGGATAATTGATTCAGGATTTTTTCTTATAGCACTACTCTTTCACCTGATTATTTTCTTAATGGTAGCGACACTCGTTATCTTTAAGGCCCCGGAGCAGCCAGTCGACAATGCGACATTCGCATCGACATCCCTTCGACCCCCACCACCGCCCGCACCGCCGCCACCCGCTGGTGGAGAAGCCATGAACAATCTGGAACCATCGCTGACGATCACTCCTCCTGCGGCCACTCCTTCAATTATCTCCACGGTTAATCAGAGCTTCTTCCATGTCAAAGTCGATATGCCAGTGATTACCGATCTGCCGCCATCTGCTCTTGTCGCCTCCGGCACGGCGATGTTGGGGCATGATGCTCCCGGAAATACGGCAGGTGCGGGCAGTGCATTTGGCCGCGTTGAAAGCGACGGTAAAAGTGGATTACAGGGATTTCTCTTCGACCTAAAGCAGACCGATGATCGTAAATCCACCAATATGACTCCGGTGACTTATCATAAGCAACTGAAGGATTTTGTTGAAGCGAACTGGAGTCCGAGCCTTCTGGATAAGTACTACAAAAGCCCGAAACCTCTCAATACATCCTGTATTTTTGTCCCGACCATTCATGCGGAAGATGGGCCGAAGGCTTTCGGTGTGGAAAAGGAGGTTCAGCCCAATATGTATGTCGTCTGGTACAAAGTCACAGCCTCACCGTCTCAAGCGGGCACCTATCATTTTGTGGGAACAGCGGACGATATCATGTTGGTCAAGGTCAATGGAAAGACTGTGCTGGATGCAAGCGATCGCGCCGTCGACGAAGAATTGAGAAAGAGAGAAAAAAAGTTATCCTTGGACGAATTTCAATTCGACTTGGCCAGGAGATGCCATGGCCTGGGTGGGGTTGCCTTTTCAGGTCCAGGCCGGTGACTCGGTCGATATAGATATCATCGTTGGTGAAGAGCCAGGGGGACGGTCCAATTATTTTCTCTATATCCAGCGGGAGGAAAACACTTATCAAAATCAAGCAAATGGAAGTCCTTTACTACCTGTCTTTCAACTGGACAATAATCTCATCAAACCAGTGGGGGAGGCCCAGAGTTATCCTCCTTTTTCACCCAACATCGAACCCTGGACGACGGTAAACAAATAGAGAATTATTTCGCAAAACAGCGTCTACGATTTTTTGTCAAAGGTAAACGACTCGAGATTCAGTCCCGCGATCTTGCCGATCTTTACTGTCATGACGTAAACACCGGCTGGAAGGGTAATCTCCTTGAGATGATCGAGTGTTTCCCAGACGTGATAAACCTCGACCCCGTTTTGAAATCCTGCCGTGGTGGGAATTTCAATCTCTCCTGTTGTGAGTTGCGGGGTAAAAGTGAAGGATAGTGTGGCGCCGGTTGCGCCTGCGGCAAATTTCCCCCCGATCGTGTAGGTGCCGGATTCGGTAACCCGCACCGTGTATTTCAACCATTCATCCGGTTGAGTCCATCCCACGTAAACTTGCTCCGGTTTTTCCGGCACGCCGGTGGTGGAAACGTGGCCCTTCCCAAATGCGGCGAGGCCGATGGAATCATTTCCGGTGCGGAAGTCTGTCTTGGTGGCGGAACCTTGATAAGAGAAGGTGATCCCATTGGCTCCAGTTGGAACTTGATCATAAGCCGGGGCCAGAATGGTTCCCGGGATCACCTGTGGCGATCCCGTCACGGGTTTGCCCGCATAGTCAGCAGGTACAAAGTTTGGGACATCAGACGGATCGGCTCCAAGGCCGGCTTTCCCAAGCGTGACGAGGGCAAGGATGCCAAGCATGGCGCCGATTTTTTGCGACCGAATGGCTTTCATGACGTTTAAGGATTTACCACCACGGTTTGAATCGAGCGTTGGGGCGCGTCCATCTGCACGCCCTGTGTTCCCAGGCGGAGTTCAAATCGAACGGGGACTTCGGTGCGATTCATTACCACAACAACCGTGCTGCCATCGGTATTGACGAAGGCGGTTGTCTCAAGGCTGTCGCTGGTCGGAGCCGCTAGGATGCGAACTGCGCCCGGGCGAATGAACCGGCTGAACTGGCCTATATAGTAGAAGCTGGACTGGTAGGTGATTTCACCCGTGTCGGTATTGGCAATGATGGGAGAACTGGCGTAATTGCCGACGTGATTGGGACCGGCCTGCTGATTCAAGACCATGTTCCAATCGACCCATCCGACCGACCAATGATTGAGATCCTCGATCATGGCGTGCCCGTAGCGTTCACCCAGCGCCCATTCGCCGAGGTGAGGTCCGCCCTCCTGGCAGCCTTCCGTGAGCAGCAGGTGCTTGTCGGGCCACGCATCGTGGACGCGTTGGACGTTGTCGAAGAGATCGGCGACGTACCAATGAAATCCAACGCCCCAGACATATTTGGCCGCTTCCGGGTCGTCCAGAACCGCCTTGGCTCGCTCGTACATGATATCGCGATTATGGTCCCAGATGATGATGTGGGTATCCAGACCCGCCTTGGCAAAGGTCGGGCCGAGGTGATCGCGGACAAAGTCCCGCTCTTCTTCGCCGGAATAAATGCATGAATCCCAAATCTGTTTGGCGGCGGGTTCATTCTGAACTGTCACGCCCCAGATGGGGATTTGTACCTTCGCATATTCCTGGATATAGCGGACAAAATAACGGGCCCAAGCATCGCGATCTTCTGGTTTGAGTTTACCGCCATTGTTCATTTCGCCGTTGGTCTTCATCCAGGCCGGAGGGCTCCAGGGAGAGGCGAACAGCTTGAATCCATTGTGGGAAATTTGCTGGGCGCGCTTGATCATCGGGATCAGCGATTTTTTATCGCGATCGATGGAAAAGTTCTTCAGGTCGACATCGCCCGGCGTTTCATCATAGGCATAGTTGTCGAGGGAAAAGTCGCAACTGTTGATGTGTGTCCGGCAAAGTGTGTAGCCGTTCCCTTTGACGGGATCAAAGCAGGCACGAAGAATTTCTTCCTGCTTGGCGGGGGACATTTTGTCGAGCGTGGTCGAGGCGGATTCCGTAAAGGCGCCGCCAAATCCAACGATCTCTTGATAATGAACCCGCGGATCGAGGCGAATCGCGGCGAGATTCTTGGGCTCTGTGCTTGAAAGAGCGGCGGTAACGGGGACTGCCTCCATTCGTGCTGTCGAATCTCGAGCGGTCAGATAACGAGTGACGTGGGGGAGGGGAGGCAGCGGTGCAGGCACTTCGTCCGCGGGGCAGGGCACCGACAAGGTCAATCCAGCAAGCGTCAAAACGGGAATGATTCGAAAGAGCGATGACAAATCGCGACAAGGTGATGTGAGGGGCATAGTTTTGTTAAACGTGGATTTGGTTAAGATGACGGTTGGCCAAGTCTTCGCGGATGGTGTGGCAGAACTTTTCATCCAAGCCGTAAAGATTGAAGAGAGCGGCAATGAAGAGGTAACCCGCAGCCGGAATTAGGCTGACCATAAGCAGGATGCCGTGGCTGGCCTGCGCAGTCTGAGTGGCGACATCGGGTTGATAGCCATAGGAAGTGAGGACCAGGCCCGAAATAAAGCCACCGATGCCGAGTCCGACTTTTTGCGAGCATGTCGTGGCGGAGAAAATGATGCCGGTGGTGCGGACGTTAAATTTCCATTCCGCGAAGTCAGCGGTGTCCGCGATCATGGCAAAATAAAGTGCGGCGTTGAGGCCACCGCAGAAGTTATTCAGCGCGTGGAAAAAGAAAATCAGGCCGGTCTGGCCCGGCTGGATCCAATAGAAGGCGGCGCACGTAATCGAGAGTCCGAGCAGGGTTGCGATGTAGGCATATTTCTTTCCGATAAATTTGACCAGAAAGCGCGTGCAAATCGCGCCGGGGATGAAGCCGAGATTTCCCGCCACCAGTAGGAAACTTTCCATCGGATATTTATAGCCGAGGAAGTCGATGCTTTGGTCGTTCATCCCGGCGTAATACTTGGCGTAATAGAGAAGGGTGCCGTCCCGGACGATGATCAGCGTCATCACGATGAGGCTGGCGATGAAGATCATGACCCAATGCCGGTTGCGGAAGAGGCTGACTAGGTCGTCCAGCAGATTGGTTTTCTGCGCGGGCGGCGGCTGAATTCGTTCCCTGGTGGTAAGAAACGTGATGAGGAAGAGCACGACGGCGATGATGGAAAAAAGGGCTATGGTCATCTGATAACCGTGGGATGCCTGGATGTGTTGTTCCGGCGTGAGCGCGGCTTTGTCGAAGTCCGAAGGAAGGCCACCTAAAAAAGCGATAAGCGGAAGTGTGCAGGCGGTGACGATGAGACCGCCGATGCGCGCGAGAGCCATCCGATAGGAATTCAGGCTGGTGCGATCCAACGGATCGTTGGTCATGACGCCGGAGAGGGCCGCATACGGAATGTTGATCGCCGTATAGAAGATCATGAGAAGGCTGTAGGTGATCCACGCGTAAACGATCTTGCCATTCGTATCGAGATTGGGCGTGGTGAAGGTGAGCACGAAAACGACAGCCAACGGGACGCTCATCCAAAGCAGATAGGGCCGAAATTTGCCCCACTTCGTGTTGGTGCGATCGGCAATCGCGCCCATGAAAAAGTCGACCACGCCGTCACCGCACCGGGTGAAAAGAAAGAGAGTCCCGGCGGCCAGGGCGGATATGCCAAAGATTTCCGTGTAATAATACATCAGGAAAAACCCCAGTGTGCCCCATACGAAATTGCTGGCGGTATCGCCCAATCCGAAACCAAACTTTTCCACGAAACTGAGTTTCATGTTCACAGGTTTTGTGACCGGATTTTGCGTGAGGGGCTGGGTGGAAACGGACACTCAAACGATCATTGCAGCTTTTGCTTTCTAGAGCAATGTGCATTTAAGTGCATTAACGTAGGTGCAAGTTCAAAGGTTCAAATTTCGGCGCGAGAAGGTGTTGCAGTCCGAATGCGATCATATAGGCGAAAGCGGCGTAGGCAAAAAGCAGGGAGTAGCCAGTGGCGGCGTGATCGGCCCCGTAAATGTCGAGGATGTGCCCGCAAAAATATTGGAAGAGCATGCTGCCGACTGCGCCAGCCATGCTGCCCATGCCGATGAGCGATCCGATGGTGTTGCGTGGAAACATGTCCGAGACGGTGGTGAAGAGATTGGCCGACCACGATTGGTGTGCGGCGCCGACCAGTCCGATGATCAGAACGGCGGTCCAGTCGCCGACTGTGCCGACCATCAGGATCGGGAGCACGAGCAACGCATAGCAAAAGAGTCCCGTTTTGCGGGCGCGGGTGACACTCCATCCGCGCCGGGCTAGGTAACCGGGGAAATAACCGCCGAGTAAACTGAGCACCGTCACGATTCCGTAGATGGTCATGAGGTGTGGCCAACTCGATTTGATATCGAGATGGCGCGTCTTCTTGAAATAATCGGGCAACCAGAAGAGGAGAAAAAACCAGACCGGATCGGTCAGAAACTTGGCCACAATGAAGGACCATGTCTGGGAAAACCCGAACAGGCTCAGCCATGGGACCTGCGGCGCGTTTTCCTCCGGTGAAACGGGATCGCTTCTGATCCAAGCGAGTTCGGTCGATGAGACTAATCGATGTTTCTCGGGCGTACTGTAGAAAAGCCGCCAGATGACCACCCAAATAAAACCCGCAACGCCCGCGATGAGAAAAGGCGCATGCCATGTGAATCCATTCCGCAGCAACCAAGCGACGAGAAACGGAGCGACGATGGCGCCGACGTTGGCACCGGAATTGAACAACGCCGTGGCGAAGGCCCGTTCCGCGCGCGGAAACCACTGCGCGATGGCTTTGATGGCGGCTGGAAAATTTCCGGCTTCACTCAAGCCGAGAAAGATACGGGCCAGCATAAAGCCTTCGACCGTCGTGACCAGCGTGTGGGAGAGCGCTGCCAGGCTCCAAAGAAAGACAGTCGTAGCGTAACCGATTTTGACTCCGACGCGGTCGATGAAGCGCCCGAAGAAAAGCAGACCAAAGGCATAGGCACCGAGAAAGCAGGAGTTGACGCTCGCGAACTGCGTATCGGTCCAGTGAATCTCCGTCGCGAGAGTCGACTTGAGCAGCGAAAGAAACTGGCGATCCGAATAAATGATCGTTGTGGCGAAAAAGACGACCAGGCAAATCCACCACCGCAGATGGGTTTTTCGTGGAAGGGTCGTGGAGGTCATGCGACCCCGGGTGAGGCGGAATCGGGCGGGAGTTCAAAGCCAAAATAATCGCGCGCGTTACTGAAGCAGATTTCCTCCACCATTTTACCAATGAGCGGTGGATCGGAGGGCAATTCACCGGCTGCGATGCCTTGACCGAGAAGATTGCAAAGGACGCGCCGGAAATATTCGTGCCGCGGGAACGAAAGAAAACTGCGCGAGTCGGTCACCATCCCGACAAAACGACGCAGCAGCCCGAGGTTGGATAGCGCGTTGAGTTGCCACTCGATGCCTTCCTTCTGGTCGAGAAACCACCAGCCGCTGCCGAATTGTATTTTGCCGGGGATGCTGCCGTCCTGGAAATTGCCTGCCATCGCGGCAAAGACATAATTATCGGAGGGATTGATATTGTAGAGAATGGTCCGGGGCAGTTCGTTTGTCCTGTCCAGCGTATCGAGATAAAATGCGAGGGCATGAGATTGCGGAAAATTTCCGATGGAATCGAACCCGGTATCCGGGCCCACTGATTGAAGGAACCGCGTGTTGTTATTGCGCAAGGCGCCGAGGTGGAGTTGTTGCGCCCAGCCCCGCGCCGCATTCCAACGGCCAAACTCGAGCATGAGAAAGGAGCTGTAAGCGAACTGCTCTTCCGGGCGCGTCATTTTTCCGGCACGTGCGGCTTGGAAAATATTTGCCGCCTCGGCATGGGAGCATGGTGACGTAGGGCAGATCTCCAAGCCGTGATCTGAGGCGCGACATCCGATGTCATGGAAATCGTCATGCCGTTTTTTGAGGGCGGTCAACAAGTCGTCGAAAGTCCGGATCGAACTTTCGCTCGTTTGTTCGAGCCGCTCAATCCAGCCGTTAAACGCGACCGGCTGATGAATCTGCAGGGCCTTGTCCGGGCGATAGGTGGGATAGACGCGCGTCTTGAATTTGCTTTCGCGGATGGTGTGATGGTGCTCCAGCGAATCGGCGGGATCGTCCGTGGTGCACAGGACTTTGACTTGATGGTACTCCAACAAATCATGTACGCGCAATTTGGGCAACTGGGAGTTGGCTTCACGCCAGATGTGGCCGGATGTCTCGGGGCTTAACAGTTCGTTGATTCCGAAATGGCGGGTCAGCTCGAGATGAGTCCAGTGGTAGAGCGGATTGCGCAGGGCGTAGGGAACCGTCGCCGCCCACGATTGGAATTTTTCCTCCGGCGTAGCATCGCCCGTGATGAATTGTTCGGCGATTCCATTTGCCCGCATCGCGCGCCATTTATAGTGATCGCCCGTCAGCCAAATCTCGCTCAAGTCACTGAATTGATGATTGGCGGCAATCTGCGCAGCCGAGAGATGATTGTGATAATCGATGATTGGCTGGGACGCCGCATGACGATGATAAAGTTCGCGGGCCGGTTCATTGCCGAGCAGGAAATCGTCGTGAATGAAAGGCTGGCTCATAGATTTATTTTCTCCCGAGCATGTGGCGGATGCCTAGTTCCAAGCCGCGCAATTCGGCCAGGCCTCTCAGGCGACCGATGGCGGAATAACCGGCATAAAATTTATGTTGAAGATCGCCGAGCATTCGGTGCCCGTGATCCGGGCGCATGGGCAGGGGAGTGTTGTTTCCACTCGCAGCACGGTGGTACAATTCCTCGACGATCGCGAGCATAAGTGCCGCCATATCGGTGCTGCCACCGAGATGTTCCGCTTCATGGAAGCTGCCATTCGCTTCACGCAGGACATTGCGCAGGTGCAGAAAGTGGACGCGAGGAGCCACACGGCGAAAGATCGCGGGGAGGTCGTTGTCGGGATGCGCACCCAGGGAACCGGAGCAAAAAGTGATGCCGTTCGCGGGCGAATCGACCGCAGCCAGGATCGCATCGAGGTCGGTTGCCGTGCTGGCGATGCGGGGCAGTCCGAAAATCGAAAACGGTGGATCGTCAGGATGGATGCAAAGTGAGGCGCCGCACTCTTCGGCGACCGGCACGACGTGACGCAAAAAGGCCGCATGATTCTTCCGCAGTTGTGCAGAATCGATTTCCTTATACTGATTTAAAGCGGCGCGAAATTCTTCGATCGTCATGTCCTCGACTGTACCCGGGAGCCCAAGCAAAATGGTTTGTGTCAGCTTTTCGAGGTGATTGGTCGAAAGTCGCTGATGAAGTTTTTCTGCTTTGGCAATGACATCGGGTGAATGACTTTTCTCCGCTCCCTCTCGCTTGAGAATGTGCAGGTCAAAGACGGCAGCTTCGATTGCATCAAAACGCAGGGCTTCCGCTCCGTCCGGCAGAGTCCAGGCAAGGTCCGTTCGCGTCCAATCCAGCAGCGGCATGAAGTTGTAGCAAACGACCTTGATTCCACACGTCGCCAAATTCCGCAGACTTTGCGCGTAGTTGGCCAGATACCGCTCGCAGTCGCCTTTTGCCTGCTTGATGTCTTCGTGGACGGGAACGCTTTCGACCACAGACCACCGCAATCCAGCGCGTTCGATCTCTTCCTTGCGACGACGGATTTCCTCCACCGACCAAACAGTCCCGTTGGGAATATGATGCAAAGCGGTGACAACGCCGGTTGCTCCTGCCTGCCGGATGTGTTGAAGCGGGATCGGATCTTGCGGACCAAACCAGCGCCACGTTTGCTCCAGCCATGGAATGTTTTGCGCCATAACTTTAAAAGCCGATGGAATGGCCGCCATCCACGGGAAGGTTGACGCCGGTGATGAAGCTGGCCGCGTCCGAGCAAAGAAAAACCGCCGCCATCGCAATCTCTTCCGCCTGCCCCATGCGCCTCATTGGCGTGCGATCCATCACGCGCTGCTTGCGCTCGGGATCGGAGTTGAGCGCCTTATTGGTCATTTCCGAGTAGATAAATCCCGGAGCAATAGCATTAACGCGGATGCCGAGCGGCGCAAATTCCACGGCCAAGGTGCGGGTCAATCCGAGCACACCCGTTTTGGATGCGCTGTACGCCGCCACCTTGGGTAGCCCATACATCGCCGCCATTGAAGTGATGTTGAGAATCGCGCCCCTGCCTCGCGAGGCCATTCCGCGGGCGACTTCCCGTGTCAGGGAAAAGAGACCGCTGAGATTGGTCTGGATGATGCGGGCGAATTCCTCGTCCGTTATTTCAAATGCGGGCTTCTTGGCATTGATGCCGGCGTTGTTCACCAGGATATCGAGGGCGATTCCGTCTTTCTCGATGGCTGCAACCAGAGCGGGAAGGGTATCTAATTTGGAAATATCGCAGACCTTGTAGGAAGCGCTTTTTCCCAAGGACTCACAGGCCTTTTGCAGCACGTCCTCGCGGCGTCCCGTGATGGTGACCTGCGCGCCTGCCTCGCAAAAGGCCTGGCTGATGGCGAACCCGATACCGGTGCCTCCGCCGGTGACAAGAGCGTGTTTACCGGCCAAAGAAAAGGAGTCAGTCGCCATCGAACAAATTTACTCCAAAGCAACTGAGCGCGTAAACTACCCATTTAAGCCATTTTTAGTCTCTTTTTGCGCCATCAGCTTAAGATTTCCATCGAAGACGCGACGATTTGGAACTAAATTGTTTTCCGTGAGTATCCGCCGCCGCAACGTGCTCCTGGCCATCACCGACACGCACCATGGCTTTCTAAAAGGCGTCATCCGGTATGCCCGCGAGCACGACTGGCATGTCGTCGCCGACATGGTCTACACCGCCAAGATTCCAGTGGGGTGGCGCGGCGACGGAATCGTCTCCTTCATTGGCTATCGGAACGACCTGGCCGATTTTGTTCTCTCCTCCGGCCTGCCTGCAGTCGAGATTTCTTTCCTGCGGAGCGATCTTCCGTTGCCCAAAATCGGAGGAGACAGCGAGAAAATCGGGCAGATGGCTGCTGAACATTTTCTGGAGCGCGGGTATCGTCACTACGCTTGGGCTCCCTTCAGCAATAGCGGACTGAACGTGGAGCGGCACGAAAGCTTCTCGAAGCACCTGGCGAAAGAAGGATTTTCCTGCCATCAGCTTCCGCCTCTCGATACCGACACCCGCGAATCCCTTCCACGCAACTGGTCGGCTCGTCGCAAAGAACTGATTGCGGAACTAAAACGACTTCCCAAGCCGCTGGCGGTTTTCGCTTATAATGACTGCGTTGCCGCGGATGTCATTCATGCCTGCGAAGGCGCCCGGATTCCCGTCCCGGAATCGGTTGCTGTACTAGGAGTCGATAACGATCCGCTCTTCTGCGAACTGTCCCGGGTACCTCTCTCCAGCATTTGTCATGATTTGGAAGGCATGGCCTACGAAGCTGCCGCCTTGCTCGATCGACTCATGTCCGGAAAAAAAGCGCCCGGGAAAAGTATTTTGATACCACCCAAGGGGCTCGCCACGCGGCGCAGCACGGACATCCTGGCGATGGATAATCTCCAGGTTGCGCGGGCTCTCCGTTATATCGGGGACCATTACGCCAGCCCGCGTCTCGACGTCACCGCCATCGTCAAATCGACGAGGAGTTCACGGCGTCCGCTCGAAAGGGCCTTTCGCCGGGAACTGCAAAGATCCATCAATGAAGAAATCGTCCGGACGCGCTTGTCGAAAGTCCGGCTTCTCCTGACGACGACCGACATGGCGGTGGGAGAAATTGCCCTGGCCACCGGTTTTTCACGCCCCAACCATCTTTACCGCATTTTTAGAAAAACCTTCGGCATGACACCGAAAATCTATAAAGAGGCCGCTCGACGCGAAGAAAATAAGGGCACTCCTGGCAGGCATGATGCCAGCCAGAAGCAAAATTAAAACTACGTTGCAGGCTATCGATTGGCTCCTTGTCACGCTTCCTCGGATGCGGGTGATCATTATCGGCGTTTCGGCTCAGTGGTATGTGACGAGTGTAGTCGACTTCCCTCCCACCATGTTTTCAATGATTCGCCGATGTCGCGGGCTTAAGAATGACTCAATCTTTCTGGCTAAGGGCATCAATCACGTCGGGTTTCGATGCGCCTAATATTCACCAGAGAGCATAGACTGTGCTATTGCTGCGCATCGGCACCGATGGTAGTTATATGGTAAATGCATTTTAAGGACAGAAAATGAGCGTTTTACCGCGAAATCAGAATCCTTCGCGGGAATCTTGTGGGTGTTTCTCGCAGAAAACGATTCAATATCAACATATTAGACACTCTTCGACCTTGCGTGCTTTCACTCTGGTCGAAGTGGTGATAGCGCTGGGAATTTTTACCTTTGCGTTGGTGGCCATCGTTGGACTCCTCTTCGTCGGAATTGACACCAACAAGGAGTCGTCAGACCAAATCCAGGCGGCAAATTTTGCTTCTCTGCTGATCTCCACGCGCCGGGCGCTTCCCACCAGTGCGATCACCAATTTCGCCATCCCGCCGCTGAATGTTGCCTACTCAACTAATGGCACCTACCTGACCAATCAGGCCGGAGTGGCTCTCGATGGAACGATGGCAGGAACCCGCACTTACAACCTGTTTTATCAGGCGGGCACCAATAGCGTGACCGGAGCGCATCTGGCGCAAGTCCATCTCTTACTCTGGTGGCCGACTGCTTCGGCGTTGCCAATGAATAACCCGGGTAATCGCTACGAGTTGACCACGATGGTTGCGTTACCATGAGATCCTCACCTTCATCCCTGCACAGCTTTACCCTGATCGAAATGCTCGTGGCGGTATCTGTCATGAGTTTTATGCTGCTCATGATGGCGCAGGTCACCGGCGTCGCCGAGCAGGCCTGGCGCATGGAACAAAACCGGATCGATAATTATACCAAGGCACGGTCCATGGTCGACTTGGTCACGGATGATCTGCAGCGCGCGGTATTTCGCGGAGATCTTCCTGTCTTTGGAACCGGTGGTCCCACCAATTCTCCGACAACCACGGGTAGCGGTCTTTATTATTTCACCGGGACCAGCTTTACCAACGCTTTCTACACCCGGATGCGGGGCGTGCCGGGCACAGCGTCCACACAGGTCCGGGATCTTTCCCTGGTGAGCTATGTTCTCAACGCCACCAACAGTGTGGACAAAATAGTTCTCCAGCGTTCCGATCTCGCCGTGCCGTGGACGAGTGATCAAAACGTCTCTTTTCAGGGAGACATTACGACATTGCTGTCAAACTCCACTTCTCGCGAGGTTGCTCCCGGCGTGGTGGGCTTCCGCCTCGCCTTTCGGTGCGCGGACGGCACGATGATCGATCAGAGTCAATACACCGGTTACAATTCGGCCAATCCCGTGGTGGCGGTCGATGTCGGCTTGGCCGTGATCGGAAAACGGAGCCTGGCGCTGCTTACTACCGCGCAAATCCAAAGCATCCAAGCTGCGTTCGCCAACGCCACGATCGGCAATGGGATCAAGGCGAGTTGGGATCAGAACGTCCTGACCTCCTCTTTCTATTCTTCTTATCCCAAGGATGTTGGCGGTGGCATTAAAACTTTTGAACGCTGGGTGACTTGTCCGGCTTTCTGACCCGCAATGAAATGAAAACTGCGGTTTTTCCGATGTCCGCCGCGGCCCGAAAAGGCCGCCTCAGTATGGCCTTGATTCTTACGCTGGCAATCCTTGCCATCCTCAGCATTCTGCTGGTCTCGTTCGCTTCGATGGCCACGCTGGATCGCGGCGCGACCAAAAGTTTTACTCAGGCATTGCCAGCCGACCAAATCGCGTTGGGAGGCCTTGACCAGATCGTCTCCCAATTTCAGGCCGAGATCGCCGATCCGGCTCTCTCGACCATTCTCGTCTCGGGCACCAACAGCCTCTACGTTCCACTGGCCAACGCCAACGCCGTACCTCAGCGCACGACGCCCAATGCCGCAAATCTGGCGACCCTTCTCACTTACAGCGGAACCAACCTATATACCGCGGGATCGGGAATGACGGATTACAGCTCGAGCGCCTTGACTCAGACCACCTCGTTAAATGGTCGCCTCATTTCGACTTCTCGCTGGAACAAACCCCAGTTGACGACCAGCACCGCCGGTTTTCCCGACCCAAAGTGGATCCTGATGACCCGGGCCGGCCCTCAATCCTTCACCACTTACACGAGCGCCGTTGCCAATAGCACCGCGCTGAATGGCAGCTATGTCGTCGGTCGCTACGCCTACGTTATCTACGATACCAGTGGCCTGCTGGACGCCAACGTTGCCGGATATCCCAGCTCTGCGGCAACCAACGCAACGGGCAAAGGTCTCATGCCTTGGGCTGACCTGACCCAACTGCCCGGTATTGCCGGGAACCAAACCGATGTCGATAACCTGGTGAACTGGCGCAACGCCTCTACGTCGGCCAACTATGGGTCCAATGTTCTCTTCGCCGCGACCAACAACGGCTTTACCCGGGTGGCCAATGGCGACACCTGTTTCTTGAGCCGACAGGAATTGATCAAGTATGCTCAGACTCAAAATCCCGATTTAGTCGGTGCCCTGCCTTACCTGACCACTTTCAGCCGCGAAGCCAACGGGCCCACCTGGGGCCCGGCGACGAATTCAGCCAGTAGTATCAATTACGCCGGGCAGCAATACACCTCAGGTTCGTTCAATCCGCGCATTCCGAATCCGCGTGTGCAAGCGCCGGGGGGGTGGCCTCGGAACAATGGACTGATTGCTGTTACTGGCGAACCGTTGGTCAAGTATCGCTTTCCGCTCGATAAGCTGGCTCTGCTCGAAAAATTCACCGGGTCGGGCAATGGAACACTAACGGCTGCTGATATCCTCAATATCCAAAAATACTTCGGCTTGGACATAGGGACTATCCCCACTACCACCACCCTCGATTCCAACGGCCCGTCCTTTCGCCACTGGAATTATCCGACAAAGAATCCTGCTTATGTTCATGGCGTCCTCAGCGGCACCACCGGCATCATGTCCCTCGATGACGTCGCCAAGCAAAACCGTGAACCCGACTTCTTCGAACTACTTCAGGCGGGCATTCTTTCCGGCTCTCTCGGGGCGCCGGGCACGGGCAACAAAGGTCGTAATGATCAAGAGCCTAACAATGGAAATGTCGTACCCAATTTTGTCGATCCGGACGATAAGGTGACTCTGCAGATCCTGCGGATCGGAGCGAACATCATTGACCAGTGGGGCGCCGAAAACTTCCCCACCACCATCACGTATACATATGCATCTCCGGCGTCTCCAAGCGGGACCACCTACGTCAACGTGGAGGGAATCAAGGATCTTCCCTATCCGTTTGCGGCTTACCTCAATATGTACGCCCCCAATACCGGAACGACGGGGTCGCCGGGTTCCGTCACGACCCCCGTGGCGCCATGGTATTTTTATCTCTATTTCGCGCTCTGGAATCCGCACCAGACGCCCTCTTCCCCCATTGCCACCAACTATCCCACCAATTTCCGTTTCAGCCCCTATTACAACAATTCTCTTCTCGGCAACTCCGACTCGTTTGTGGCCGGATTTATCAATAGCAGGACGGTCTCCAACTCCGGTGTAGGCGAAGCCTGGTTCTATAATGGAACAGCGACTGCCAAAAACGGAGCCGCCAACGGGCATACTCCTTACTACATGGCCAATATCGCGACAAACTCCGCGGGAACCTATACGGGAATTCCTTTCACAAACTTCCCGTCGGGATACCGCGAGCCTGGCCTTGTCTCGGGAACGCCGGTGGGAGCGCCGGTGGCAACGGTGACCTCAATTTTTCCGCTCTTAGCTAACACTGCGTGCCTGGTGCTGCCCCCACTCATGAGTTTTCCGAACTTGAACGAGCCGGCGAACCAAGGCGGCAATGCCGCCTTTCCCCCCATCACGGGCGTGGGCAGCCCAAATGGCGCCTGGTTTTGCCAATCCTATTTTAAAATGGTCATGCCGCTCCAATATGAGGACGCGAACAACAATTGGCACACCTACAGCACTTTCATCGGGATAGACGATCCTGCCGGCGCCTATCCGGCTGAAACCTGCTACGACAACCATGGTGGCTCGTCGGGAGGTAATGTCGCCACTACAGCCTCGCTTTCCTGCAGCGTGCTGATGAAAAGCGACCCCCGAACCTTTCGGTTCGGCCTTGGCAATGGATCAGGCAACCCCGATGTCAACGTGCCTCTCGCCAATAGCAGCGGCATGGTGGCAAATACAACCATGCCGCCCGTGACGTCAGGTCCAGGTCCCTTCGGGGGCGCAGTGCCCTATCGGCTCGATCTATGGGCAGTCAACGATAGTTCCTCCCCGAGCGGTTATAACGACGTGGATGGCGTACGTCGTTGGGGCGATGCACATAATTCATCCCCATCCGCCAGCCCCACTTACCTCAATGCCACACCCAACCGTCCTGTCATCCTCAATCGGCCGTTTCATTCGGTGGGAGAAATGGGCTACGCCTTCCGCGACATGCCATGGAAAACACTCGACCTTTTCTCGGCCAACAGCGCCGACTCGGGCCTGCTCGATCTCTTTACCCTGAGCGACGCGCCAGTCGTAGCTGGACGGGTCAATCCCAATACGCCTTACGCACAGGTGCTTACGGCCTTGATTTCAGGAGCGACCCAAAGCACGGTTAACACCACCACGGTTTCGAGCGCGAATGCCTCGGCCGTCGCTCAAGCCATGACGAACGTCACGACAACCACGCCCTTTGTCACTCGTGCGGATATAGTCAATAATTTCATGACCAACTCGGCGATCACCAGCATGTCAGCCATCAAGACGGAGGAGGAGGCCGCGGTGCGGGCGGTCGCGGAGTCATCCAACACCCGGACCTGGACTTTCATGATCGATATCATCGCGCAGTCGGGACGCTACCCGACCACGGCTGGCTCGCTCGATAACTTTGTCGTCGAAGGCGAACGGCGTTACTGGCTCCATGTCTCCATCGATCGGTACACAGGTCAGGTCGTCGACAAACAACTCGAAGTGGTAAACGAATGAAAAAGACATTTTTCGCAACTGTCATCGGTTTGAGTCTGCTAACCGGTCCGAAAATCGGCTGGGCGCAATCTGACGAAAAGCTGCCTGAGCCCCATGCACCCTATCTTGCGCCCGTTCCGGATTATGGCCATTGGATGGTGACGTTTAAATACAAGGAGGCCCCTTCCAATGGTGCGGCCAGCGCAACTGGTGATCCAACCGCCGCGCCTTCCGTGCCGGGTGCACAGCCAGCGCCGTCAGCGCCGGATTACAGTTCTCCCACATCCATCGAGACGATCAAGACCGGCGATCTGCGAGGAGTCACGCTGACCTTCTCCGATGGCACCTCCAAGCAATTCACCTGTCAAGGTGACTGGGTCTTGTCTTCGACGCCGAAAGGCCCCCAACTCAGTATCGCCTCTCCCCAGGCGATTCCCTATGTCTTTTACACCATTGGTTTTATTTTACTCGACGGAGTGACCATCAATATGTCCACCTTCAAGGAGGCGGCTCTACATAATAAAGTGATGGCCTTCCACTATAAAAGCGGCGCCGTGGACGTTTGGATCGACCCTAACTCCATGCTCCCCTTGGGCGCGAAGCAAAACGGGATTGAGGTTGCTTACGAGTTCCTGACTCCGCCGCCGAGGCCGTTCCCGATTCCCAAAGACCAGGCGGATCTGCTGCAAAAAGAAGAGGCTGCCTACAAGGCGACCAAATCCATGAGATAAGGCCGTCCGCTGCTACAGGGAGCATTTCACGGGCCTTTCCCAGTCGGTGAGGATTGCCCACGCTTCTCATTCTAACCAAGGAGTTCATGTCGAATTTTGAATCTCAATTGGCGCACGAAGTTGAGCCTCCAGCCGATCAAAAAAAGGATTTTGCGATGAATGGGCGGGTGGCCCGCATCGATGTTGCCGCCCTTTATCTTTTATACGGACAAGCTTTCAATCAGATTTACGGACCTGAGGAGCGCGCGGCCCTTTCCTCCCGCGTAAAAATCTCCGGTCAATTGATGACGCCGGAAGATTACCGGGCCTCTTCGGAAATTTGGCCCGAGGTTGAAATGATTTTCTCCGGCTGGGGCATGGTCCCGATGGATGAAGCTTTTTTCCGGCGATTCCCGAAGTTGAAGGTGGTTTTCTACGGGGCAGGCACGGTCAAATCCATCGTTACGGATACTTTCTGGCGGCGTAATATTCGACTCACCAACGCCGCCGCCGCCAATGCCGTTCCGGTCAGCGAGTTTACGATCTCCCAGATTCTCTTCGCGCTCAAGCATGGCTGGCAACAGGCGCACTTTATCCGCAAACACCGGAAATTTCCTTCCGCCTATCATCCGCCGGGAGCCTACCGAAGCACGGTCGGACTCATCTCGCTGGGCATGATCGGACGTCTCGTTGCCGAGCGGCTCCAGCATTTTGATTTGAACGTGATCGCCCACGATCCGTTTTTCCCGCCCGAAGAGGCGGCGAAGTTCGGGGTGAAACTCTTCTCCTTGGAGGAGGTGTTTGCCCGGGCGGATGTTGTCAGCTGCCATGCGCCTTCCTTGAAAAGCACGGAAAAAATGATTCAACGCAAGCACTTCGAGTCGATGAAACCTGGAGCCACTTTCATCAATACTGCTCGCGGAGCGGTGGTTGATGAAGAGGAAATGATCCAGATGCTGAAAAAACGTCCCGACCTTTTTGCCATGCTCGATGTTACCGAGCCCCTGCCGCCCGTCGAAGGATCACCCCTTTACACCCTCGACAACGTCATGCTCACACCGCATATCGCCGGCAGTCTTGGCGCTGAATGCCGACGAATGGGAAAATTGATGGTTGAGGAATTGGACCGGTTCTTGGCCGGAAAACCGCTTCGATATGAAATCGACGAGGAACGGTTTCGAACCACGGCTTGATCGCGGTGCTGACTTCGAATAGTCCGCGGTTTCAGGATTCTTCCTCGATCACGTTCATCACGATTACCGCTACACTTTTTTCATGGGATTAGGTCTCGCGATCACAGGCTTGTTGGGCTGCTGGTTCTCCACGGTAAGTTCATGGTTCTGGGTGGGCCCAGACACTATATCGCGTCCGAATAAAGCCCGAAGTGGGCCTTTAATGCTACAGAGTGCACAACAAACGCTTTGTTACCGCTAATGCAATCATTTACTTTCATCGGTGTAATGAAAGCGATCAGGACTTACTCCCGACACCCTCTGACCGTTCTGAGCGTATGCTCCCAAATCAGTGCCATCGTCCGTCCTCAAAACCGCCAAGTACCCCAAAAAAACATGAAAGCATATAAATTTTTTGCCCTCGCCTTTCTTTTGTCGTCAGGCATGGCCCAGAGCGTATTCGGGCAAAATGTAAATGCAACGTGGAATGCGACGAGCAATGGAGCTTGGACAACTGGCTCCAACTGGAGTGGCGGCGCTTATGCAGGTTTCACTTCCGGCAACAACACGAATACTGCTACATTTAACACGAGCACAGGTGTCACGGTCAGCCTTCCAAGCGGCGGGATCCACATCAATTCTGTCCAATTTGATACCAATGCCGGATCCTTCATTTTTAACACGGGCACCTTTTTCGTAAACAGCGGGGGCAATATAGAGCTCCTTAATACGGTAACTTCGACAGGTCAAACGGAAACCATCAACAGCGCCATCAGTGCCGCAGGAAGTCTAGGCATTTCCAACGACGCGACTACGACTGACGTGTTAGATATCGCCGGCAATATTACAAATACCAAGACAACCTCGGCTGCTACCATTACGATGGCTGCTACGAATACAGGGGCAAATACCATTGGCGGTATTGTCAGCAATGGTGCATCTGAAGCGACGTCGATGAATTTCGCGTCCGGAAGTTGGATTTTATCCAACGCAAATACCTTCACAGGAGGAGTGGGCGTTGCCTCAGGAGCGACACTTAATATCTCGGGCAGCACGGTTTCAGGAAATTCAGCCAGCGTCAGTAAAGGGGGTACGTTGATCGTGACGGGCACCGTAAATGGAGCTCTCACCGCAGCCGCTGGCTCGACACTGGCAGGCACGGGCACCGCTTCTGGCACCGCGTTTACTATTGGCGCCACGGGCACGATTACCACTAACGTATTAGTCGGGCAGACTTCAGCCGCTGATACGAATACCACGCAAACGCTGACGCTGGGGTCTTCGGGTGCCTCGACCATCACCAACGCAAACTTGGCATTCAACTTGGATACGACGGGTTCATCAAATAGCAATAAACTGGCATTCGGAGCGACCCCGAGTGTCACCTTCAGCGGGGATACCCTGACCTTTAACCTGCAGGGCGGCTCGACCATTGCCAATGGAACGCAATATGTCCTGATGACCAGCACTGGAACAACTATCTTTAGTGGTGTTACTGGTTCGACCCTGGTCTTCGACGTCAATGGCACCCCAGTCACCACCTACAGCGGTTCCTCTCTCGTGCTGAGTGGGAGTAATATCGACCTCGATATCGTGACCGGTGTACCGGAGCCGGGCACTTGGGCTCTCATGCTTGGTGGCCTCGCCCTGCTCGTTGTCTTTCAACGCGCGCGCCGTTCCAAAGACGTTTAACGCGGACCAGAGTTCGGAGCAGGCGACCAGTCTCAAGGTCAAGGTAAGGTACAAGTTGAGACCTCAACAAAACTCGCGATTTTAAAAATAACGTCATCCTGAGCGAAGGCGAGCCGGAGCGTATGGTTTAATCCCAAGACCCTCTCGAGCCGCAGTCGAAGGACCTGCTTCCGCCTCAAAGTAATATTTGACCATTGGCAAGGTGGTTTCGATTCTAAAAGAAAATCCTCCCTTGCCGCACCAGCGAGAGGCTTGCCTTTCGGTTTGTGATTTTTTGACGCCACTGGCATCGGTTGCTTCGTCAGGCTGGGTCCTTCGACTGCGGCTCGAGAAGCTCGTTTGAGGAAAGGAGATGAGATCGATTGCCTCGCCTTCGCTCAGGATGACAGCATCTTAAAAGAAACCTTTTTGCAGAGGCCCGAGTTGATTCGTCGCGCAGATGCCTTACTGACGATAGACGGTGGTCAAACCAGTCAGCCCGTTCACCTTCAGGCTGGCAATGTTATGGGTATCCAGGATGGTCTGGGAAAGAGACGGCTGGACTCCGAGCCAAATCGAGTCGATCGGATTGGCACTGTCCCGGGCGCCTCCCGTGGGGGTAAACTGAATGATCCAATAAACCGAGTTCGCTCCAGAAAGAGTGACCGGTCCCGAATCACTTTGCGTGGTGCATTGGAAAACGGGACTGGTGGCCGGAAGGCTGGGGCTGCTTGGAGCATTGGGCAGCGTGGTGGTTTGGAGATGCAGTCCCTTGAAATGGTAAAGGCGGGTGATCGCGGTCAGCGTGGTGCCTCCAAACGTCCCAGGAGAAGGAAAAGTTACCGAGCCGGTCCAGCTAAAAGGATCTGTCCCGTCGCTCGATGCGAAGGCGCCGGCATAAACTTCCAGAGGCCCGGAATTTACAGGAACATTTTCGTAGAGCACGACCCATACATAGGTGTCCTGGGCGACTGCGTAAGCACGCGCCTGCTCGAAGATCCCCGAAATATCGCCGAGCGCCTTGTCGAATTTCCCGGCATTGCCGATGCTACGCATGCCGAGCATGGTACCCGCAATTAGAATGGCCATGATGGCCATCACGACAAGAAGCTCGATAAGCGTGAACGCCCCCGCACGACGGGAATGAAGTGAAGGATGTCTCATCAGGATCAAGGAAGGGCAAACAATATTTCTAGTCCGGGTCCAATTCCAGCCAATCAAGATTCAACCCACCACCGTCGTTGCGCAAGTCCAACGTGCAGGGCCCCTTGCTCAGATAAATATTCCATCCCGGAGAGGCTTGCTCGGCTCCAAGCACCACCTCGTGCCAATCGTCGCTGAAATTGCTCCATCCGTCGGAAGGTGGAGAGCCCATTGTCGAAGGGAGGGAAAATCCTTCCGCCTCGGCAAAGGGCACCTTTCCGTTAATGAGCAGGGAACGCATGGGCGCTTCTCCTGAAGAATAACGGACTTTCAACCGGTACCAACCCGATTGAGGGACGTCGAGGTGCGCGGAAGTGACCGTCCCGCTCCCGTCCCAGCGTGCCAGGACTTTGCCTTCCGCGCCGACCTTCCCAAGCTGTACCGCACCAGCGGGCAGCGTCATGTTTTCAGCTTTGATTTTAATCGGAGTGAGTGTTCCGGGAGAAGTCGTCTGGGGAAAGTTTTTAAGATAGTCGACATATGAAAGATTTGAGGACGAGGGATCGAGCGGCTTGAAGAGAACCGGTGGCGCCACGGGTGAATCGCCGCTGGCGGAAACAGAAGTCCACACCTGCGGAGGAAGAGTGACGGTGCGGGCAAAAGGATGCTTCAACGTCATCACGATATTCGCGTCGCCCGGATTGAAACAGAGCAGGCCGTCCTTCTGGCGACCAAAAACCAGTGAAGCCGGCTTGTCCAGGGTCAGCTCCACCTGGCTATCCTGATAAGAACGCAAATCGATGCCACCGATATAAATGGTTCCTGTTCCGCCGGGCTGCCGGACTACTAATCCCGTGGCTTCCGTAGCAATATCACCAAGCAGCGAGGACTTGAGTGAGAAGGGCGTGGCTTTTCCATTTTTCGCGAGAATGATTTCGATGCTTTCCTGGGAGGTCTTCAAGGAACGAGACCAAAGGTCGTCGCCCTTTACCACCAGAGACGTCGCGGAAAAATCGGGTGCCTTATCGCGATAAGGATAGAGGAATGTCGCGAAAATGGCTGGCGCCGCCTGTTGTTTGCGGAAACGAATGGTGGGAATTGGACGATGTTCAATCGGCATCCAACCGAGGAGCGGTTCCTTTTGCCCCTGAACGATTTCAGCGACCAGGTTTTCCATTTCCAGAGGGTAAAGAGCGAGCTGCGCGCCTTCGGTATTTTGGCTGAACGCGGCATGCGTCACCGGATCGAGGCGGGCGGCGGGAGCATCGAGGTTGAAATGAGCATCAAAGGTGTGGTTTCCGGTACCGTCGAGGGTATCCAGCACCAGTGCGTAATAGGGAGGCAGGAAAAGAACGCGGCGCGTATGGGAAACGGACTTGTCTGGCTCTCCCTTCCAAGTCTGAGGATCGAAAGGCCGGGCCCGGTAGACGCTTTCCTGATAACCCGCATCATAGGTCCCGGCGACGTAATCAAAAAGCGGGGTCGTGACCCATGGATCGCCTGTCGGCTGGCTGATCGGCGGCTTGGTGGCGCCGCGATGCTGCCACTTGCCATCGACGATGATCGTGTTATGTGAGGCCGTCCCAATGGTGAAACGGCGCCAGTCGGACGGGTCGTAGGGATAGGTGCCGGGATCAAAGAGCAGGGTCTTGTTCCACGCCCGCAAAACCACCTCGAGCATGTCCTCATGTTGATGGCCCGTGCCGGTGGGACCACCCCGGAAGAACATGAAAAGATCGTCGTGCTTCCATCCCCCGCGCATGGCGTAGAAGCCAGCGTAAGGCAGAGCCGTCGAATTGGGCGGCGCCTGCCCCTTCTGACCATGCGAGGCTGCCCAAGCCAGGAGCGGATCGTCTCCGAGTTTGAGTCCGGCGGCGGCTTCAAGAGATGCACTGACTATTTTCGAATCGTTCGTTGGCACGTCGTTGCCGCTTTGATCCATGACCAGAACGGCGGCGCGGTACATATCCATGACTCTGGTGCGAAAATTGTCCGGTATCGTCAGGTTGTTCAGTCTCGCCATTTCAAGGGGACGACGAAAGCCATCCAGAGCGACGAAATGGTAGGTGGGAGTCAATTCAGATTCGAACCCATCCGGTGGGACCACGATGTCGAACTCGCCATTCAAGCGGTCAATCGCGTATTGACGCCACGAAGCAGCGTCGCGGCATTCGGGAAAAAGCGTGCCAATGATGTAGAGTCCACCGCACTCGGTGGTGGCCCAATTTCCATGGCGATCGGTGCTTTTCAGGTCATGGAGAAGAAGCTGGGCATGCTCGTAATTGAGTTTGAGATAAAGCCAATTGGCTGCGGGGGTGAAAGAGGGGCTCTGGAGGAAATGGTAATAGGAATTGGGCCAGGAAATCGAAATACGAATCGCCGAGTCGAGCGGACGCCAGAGAGAAGGGATGCCCGGAACGGCATCGTAATGCATCGGGTTCTTGGCGGCAAAATCCTGCAAACTATCCACCCATCCGGCGGCATATTTTTCGTCGCCCGTCAGCCAGTAGGCCGAGCCCAGCGTCCCCCAGAAGTCGGTGCGGCCGATCGGCCCATAAGTCCACTCGTCGGAGAAGTTGGGGGAGTTGCGCGGTATCGGATCGTAGGTCCAATTGAAATCCTTGCCCATGTCAATGACGGCTGGCATCGGAAAATGGAGATCGTTGCGGATATGATGCGAGAGAACCTGGTCTCCCGCTAAATCATCCTTCTCGGTGGGATGCGCCGGTCTGTCCGTCGGCATAATGGTCCAGCGGGCCGTACTGCCGGTGCGGCGGAAATCGAGATAGGCATCTTGTACCGCATGCCAATCGATGGGCTTGGCTTGAGCGGCGGCCTTCACCTTTTCCATTCCGGGCGCATCGAGATTGAGCGCCGCGAGAAGATCATCATCGGAAGTGGTGATAGGCGTCATCTCACCGGCACTAGCTGGCGCTGGTGACCCGGTCGGGCTGGCGGGGGGCTGCCACATCGGAGTGATCGGCGTGGAAGCATCGACCTTCTCAATGGAAAAGTCGTCCGCATAAATGGCACCTTTGGTTCGCCAGCAGAAAAGGCCAGGACCGATCGCGTCGACCCCGGGAGGAATCTCAACCACGGCTTCAATCTGGGTCCAGGTTGTCGGGAGACTCTTCGATGCCGGATCAGCCGGCGTGTTGCGCGCGACCCTGTTGCCTGGCCCGATAAATAAATGTCCGCCATCGGCATCAGCATTGCCTTGGCGCAAAAAGAGACGAATGGCAAACCCGGGCGTTTTCAGGAGGACGTGTGCAGCCGGGTCAGCCCGGACCCAGACGGAGACGTGATAATGTTCGCCCGGCTGGACAGGAATAAAGGTGGTGCCGATGCTGAAGCGGGCAAAGTCATCGGACTGAAGCCGCACACAGTTGACGCCGGAATGGGGAGCATCAGTGACCACATCGAAACGACAGTTTTTGTCTTTCGCCTCATCCGGGACAAACAGTCCCCAACCCGTGGTGCCGTCCTCAAACCCACCGTTGGAAATCAAGGAATCCGCAGCGACGTTATGGATCGCGGCACAACTTAGAACGAGACAATACGCCAACTTCAAAAGCTTCATGTTTCCGTGCTTCACTTAATTAAAATCGGCTGCAGAAAACCTCGCCTGGAGGAAACGGGATGAGAAACCAGCTTGGGCGATATTTCACGGGATGAGTTTGAGTGCAACCGATAGACTGCGATCAATGTAACGCTGATTTCAGTGGCAAACAGTAAATCTTAATGCTATCTGGTGCATGTCCCATGCAAACCCGAGTCACCCTGCGCGATGTGGCCGCCAAAGCGGGAGTGCATCATACCACGGCCTCGCGGGCGCTCAAAGATGATCCACGCGTTTGCGCGGAGACCCTGGCCAAAATCAAGGCTATCGCGGAAGAGATGGGCTACATGCCCGATCCGATGTTGTCCGCCCTGAATGCCTATCGCCACGCTTCGCGTTCTTCCCAATATCACGGAACCGTGGCCTGGATCACCAACAACCCCACTCGTAACGGCTGGCGCGACTCGATCTGCTACCAACTTTATTTTGATGGGGCCCGGGAGCAGTTGACTCGACACGGTTACAACCTGGAGGAATTTTGGTTACGGGAGCCGGGCCTTACTGCGCGTCGGGCGAGCCAAGTGTTGCTCAATCGGGGTATCCGGGGATTGCTCATCTGTCCATTGGCAATCAGCCGTGGTCATTTGAGTCTGCAATGGGAAAAATTTTCCGCGCTTACCTTCGGCTATTCTTTGGTGCGTCCCAAACTCCATCTTTTCACCGCCGCTCATTATCGCGCCATTACCGCCTGCATGCGCGAATTGCGCGCCAGGGGCTACCGACGCATTGGAATGGTGACGTCGCATAGAATGAACCAGAGGATGGACCGGATGTGGACGGCTGCTTATAACGCGGAACTTTCCAATCTGCCCAAGAGCCAAGCCATACCCATCCTGCTGCTTGGAGAACAAACGCGATCTTCCCATGCATCAGACAAAAACTTTCACAAGTTGGTTTTGAAATGGTTCCGTACCTACAAACCCGAGGCGATTATCACTCCCGAAATACCCGTATTCGAGTGGCTGACGGAAGAAGGCCATCGCATTCCGAAGGATGTTGCCGTGGTCAATGCGTCGATTCACAAAGGGGAGCTTGTATCGGGAATTGTCGAACCTTCACGGGAAATTGGCCGCGCTGCAGCCGATTTTCTGGTCAGCATGTTACAACGCGGGGAATACGGCATTCCCTCAACACCTCAACACATCCTGCTCGAAGGAACATGGTTTGCTGGAAGCACCGTTGGAAAACAAAAGCAAACGGCGCTTGTTAGCAAAATACGTTGATCAATTGTCACTGATCGCTTGAGCGGGACACTCCAGTCCATCCATGGAGCGCAATCGGTTTACGAAAGCCCCAACCTCACTTAGTGGTGGGAACCGCGGGAGGAGTCGTGGGGGATTGCCATAGGGGCGTGACCGCCGTGGAAGCATCGACTTTATCAAGGGAAAAATCGTCCGCATAAATGGCACCTTGTGTCCACCAGGAGAAAAGGGCCGGACCGACCGAGTCAACCCCGGGCGGAATCTCGATCACGGCTTCGATCTGGGTCCAAGTCGTCGGAAGCGTTGTCGATTCCGGCACGACTGGTGTATTGCGGGAGACTGCGTTTCCGTAACTGATAAACAAATGTCCACCGGCAGCATCGGCAGTCCCTTGGCGCAAATAGAGACGAATGACAAAACCGGGTGTCTTGGGGCGGGCTTGGGCGGTCGGGTCGGCTTTGATCCAGACGGAAACGTGATAGTGCTCGCCCGCTTGAACGGGAATAAAGGCAGAGCCGATGCCGAAACGAGCGAAGTCGTCCGACTGGAGGCGAGCGCAGTTGAGGCCGGAATAAGGTTCGGTGCTGACCACATCGAAATGACAGTTTTTGTCTTTCGACTCATCGGGAATAAATATTTGCCAACCCGTGAGGCCATCTTCAAATCCGCTATTGGGAACCAGGGAATCCGCTGCAACGTTATGAATCGCGACACAACTCAGGACAAGCAAGTAAGCCAACCTCATAAGCTTTACGCATCCGTGTTTCATTTCATGCCACGGTAATCCTGATTCCAGCAGCCACCAGCCAATCTTAATGCTATCTGGCGCATATCTATTCTTCGAAGACTCGGACGGTTGGACATACATGAAGGGTTCCTTGTTCCAAGTCACGGCAAAGGGGCCGTGTACTTGGACGCGGGGAGAGGGACTTATTCGGGTGCAACGTTAGGTTGCTTACAAGACCCAGTTGGAGTGGTGATTTGTTCCGTCTTGCTTTATACAGCTGGAACAAATTTCTTTTATGGCAAAACGCCTGTCGTGTTTAAAACATCTCGCGGATGTCGTGTTGATTAACAGGTGATTACGCATGGGAATAAACTTGGCATCCCATCTGCAAAACGATCATCCAACCGAAAGGAAATTATGAGCGCAAAGTCAAAACGACATCATCAAAATCAAAGAGCTGAATCGCGGCTTCTGGACGAGGATATGATCGAACAACGGGCCATGCAGATTGCGCGTAATGAAGGCCGGGGGCTGATCACGCAAGAGGATCGTGACCGAGCCGAAGAGGAGTTGCTTGCCCCAAACGAAACGCTCGGAGAACCCGAGATTTCGCCAGGAATGGCACCCCAAATCACGGCATGGGACGAGGCGCCCGCTTCCGCTGGCAAACGCGCCGCCAAGGTTACGCCTGAGGATGAAGCCAGCGTGGGAAAGGAATTGGCGGAAAAAGGCCTTCGTGGACCGCGCCTGACGCGGAGCGGGAAAGACCCTCTCTTGCGCGGAGAAGAAACGGAGAGCTAAGATTTAGTTGGTCACTCCAACAATCTGCTTCAGGTGAGCAGGGCTTTTGAATTTGGTATATACTTTAAACTACGCCAGATCAAATGGGTGTCTATTTTCCGTCGCCTGGTGCACTTATCATTCGGGCTTTAATGAGCCATTACCGACGGTTACATCCGTGGCTGGAACTGAGTCATGTCAACCGTCATCCGCTGTCTGATGGTGACGAAAGGGGCATCAACCCTGACGGAGGTTTGAATCCAGGCCGGCCCCATCCCGCCCGAGGTATTGTTCAATCTGTAATGAAAATCCACGGCGTTGATGTGTGCGAAAATCCAGGCGATTTCCACCGGCTGGGCCAGGGTCGCATCGATCTTCAACACGGAGTAGTCGCGGCTGCTGATCCAAATGTGTCCGCGAAGATGATTCAGGACCTTTTCTGTCTGGTCTCGATAAGGCTGATCGAGCTTCGGTTCAAAGGCCACGATATAAACGGATTGACCCTGGATGGCATCCGTTCGCGTGTAGGTGATGTTAAATCGATTCGCCATGTCTTTGAGGGCGAAACTGACGGCCATTTTTTGGGCTTTCTTGCCTTGGGCCTGCAAAGCCGCCTCATCTGGATTTGAGGGGAGATCATCCCCTTTCTCGGACAGGACCTGAATTTCCTGGGACGTTCCCGGACGAACGATCATCTGCAGTATTTGCTGTTGCGTCACTCGTTCCTGGCTGTCGAGTCGTTCGATTTTCAAGCTCTCATGGTATTCCATCGACCGGAGAGCTTTTTGGTTGGCGTCGTCGCGAGCGATGACCCGCTGGACAATAGTCGACAGCGGTGGTGGAGCGCCCGACGCAGAAGTACAAATCAATGAAGAAAAAGCCAGGGCAAACAGGGCCGGAACAATTTTCTGATAAGTCGGCATAAAGCAGCCTTTGATTATAGGTTCTATCTCGATAGGTGATCTTGACCGCCACCTTTAACCTTCACGCATAGTTCCGGTAGATCAAGTCGCCCGACTTTTACCCCAGTGTACAGGCTTGTTGATTATGACTCCGCTCCTGGTCTGACGCCGCCTTAAGCACATGCTTTATGCCAGCGCCAAACCTTCCCCATCTCTCGAGGTCCGAATTTGCAGCGGTACTTCTCACGGTGGGAATATGGATGCGTTTTGCCCTAAAGAACCATTAACTGAAGGGCATTCCGCGAATGTTCTTTCTGGGTACTCACGATGTTCCCGCGCGAACCAGGATGTTTCGCATCAGATTATTTATCTTTTGGTAAAGGACTTACGTTCAAATTTGTCGAAGCGCCCAACTTCATTCTTCTCTGCGCTCCTGCATGGCATGGTTAGTGCCAAGGGATTTATCGTCTTTTTAAACAGGAGAACATTCTCCGCAAGCAATCCAATCCTTTAATTCTCTTACTCTAAAGCGGCACTCCGCTAATTCATCGATAAAACAGAAGCTGGCCAAAAAAATCCTAAAGAAGGGAAGGTATCATGTGCACTGCAAACAAGATTGATGAAGCATCCGGACGATCCTCCCAGTCGCCCTCCCACAACGACTTGGCACACATGAGAAGCCAAGTGATTGAATTGGCGCGTAAGATGTTAAAAAAGACGGTTTCACCTCCCAAGGAAACCCTGCGTTTGATGGATAAGTATAATCGCCTGTGCGAACAAACAAATGGACAAACTATTCCTATGTCCGAGTCCTGAAATGAAAATTACTCGTGCTTTTTTTCATAAACGCCCCAAGCAAGGTGTCCGCATCATCGCCGACAGCCAACCGGCCATCATCAAACTTACTCCTAAGTATTTCCTCGATTTGGGCGTAGCCGTTTTATCGGATGCAAAAGATGCGGAATTTCCATGGGTCAATAACCTGGCTTATCATTTGACCGGGGATGAAACAGATGTCGAGGACACCACCAAGATTGTAGGTGGAACCAATGATCCGGTTGCTGTTTGCCTGGCCCGGCGTTATTGGCGGGCAACCAAAAATGGCAAGCTCAGGACTGGTCCGGTTAAGGTACCAACGTCAGAAGAGGCACAACGCGAATTGAAAGCCCCCACGCTTTGGCATAAGGATGCATCTGATACTGATACGTAACCAACCAATACACCTCGCATTCACGCGGAACGTGTTGTCCGATGCATAAGTCGATTACTTACATAAGGGGCACATGAAATGTCGTGCATTCTGCTGCAAAAATTGTCGATCAAAACGCATTCTGCCCAAGGGAATTCCCATGGTTATCGGCATGGCAATTTCATGGATAGTAATCGAAACCGGCCAAGGGTGGTTACATGCCTCCGTTGCGCCCGATTAAGAGCGGGGCTACGCTGGTACCATGTTGGATGAACTCAAAAGCGCCGTTGAATTCGCCCACCTTCTGCCCCGCTATAGGGAAATCATATCCGTGCTCCGGAAGCATGGCTTCGGCGAACTGCTCAAGCTTCTCGTTCTCCAAAAACTTATCGGTGTTGATGAAGCGGCGCTGGAAGCCGAGATAGCACGCGAAGAATTACTGCCGGTCCGCGTGCGACTGGCACTGGAGGAACTCGGGCCGACCTTTATCAAGTTTGGGCAAGTACTGAGTTCGCGGCGGGATCTCATTTCCGACGACTTATATTTCGAACTCTGCAAATTACAGGACAACGTGCCTGTCTTCGACGGAACTTTGGCCAAAGCCATCGTCGAAACCGAACTGGGGCAACCCGTCAAAAGTTTGTTTTCCAGTTTCACGCTCAAGCCGGTCGCCGGCGCTTCCGTTGCGCAAGTGCATAAAGCGAAGCTGCGCAACGGAAAGAAAGTCGCGATCAAGATCCAACGACCTGATATTAGAAAAGTCATGGATCTCGACCTGGCGATCCTGAGCGATCTGGCCCATTTTGCCGAAAAGCATGTGAACGAACTTTCCGGCATCAATCCGGTCGGCGTCGTGAAAGAGTTTTCCGCCACCATGCTCAAGGAGCTCGATTTCAACCACGAGGCCGAAAACGCCATCAGGTTTCGTAAACAGTTCGAAGGAAATCCCGACATCAAGGTGCCTCAAATTTACAGGGAATTTTCAACCGAACGCGTCCTGACGATGGAGTTCATCAGCGGCCTGAGCGTAAGTGATCCCGAAGCACTTCGGGAGGCGGATATTGATACAGTAGCCTTGGCCGAAAGCCTCACTGATTTGATTTATCAACAGGTGCTCGATTTTGGCTTTTTCCACGGCGATCCACATCCAGGCAACATGTACGTTCTCCCCGGCGGCGTTGTGGGGCTGATCGATTACGGGATGATGGGCAGCTTCACCCCCTCGTTTCGTTCAAACATCGCCCAGTTGCTCGCGGGCTTGGCGAAAGATGACCATAAGCAAGTCATGAGCGCCATTCTTGAAGTCACGGAAGAGCGTTATACCGAGGAGCCCGCCAAGATGCTTGCCGAGGTGGAGGCGTTCAGCGAACTCCATCTCAGCGATTCGCTCAAGGACATTAATCTCGGCAAGGTGCTCAACAAATTACTTGAGCTGCTGCGCCACAATCGGCTTCGCATGAACGGCTCATTTTATCTGGGCATCAAGGCCCTGGCCCAGATTGAGGCCATCGGGCGTACTCTGGATCCTGACCTCAATTTCATCCAGCAGGGCGAGCCTTATGCCCGCCGCATGATCGAGGGGAAATACCAATTTCCTCATGTGTCCCAGGTTATCGGTCGCCTTGTCACGGGAGGCCTCGATTTTCTGGAAGAATTTCCCGCCGATTTTCGCAACCTCTACCAACGCATCAAGGCTGGAAAATTAAATATTCCCATTGAGCATAAAATCAATCCCGAGGGCTTTGAACCAATGCGCCAGACACTCCATTCCGTGGCGAATCTAATGGCGATGGCCATTCTTGCGGCCTCGGTTCTCATATGCTCCAGCATTCTAATCCTTGCTGCCGCGCCGCCGGTCTTCTGGGGTATTTCCCTTTTCGGTTTTTTGGGATTGATTTGGGGCGCCATCATGGGAATGCGCATTGCACTCCATATTTGGAAGCACGGCGGCCTGTAAAATTATTTCTTCTTCTTTTTTGAGGGTGCCTTCCTGCGGGCAGCTGCCTTCACCGTAACGCGAACTTTTTTTGCCTTGGGGAGGACGGTCTTGCGCTTGATAGACGAGGTAGCACGGGCAGCAACTGACCTAACCCGATCTGTCGCAGGTTTTACATTTTCCTGCCATAGCCTCTTTGCCTCACTGACAATATCCCGGGGGCCGGCGAACGTGACCGATGCGAATCCATTATCCTTGATGGTGACGCCCATCTTGAGCTTGTCTGATCCCGGAAAGGTGAGGTGAGTTCCGACGATCTCCCTGACTTTCTTTTCGTGAGAAGAGCGCCCGGTCTTGTCGGTTAATCCATCAAAATTTAAGGATAAGGTGATCATAGTACAAGATTCACCAGTCAATTCACTTTGCAAGCTGATCTCGAATGCGTGTCGTGGTGCAAACAAAGAGTCCATAAGTGTGCGAGCAAAGTATTAGTTGGTTAATAAATAATCAAAGAGGCCCGGTTAGCCCAGTCCTCGTTATCCATAAAACGGCCATTGCTTATGGATTGGCCGTCCCAACGATTCCTGTTCAAACGGGATTCTTCCGTGCTGCATGTGCAGGGAGTGGAAATCGCGTCCTGATTTTTCGCGTAGGACCCGCAAAATGTCGAAACCGGCTTCGTCGCTGTCGCCGAAGTGCCAGAATTCCATCTCGTCTGGCAGGCGCAGCAGCAGTTTCAATGTGCCTGATCCGGGATAACTGGTCTGGATGAGCAGTACGCCTGATTCGAGCTTGGCCAGTTCGTGAAAGGTGGCTTCATTTTCGATGGTGAGGCAACGTTGGGCAGTTGTGGCAATGCGTTCCGCGCGGCCAATATCTGACGCGGCAAGTCGAAAGGCCCCGGTTAAAAGCCCGAGATCCAACCACTGGCTGTTTAGAAAAAGCTGGAGTGGGCCGTGGGCCAGCGCGAACCGTGGGTTCGGCAGAATTTCCAAGTCTTCCAGCGTGCGTATCTGGCCATCCGTAATTGCCGCAAGCAGCCGTCCCAGCTTGCCTCGCAACTTATCGCGGTACTCACCGTCTTTATCTCTCGCCGCGAGGGACTCGAGCGCTTTGGAATCTCCGCAGAGAATACAGCTTGCGAAGCGCACGAGAGACTCGCCTTCCCAAGCCAGCAGTTTGGGCAACAGGGTCAATAACTCCGCATTTTCAGAGGTGGGATTACGGTCGAAAGGTTCAACTGAGCTGCCAGTGATCGCTGCTTGGCGCAAGCCTTCGCACCAATTCGTCCAACCCACTTTCCATTGTGCTGGGACCGAACAAGTGGCTGCGGCTGCGAACTGCCCGGCTAGCGTTTCACGATTTGTCTTCGGAGTTTGCCAGCCCAAGGTCTCGTAGAGCTTTTCTTCATTGGCCGGAGAGAAGCGAATCCGATGCAGGGATGAGCGGTCCCGCTTGTGAAGAGGCACGATCTCGAGAAGCTGCATCCGCTCCGCTTCACGGAGTTGTTGCTCGGCCAAGGCGCGGGACTCGCCTTCGGCCGCGCCGGCTTCGCGCAATAATTCCTCCGCGTCCACCGTCATGTCCCGCGCAGCTTCACCCGTGCGACCGGCCTGGCTGCGTTCGTAGCGACGGGCAAGAGCTTCCAGCACGGGCGAGTGTGTTTTCATGACGATTCGTTCATCAGCCGCCGCGCGTCATCGGAATTTCGGGCAAGACTGATGGGCAGATTTCGAATCTCGGTGCGATTGCCCAGGCGGCGGTCTTCTTTCGAGACAACGACGAGCCAATCGCAGTGCTCGAAGGCATAAGGAATGTTGCCCGTGCTCATGGAGAAAACGCCCTGCAGATCAAAGGCCGCCAGCGCAGTGATGCAGTCCTTGATCCGTTCGCCACTCAACTTTGAGAAGGCCTCGTCGATTGGTACGAGGCCCAGCGTCGGCTCGGCCCGACGCGAGCTGTATCGCCGGTAGGCCCGGAGGTAACTGGCCAGAATGGCGATGAAGTAAGGCGATTGATTTTCTCCGCCGCTCATCTTACCCGAGTGCCGATCCACGCTTGTCTCACGGCCATCAGGTTCCACCATTTTCATGTCGTAATCGTAGTAGTGACGATAATCGAGCAGCCTCGCCGCCTCAGCGCTGTCAGGCGATTCCGTCAGCGTCTTGAGGAAATGATTAATGGCATCGCGGAAACGTTGATCGGTGGAAGCGAAGAAGAGATCATCTTCTCGCGCCAGGGCGCTTGCTTCGAGCAGATCATGGTAGAGTTGGTAGTCGGGATTTCGCGAGTAGGTCAACTTGTAGGTGTTGACTCCGATTGGGCGCTTCTTCAGGGCAGGATTAAGAAGTGCGATGAGGTTGACGACTTCCTGAAGCGCAGTGTGAAGCTTCTCCAAAATTTGCGTTCGGAAAAGGCGTTCCCAGTTTTGGCGCTCGCGCTCGGCCTTGGCGCGATAATCGGGAATATCACTTTGCTCCAGCTTGGCCAGTTGTTTGTCGTGCGCTTCGTTGATTTCCGATTCGATAGGTAAGTCGTCGAATTTTGGATGTCCCGTGGCCAATTCGCGGCGCTTGGCTTTCAGGTCCTCCCAGGTTCCTGTGGCATCGCGGTCGCAATGATGAAACATGGCGTTGAATTTATCTGCAGCCACTTTTTTGTTTGGAAATTCTGCAGTCTTCTCATCATGGAGTTCTTCAAGCCGCTTGAGCCACGGTGAGATGTCGGTTTCATGCTGGATTCGGGTGAATTGTTCGGCCAGTTCGACTTCTTCTACGCTTAACTTTTGGACCGCAGATTCCAATCGGCGCACCTCAACGCGCTTTTCGCTGCGATCCAGTTGTCGCCGTTCATCGTCAAGGGCCTTTCGGTTTGAATCGAGTCTTACTCTTTCCTGTTCGAGTTCATCGAACTTGGAGCGATCAATGCCGTTCAATTTCGTAATGTTGTCTGCAAGGTCGCGCCGAAGCTTTGGCAATTCCTGAGCCTTGGCCAAGTCCAGGTAAAGGTCGGGACCAACATCGAAACGGACAGGTAAGCTCTCGTTCAAGGCCTGCAAAGCTTCGCTCAACGGCTTGAGTTCACGCTCGTCCGCCTTGAGTTTTTGTTCCAAGTCCTGTTTGTGAATCAGTTGCTGTTGAAGACCGTTTTTTCCAACGAAGGGAAGTCCGTCGTAAAAGCGCGTGCGTTCCACGAAAGCCCCGCGCGTCATGAAGCCGTCGGGCATGATGGCATGGTCATGCAGGCGCATGTCTTCGCGACGTTCCACGCAAATCAGGTCTCCGAACAGTTGGTTCACGATGGCCTGGGCCACGTCATCCGTGCACTTCAACTTTTCCGCGAGTGAACCGGGGCGGGCTGCTTTTTTAAGCTTCAATGCCTTGGCCGGATTGATGAGCGATTCGCGTCCGGTTTCGCTGCCGAGTGTTGGGGTCTTAAGCTGGTGATAGATGCGTTCGGATTCGTCGTAATTCTCCAGGCTGACGACGATGGCGAACTTGCGCGTAAAGGCGACCTCAACGGCGGGTCTCCACCGCTCTTCGACGACTTCGCAAAGTTCGCGCAGGTGTCGAGCAGGCAATTCGGAGTCACGGGAAAACAGGCTACTGTTCAATGCATCGAGAAGGCGCGTCGGGAAGGGGAGCTTCCCGATTTTGAGCGCAGAAATATCGTCACGAAGCTGAGAGAGTTGCTGGCGAATTTCGCTTAGGCGCTTCTGGGATGGAGAGGCGGCACGGCTCGCGGCCACGGCGGCGGTGCGTGCCGTTTCCGCGAGCGTCGGCAGGGTTTGCCCCGCCTTCTCGACACCGCCATCGGACGCCGTTTGCAGGGCCCGCTCCAACAAGTGGATCGGCACCGCCTCCATTTCAAGAGGAAGTGCTCGAAGTTCTTTCAGCCATGCGTGGCCATTACGGATACGGTTGGCAAGGGCGTCTTCCAGGGACTTGCCGATGCCGGAGAGATTACCGATTTGCCAAACGAGTTTCTCATTATTCGATTTCAGTTCCGCGTAGAGCCGACCCTCGACAGTTTCGTTGATGGCGGCATTTAAGCCGTTGATGCGGCGCTGCAAGTCGGGAAGTTGCTCTTCAAGCTCGATCAGCCGCTTGGACTCGTCGGCACATTCTTCCCTCAGTTTAGCGAGGTATTTCCGGTCGGCCTCAAGTTCTCCTGCGGAATGCTCATGGCGAAGTTGCGCCTCGAGATAGCGGGCGAGGGCGCGATCGCGGCGGAGGTCAGCCAGGCGCGTGAAGGTATCGCGGATGGCCCTCAGCCGATCGAATTGATCGTTGAGCTCGATCAAATCGTGCTCGTAGCCAATGAAGGTGCGGTAACTCGCGGTGACGTCCCTGACGTCAAGCTTGTCGGCGGGTATGATAAAATTGCGTGCAAACTCGTTGAAGCTTTTGAGGAATGTGAACGACATGGCCGTTGGCAGCAGAGCGCGCAGGATGGGCCGGTCAAAATTCAGGTGAGGCGGCTGGCCCATGTCCCGCAAGTAGGATTCCAATCCTTCGGTATAGAGACGCCCCGTGCGCGACTCAACCAGGGCCTTGAAGGCCGTGTAGTCGAGAGGACGTTTCTCAGCGTCGAGAAAGTCGCTCCGCGTCATTGCTGCTGGAACCAGGAATGGAGTGACCTTGCCATGTGCCTCCGCCGCGCTGCCAAATTCAATGCGTAGTCCCCACGTTTCGCGTCGCTTGCCGTTGGGCCAGGTGAACTCGAGCGCAACATAGGTAATGGCACTCTGCCGCATGTATTGCGTGACGCCGTTTTCTTCCTGCTTGGTATCGCCGAGGCAATAGCCCTTGAGCGAACGGTCGGAACGGTCGCCGGTGGCGGACTGGTTGAACCGAACTAGGCGCTGGTCGCCGATCAACACAAACTGGATCAAGTCCATGAGGATCGATTTGCCGGAGCCCGTAACGCCCGCGAGTAGCAGATTGCCCTCGACTGAAATGGAATCCTTGTAGCCGTACCAATTCAAGGCATGGATGCAGGTGAGGCGGATGGTGCGGCTCATTCGTCCTTGTCTCCTTCCTCGTCCTCGGACAGCGACGGGATTTCCGCGCCTGCTTCGCTGGCCGCCGCCAGGTAGCGATCAGCGTGTTTATTCCATTCCTCAATGTTTTGGAAAGGGATCACCCGCTTAAGCGTGGGATAAATCTCGATCACGGAATTCTCCGCCGCTTCGCTGGGCATGAACCGCAACAGATTTTTCCGCTGGGCCAACGATAGGATTTCGCGCAGCCGCGTCGGGCTGGGTTGAAATTTCCGCAAGGGCTCGAACTTGGCGGCCAGCGCATCATTGAGCTGCTGGGCAGTCAGTCGCACAGGCGGCGTTTCTCCACGATCACGAATGGCGGTGTCGAATTCATACCAGAGGGTGAGCAGAACGAGCGTGGCATCGAGTTTGAGGCGGAGCAGGAACGCGGCGCTCTGCGGCACGGCTTGCACGGTGCGGTCCTGATGTTCCCAATACAACTTGAGATCGAGCAGTGCGGTCAACTCATCCACCCACGCCCGATTCTGATAGCACCAGTGGTAAAGATCGGCCTGGGAAGGTTCCAGGCCCAGGATCGAACCGTGCGACATCAACCGGCGCAAGGCTTCACCCAGTCGTTCCCGGTCGCTCGGCTGGAGTCTCGCGAGTAGCCCGGTGGGATTAATGCTTGTTTCGATGTCGCTCATTTTTTGACCAGGATGAAGCGCTCGATTCGGTAACTAAGCCTGGAATCAAAGCTGCCGGTATCTGCTTCCGTTTCGGAACGCGGTACCCGGATATCGAATCGCGCGTCCGGTGAGCGCGCGTGCAAAAGGCAGGCAATGAGATCGGCCACATCTTCGTCATTGTGGACATACTCGCGAAGAAGCACGTCGGAATTCCAAGCTGTGCCGCTGGTGCCGGGAAGCCTGCCCATATAATGATTCGCGCGGCTGACGGTAAGTGAATCGCGCAGGCTGCTTTCCAATTGAGCAAGCGCGCGATCCGCATGACGCGGATCGTCATCTTCCAACGGCTCGATTTCTTCAGCCGCCCGGCGCAGTCGAGGCGTATAAAGGGACTCCAGGCCGCCAAGGATGCGCGCATCGTGAAGGGGCAGAATAGGGAACTCCAAGCCCAGTGCGTCCACCTCCGCAACACGTCGACCGGAGAAATGCCGGTTCAGGGTCTCAAAGAACGTCTGCACCCGGGCACGGTTCTCACTGGTGGTTTCTTGCAGGTAGCGGAAGCGGGCCTGGGATCGGCGTGCAAATTCCGCCGTGCGTTTATCGATCATGTCCGCGAGGGGCTCAATCTGTTGCAGCATCTCTTCCAGTTCGTTGATTCGCAGTCGGACGCGCGACATGGCGGACTCGTGGGAAAGAGCCGGTTCACGGCGCATGACTTCCGATTGCATCTTGCCCAAAAGCTCCGCATGGCAGGAAAGATTTTCCAACGCACGGCGGGTCTCTGAAAGTTTGGTCGGCAGGCGGGCGTGGACAAGCTGCGCGTAACAAGTGCGACCGATACGTTCGGCAAACTGATCATAGAGGAGCGCGAGATTCTCTTTGAGCGATGTGGAGGCGAGTTGTTGTTTCGTGTGCTGTTCGATCGACTTTTGCATGCCGCGCAACTCGGCGAGTCCTGTCCGAAGATTTTCCACGCAGGTCTCAACTTGTGCCCACGGCTCTTCCTGAAGAGCATCGAGATTGATTTCTCCGCCACGCGAAAGGGTAGTGCAGACATTGATGAGCTTGTCGGAAAAGATGGCTTCAGGAGAAACCATCCGACGCATCGCCTGAAGGAGCAGGATTCCGTTTGAATCGAACAAAACCAACCGTTGCCAGTCGGACCGTTCCTCCTCGAGCAACCATCCGGATGTGCGCAACGTGTCGTACACCGCCCGTGCCCGATCCCGGGTCGTCATGGCTGCAGACATGACTCCATCGCCGGAATCGGGCCAGTCTTGGTGTTGCTCGACGACTTGTTCCACGAGCGCCAGGATCTCGTCGCGATCGAGTCCCTGACTGCGCTGACTCGCCTCGACCTCAATCGAGTCGAGGACGTCCACGTAAAGCCGCGCCAAGGGGCCTGCCAGTACACGGAAAAAATCCGGGCGAACGACGCGAAAAAGTTGATTGGAAAGTGAAGCCATTTTTTCGTGCAAGGTGGGACAGCGCCAAGAATGCCGAAAACCCATATGCCTAACCACCGAAATATGGACGGAATGCAGTGGGGTAATTTCGCCCGTTCTGAAGGCAACCCTGGAAGTTAAAGTTCCAAAGTCGATGCTGTATGCCTCAGCAAATGCGCGGAAGTTGTTCGCCGGAGAGCATATCGACCACGCGATTGCCGCCGATGCGTGTCTTCATGAGGACGAAATTGGGATGATCGGAGGTGACTTCACCGATGATGGCGGCATGTTCGCCCAAGGGGTGCTTTTTCATCGCAGAGAGAATTGCATCGGCGCCCTCCGACGGAATAATGGCCACGAGTTTGCCTTCATTGGCGACGTAAAGCGGATCGAGCCCGAGGATTTCACAGGCACCTTTCACTTCCTCGCTGATGGGAATGCAAGCTTCGTCGAGCAGCATGCCGACGTCCGCGCTTTGGGCGATTTCGCTCAGGGCGCTGGTGAGTCCGCCCCGGGTGGGATCGCGCAAAACGTGGACCTCTCTGCCCGTGGCAAATATTGCATCGACCAAGCCGTTTAGCGGTGCGGTATCGCTCGCAATTTCCGTTTCGAATTCGAGCCCTTCGCGAACTGACATAATAGCAATGCCGTGGACGGCAATGTAACCACTGACGATGATTTTGTCTCCGGCACGAACGCGTTTCGGATCGATATTGACACCTTCCCGAACCTGGCCGATCCCTGAGGTATTGATGAAAATCTTGTCTGCTTTGCCGCGATCCACCACCTTGGTGTCGCCGGTGACGAGAGTCACTCCCGCTTCGTCGGCTGCCTCACGCATCGATTGCACAACACGCCAGAATTCCTCCATCGGCAGGCCCTCCTCAAGGATGAAACCTACCGACAAGTGCAACGGACGGGCGCCGCACATGGCAAGATCGTTGACTGTTCCGTGGACGGCCAGCTTGCCGATGTCCCCGCCGGGAAAAAAGATCGGATTGACCACATAGGAATCGGTGCTGAAGGCGAGACGGGCGCCGCCGACGGAAAAGATGGCGCCATCATGCAGCGGTTCGAGTAATTCGTTGCGGAACTGGGGCAGGACAATTTTCTGCATCAATTGCTGGCTCAGCTTGCCGCCGCTGCCGTGGGCCAGGACGATTTCCCGGTAATCGCTCCGTGGCAGGGGACATGAACCCATCAGCAGATTGCCGCCAACTTCGGGTCGCCCTTTGTCGCTCATACGGATTGAAGGGTTTTCTTTTCCGCCTGCAAATGACGACCGTAGGCATAATAGGCGGCACAAGCTCCCTCAGCGGAAACCATGGTTGCGCCCAGAGGATGTTGCGGCGTGCAGAGCGTGCCGAAGGCGGGGCAATCGTGCGGTTTCTTCACGCCTTGCAGGACGAGACCGCTGATGCAGATGGCGGGTTCCTGCGTATCAATCGCACCGACGTCAAAGAGCCGTTCAGCATCGTGCGGATAAAACTCCTTTCGCAGCCGATAACCGCTCCGGGGAATTGAACCGACTCCGCGCCATTTGCGATCGCAAACCTCAAAGACCTTTTCAACCAATTCCTGCGCAACCGGATTGCCCTCTCGTTTGACGACACGTGGATATTGATTTTCCACGATCGCTTTGCCCGCTTCGAGTTGGCGGATGGTCATTAGAACGCCCTCAAGAAGATCCATCGGCTCGAAACCGGTGATGACAATGGGCACGTGATAGCGTTCTGCTATCGGCTCGTATTCTTCGTAGCCAACCACCGTGCAAACATGACCGGGCCCGAGAAAACCCTGCACACGATTCAACGGCGATTGCAGGATCGCTTCCATCGCGGGTGGCACAAGAACGTGGGAAACCAGGACCGAGAAATTCATGATCCCTTGTCGGTACGCCTGCCATACCGCCATGGCATTGCCGGGCGCAGTGGTCTCAAATCCGATCGCGAAGAAGACGACTTTTTTATCGGGATTGGCTTTCGCGATCTTGAGGCAATCCATCGGGGAGTAGACGACGCGCACATCCGCGCCGCGTGATTTCAACACGAGCAAGTCGAACTCCGAGCCAGGCACGCGCAGCATGTCGCCGAAAGAACAGAAGATGACCTCGGGACGCCGGGCAATCGCATGTGCCTTGTCGATCATCTCCAGCGAAGTGACGCAAACGGGACAGCCGGGACCGTGGACGAGTTCGATTTCATCGGGCAGCAAGTGATCGATGCCATATTTGACGATGGTGTGGGTCTGGCCGCCACAGACTTCCATCAATACCCAAGGGCGTGTGACGATGCGGTGGATTTCGGCGACGATCTTTTGAGCCATCGCCTCGTTGCGATATTCGTCGAGATATTTCATGGACCACTCCAGTTTTTAACGCCCTTCGGAACCGGTATTTCAAATTCAGGATCGTTGAGTTCTCTCAATTGCTCCATTTCCTCGAGCAGCTTGTAAGTGCGGGCGGCTTTCTCTTCATCGACCTTGCTCAAGGCGAACCCGACATGGACAAGGACGTAATCGCCAGTATTGGCTTCTGGCGTGTATTCGAGGCAGACCTGTTTCACGATGCCTCCGAAGTTCGCCTTCCCCATGCGGACTCCTTCAGCGTTTTCGCTGGTCTCGATGAGTTTACCGGGTATGGCCAGACACATGTGCTGTCTCCATGGAGATTGATTGTTCGACTTTGCTCAAGGCGATCCCTTCGCACATCAATACGGTATCACCGGGGGAGGGGGCGATTAGGAGATCGAGTGAGACTTTTTTCAACGCCCCGCCAATGCGGACCTTGCCCATGAGCAGTTCGCCCTCGGGAAACAGTTCGAGAATTTCTCCGTAAACCAGGTTCATGCGACAGCCTCCTCTTCCAGCGGCACCTCGCATCGTACCGGCATCCGACTCGCGGCCATCACCTGACCCAAGGAGATTCCCCCGTCATTCGTCGGTATGCGTTGATGCCAGTACGGTTTGAATCCGGAATCCGTCAGGCGTTGGATGCTTCGTTCGAGCAAATACCGGTTCTGGAAACAGCCGCCGGTCAGGACTACTTTCCTTTCACCGACCAGCCGCGCAACAGAAACGATGATCTCCGCCAGCGTGTTATGAAATTTGGCGGTTATGAAACCAACGCCTTGTCCGTGGCTTAAATCCTCCAGAATTTTTTCAATCATGGGCTGCCAATCGATAACAGTCGGTTCATCGGTTTCGAGATGAAAGTCATAGGACGCCTCAATGTCCGGTTGAATCGCGAACTCAAGTTCCATGGCGGCCTGACCTTCAAAGCGGACGTTTTGGCGCAAACCGATCAGGGCTGCAACGGCATCAAAAAGTCTTCCCGCGCTGGAAGTAAGGGGAGAGTGGAGTCCCTTTTTCAGCATCTGTCGAATGAGAGCGATATCCGATGGACAGGAATCGCGCAGGGGAATTAAATCATCCTGCTCAAACATCTGGTCCCCCTGCATCGCAAACAGGAGGCCGAGAGCGGTGCGGCGCGGTTGTTTGATGGCGGCGTCGCCTCCGGGCAATCGAAACTGGCGGAGATGGGCCACACGCTGGAACGACTCTTCTCCAGCGAGCAGGAATTCCCCGCCCCAAATCGTACCGTCGAGGCCGTAGCCGGTGCCGTCCCACGATACGCCCAAGGCGGGAGCCTCGATTTCATTCTCGGCCATGCACGAAAGCATGTGTGCCCAATGATGCTGAACGGGGAAAAGCGGGACATCCAACTGCGTCGCATATTTGGTGGAAAGATAGTCAGGATGCATATCGCAGGCGACGATGTCGGGCGATGCCTCATAAATCCGTTGCAAATCAGTCGCCACGGCTCGAAACGCCCCATGGGCCTGACTGGTTTCGAGGTCGCCAATGTGCTGGCTGACGAAAATCTCGGTATTCACGCTCAAGGCGACGGTATTCTTTAAATGTGCGCCCACGGCCAGTACGCTCGCCATCGATTCTTTCCGGTGGATGGGTAAAGGCGCATAGCCGCGTGCACGGCGTAGGACCATTTCCCTGCCATGCACCACGCGCACGACGGAATCATCGACGTGCCGGACAATGGGTCGATTGTGGGTCAGGAAGAAATCGGCAATACCGGCAAGCCGCCGTAACGCTTCATTTCCATCGGTGCAAATGGGCTCATCGCTCAAGTTGCCGCTTGTCGCCACGACAGGAAAAGCGAGGTCCCACAACAAAAGATGATGCAGGGGGGAAGACGGTAACATGACCCCAAGATTCGGATTGCCCCGTGCCAGCGAGAGCGCGAGCCGTGAGGAGCGGCGCTCCAGCAGGACAATGGGAGCTTCCGGCGAGACCAGGAGCCTTTCTTCAAGTTCCGACAACAGGCAATCCTTGCGAATCATCTCGAGCGAAGGAGACATGATGGCCAGGGGTTTTTCCTCACGCCGCTTGCGCTCGCGCAGTTTTTTCACCGCTTGCTCGTTGCGGGCATCAACCAGTAACTGAAATCCACCGATGCCTTTCAGCGCGAGGATTTCTCCGTCCCGGATTATTTCCGCCGCTTGACGCAGGGCTTGATCGCTTCGTGCGAGAACGTTGCCTTGCCCATCCCACAGTTCGAGTTGCGGTCCGCAAACGGGGCAGGCATTCGGTTGAGCGTGGAACCGACGGTCCCGGGGATTATGATATTCACGATCGCACTCGGGGCACATCGTGAACTTTCTCATCGATGTGTTGGCGCGATCATAGGGCAGATCTTTGATAATCGAAAAGCGGGGGCCGCAGTTCGTACAGTTGGTGAAGGGATAGCGATGCCGCCGGTCGCTAAGGTCAAAAATTTCTGCGAGGCAGTCGGGACAAGGCGCGATATCGGGGAGAATGATCGCCGTCTTCGCGCCGCTTTCGCGGCTGTACCGGATTTCGAATGTTTCATAGCCGGTCGCATCGAGGAAGGAGGACTCGAGGCTTTGGATCATGGACCTCGGAGGCTTTTCTTTTTCGAGCCGGTTCAGAAATTGGCGTAAAATGTCACTGGTGCCTTCCGCTTCAATGAAGACGCCCTGCGAGGAATTCAAGACCCAGCCCTTGAGTTTAAGTTCCATTGCCAGACGATAAATAAAGGGCCGGAAACCGACGCCCTGGACAGCGCCGTGAATCACCACCTTAACGCGTTCGATCAGCGGATTCATGCGGGGATGGTCTCGGGTAAACGAGCTCCGTCGCCATTCGTCGAAGCGTGTGGCAACGCGACTTTGACTTCATCGTCCTTCATCAACAAAGGAACGGGATCAAGGTGAAGATGGGAATCGCCAATAAGTAAACCATAAAGGCCCACCATCCGGACCTTCAGGCTTGAGGCCGCCGCCCTAAGCTGCGAAACCACCCCGCTCATAGATCAACCGTGCGCCACAAGTGGCTAAAGTCAAATCGCCGTGACGTTAGTTTTAAACCAAATGCGAACGGATCCAAAAATCGATATCCGTATTGATTGCGCTTACGTATGGCGTAGCGAAGAAGGCCGCCGAAATAGGGCATGGCTTTTTGTAAACGGAATTTCTTCTGATTGCAAAAATCACTAAAAAAGCCGATCGATCTTGCATTATGCAACGACCATTCTTGCTTTACATGGCTGCTTGGAATGCTAAGTAATTAATAATTAAGACCTTATGCTCTTATCTCTGTGTTGGCATGCAATTTGCAAAACAAGTTCGCTGTCATCCAAGTAATAACAGGCTTCCTGCTTTTTCGTGTCTAGATATCGTCATAATCAAATTAAGCGTGATTCAGTCTCTAAAAGAGGCTGTTTTGACAACCCTTCGTTGTGGGCTAAGTATTCCTTAGCTATGGGCAAGCACCTCTGTTGGCCCTTGCTTCGCCAATTCTGTCCGTCTGGTCCGCGATCAGTTGCGGACCGTTTTTCTCTTCGCGCATTTTCTCCCCGACAGCAAACCGACTTTCGCCCGGTCTTTTGACCCGGACGAAAAAGTCCCATCGAACCGACAAAGGAATTTATGAAAAAAAATGGCACGTCCCACTTGGTTCTTGAAACGAGGAAAAGATCATTACCAAAAAAAGTGGAACTGCCTCTGGAGGAAATGAGCCTCATTCATTTGCTTACGGCCCTCACGGCCCTGAAAAAGGGTGATTTCTCTGTTCGCCTGCCGCTTGGTTGGGATGGCAATGCGGGCAAAATTGCGGACGCCTTTAATGATGTGGTCGAACGTAACCAGAAAATGGCCAGGGAACTTGAGCGGATGAGCCGGATGGTCGGCAAGGAAGGCAAGATCAGTCAGCGGGCCTCCATCGGAGAAGTAAGCGGCTCGTGGGCTGATTCCATCGCTTCAGTCAATACGCTCATCAGCGATCTCGTCCATCCAACCAGTGAAACCGCCCGGGTCATCGGCGCTGTTGCCAAGGGTGATCTCACGCAAACGATGGCCTTGGAAATCGAAGGCCGGGATCTCGAAGGTGAATTCCTTCGAACCGCGAAAACGGTCAATACGATGGTCAACCAGTTGAGCTCCTTCGCGTCTGAAGTGACACGTGTGGCGCGTGAAGTGGGCACGGAAGGAAAGCTTGGAGGTCAGGCGAAGGTGAAAGGCGTGGCCGGTACCTGGAAGGACTTGACCGACAGTGTGAATTCGATGGCAGGTAACCTCACCGGGCAGGTGCGCAACATCGCCACGGTGACGACCGCTGTCGCCAACGGCGATCTTTCCAAAAAGATCACGGTCGATGTTAAGGGCGAAATTCTCGAGCTGAAGAACACGATCAACACCATGGTCGATCAGCTTCGATCCTTTGCCTCGGAAGTAACGCGCGTGGCCCGCGAAGTGGGCACGGAAGGAAAACTCGGCGGGCAGGCCGAAGTGAAGGGCGTCGCGGGTACGTGGAAAGATTTGACCGATAATGTGAATTCGATGGCTCGCAATCTGACGGGACAAGTGCGAAATATCGCGGCAGTCACAACTGCGGTGGCCAACGGGGATCTTTCCAAGAAGATCACAGTGAACGTTAAAGGTGAAATTCTTGAGTTAAAGAACACCATTAACACGATGGTGGATCAACTTAGTTCCTTCGCGTCGGAAGTGACTCGCGTGGCCCGCGAAGTGGGTACGGAAGGAAAGCTGGGCGGACAGGCCGATGTGAAAGGAGTTGCGGGTACGTGGAAGGATTTGACGGATAGCGTGAATTCGATGGCGGGCAATTTGACCTCCCAAGTGCGTAACATCGCGGCGGTGACGACGGCCGTGGCCACCGGAGATTTGTCAAAGAAGATCACCGTTGACGTGCGCGGAGAAATTCTCGAGCTCAAAGATACGATCAACACGATGGTGGACCAGCTTCGCTCGTTCGCTTCGGAGGTTACACGTGTGGCTCGCGAAGTGGGCACGGAAGGAAAATTGGGCGGCCAGGCCGACGTGAAAGGCGTGGCCGGAACTTGGAAAGACTTGACCGATAACGTGAATTTGATGGCAGGCAATCTAACCGCGCAGGTGCGCAATATCGCCAACGTGACGACGGCCATCGCCAACGGCGACTTGTCCAAGAAGATCACGGTCGATGTCAAAGGCGAGATTTTGGAAATGAAAAACACGATCAACACCCTCGTTGATCAGTTGAGTTCCTTTGCCTCGGAAGTGACACGCGTGGCGCGCGAGGTGGGCACGGAAGGAAAGCTCGGCGGGCAGGCCGATGTGAAAGGCGTCGCGGGTACGTGGAAAGATTTGACGGACAGTGTGAATTCGATGGCGGGCAATCTGACCGCGCAGGTGCGCAACATTGCGGACGTCACCACGGCGGTCGCGAACGGAAATCTGTCCAAGAAGATCACCGTCGATGTGCGCGGAGAAATTCTCGAACTCAAAGACACGATCAACACCATGGTTGATCAGCTAAATTCGTTTGCGTCGGAAGTAACGCGCGTGGCGCGCGAAGTGGGCACGGAAGGAAAGCTGGGCGGCCAGGCGGAAGTCGAAGGTGTTGCAGGCACATGGAAGGATTTGACGGATAGCGTGAATTCGATGGCAGGCAATCTGACCGCACAGGTGCGCAACATCGCGGACGTCACCACGGCGGTCGCGAACGGAAATCTGTCCAAGAAGATTACGGTCGATGTGCGCGGGGAGATCCTCGAGCTGAAAGACACGATCAACACCATGGTGGATCAGCTCAACTCGTTTGCGTCGGAAGTGACGCGTGTGGCGCGTGAAGTCGGCACGGAAGGAAAGCTGGGCGGCCAGGCCGACGTGAAGGGCGTCGGTGGCACTTGGAAGGATCTTACCGACAACGTGAATTTCATGGCAGGTAACTTGACCTCTCAAGTTCGCAATATCGCTGCCGTGACGACCGCCGTGGCGAAAGGCGATCTTTCCAAGAAAATCACGGTTGACGTCAAAGGAGAAATTCTCGAGCTGAAAAACACGATCAACACCATGGTCGATCAACTCAGTTCCTTCGCGGCGGAGGTAACGCGTGTAGCGCGCGAAGTCGGCACGGAAGGAAAACTCGGCGGACAAGCGGACGTGCGTGGCGTCGCCGGAACGTGGAAGGATTTGACCGATAGTGTGAACTCGATGGCCGGCAATCTGACCGGTCAGGTGCGCAACATCGCGGCGGTGACCACGGCAGTGGCGACAGGGGACTTGTCGAAGAAAATCACGGTCGACGTCAAAGGAGAAATTCTCGAGCTAAAAAACACGATCAACACGATGGTAGACCAACTCAATTCGTTCGCGTCGGAAGTAACGCGCGTGGCACGTGAAGTGGGCACGGAAGGAAAGCTTGGTGGCCAAGCCGATGTGCGAGGCGTTGCCGGAACGTGGAAGGACCTAACCGATAACGTGAATTTCATGGCGGGTAACTTGACCTCCCAGGTGCGCAATATCGCCGCAGTGACGACGGCAGTGGCGAGGGGCGATCTTTCCAAGAAAATCACGGTCGATGTCAAAGGAGAAATTCTCGAGCTAAAAAACACGATCAACACCATGGTCGATCAATTGAGTTCGTTTGCGTCGGAAGTAACGCGCGTGGCGCGCGAAGTGGGCACGGAAGGAAAACTCGGCGGACAAGCCGACGTCAAGGGCGTGGCCGGAACGTGGAAAGATTTGACCGATAACGTGAATTTGATGGCGGGAAATCTGACCGATCAGGTGCGTGGTATCGCGCTCGTCGTAACCGCAGTGGCCAATGGAAACTTGAAACAGAAACTCACCGTGGAAGCCAAGGGCGAAATCGCCGCTCTGGCGGACACGATCAACGGCATGACCGATACGTTGGCCATTTTTGCGGACCAGGTCACTTCGGTCGCTCGCGAAGTCGGCGTTGAAGGAAAATTAGGCGGTCAGGCGAGCGTGCCCGGTGCTGCCGGAACGTGGAAAGATTTGACCGATAACGTCAATCAGCTCGCGGCCAATCTCACTACTCAAGTTCGCGCCATCGCCGAGGTGGCCACCGCCGTGACGAAAGGCGACTTGACCCGATCCATCACCGTGGAAGCGTTGGGCGAGGTGGCCGCGCTGAAGGACAACATCAACGAGATGATTCGAAATCTCAAAGATACCACGTTGAAAAACAGTGAGCAGGACTGGCTCAAGACCAATCTTGCGAAATTCTCGCGAATGCTCCAGGGCCAGAAAGATCTTCTCGCGGTCGGAAAACTCATCCTGTCCGAATTGGCGCCCGTCGTCTCCGCGCAACAAGGCGTCTTCTACACCATCGACTCGAAAGAAGAAGGCGACCCGTACTTGAAGTTGCTGGCGAGTTACGCTCATCGCGGGCGCAAAGACGTCGAGGCTTCCTTCAAGCTGGGTGAAGGACTGGTGGGACAATGCGCGCTGGAAAAAGAAAAAATCATCATTACCAACGCGCCCAAGAACTACATGACCATCGGCTCGGGCCTGGGCAAGGCGACACCGGTCAACATCCTGGTCCTGCCCGTCGTGTTCGAAGGCCAGGTCAAGGGCGTGATGGAACTGGCGTCATTCGACCGCTTCAGCCCCACCCACTACGCCTTTCTGGACCAGTTGACGGAAAGTATCGGCATCGTCTTCAACACCATTGAGGCCAATACGCGAACGGAAGATTTGCTGAAGCAATCGCAGTCCCTCGCCAAGGAACTGCAAAGTCAGCAACTGGAGTTGCAGCAGACCAACCAGCAATTGGGAGAAAAGGCCAAGCTCCTCGCCGATCAAAACGTCGAAGTGGAACGGAAGAATACGGAAGTGGAGCAGGCCCGTCAGGCCTTGGAAGAAAAGGCCAAGCAACTGGCCTTGACCTCCAAATACAAGTCCGAGTTTCTCGCCAACATGTCCCACGAATTGAGGACCCCGCTCAACAGCTTGCTTATCCTTTCCGATGATCTCTCCAAGAACAAGGACCAGAACCTGTCGGCCAGGCAGGTCGAGTTCGCCAAGACGATCCACGCAGCCGGAAACGACCTGCTCGCGTTGATCAACGACATTCTCGATCTTTCGAAGATCGAGTCCGGTACCGTCATGGTCGATGTCGGTGAGGTCACGCTGCGCGAGCTTCAGGACTACGTCGAGCGGGGATTCCGCCACTTCGCAGACAGCAAGAAACTGGAGTTCGAAGTGGTGCGTTCGACGAACCTACCCAGAACCATCCAGACAGACGCGAAGCGGCTCCAGCAGATCCTCAAGAACCTGTTGTCCAATGCATTCAAGTTTACGGAAAGCGGCAAGGTCTCTCTCAGTATCACGTCGGCCCGCGATGGCTGGAATCCGGAGAACGAGACCCTGAACCGTGCCAAGTCGGTACTCGTCTTTTCCGTGACCGATACCGGCATCGGCATCTCGGCGGACAAGCAGCACATCATCTTCGAGGCCTTCCAGCAGGCTGACGGAAGCACGAGTCGCAAGTACGGCGGCACCGGTCTCGGCCTCGCTATCAGCCGCGAAATCACACGTCTGCTGGGCGGGGAAATTCGGCTGGTCAGCGTCCCGGGCGAGGGGAGTACGTTTACTCTCTTCCTTCCGCAAAATTATGTGCCGGTAAAGCCTGCCAAGCGGCAGGCGCAACTTCCCTCCGGTCAGAATCGATTGGAGATTCCAATTGAGCTGGAGGTTCCGATCAGTGTGCTTGAGTCGGATCCACCAGGCGCACCACAAATGGACGACGATGCCGATAATATCAGCGCGAATGATCGCGTGCTCCTCATTGTGGAAAATGACACCGGCTTTGCCCAGTTGCTCATGGAGATGGCGCACGAGAGTGGCTTCAAGGCATTGATCTCGCCGCGCGGCGCAGACGCATTGAATATCGCCAAGGAGCGCAAGATCGATGCGATTACGCTCGATATCAACCTTCACGATCTTGATGGATGGCGTATTCTCGCCCGGCTCAAGGACAACATCAGCACCCGGCATATACCCGTTTACATCGTCACCACGGAAGACGTGCAGGCACGTGGACTAAGGGCGGGAGCCCTTGGCGTGTTGAACAAGCCGTTGAAGTCCAAGGAAGAGCTAAGGGAGGTTTTTGCACGGATTGACCATGTAGCCAAGGACCCAGCCAAGCATCTTCTTATTGCAGAAAAAAATGAGGAGCAACGCCGTCATTTGACCGGTATTCTAGGCGAGCCCGATCTTCAGATCGTCGAGGCAGCCACCGGAGAAGAGGCTCTCGCCAAGATACGGGACAATCCGTTCGGAGCCGTCGTAATCGGACATGAGTTGGCCGACATGGTTGGATTGGATTTGATCGAAGAGATCAAGAAAGATCCCCATCTTAGCGAGATCCCCATCATCGCTTACGTTCCCGGAAACATCTCAAAAAAAGATGATTCCCATCTGAAACGATTGAGCAACGCCATGAACCTGAAGGAGGTCCATTCCGAGGAGAGGCTCCTTGACGAGTGCGCCCTGTTCCTCCACCAGGACGTTAGCAAACTCAAAGGATCAAAGCGTGAAACCATCCAGCGGCTCTACCAGGCGGAGACCGTTCTCAAGGGCAAGAACATCCTTATCGTCGACGATGACATCCGCAACATCTTCGCCATGACCAGCCTGCTGGAGCGGTATGACATGAACATCTCCTCGGCCGAGACGGGAAAGATCGCCCTGGAACAATTGCAGTCCAAGCCCGGAATCGATGCCGTCTTGATGGACATCATGATGCCGGACATGGATGGCTACGACACGATGCGAGCCATCCGGAAGTTCCCCAAGTTTCGAACCCTGCCCATGATCGCGGTCACGGCCAAGGCCATGAAAGGGGACCGGGACAAGTGCATCGAGGCTGGCGCTTCCGATTACATCGCGAAACCGGTTGATAGTACCGAACTCCTTTCCATGCTACGCCTATGGCTGCATCGCTGACCAACGGGAAAAAAACCGAAAGACAGGACATGGGGCCCTCTCTGGACAGGCACCGTCGTGCCGGGCCGAGGGTGGAAGATGGAAAAGCATCTTCGCCCAAGGCCAACATTCTGATCGTGGACGACCGCCAGGACAAGCGCCTCGCGATGGAGTCCATCATTGAAGATCTCGACCAGAATATTGTCCTGGCTTCCTCCGGTCGTGAGGCCCTGCGCCATCTCCTTAACCAGCAATTCGCAGTCATCTTACTGGACGTCAATATGCCGGTCATGGACGGGTTCGAGACAGCGGTCTTGATTCGCGAGCGCAAAAGCCTGGAAAATGTCCCGATCATCTTTGTCTCGGCGATTAGCGACACCGAGACGCACGTGAGCCGCGGATATTCCCTCGGCGCGGTCGACTACATCCTGGCCCCCATCGTGCCTGAGATCCTGCGGGCCAAGGTCGCGGTCTTTGTTGAATTGTACAAGACCACTGAGCAGGTCCGTCGCCAGGCCGAGGACCTGCTCCTGGCGCGCGATGACCTGGAGGTGCGTGTCAAGCTGCGGACAGCGGAACTTGACGTGACGAATACCGCCCTCCGGATGGAAGTTCAGGAGCGCGAACATGCGGAGGAAAGCTTACTGCAGCTCAATCTCAAGCTCGAAGAGCGTGTTTCTGATCGGACGGCGGAATTGAGGGCAGCCAATGAGGAATTGGAGGCCTTTTCCTATTCGATCGCGCATGATCTGCGGGCACCTTTCCGGCAAATCCACGGATACGCGGAGCTTTTACAGGAAGAATTCTCTGACGTCCTGCCATCTCAGGCGCAAAACTACTTGAAACGGATCGAGTCGAAGTCCAAGGAGATGGGACGAATGGTGGATGATTTGCTGAATTTGTTCGGAGTCGTCCGGCAACAGTTCGACTCTGCTGCCGTGGACTTGAACGTCCTCCTCAAGGACGTGGTTGCCACCACTCTGGAAGCCGTCCCGGATCGGCACATCGAATGGAAAATCGGGAACCTCCCCACTTTGACCTGTAACTATGGCCTCATCCGGCAGGTCTTCGACAATCTCGTCTCCAATGCCGTCAAGTACACCCGGCCCCGGAACCCGGCCCACATCGAAATCGGGTGCAATCGTGGCGACCATGAAGACGTGATCTTCATCCGCGATGATGGCGTTGGTTTTGACATGGCATTCGTCGATCGGCTGTTCGGTGTGTTTCAACGCCTGCATCGTCTCGAGGAATTTGAAGGGACAGGAGTCGGGCTGGCCCTTGCCTCGCGGATTGTCCGAAAGCACGGGGGACGCATCTGGGCCGAAGGCAAGGTCGGTCGAGGGGCTACATTCTACTTTACGCTCCGCAAGAAGTGAATTAACACCTAGGGGGAATGAGGGGCTTCATGGGAATGGACAAATACAAAGTGCTCTTGGTCGATGACTCGCCGGACGACCGTTTTTTCGAGAAGACGTTCTTGGAACGGAGTTCAAAGTTCATTGTGATCGGGGAAGCGCGTGATGGCCAGGAAGCCATCGATTATCTTCAAGGGGGTGGTGAAGTTCCCGACCTCATACTCCTGGACCTCAAGATGCCTCGTAAAAATGGATTCGATGTCCTGCAATGGATCCGCAGCTTGAATCCGGGCAGATTGACTGTCGCGATCTTGTCAGGTTCGTCGCTTGCCGAAGACATCACCCAAAGCATGGCCTTGGGGGCACATGCCTATTTCAAAAAAGCGTCCTCAAGAGAGGAGCAAGAAAAAATGATCGTCGATATTGAAAAGCTGCTCGAGGAACGCAAAAACTCTTGATCATCAAGAGTACGTGCCCAGCGCCTGGTGAATGCCTTCAATGGCCATGCCGCCCTCGCCAACCGCTGCGCCGCAACGTTTGACGGAGCCAGACCTAACGTCTCCTGCAGCAAAAATTCCCGGGCGGCTTGTTTCCAAGGGAGTTGGTTTTCGCTTCGAGTCTTTCCAAGCGGGGGCGTCAACAATCGCCGGTCCAGTCTTGATGAAGTCTTTCTCGTCCCGCTCGATTTCGGGGGGCAGCCATTTCGTGCAGGGCTTGGCTCCGATCATCGAAAAGACAGCGCAGCTTTGGACAACGCGGTGTTCACCTGTCTGGGCGTTTTCCAGCTCCACTGTTTCCAAATGCTTTGCCCCGGTCATTTTGCGGATTTCAGTGTTGCGAAGGATCTCGATGTTGTCCGTCGTTTCGACGCGTCTCGAAAGATAACTCGACATGCTCTTGTTGAGATTATCCCCTCGAATAACCAGCAATACTTTCTGTGCAGTTTCCGACAAGAACATCGCGGCCTGGCCCGCCGAATTTCCGCCTCCAGCGACGATCACGGTTGCGTTGCGGCACAGCTTACTTTCCATGGCAGTCGCGGCATAATAAACGCCCCGGCCTTCAAAGCTTTCACGTCCTTCCGCTTCGATGCGGTTGTACTCAGCCCCGGTGGAGATCAGGACGCATTTGGCTCGCAAGGTGGCGTTACAACCTTCGATGTGCAATTCGGCACCATGGTCGCCATCCCGGAATTTGAGCGACAGAGCTTGGGATGGGGTCGTAAACTTTGCTCCAAACCGATAAGCTTGGAGTTGTGCTCGATTCGTCAAGTCACCTCCGCTAATGCCCGTGGGGAAACCAAAAAAGTTTTCGATCAGTGATGATGACCCTGCCTGGCCGCCAGGAGCATAGCTTTCCAAGACGACGGTCTTTAAGCCTTCAGAAGCGGCGTAGACGGCCGCCGCGAGACCGGCGGGTCCCGCTCCAACAATGGCAAGGTCGCAGAGTATTTCCGTTTCTCCATTTTGCGCGAGAGGTCGCAAAAGACCCGCTACCTGCGCGACTTCCCGGATAGACGGGCGGCGCAAAGGAAACCCATTACTCTGGATCAAAACGGGTAAGTCTCGCCGATTGATATTCAGGCGATTGCTAAGTTCCCGTCCTTCGTCACTTTCAAAATCGATCAACCGGTGAAGGATGTGATTTTTATCCAGAAAATCATCAATCTGATGTCCGTCGGGAGAGCCAGGCAGTGCCACAATGCGAAAACCGGCAAATTCGCGATCACGTTGAAGTCGCTTCCGGCGCATCATCAACGCGCTGACAATGATTTCTCCCAAGCCTGGAAGCTCGGAGAGGGCCCTTCTGAACTCGGAGGCACCGATAACCAGAACCTCAGTTTCGTCCGCCTTGCCGCGTACGCTGACCAGGGTTGAATTGCCCGTCAGCATGGAGACGTCGCCGACGAAATCGCGAGGACCCGGTGTTGCCAGGATCAACTCGGAACCGTCCCTGGTTTCAAATGCTTCCAACTCACCACGGATGACTACGGTCAATCCCAAGTCCCTCTGTCCTGCACTGTAAAGAAGGCTCCCTCGACGGAGGATGCGCGATTCACCCAACGGCGCCAACAAAGCGAGCTGTCGATCATTGAGCTTGGGGAAAGCAACGGATTCGGTGTCCCGGTAAAACTGCTCATCGTTGTCGGTTTCGATCATGGAGAGTTCCTTTGTTTGCTCGGATAATGGCAGCATAGCAGGAGTTCTCGACAACGGAAGGGGCGAAGTCGCCTACGGTTCGTTGCTTTATCGTGAGCCCACAACTCCCCGATAACCAAAGTCGTTCCACTTCTGGAAATTGAACAAAAACTGGCTCAAGTTTCAATTCTTAATGATGAGAATCCCGTAGGCGCTCAGGGTGTGGGTGCCGGAGATGGGTTGATCGGTTTTCACGTCGATCCAGTGAAAATCGGTGATGGGAATGGCCACATCGTGATCATTGAAATTCATGATAAAAACAAATTCCGTCTGACCCGCAATGCGCTTCTGGGCGTTCACGCCCTTGGGAAGGGGAGTAGACCAAACGCTCGCCAAATCGATTTCGCGAGCGAGATTTCCAATGAAAGCACCGATAAAATCCAGCTCCGCTCGGAAGGCGACATAATAGACTTGTCCCTTTCCCAATTTGTTAACGGTGAGGCAGGGTTCCCCGGAATAAAACTCGGAGGCATACTGGGCGAGGGGGCGGGCGGTTTCCAAAAGGATGCGTTCACAAATCTCTTTGGCTTCTCCTGAGGGAACTAATTCCGCCGCTTCCGGCAGCGGTTCGATCCGAACCTTTTCGCCGTCAAAAAGCGAATCGCTTTCTTCCACACGCAAACCAAGAAGAGTGCGCAAAGGGCCCGGTTGACCGTCTTCAAAAATGAGATCCTCCGGATTGACCCATCCGGAGCCATAGGTCAGGACCAAGGCTCCTCCTGCACGCACGAACGCTTCGAGTCGCTCGGCCACCCCCGGCTTTACCAAATAAAGAATCGGGGCCATGACGAGACGATAGGACGAGAAATCAGTTTCCGAATCGACGCAGTCACAGGGAATTGAGCACTGCCACAGTGCTCGGTGGTACAGGCTGACTTCCTCGACATAATTCTTTCGATCGTTTCGAAAGCCGCTGCAATTTTCAAACGCCCACCGATTCTCCCAATCATGGATCACAGCGACGGGGGCAGGAGTTCGATGGCCGATAACACCCGAAAGCTTTCCGAGCATTTTGGAAAGCTCGGCAACTTCCTGGAAGACGCGGGTGTCGTCCCGTCCTGAATGATCAACGACGGCGCCATGAAATTTCTCGAACGCGCCCCGGCTCTTTCTCCATTGAAAATAGGCCACGGAGTCGGAACCATGAGCGATCGCCTGAAGCGACGAGAGGATATTCATGCCCGGTCGCTTGAGTTTGCTGACCTCCCGCCAATTGACGAGTGACGGCGTGGATTCCATCATCAGAAAGGGAGCGTCCTTCATCGAGCGATAGAGGTCGTAAACGAAGGCGACGTCAGCGGCGACCTTCACATCACCCACGGATTCCCGGTGCCATTCCGGATAGACATTGACCGAGGCCACATCCATTTCACGGGCAAAGCGTACATAATCAAGGCCGGGATAAGCTCCCATCATATTGGTCGTCACTGGCGTTGCCTGATCGTGACGGCGAATGGCGGCGACTTCGTCCTTGAAAAAAGAAATCGTCTGGTCCGTGATGAAACGTTTCCACGCCAGGTTGAGACCGTGCAGGCGGGGTTCGCCACGCAACGAAGGCGGATCGATTTGATTCCAGTCGGAGTAACGGTGACTCCAGAAGGAGCAGCACCAGGCGGCATTCAATTCATCCAATGTCTCGTAGCGCTTTTGCAGCCAGCCACGAAACGTATTTCGGCAAAGGTCGCAATGGCATTCACCCTGATATTCATTCGAGACATGCCAGAGCACCATCGCATCGTCCGATCCGTAACGCTCGGCAAGACGTCCATTGATGGACGCGACTTTTTCGCGATAGACAGGAGAAGTCAGGCAATGGTTGTGGCGGGTCCCATAAAGATTTCGTATGCCCATTTCGTTGACGCGCAAAACTTCGGGATATTGCTGAGCCAGCCAGGGAGGTCGCGCTCCGCTGGGCGTTGCGAGAATGAAATTGATGCCACCGCGCTTGAGCAGATCAATGATCTCATCGAGCCACTCGAACTGATAGCGCCCTTCTTCCGGTTCAAGATTCGACCATGAGAAAACGCCCAGGCAAGCGGTGTTGAGGCCGGCTTTCTGCATCAGGGCGACGTCTTTGCGCCACACCTTTGGGTTCCATTGTTCGGGATTGTAGTCGGCGCCGTGAATGAGGCGCGCCAGCGGTTTTTTCCAGGGCAGAGTCATGGATTGAATGACCATGCTGCGTTCGGGTGGCGTAAAATCAAGCAACGGTTAGGGGAGAATGTTTGCGGTGGAGTCCCGCGCCAGATTCATCAGGGCGTTTCAGGCGGCGCCATGAGTCGCTTGAAGCCCATGGTATTGCGGCCCGAGACGACGATGGCGGCATACCCCGGATGGAGAGGAGGGCCGTCTTGTTCGATTCTCACTATCGGCAGCGTGACGCGCATGCTCATGCGGCGGCGTTGCGAACGGTTGACTTCGGAATGGTGTAGGGGCTTTTCGTTGAAGAGGAAAAATTCGCCCGGTTTCAACTCCATGTTGACGAGCCCGGCGGGATCGGCCATTCCGTCCATCGACTTGACCGCTCCAGAAGTATCGTTGTCATGGAATCATGCTAGCCGGATTTTGGAGACAAAAGCCATGGAGTGAATACGGAAATACTTGGACTAAATCGGTGAAAAATATCATCAGCCAGATATGATTGTTGCCCTTCGGACGCGAGAGCCTTACTCAAGATCAAGCCACTTCAATTCCTCAGGCGTAAGACTGACCGAGAGCGCTGCGCAGGAACTGGCTGTCTCGGAAATCAGGCGCGGGCCGACCAGGGCAAATGTCGGGAAGGTCTGGGCAAGCACGTAGGCCAACGCAATATGGATCGGCTGGACGCCCTTCTTGGCCGCCAATTCGATGGCGCGATCCCGGCGCTGAAAGTTATCGTCGCCATACCAGCAACGCACCAGTTCCGCGTCGCCAAGTTTGGCGCGGCCCGCGCGTTCAGTGAAGAAGCCTCTCGCCTGGCTCGACCAGCAGAGAAGCGGCGTTCGTGTTTTCTCCAGCCACTGTTTGAAATCCGGATCCTTGGCCGAGACGCAACCATGCCAGACCGGTGACACCATGCGGGCGAGGCTGAAGTTGTTGCTGACCAAGCCGAATTTCTGGAGGCCCTTTTTCTCCGCGTAAGCGTTGGCTTCCTGTAGGCGCTCCAGGGACCAGTTCGAACCACCGAACGATTTGATCCGGCCCGCGCGATGATGCTCGTTGAGCACATCGACGAATTCGCCGACGGGGACATCCAGGTTGTCGCGATGCATCAGGTACATATCGGCGTAACCAATTTTCAAACGATCCAAGCTCTCGAGTAATTGAGAACTTAAGAAGTCAGGTCGGCAGAGAGGCGTATGCGCTCCCTTCACCATCACCGCCGTCTGCGCGCGAAGGCCGCGTTGCTCGATCCAGCGGCCCAGCAATTGTTCCTGCAGACCTCCGCCATAAATGTAAGCGGTATCGAACGCATTTCCGCCTCGCTCGAAGAAATCGTCGAACATGGCTGCGGCGTATGGCATGGTTAGTTGGTGGTCGCAACCCAGGATCAAGCGCGAGACAGGAATGTCCACTCCCTCGATGCGGCCGGAGGGGATGGGGGCATCCGCTCTTTTTTGCAGCGGTTTACGGCTGACCGTGGGGAAGGAAGCATTGGGCTTTTCACTTTCGTAAACGTATCCCGCCGATGCGCGCCAGGCATCCAGCGCCGCCATATTGCCGAGGGAATCGGCGACCGTCATCGCGTGGCTTTCCAAGCGTCCCTGCTCCAGCGCGTCGGCCACGGCATCGGCTTCCAGCGAGTAGAGCCAAGCATCGGTCTTGATGACGATGGTTTCCGGCGACGACGATTCAGCACGGTTCACCACAATCGTGCTTTCGCCGCCTTCGCGTGACATCACGTAAGGATGAGGAACGTAGATCGAGCCCTTACTGCCGTAGACTCGCAGACAATTTTCCTGACTCAAGCCCACACCAGTGGATAATTGGGCCAGAATACCGCCCGGAAATTGAGCCGAGGCAACCGCGTAGGCATCGGTTCCCGTCTCAGGATAAAGCTGCACGAATCCGCTGACCTTGATCGGATCGGCAAAGGGCAGACCCAACGCCGCTCCCGCCACCAGACGCGAGATCGAGGCTGTGTAACAGCCCACATCAAGGATGCCTCCGCCTCCAAGCTCATTGCTGAAAAGACGACCATGGGCGTGAAATCCGCCGTGGAAGCTGAACGTAGCCTGGATGACCCCGACATCTCCGATCTCGCCGTTGCGGATCAATTCGACCAGCTTGGTCGTTTGCGGGTGGCAGCGATACATGAACGCTTCCATCAGGAACACGCCGTTTTCGCGCGCAACCTCGGCCACGACCATCGCTTCCGCGTGATTGAGCGTCAGCGGCTTTTCGCAGAGGATATGTTTTTTGGCGCGGGCCGCCTTGATGCACAGGTCCGCGTGAAATGGGTGAGGTACGCCAATATAGACGGCTTGCACCGCAGGATCGGCAAGCAGCGCCTCGTAACTTCCATGCGCCTGAACCTGTCCGAATTTTTTGGCGAAGGTATCGGCGGCGTCCTGTTTCCGGCTGCCGACTGCGACCAGTTTTCCGGTGCGAGACTTGGCCAGCCCATGCGCAAAGGTTTGGGCAATGCCCCCGGTTCCGATAATACCCCACGAAAGTTGCGTGTTGCTCATGTTCGAAAGCATGAACGATTATGAGCGGTTTCAGCAATTGGGCGAAAGCGAGTTTTTATTGTACTAATCATAGATTTCATGGCGTATTAGCTGCCTAACCTCGTAAAAATGCAAATTTGGGAATCACCTCCTTCCGTCAAGCTGGTTGCGTCCGGACGACGTCAGAGTGGCCGTAATTTTTACTGGCACGATCATCCCTTCTACGAATTGGGCATCGTTCTCTCCGGACAATGTGATTGGCGTATCGGTCGCCGTCGCCGACTTTCGTTAGAAGCGGGAGAGGCGATCCTTTTGAAACCGAAGACCCTTCACTGCGAGGAAATCAGGGCAGGGGGTGAGGCCCAACTGGCCTGGGTCGGTTTTGATTTTGGCGGCAAATCTCCGGACTGGTCGCAACGAGCGGTCGCGACTGGAGATGACTTCGGGGAAATTGCGGATTATATCGAAATCATCGCCCGTGAGCACCATCAGCCGGGGCTCCCGTCGCAAGTACGGGTCGGACTGGCGGCGCAAAGCATTCTTTTACTGATGGCACGTCGGGCGGAACAGGCTCCAGCCGTTTCTGTCCGTCCACCGAGGACCGGTTCGGATCTAAATTCGCGCCAGGTCAATCGCGTCGAATCGGCGGCCCATTATTTTCGCACGAATTTGCAGGACGCCCTGAGCATCGCGCAGGTCGCGGCATATCACTCTCTTTGCCCGGCTCACTTTTCGAGTTTGTTCCGGCGTCATCACCGGATGTCGCCACGAAGTTTTCTCCGCCAGGCTCGCCTTGAGAAGGCTGCTGCTTTACTGACGACGTCCGATCTGACGCTGAAGGAAATCGCCGCGCAATGCGGTTTCGTCGATGCTGCTCATCTTTGCAAGGCGTTCAAGCAGGCGCGGGGCGTCACTCCCCGCCAATTTCGCATAAGACCAATGGTTAGATTAAGATAATATTCGCTTTTGTTGTAATTACGAGTATTGCTGTTTTATGCCTCAAGAGCCCCTTGGGAAAGACAGCCGTTGGGCGGATAAAGTCACCCGTTCGGTTTTCTTTTTAAGTGCGTTGCTTTTTCATCTGGTGCTTTTTATGGCCGTGGCGGGCTGGATTGTCTTTCGGGCGCCTGCAACACAGTCGCCGGATACGACTATTTACATTCCCACGCCCCCTGTGCCGCCTCCGACCAACGCCATTCCTGTTCCGCAGGAAGTAATCGTAAATCTACCCACTCCGCCGTCCCCGATTCCGGAAATTCCCACGACTTTGGTTAACTCTAGGATTTCGGTTCCCATGCCGAGGATTGGCGACACCAAGGGGATAGACAACCATACTCCTCGTCCACCTTCTGATCCTGTTCACGCTACTCCCAGCAGTCTTGATCTGAGCATCCAGGACATCAAGCAGACGGTTATAGACAAATGGCACATGACTCCGGAGCAGATTGCCAACCACGATCCGACCTGCACTTTCCCGGTTTATGTCGCGTCCTACGCCAACGGTGACTGGGCTTGCAACACTCGTCTCGATAAGGACGGTAATATCGTGGCGGGTAGCATTCCCGACTTGGTGGCGAAAATTAACGAGTGGAGCCACGGCGCCATCAAGGGCGAGGTGGTGTCCAAACCCTTGGATATCGCCAGCCCCGATTTGCTCGACAAAATGCCACCGTTCATCTTCTTCACCGGGCACAAGGATTTCGTCCTGACCGATGCCGAGATCGAGAATTTGAGGAAGTACCTGATCGACGGAGGGATGATTTGGGGTGATAACGCGCTGGCCGGGGAGGGATCCCGTTTCGATGTCGCTTTTCACCGGGAAATGAAGCGGGTCATCCCAGACGAAGACAAGAAATTCATGCCCTATTCCCTGACTGATGACATTTTTGCCAAGGGCCGTTATCCCATGACGCAAATTCCAGCGGGAATGAATTACTATGCGGAAGCGCCGCAGCATCTCGATATCGATGGCATTCTCGCCATCCTTTACACGCCCAACGATTATAGCGACATCATGTTCATGCGGATACTGCCGGGCGATAAAAGCTTCTTCATGACCTACAGGCCCATCCCTCCCGGTACGCTCTATACCGATACGGCGTTTGTGGAGAAACAGTCCATTTTTTACCGCAATTTCAATCTGGACACCGCGCTGGCCGTGCATCGCATGGGAATGAATATCATTTCCTACATGCTGGTGCGCTTCGACGACAAGCTGCTCTTGTCTCACTAGAAGTTATTTTATAAGTCAGGCGAAGAAAATTTGCCAAACTATATACTTGTAAAAGAATATACTTATGAAAGAATACAACGATGAAGCTGCTCGCCATCTATCGTTGTCTTTGCGACGAAACACGCCTTCGCATCCTCCATTTGCTCTCGATCAAGCCGCTTTGCGTCTGCCACTTTCAGGAAGTCCTGGGCGAGCCGCAAGTGAAGATTTCCAAGCACCTCGCCTATCTAAAGGCTCAAGGCATGGTGGAAAGCCGCCGGTATCAAAATTGGATGATTTATAGTCTTCCACGTAAAAAAAGCCCGGAACTCGATTCCAATCTCCGGTGCCTTCAGGATTGTGTGGGCACAGAACCGATCTTCAAAAAGGATCTGCGTGGACTTGCGAAGATCAAGACAGATTGCAGCGGCCTGAAAGCCGAAATTAAAGGCATCCAGCCCTCCCGGGCAACAACCTGTTCCTGCTGACCATGACTCCATTCAAAATTCTCTTTCTCTGCACGGGCAACTCCGCCCGATCCATCCTGGGCGAATTCCTGATTCGCCGCGTGGCTCCTGGCCGCTTTGAATCCTTCAGCGCCGGGGCCAAACCCACAGGGAGGGTGAACCCGGTAGTCCTTCGTGTACTCAAGGAGAATTATCACATTGATGCCTCCGGTGCCCGCAGTAAGTCATGGGAGGAATATAGGGACGTTCGATTCGATTTCGTCGTTACCGTTTGTGATAATGCCAGGGAAAGTTGTCCGGTTTGGCCGGGGCAACCGGTCGTTGCACATTGGGGTTCTCCTGACCCGGCGACATTTGAAGGCAACGAGGATGAGAAGTTTCAAAAGACTGTGCAAGTGGCGATGCAGATTCAGCGACGCCTTGACCTTTTTTGTTCCCTGCCTTTTGAGAAGATGGAACGGATCAAACTTGAGCAGGCGGTAGGCGGCATCGGTGAAAAGGAACGCCTTCCACAAAATTAATATTCACTCCAAACAAGATGAGCAATCCTTCCATCCTGATTCTTTGTACTGGCAATTCCTGCCGCAGCCATCTGGCAGAGGGAGTTCTCCGTCACGCGGCGGGTGATCTCTTCGATGTTTATAGCGCGGGATCGAAGCCTGCTGGCTACGTGCATCCCAAGGCCCTGGAAGTGATGAGGGAGATTGGCATCGATATTTCCGGGCACACCTCGAAATCCCTGAATGAATTTCTTGATCGCGAGATCGATACCGTCATCACGGTGTGTGGCAACGCGGACCAAGCTTGTCCCATGTTTCCCGGGCAGGTGAATCGTTATCACTGGGGGTTTGACGATCCGGCTCATGCCCAAGGAACGGATGAGGAAATTTTGGCCGTGTTCCGCCAAGTGCGAGACCAAATCAAACTCGTCTTTGAGGCGTATGCCACTGGTTACCGCGAAAAGAAATAAAGTTATGAACATCACCGAACTCAAATCCATCCTCGAACAAAATGCCGCCAAGGGCATCGTCTTCCACTTGCCGGATCAAGTCACCATCCCGGTCCATTTTCACATCACAGAAGTCGGCCATGTGCAGAAAGACTTCATCGACTGCGGTGGAACTCGGAGGTCCACTTCCTCATGTGTTCTTCAAGCGTGGGTGGCGGCCAATGATGAAGACCATGCGCTAACGGCGGGCAAGCTTGCCTCGATTTTGAAGTTAGCCGGAAAAATTTTGCCTTCGGATGAATTGGAGGTCGAAGTTGAATTTGAAGCTCCTTACATCTCCCAGTTTCCGATTGAATCCGCCGAAGCGGATGGCGATGCAGTTGTCTTTCGTTTGACAACCAAGCACACAGATTGTCTGGCTAAAGAACAGTGTGGTCTTGAAAGCAGTAATTCATCTTGTTGTTCCACTGAGAGCAGTTGTTGCTCATGACAGTAGCGAAGACCATTCCTGCGTGGATATGGGGAGAGATTGTTGGCACCTTCCTGCTCGTATTTTTCGGTTGCGGAAGCGTGGCTTCTGCCGTGTTGACGGGTGCGCAGGTAGGAATATTTCAAGTCGCCATTATTTGGGGATTGGGAATTGCCACTGCCATCCACCTGACGGGATCGTTAAGCGGGGCGCATCTCAATCCTGCCGTGACCCTCAGTTTCGCCGTGTGGAGAGATTTTCCACTGCGGCGTATCGTACCGTACATCCTCTGCCAGTTATTCGGTTCGATTCTGGCCGCTTGCGTGCTTTATCTTATTTTTGCGGGTGCGCTTACCGTGTTTGAACAAAAGAACGGTATCACGCGAGGTCTTCCTGGCAGCGAAGCCAGCGCGATGATCTTTGGGGAGTACTTTCCCAATCCCGGCGGCAGACCTCTGTCGGTGGCCCCCTCCATTACGAGTCAACCGGAAGCATTCTTCACCGAAGTCGTGGGGACTGCGATTCTACTGATGGTGATCCTCGCCGTAACGGATGAGCAAAATGGAAGCCGTCCTCAAATCCTGACAGCGGCGGCCATCGGTCTGACCATTACCATGCTCATTTCTCTTTTCGGGCCGATCACCATGGCTTGCTTTAATCCCGCGCGAGACCTGGGACCCAGATTATTTTCCTCCTGGGCGGGTTGGGGAAGTCTTCCTTTTACCGTCAATGGCTGGGGTTGGTTGACGGTGTATGTGCTTGCGCCGATCTTCGGTGGCTGGCTGGGAGGAGCGGCTTATACGCTCTTGCTCAAGCCGGGTTATAAAACCATTTCGCCTTGAAATCGGTCCCGCTATTTTACCAGCGAAGTTTCGTCGGAAGCAGCAGACGAAGTTGAGGTCAACTCGGCGTCACTGTCTTCGTCATCATCGGGTTCTGTTTCCCAGCGGGCCAGGAGACTGTAAGCGCAGGGAACGACAAAAAGGGTAAAGCAGGTCGAGACGAGAATACCGCCGATGACCGCCGTGGCCATCGGCATGCGGGTTTCCGAGCCGGGGCCGAATCCCAGCGCGGAGGGAATAGCGGCGGACATCGTGGCCAGCGAGGTCATCAAAATGGGGCGCAACCGGATCGGGCAGGCATCGAGCAACGCGGCGCGCAACGGACGCTTGTCCTGGGTGCGGACGTGGTTGGTGAACTCGACGAGCAGGATCGAATTTTTCTTGGCGATGCCCATGAGCAGGATGATGCCGATCATGCTGAACATATTGAGAGATTCATTCGTCGCCCAAAGCGCCAACAGTGCGCCGGTCAAGCTGAAGGGAAGCGCGAGCAGCACGGAAATTGGGTGGAGGAAGCTGTTGAATTGCGTAGCCAGGACCATGTACGCAACGGCCACTCCGAGAATGAGCGCGAACCAAAGGCTGTTAAAGGTCTCCTTGTATCCGGAAGCGCCGCCGTCGAAATGAAACTCGTAACCGGGCGGCAAAAGCGGTTTGGCGATCTCCTCCGTCAAGGCCAGGACTTTGGCCTGGGAGGCATCAGGAGCTAGTCCGCCGCCGACTGAAATGGCCCGTTGCCGATCGATGCGGGCGACAGTTTGGAGTGTGGGATGAATTTCGATTTTCGTAACTTCACTCAAGGGAACGAGCTCTCCGTATTCGTTACGCACATCAAGTTTCTGGATGTCGGCGGGTTGCCCGCGCTCGAGACCTTCCAGGCGAAGATCAATGTCGTAACGGTGACCGCTGCTGGTGAACTGGCCGTCCGCCGTGCCCCCGATAGCCACGTTGACGGCCTGGGCGATGGCATCGACGGAAACTCCCCGCTGGGAAGCCGCGTCCCGGTCTGGGAAAACCTGGGCCTCGGGCATGCCGGTGCGGTAGTTACTGTTCAAGTCGGTGACCAAGCCGCTGGCATTGAGCTTGGCCATGATCTGGGTTGTAATTTCGTTGAGCTTGTCATATTCCAGCCCTCGAACGGTGAAGGCCACGGGAGAAGTCTGCCATGTGGAAAGCCCGCGACCGGAGAGATCCGAAAAACTCGTCCAAAGTCCCGCCATTTCAGGCATGGCTTTGATGTCGGCCCGAAACTTCAGGATCAGGTCGGCCTGGCTGACTTTCCGTTTTGATTTATCGACGAGAACGACATCGAAGTTGGCAACATTCGCCCGGCCTCCATCGCCCGTGCCGGAAACGTAATGGGCGACTTCGGGGTTGGTCTTGATGTACTGCTCGATCCGGCTGACCTTCGCATCCATGTAGGTCAGGGAGGATCCCATCGGCGCTTCAAGCCGGATATGAAAGAAATTCTGGTCCTGGGGCGGGACGAATTCCTGCCGCAAAAACATAACGGCGAAGAGCGAGAGCACAAAGAGAAGAGATGAGCCGCCCAGCACCTGCCAGCGCCGATTCAACGCCCAGATGAGAGCGATGCGATAACGCGCGGCCAAGCCTCGGAAGAGCCGGTCCGCATGCCGAGTCAGATAGCTTTCCTTGTCACTTTTGCCCAGCATCTTGGAGCAGCGCATCGGCGTGAGCGTGATGGATTCGAGCAGGGAGAAGAGGACAGCCACGGTCATCGTCACCGAAAATTGGAAGAAGAAGCGGCCGATAATTCCGCTCATGAAGGCGACAGGAATGAAAATCGCCACGACCGCGACCGTCGCCGCCACTGCCGCAAAGGTGATTTCGCGCGCGCCATCCTGGGCGGCCTTTTTGCGGCTCTTGCCCATGTCGTAATGCCGGACAATATTTTCCAGCACCATGATCGCGTCATCGACCACGATGCCGATCGCCAGTGCCAGCGCGAGAAGCGTGAACAAGTTCAGCGTGAAATTCAGCATGTAGAGAGCCATGAACGCTCCGATGACGGAGGTCGGAATTGCCACGAGGACGTTGGCGGCGGAACTCCACGTTCCCAGGAAGAGGTAGCAGATAATCGAGGTCAGGATGCCCGCCATGATTAATTCATGGAGTGTCTCGGCCACGGCCGTTCGAGTGAACTGCGTGTAATCGACCACAACTTGGGCCTTCATCCCCGGGGGAAGGGCACCCTGAAGTTCTTTCAGCTTGGCCAGCACATTATCGGCGACGGCGACTTCATTGTAGCCGCGCTGTTTCTTGATATTCACCACGACGGCGGGCTGGCCATCGGCCCGCGTGATGTTGCGTCGATCGCTGAGATCGTCCTGCACTCGCGCCACATCGCGGATGTGAATGGTCGAGTTATAAATCGATTCGCCGCCTCGTTTCAGGATCAATTCATTGCCGACCTGGTCTGCGGTCAGGCCTTCACCCATGGTGCGGACATTGATTTCGTTCTTGGCATTTTCCAGGTAGCCGCCGGCCGTTTCCTCGTGTTGGTCCTCGATCGTCTGCTGCACGTCCTGCACGGTCAGTTGGTATTGCTTGAGCTTGTCGTTGTTGATCCAGATGCGGAGCTGGCGCGAGCCGAATCCGCCGACGCTCACGTCGCCCACGCCATCGACGGTCTGGAGCGTGGTCTGCAGATATTTATCGACGTAATCGGCCATGTCCCGCAGCGGTTTGTCGCCGTAGACCACGACTCGGATGATCGGATCGTCCTCAAGATTGCGCTTCCAGATGGTGGGCGTCCGGACGTTTAGCGGAAGACGGATCTGCTGCACGTTCGCCTCCACTTCCTGCAGGGCGTTATCGACATTCCGGTTGATGTCGAAATCAAGCGTGATGGAGGCCGAACCTTGCCCGATGCTGGAGCGGACCTGGCGCACGCCTTCCACCGCAACGACCCGCTGTTCGATGGGATCGACCAGTTCGCTTTCAATAACCTCCGGCGCGGCACCCGGCCAGTTCACGCTGATGGCGAGGGTCGGGTAATCGATGTCGGGCATGTAACTGACGCCCAACCGCTGATAGCAAATCAGCCCAAACATGATAATGCCGATCATCAGCATCCAAGCAAAAACCGGACGTTTGATGGAGAGATCAGCCAGTGTCATAGGAATAGGAAGACTTAACTATAACCCCAGACTTCCGTAAAAGTTGTTCTCGGCGTCGTTAAGTCTCGATACAACTTTCCAGAGGGAGAGCCATCGATTACGTGACAAATTGTCACGTAATCGACACATAGAGTTGCTCTTGGAAGGACAACCTCCCGGTCGTCAGCGGAGGTGCAGGAGCGCCTCCATTCCAAATCGCTTAGAACCGAGCGCGTCCGGCGCGGGCAAATCCGCCGCGCTGGCTGTTGTCGCCGCCAGAACGTGCGCCGCCGAAGCGATTGCCTGAGGAAGGGTTGTTGGGGCGGAAACCACCCGAGCGCGGCGCGGGGCGGTGAGGGCGATCAATACCCGAACCAGCATATCCCGTGGTGGTGCGGGGCTGATCCGGCTGGTTCGCATTTCCTTCAAAAGGATGACCCTTAAGAACAGGAATCGTGCGGCGGATGAGGCGCTCGATGGAGCGAAGGAGATTACGTTCCGAGCTGTCGCAGAATGCGATCGCCTGGCCGTCGAGACCGGCTCGGGCGGTGCGTCCGATGCGGTGGACGTAGGACTCCGGCTCTTCGGGCAGGTCGAAATTCACGACCAGCGTGATGCCCTTGACGTCAATGCCGCGAGCGGCGATATCGGTCGCCACGAGAACACGGCTGTGACCGCTGCGGAAATTTTCCAGCGCGCGCTGACGGGCACCCTGCGATTTATTGCCGTGAATGGCATCGGCCTTGATGCCGTCCTTCGCGATCTGATCAACCAGCTTATTGGCCATGTGCTTCATGCGGACGAAGACGAGGACCAATCCTTTCGGATGATTATTGATGAAGTGAACGAGCGCCTTCGATTTGTCATGGCGATTGACGAAGGCGACCTGCTGGTCGATCCGTTCCACCGTGGTGGAGGCGGGAGTGACTTCGACGCGGGCCGGATTGTGGACAATCGATGCGGCGAGTTCCTGGATCGCAGGCGGCATGGTGGCCGAGAACAGGAGCGACTGGCGCTTGGGGGGAAGCTTGGTGATGATGCGTTTGATCTCATGTACGAAGCCGAGATCGAGCATGCGATCAGCTTCATCAAGGACGAAGATTTCAACCTTGTCGAGGCTCAGATGCTTCTGGCGTTCGAGGTCCGTGAGACGGCCCGGCGTGGCGATGAGGATATCCACACCGCGCTGAAGGGCGCGAATTTGAGGCGAGAGGCTGACGCCGCCAAAGACTGCGCAGTGCGTGAGCTTGAGGAATTTTCCGTAGGTGCCGAAGCTCTGCGCGATCTGCGCGGCGAGTTCGCGTGTCGGCGCGAGGATCAATGCCCGGGGACGACGCGGCATCGCGGGAGCGGGATTGGCCGAGAGGCGTTGCAGGATGGGCAGCGCGAACGCGGCGGTCTTGCCGGTGCCGGTCTGCGCGACGCCGATCATGTCGCGTCCTTGCAAAAGATACGGAATGGACTGCGCCTGAATGGGCGAGGGCTCGGTATAATTCTTTTCGTTGAGTGCGCGCAAAAGTGGTTCCGCTAGGGCGAGGTCGGCGAACATCACGGAAGGCGTGGTGGTAGCGGGGAGGGGGCTGGGGATAACTGTACTGTTGGTGTTCATATGTGCTGTCTGTAGAAATTGGAGCGCAAATGCGGGCGATAAATCGCCGGCATCAGGCCGCAATTAAATGTTGTCGATGAGGTGTTATGGCCCTGAACGATCTCTCATCGAAAGACAACTAGGGGGCGATTTTGGCCACTGGGCCGATAAAAACCGATGAGCTTCTGCTCACTAAACCGAGGTCACTCTACCTTTCCCGCGCAAAGTAGCAAGGATTATGTTTGAGTGTCCGAGGTAGCCGTCGCAGTCCCTTGCGATGGTGTCTTTTCCGTTCATAGGACTGACCGTCGCAAGGGACTGCGACGGCTACCTCGGACAAGAATCCAAAAAAACACATTCGACGACGCGCCCGTGACTGATCATACTCGCTCTTTTCCACCTCGAATATCTTAGAAAGACTCAACCGCATGAAAGTAATCACGTTTGGAGAAGTCATGATGCGCCTGGCCACACCTGGTCATTTGCGCCTGAATCAAACCCCGGTTTTGGAGATGACCTTTGGCGGCGGAGAGGCCAATGTCGCGGTCTCGCTCGCTTTGTTCGGCGAGGAAGCGGCCTTTATCACGCGCCTGCCGAAAAACGATATCGCGGAAGCCTGCATCCAGAAGATTCGCGGGTTGGGTGTCGATACGCGTTCCATTTTACGCGGTGGCGATCGGATCGGAATTTATTTTCTGGAGAGCGGTGCCTCCCAGCGTGCCTCCACTGTCACCTATGATCGTGCCCACAGTGCCATTTCGGAGATCAACCCTGCTGACTTGAAGTGGGACGAAATCCTCAAGGGCGCCGACTGGTTTCATTTCACCGGGATCACGCCAGCACTCTCCGACAAGGCGGCACAGGCGTCGCTCGAAGGCGCGCGCGCCGCAAAGAAACTCGGCCTGACCGTGAGCTGCGATTTGAATTACCGCAAAAAACTTTGGACGAGCGAAAAGGCCGGGCAGGTCATGGCCCCCATCATGGAGTTCGTCGATATCTGCATCGCGAATGAAGAGGACGCGGAAAAAGTTTTTGGCGTCAAAGCCGGCGCAACTGAAGTGACGGAAGGAAAGCTCGATCACAGTCGTTATGTGGAAGTTGCAACGAAACTGACTGAACGATTCAAGTTCAAGGGCGTGGCGATCACGTTGCGCGAAAGTTTCTCAGCCTCGCATAATGGCTGGTCTGGCCTCTATTTCACTGGCGGCAAGGCGCAGTTCAGCCGCCGCTATGATCTTGAGATCGTTGATCGCGTCGGTGGCGGAGATTCCTTCGCGGCGGGCCTGATTTACGCACTCGGCAAAAAGAAGTCGGCGCAGGATGCGATCGAATTCGCCGTGGCCGCGAGCTGCCTGAAGCACTCCATCAGCGGCGACTTCAATCTGGTAAAGCTCTCCGAAGTCGAGGGCTTGCTGGGCGGCGACGGTTCTGGCCGCGTGCAACGATAAGGCGATCATAATGCCACTACTCTATTCAAAAAAGCCCGTCATCCTGAGCTTGTCGAAGGATCAGACACGCATGCACCGTTGCAGCCCAGATTACGACTTCTACGTCAATTGTCGGCGCTTTCAGCATTCGCGGGCTGGAACTTCACCGTGCTTATGAGTCTGAGCCTTCGACAAGCTCAGGATGACGGATTTCTTTTTAAACTCTAATTTACTCTCATGACTAAAGACCAAATCATCTCCGGCCTTCTCACACCGGGCGTCGTCGCGATCATTCGCGCCGATAATTCCGAGCAACTTATCGACGCCAGCCGCGCGCTAATCGATGGCGGCGTTTCCGGCATCGAAGTCACCATGACCACGCCGAACGCGCTCAAGGTCATTGCGGATGTCTGCCGCGTTTTCGGCGACAAGGCCCTTGTCGGCGTCGGCAGCGTTCTTGACGTGAAAACCGCTGAAGCCGCCCTGGCTGCAGGCGCGGAATACGTCATCACTCCCGTGCTCAAGCCTGAGGTCATCGCTTTCTGCAATCGCGCGGGCAAGCCGATCTTCGCTGGTTGTTACACGCCGACCGAGGCGCAAACCGCCTACGAACTCGGTGCAGACTTCATCAAGATTTTCCCGGCGGAAGGTCTCGGTCCTAAATATATCCAATCGATTCGCGGCCCCCTCCCGCATTTGAAGATCGTCCCCACCGGCGGCGTCGATGTGAACACAGCAGGCGACTTCATCAAGGCCGGTTGCGTCGCAGTCGCCGCAGGGAGCACGCTCGTCAGCAAAGACATTCTCAAGAATAAAGACTGGGCCAAGTTGACAGATCTCGCCGGACAATTCATCGCCGCCGTCGCCAAGGCTCGTAATAAATAATATGCCCACTTCTCCTCCTCCTGTCGTTCTCGTCACCGGTTCATCACGCGGTCTCGGTCGTGGCGTAGCGGAAACGCTCGCTCAAGCTGGTTTCTCCGTGGCGGTTCATTATGCCAGCAACAAGGAAGCGGCGGAAGCCACCGCGGCGGTCTGCCAGAAATTGGCGCCCAATCCTGAACAAAAATTTGCCATCGTCGGTGGGAACATCGGACTGGCCTCGGATCGCCAGCGCCTTTTTGATGAAACGATTGCCGCCTATGGTCATCTCGATGCGCTGGTTAATAACGCGGGCGTCGCTCCGCGAGTTCGCGCCGATATCACCGAAGCAACCGAAGATATTTTCGACGAGGTGATTGGCATCAACTTGAAGGGCCCCTATTTCCTCTCCCAACTCGCGGCCCGCTACTGGCTGGCGAATCCCGGCAAGAGCCGCGTTCCGGGCGGCTACAAACTTCTCTTCGTCACGTCACTCTCGGCCAACACGGCCTCGATCAATCGCGGCGAGTACTGCATCTCCAAAGCCGGACTCGGCATGGCCACGCAACTATGGGCCGTGCGGCTCGCTGATGCGGGCGTACAGGTGCTCGAGATTCGTCCCGGCATCATGGCCACCGATATGACCTCCGGCGTCAAAGACAAATACGATAAACTTCTCGCCGAAGGCCTAGTCCCTCAAAAGCGCTGGGGCAATCCGCAGGATGTCGGACTCGCCGTCAAGGCGATTCTCGAAGGCCACTTCCCGTTTTCAACCGGCGACGTGATCAATGTCGATGGCGGTTTTCATCTCCGACGGCTGTAAAAACGACGGCTAATTCAGAAATACGGGCGAATCGATGCGGAAGCCTTGGATTTTCCACGCCCCATCTTCCTGGATGAGGATGACCTTGATTTCGGCTTCGCCATTGTCAAAAGTGGCGCGCCCAAGATAAGTCGCCGTGATAACTTTGCCAGATTCCGACGTATAGCTGACGTTCGAGTCGCCCTTGCAGCCCTCATAGTTTTTCAAGGCGCCCAATTTGCGAAAAACGGTAAAGAGCTTCATGAGTTGCTCATCGCTCGTCGATTTTTGAAACGCCTTGCTCTCGCGCTTGACCAATTCGTCCGGAGACCAACCGGTGACAATCGCCGGGATGGATTCATCGACATAGGCCTTGCTCGATTTATCGAGGCCGCTTCCGGCGTAGACCATATAACCAATGAATCCACCAACCAGAACCAGCAGCCCCAGCAAAATCGCCCCGACAACGGCAAGGGTCATTCCCACTCCGCCTAAAAACGAAAATATGCCGACCCTGGTTACTTCGGCTGATGTTGCGACTGGCGGCTGAACCGGCGGAGCTTGCGGCGGCAATCCCAGAATATGCTCCACGGGTTGCCACTCGGCCTGTCCTTCCGTCCAAATGAGCGTATCGGAATTGATCCCGCCCGAAGCCAGCATCTCCCGCACTTGTTCGAGCGGATAAGGCCCCTGTTGAGCGCCGTCAATGACGAGGTAATACATGATTCGTTTTTCCTTGGAAACAATCGGCAGAGTTCCGGCCCTTTAAATTCTTCAAAACATATAAAGCAAACAGCTCGGTAAGGAGAAGCTTTTAAACTCGCGGCGTTTTCGCTAGGGTAATCTTCCCCATGATCCAGATCGATTACCAACTGACGCCTGCCGCCCTTCACGATTCCGTCAAACAGCTCTTCGCGCTTTCCGGCGAAAAGATTCATCGCCTGCAAAATCGCTGGAACCCGGCGCGCGGGACCCCGGTTTTCACCGTGAAAGGCGAATACACCTCACGCGGTTGGACCGAATGGACGCAGGGCTTCCAGTTCGGTGGCGCGATCTATCAGTTTGAGGTCACCAAAGATGAGGCCTTCCTCGACATTGGTCGTCGCAATACGGTCGAACTCATGGCGTCGCATATCACCCACATCGGCGTCCATGATCACGGATTCAACAACGTCAGCACCTATGGTAATCTGCTACGCCTCATGGCGTCGGGAGCCATTCCGTTCAATGCCTGGGAGAAGAACTTTTACGAACTGGCGCTGAAGGCGACCGGCGCTGTGCAGGCTGTGCGTTGGACCGAATTGACTCCGGAGTTGGGCTACATCTATTCCTTTAACGGACCTCATTCCCTTTTCGCCGATACGATCCGCTCGTTGCGCGCGCTTGCGGTCAGTCATCAACTCAATCACAAACTCATGGGCGAGATGGATCGCCCGATTTCGTTGCTGGCGCGTTTGCTGCAACATGCGGAGACGACCGCCCGCTTTGCTGTTTACTATGGGGAAGGTCGCGACGCCTACGATCTGCGCGGTCGCACGGCGCATGAATCGATTTTCAACGTCAACGACGGCGCCTATCGCTGCCCGAACAGCCAGCAGGGTTACTCGCCGTTTTCCACCTGGACGCGCGGACTGGCCTGGATTCTCTGCGGTTATCCAGAGGAAATCGAATTTCTCGAGACTCTTCCTGAAACCGAACTGGCCCCGTTTGGCGGCAAGCAGCAGGTGATTTCCCGCTTCGTTCGCGTGGCCGAAGCCGTGGCCGATTTTTATCTGCAGCATACGCCGATCGACGGCATTCCTTACTGGGATACCGGCGCCCCCGGCCTCGCCTACCTCGGCAATTATCTCGACCGTCCCGCCGAGCCTTACAACGAACACGAACCGGTCGATAGCAGCGCCGCCGCGATTGCCGCGCAAGGTCTTCTCCGACTCGGTTCTTATCTGAAGCGGACGGGCCAGGCCGAACAGGGCGCTCGTTATTATCAAGCGGGACTGACCGTCGCACGCACGCTCTTCAAGGAGCCGTATCTCTCAACTGACACGACGCACGAGGGCCTTATTCTTCACTCCGTCTACCACCGTCCGAACGGTTGGGATTATGTTCCGCCAGGCCAGCAAGTGCCGTGCGGCGAGGCCTCCATGTGGGGCGATTATCATGCCCGCGAACTGGCCGTGATGCTACATCGCGCCGCTACCGGGCAAAGCGATCTCCGCTTCTTTGACATCCGATTTTAATCTGTCGGGTTGAATTCCCCGAAGCTTGCTGCTGCTTCCTTAAAATGCCCCGGAACTTACTCCGGGGTGTTTAGCTTGTCCGGATAAGAGAGTAGTGTTGGGAGGCGCGTTGGTTATGTTGGCGGATCAGCTTCTCCGCCTGGTCCGCGTCGCCCTTGCGTAACATTTTCAGGATCGCGTGATGCTCGCGCTGCGCCTCGGTGAACCGATGCTCGCTACCCCCGCGAAAGAAGTGGCGGCGGATGCGGTCCCAATTGCCCAGGGCCCGCTCGGTGATCTCCCGCAGCCATGGCATTCCGGTGGCATCGCTGAGCGCGAGATGAAACTCCATGTTAAGCGCCGACCATTTTTCCACGTTATTCGCATGTTCCGCCGTATCCATTTGCGCGATCAATTTCACAAGGATCGCGTCCAGCTTGCCGGACATGCGCTTCGCCACCCGCCGGACAGCCATCGCCTCCATCCCCTCAAGAATGGTGAAAACTTCCTCAATGCTTTCGGGCGTGACTGCGGAGACAGTCGCCCCGGCGTGGGGCCGAATTTCCACCAGTCTTTCCGCCTGCAATAAATGCAAGGCTTCCCGTACCGGAATGATGCTCAGGCCGAGGTCCTCGGCAATGTCGTCGATAATCAACCGTTGCCCGGGAGGGAGCTTGCCATCGAGAATGCGCTCCTTGAGATGCTGATAAATCGCCTGTTGCTTGGTCAGGGTAAGTGTCATAAGAAAGTGCCTAGCCTCGAAGATAGGGCTTGCCGAAGCCAGAAGCCATATCATATATCTTATATTATCCCGTCAAACCCTAACCCTTGTCGTTCATCTCCGGAACCTACCATGTCCACTCCCTTCAAATTGGTCCGTGTCGCCGCGCTTAAATCTGTCGCCGATTTTCGTACTCACTTGCAAAGCCTCAATCTCGATCTCGGTCTGGACGACGAGATCATTCAGGGCGATACCTCGCCCTTGTTGCAAAAGACGACATGGCGTGGACGCACCATCGGCAATCGTTGGGCGATTCACCCGATGGAAGGCTGGGACGGCACCACCACGGGCGGCGTAACCGAGCCAATGATCCGTCGCTGGAAACGCTTCGGCGAAAGCGGCGCGAAATTGATCTGGGGCGGCGAGGCCATGGCGGTGCGCCCCGATGGTCGCGCCAACATGAACCAGCTCATTATCAATGAGGAAAACAAGGCAGGCATCGCCGGACTGCGCGAGACGCTTATTGCCGCACACAAGGAAAAATTTGGAAAGACCGACGATCTCATCATCGGATTTCAGCTCACTCACTCGGGCCGATTCTGCCGCCCCAACGACAAGAAAAAGTGGGAATCCCGCATCGCCTATCGCCATCCGATTCTCGACGCAAAATTCAGCGTCACCGGCGACGATCAAATCCTCACCGATGATGACCTGAAGCGTCTCGTGGATTGCTATATCGCCTCGGCCAAGATCGCTGCGGAGATCGGCGCGGACTTCGTCGATATCAAGCATTGCCATGGCTACCTGCTTCACGAATTTCTTGGCGCCGTCACCCGTTCCGGACCTTACGGCGGCTCGTTCGAGAATCGCACGCGACTTATCCGCGAAATCACCGAGGGCATCCGCGCCGTTGCTCCCAACCTTGGGATTGGCGTGCGCCTGAGCGCGTTTGATTTTGTCCCCTTCAAGCCGAACCCGGAACTTTCCCAACCGGGCAAGCCGGGACCGGGTATGCCCGAGGATTTCGCCCATCTCTTGCCCTACCAATATCAGTTCGGCATTAACCGGGAAAATCCGCTCGAGTACGACCTGACCGAGACCAAGCAACTCCTTCAACTGTTCACCGACCTCGGCATCGATCTCGTGAATCTTTCCGCGGGCAGTCCCTATTATAATCCGCACATCCAGCGGCCTGCCGCCTATCCTCCCTCGGACGGTTATCAACCGCATGAAGATCCGCTCATCTCCGTGGTCCGCCAGATCAAGGTCGTGGCGGAATTGAAGGCTGCGTTCCCTAAATTGATTTTAGTCGGCTCGGGCTATTCCTATCTGCAGGAATATCTACCACACGTCGCGCAACATTATGTGCGGGAAGGCCACGTCGATATCGTGGGCCTGGGCCGGATGGTTCTTTCCTATCCGCACATGCTCGCCGATGCCACATCCGCCGGGAAATTACTCGAGCCGAAGCTGATTTGTCGCACCTTCAGCGATTGCACCACCGCACCCCGCAACGGTCTGCGCTCAGGTTGCTATCCACTGGACGACTATTATAAGACGTTCGAGGATGCACCCGCGCTCAAGCTCATCAAGAGCGGCAAAAAGGAGTAATCCCCTGCTTTCCATGACTGGTGGGCGGAGCAACTATTTTTAGCTGCAGTCGCAACTTTTCGATTAAAGGAGTCTTTAATGGTTATGAAAACCATCTCACTTCTTTCACGAATCACTCTGTTATCCGTTGCCTTTGGGATTGCAGGAGTCACGGCGGCAGTTGCGCAAACTGCCTCAACTCCGGGAACTTCGACTGCAGGTAGCAGTACCCATGCACCTCTGTTGACTGCGGACGAAAAGGCCCAGTTGACCAAGGACCACGACGCCGTCCTGGCCGCCAACCCTGATCTCAAGACCCAGGGAGACAACTTGAAGAAGCAATCCGACGCGCTTAAAGCCCAAGGCGCCAATGCCTCCCAAGCCGATAAGGATGACATAAAGGCTATGCACAAAGAATATGAGCAGAAAGTGCACGCCGCCATGCTTGCGCTCGACCCCAGCATCGCTCCAATCCTGGCAAAACTGGCTGCAGCCCATCCCTCCAAATAGGATTTGGATTTCGCGGCTGTAATGTAACCTTTGCCCGGCTGGAGTCTCTAGGAGTGTATCTATGAAAAACACTCAGTCATTCCGTCGAATCGCCCTGCTGGCCCTTGCGCTCGGAACCGCAAGTGTCACAGCGGCGTTCGCGCAGACCACTCCTACGACAACGACAACCCCGGCCTCGACAACGCCTACCACTCCGCCTCCAACCGGTAAGGGTAAACATAACCTTGAGTCTGTGCTCACTCCTGCCGAAAAAGCGCAGTTGGACAAGGACATGGCCGCGGCCCTGGCCGCCAACCCAGACCTCAAGACCGAGGCCGACAACCTCAAAGCGCAGCATAAAGCGCTCAAAAGTCAGGGCGCCAGTGCCTCAACGGACGACAAGAAGGCGTTGAAAATGCAGGCAAAAGAGCATGAGCAAAAAATGCAGGTTGCCATGTTGAAGCTCGACCCCTCCGTGGCCCCGATCCTGGCCAAGATAAAAGCGGCCCATAAGGAAGAAAAGCACGCTACCGCGAGCGCTTAGGTCATTAAATTCGTTTGGCCGTCCGGCTCATTCCAGCCGGATGGCAGCCGCCTGACAGCGTAACGAAATCTCGGCGGCCTTGAAGGTATGCGTTTGGGGCATTGCAGTTTCGGTCCGGTTCAGGCAATCGAGAATCAATTGACCGAAATAGGGGAATCCCACTTTCCCCTTCACCGCGAAGTGATGTTGTCCCTGTTCATCGACGAGATAGAGATGCTCCCCTTCCTTGTCGTGGCCAATATCGAGAGCCTTGCGTAACTCGATATAGCCCTTTGTCCCAAGGATGATCACGCGCCCATCGCCCCAATTACCCAGCCCGGTCGGTGTGAACCAGTCGATCCGAAAATAGCCGGAAGCACCGTTATTAAGAACGAGGGACGCCTCGCCGAAATCTTCCAGTTCCGGGTAGTCCTTTGAATTGTAATTGGCCACAGCCGCATGGGCGACCCGTGCGTCGGTGGCACCGGTGTAAAAGAGAATCTGCTCGGCCTGATGGCTTCCGATGTCGCATAGGATGCCTCCATATTTGGCGCGCTCGAAAAACCAGCTGGGACGGGACGGTGCGTTCAACCGATGAGGACCAAAACCAGCCACCTGCAGGACGCGTCCGATGGCGCCCTGTTCGATCAATTGCCCGGCAAAAATGGCGGACTCGGAATATATCCGTTCACAATAATTGACTGCGTATATCCTATCGGTTGCCGCCACGACTTTCCGGGCATCTTCCAATTGTTCCAAGGAGGTGAATGGCGCCTTGTCCACGAAGTAATCCTTTCCCGCCTCCATTACGCGACAGCCGATAGGGCCCCGCTCGTTGGGAACGCCCGCTGACGTCACCAGTTTGATCTCGGGGTTGTCCAGAATACGATCAAACGAATCGACGGCGCGAGCCGTTGGAAATTTCTTACAGAATGCAGCCAGCCGTTCGGGATTCGTATCGTAAACATAGCGAAGCTCGCCGCCCGCCTCGATCAGGCCCTCGCATTGTCCGTTGATATGGCCGTGATCCAAATGACTGGCCGCGAAAATGAACTCACTGGGTTTAACGACAGGAACAGGTTTGGGATGAGGGGCGTAGGGCATAAGCTTATATTTGCGTTGTCGCGAATCAGCCGCAAGTTATGAGTATGAGAAAATTTGAATACGATGTGGTCTACATGAAAACCGAAGTATCGGATGTTTCGAGTCAGGGCTCAATCAGCCATCAGGTCCGCAAGGTCCTTAACAAGATGGGGCAGGATGGCTGGGAATTGGTTTCCGTCGCGCAGGACATGGAGCAAATCCGGCTCTTTCTCAAGCGCGAAGACGTTTCGGTCACGCCTTAAAGCCTGACCACCATCACCACGACGCCGAGGACGATCATCGCCGCGCCGATGGCTTCCTGCGTTTTGACTTTTTCCCCGAGAAAAATCACCGCAAGGATGATGGCGATGGCCACGCTCAATTTATCGACCGGCGCGACCTTCGCGACATCGCCCAGTTTCAGGGCGCGAAAATAGCAGATCCAGGAAAGGCCTGTGGCCAGTCCCGAGGCGACCAGGAACATCCACGAGCGCGTGGTGATGCCCGTGAAGTCGGCCTTGCCGTCGAGGCAGAAGACAAGTCCCCACGTAAAAACGAGGATGACGCTCGTGCGAATCGCCGTGGCGAGATTGGGATTGATATCCGTCACACCCACCTTGGCGAGAATGGCCGTGAGCGCGGCAAAAAGCGCCGAAAGGAAAGCCCAGCCAAGCCAGCCCATATTCATATCGCCACTTTACGCGACCTAAATCAAATCGCGAGAAGGAATGCAGCCCTCCCCTGTAGCGTTACTCTTGAGACTTTCTCGAGCGTAGCGAGCCAGCCAACTCCCACCAAAATCATTAGTCATCCTGAGCTTGTCGATGGATCAGTTCAGCCTGCCTTTTACTCGACGTGCAGAACTGATGGCTCGACACCACGCCGGAGACCTCTCAAGGTTTGCGCATGTACTACCTATGGCTCAACGAAGCCCAGGCCGGCCCGTACACGTTGCAGCAAGTCCAATCAATGTGGAATGAGGGGCATATCACCGCCCTGACCCTTTTCTGGCAGGAAGGAAATGCCGATTGGCAACCGCTGAGCACCATCCTCTCCACTATTGAGCCGTCGATACCGGCAGCCCTATTGGAAAAAACCGCGGTTGTGCCGACCGTCCAACAAATCCTCATCAAAAAAGCACACCCCCAAACCACTGCCAATTCCGCACCGGCGCTCGTTTCTGCGGAATCCCATGTGGAGCAGGTGGAGTGGACCGGCTATCCGACGTGGTGGAAATGGGCGTCGCTATTGGGACTGGCGCTGGTTCTGTGTCTGGTACCCGTCGGCACTTATCTTTTTCTGCCAAACTATGGTCTGTACGCATTGGCAATGTTGCCCATTGCCCTTGTCATTTTCATCTATATCTATCTGGCCAGGACCTCGACCAAATATAGCGTCACCAACAAACGCGTCAGCGTGGAAAGCGGCATCTTCAACAAGACCTCGCGCGAATTGCGGATTCAGGACATTCGCAGCATTGCCGCGCACATCAATTTTCTAGGCTACGGGAATATCGAATTCGCCAGCGCAGCCAGTGACGATGTCGATGTGGTTTTCACCGCCGTTTCCGGCGCCGGCGCCGTGCGGGATTTGGTGAAGAAGCTGCAGGCTTAGTTCAAGCCTCCGTTATCCTGGTTTTTATTCTAGGGCAAGATAACTCGATGAGCTTTCGCGACTTCCTTGAGGGGATTGCCTATCTCATTTTAGTAAAATTTCCAGAATCAATTCTCTTCTTTGCCTTAGGCTTGGCTTTGATTTTCAAACCAACATGGTTTCTTAAATCCAAGGGAGAGACTTTTGAAAGGAAAAAACGGAACCTTAAATTTGCAGGTATGTGCTTGCTAGTGGTCTCCATCTTGAAAGCCTATCTTGCGATATTTCCAAACAATTAATTTCCCTCGTTCCCAAACTCCATTTCTCTTTTTAGAAATAGAGAATTTTGATTCTGATTTTCGCGGGTTGTCCGATATCCTACACGGATGATGTCACTTACCCCCTACACCTTCGGTACCATGTCCCTAGGCCGGAATCCGGCGGATGTGGCCCAGGATTTGATCGTAGCGCGGCGGGCGATGGAAGCCGGGGTCTCTTTTCATTCCAGCCCGACTTATAACCAGGGGTTCACCTTCATGGTCCTGCGCATGGCCTTTGACGAGAACCGTAATCGGGTGCCGAAGATGATGATCAAAGTACGGGACGCCTCTGTGCCGCTCATGCGTTTTGAGGTCGAGGACACTTGTCGCCGACTCGGGCTCGACGTCATCGATGTGGCGCAGCTTGTGTCCATGGACCCAAATCCCGGCAATCTTATCGACCAGTTGCGAGGTGGCGGCGGCCCGTTGGCCGATGAACTCGCCTCGCTCCGCGCGCGCGGCTTGATCCGTCAGGCCGTCTTGTTCCTGACCCCGGAAAACTCCGATGCCGCCGTCGAGGCGATGAAGAGCGGTTTGATCGAGGGAGTGACCCTATACTGGAACGCCTGCCAGCGGGATTGCAGCGATAGCGCGTGGGCCGCCATCCGCGCGAAGAAAATTCCCGTCCTCGCCCTGCGTACTTTGGGGGGCGGGCCCTCCGATAAAAACAACAGCTCGACATCCGAGAAACTTGCCGAACTTATCAACGCCTCCGGCTGTCGCAATGCCACGGAATTCAACCTGAGGCTTGCCGCCAGCGAACCCGTGATCCGGACCACAATTGGCGGCACGGCTTCACTTGCGAATTTGGACGAATACTTGAAGGCCGCCACCAACGCCGCGCCGTTGTCCGCAGAGATCCTCCAGCGCGTCGAACAATTGCAAGCGCCGGAGAGTTGAAAAAGGGCCGCTAGATATTGCAGGGTACGCCATCAAGACGCTCATCCGGGACTAGGAGAGGACCGAACGCGCCTTGGCGATGTCGGAGGTGATTTGCGCTTTCAAGGCTTCGGGGCCGGCGAAAGTTTGCTCGTCGCGGATCCAGCTGAAATCGGAGACCCAGAGGCGTTGGTCGTAGAGGTCGGCGTCGAAATCAAGGAGATGCACTTCGAGGGAATCGGTGCCGTTGGAGGTGAAGGTGGGGCGTTGGCCCAGATTCATGACGGCGCGATACTTGGTGAGGTTTCCGGCGACGCGAGCCTTGACGGCGTAGACGCCGCGGGGAGGTAGCAATTGCTCGACACCGGACAGATTGGCGGTGGGAAAACCGAGGAGACGTCCGCGTTCGTCGCCGTGGATCACCAAGCCGGTGATGGCATGGGAACGTCCGAGGAGACGGGCGGCATCGGCAAATCGCTTTTGGGAAATGGCTTCGCGGATGCGCGTACTGCTGACCGGCGCGCCTTCGAGCATGACGGGGACGATGGCCTTTACGGTGAAGCCATGGGTCTGCGCCAATTCGGCGAGGCGGGTGGCGTTGCCTTCGCGATTGCGACCGAAGGACCAGCTTTCGCCGATGGCGACTTGTTTGAGATCGGGGAAGACGCGACCGATTTCATCGACGAAGGCGGCGGGGGAAAGTTTGCGCAACTCCTCATCAAATTTGACCGCGATGACGGCGACGGTGCCTTGTGCGCGGAGGTAGGCGACTTTTTGTTCGAGGGTGGTAAGGCGAGGAGGGACGCGGTCTGGGGCGATGATGCTGAGGGGATGCGGCTCGAAGGTGAGAGCGGCGACTTTTCCCTTAAGGCTGCGGACGACGGCTTGGTGGCCGAGGTGGACACCATCAAAGACGCCGATGGCGAGACCGGTCACGCCGGGATGCGGAGCGAGTTGGGTGAGGGGGACGGGGCCGATTAGCACGGGAGGGGATTAAGAATTAGCCACAAAAGAACGCAGAAAGCACAAAGAAATTGAGGGGAACAAGGAAGGGCCAAATTTCCAAATTATCTAAATTACGGCAGGGGAAGTTTTAACGGAATTACGGAATTTTTTGGAGAAGGGTTTTGAGATGGGGAAGGCTGAACTGATCCTTCGACGGGCTCAGGATGACTAATGATATATTGGTTATCTTCTGCGTAGGCGGGAGACTTCGGGGAGGGTGAGGAGGGAGGGAAGCAGTTCGCGGGCATCGGTGGTTTTCTGGAGTTGTTCCCAACTGAGGGCGCGCTCCAGGGAGAAGTTGCCGGATTTGAGGCGGCTCAATTGGACGAGATGCGCTCCGCAGCCTAGGTCCTGGCCGATGTCGTGGCAATAGGTGCGGACATAAAAGCCCTTGCTGCATTGAATGCGGAACTTGATCAGCGGCATGGCGACGTCGTCGATTATGTAGCTGCCGATGTGGACGAGGCGCGGCTCGCGTTCGACGGTTTTTCCGGCACGGGCCAATTTATAGAGCGGCACGCCACCCTGCTTGAGTGCGGAGACCATGGGCGGGATCTGATAGAAGTCGCCGGTGTATTTTTTGAAAGCGGTTTCGAGTTGCTCGCGCGTGAGTTCGGGCACCGGTTTTTCCTCGAGGATTTTTCCGTCGCCGTCCTGGGAGTCGGTGGTCGCGCCGAGCTTCATGGTGCCGGCGTATTCCTTGTCCTCGGCCATGAGCAGGTCCTGGATTTTAGTCGCCTTGCCGATGACGAGCATGAGCAGGCCGGTGGCGAGGGGATCGAGCGTTCCGCAATGGCCCACTTTTTTGAAGTGAAAGCGATTGCGCACGTAATCCACCACGTCGTGGGAGGTGCAACCGGTTGGTTTGTCGATGAGGAGGACTCCGTCTGCTTCGATCATAATTTTATATTTTACTGGAAGGGAAATAGATTAGCCGCAAAAGAGCGCAAAGAGCACAAAGAAATTTCTGGGGGAATGGGTTACTCAGGTAGCTGTTTGGCGATGGATTCCAAGAGTTTCTTTTCCAGCTCGGTGGGAGAGAGTTTGGTTCTTAGGCCGGCGGCGAGGCGATGACCGCCGCCTCCGAATTCCTGGCAAATCTTTTGCACATCGACGTTGCCGCGCGAACGCATACTCCCCCGGGTGAGGCCGTCGGGCAATGATTCGAGCACGAAGGCCACCTCGACGGTGCGGACCATTTGCAGGTATTCGATCAGGCCTTCGGTCTCGTCGGGAATGGCGCCGCTTTTGGCGTAGGTTTCCGGGGTGAGATAAAACCAGGCCACACGGTTGTGGTCGGCAAAATGGATGCTGTTGAAGACTTCTTTCATCAAGAGAAGGCGCTCGGCACGAAAACTGGAATAGCAACTTTGGGCCAGGTTGGTGGGATCTGCGCCGGCCTCGACCAGACGGGCTGCGACTTCAAAGGTGCGCGCGGTGGTTTGGCGATAACGGAAATTGCCCGTATCGGTCATCAAGCCAACGTAAAGATTGGCGGCGACTTCGGCGGTGAGCGGCCATTTCAGAGTGGTGATGATGTCGAAGAGAACCTGCGCGGTGGCGGGGGAATCGGCATCGATCAGATTTAACGCGGCATAACCGGGATTGCTGACGTGGTGATCAATGCTGACGTCGGGCAAGCGCTTCCATTGATCGAACGCCGCGCCGTGCCGCTTTTGATCGGCGCAATCGACGGAAATGATGAGGCGATCGGGCTCCGGGGCCTCGGGTGAGGTGGCGGTCAGGCTTTTGCTGCCGGGGAGAAATTCAAAGGAGGGCATGAGGCCATCTGCATTCACGACCTGCACGTCCTTGCCCATGGCCTGCAGGCTCAAGGCGAGGGCGAGGGTGGAACCGTAGGCGTCGCCATCCGGGCGGACGTGGGAAATAATCAGGAAGCGCTCGTGCTGGGAGCAAAGCTTCTGGAGGGACGCGATCGAATCGGGATTTAGCATAAGCGGAAAACGATCATCTTACGGAGATAGGGGGAGGGGAGTCTATCCTAAAACTGGTGGCGTCTCGATCTTATGCGGGAACCGAGGTGCAAATTAATATGGAAAAGGCGCAGGAACTGATTCTCGACATGCAAGGATGACGGAGAGAGCTTTGACATTAACCGGCAATTTATGCCTTCCACAATTCCGACATTTGGTGAAAAGCAGGCTGGCATCGACTACGTCATTCGACGTGGCGTTTATGTTGTAGTTTTGGATGGTGAGCGCGGGGTTGCTGCTATTCGTGACGGGGAGACGTACTTTCTCCCTGGCGGTGGATGCGAACCGGGCGAGACGGAACAAGTTACCCTAGCGAGGGAAGTCAGGGAGGAATGTGGGGTTGAAATCGATATAGGGGAGTGTCTTGGAGAGGCCATTGATTACCTTTATTCGGCGTCCGAGGAAACTTACTTTGAAAAGCACGGCGGTTTTATGTGGGACGCTTTTCGAGTCCGCCGACTTTGTTGGATTTGGGTTGGATTCCGACTTCTGATTTTACGCGGGTCTTCCGGTAGGAAGGGCATGCTTGGGCGGTTGAGGTTGCGCTTAAAATAATGTGACAATAACTCTGGAAATCACCGGGGGCTGAAAGAGGAGACCGTTCAGCAATCGTGCGCGGTTTGTTGCGGTGGACACGAGTCTGATCCCTCGACAAGCTCGGGATGACGGAATTTTAAAAGAGGCCGGGGCGCTAATGCCGGAGGAGGAAGAAGTAACAGGCGGCTCCACCGAGGACTAACACTACGACGATGAAGATGATCATCCAAGGGGCTTTTTTCTCGTTAACTTCGGGCTTGGCGAGATCGCTGTAGTTGATGGCGGACACGCCTTTGACGTAAGCGCTGTCGTTCTTGGCTTTGGGAGCGGCACCGTCCGCGCTTCTTGCGCCGGGTAGCTTGACTGTCGAGTGGGAGATCAGCGGATTGAACGGCACTTCCTTGAGAGACTCCGCAGTTCTTTGAGCCGGAGCGTTGGTGCGTAATTTGGGGCGCTTCATGCCAGCTTCAAATTTGATCTCGACGACTCCGACTCGGATGATATCGCCGGGTCGCAGGACCTGTTCGCTGATGGTCTCGTCGTTGACCAGGGTGCCGTTGGAAGAGTTGAGATCGCGCACGACAACATCCGGACCGCTGAGGATGAAGATGCAATGGCGACCGGAAATGGAGGGGTAGGGGAGGGAGATCTCGTTGCCCGCAGCCCGTCCTAAATGGGTGTATTCCTGGACCAACTCGTAAGCGGCCTGAGGGAGGTCGGGACGGGTTATGATTAGTTTCGGCTGGCTCTCGTGGGCACGCGTACTAACAACTGGTTCGGCGGTGACAACCGGAGCGCCGGAAGGCGTACTGATACCTTCATCCGCGCGGCGGGCACCTTCAAAGAGTAGTTGCTCCCAGGTCAATGTCACCGTTTTCTTATGAGGTAAAATATCTTCATTTAGCGAGAATCCGCCTCCGGGCCAGGTGAGCATGGTGAAGATGGCTTCCGCTCCCTCGATGGGACCGCACATGGCGTGGAGGACGTTGCCCTGCTGGATGAAGACAAATCCGTGGGATTCGCCGGACCGGAAGGTGATCTGGCCGCTGCGGTGGCTCAGGCAGCACATCTGCAGGACTTCGGCCAATCCCATCTGGGATTGGGTATTAAAACCGGACGAAACCGGTAGGTCTGATTCAGAAAACGGAGTGCTATTCGGATAACTCATCGCGACGATATTTGCTGTTGCAACTGAAAGATAATAGTGCACCATCAAACCGGCTTGACAAGCTTTCCACGAAAATACCCGGCATATGGCATTCTCTTTCTTCGGTAAAAAAGATAAAAACCCCACGGAAGCTACTGCCCCTGTTGCAAAAGCGCCGCCGACTCCGCCGAAGATTCAAACCCCTCCGGGCGTGGCGAACATCCCCACCGTCAAGCCTCCCCAGCCTTCCGGTTTGATTCCCACATCGGGGATGACTTCCGGTGCTGCGACTACACAGCCGATGGTCATGCCGCGCACCGCTTCGGGCCTCAAACCGACCCGCCCCGGGGTCGTGCAATCGACGCGCTCAACCCAGCGCATTGTTCTGCCCGGCGGCTTGGGCAAACCGACTAGCAGCACTAAATCTCTTCCTATTCCTGCGGCAGCTGCCCCGGCGGGACGGATCAACCTGCCGGTGGGAATGATTCTGCGCTGCCTTCCCCCGGAAGTCTTGGCGGCTGACATTGCCCAATTTGAGGCCGCCGGTACTGCGGCCACGGAAATCGGCCTGCCGATGAACATGATTTTAAGTCAACTCCCTTCCGGCAAGGTGGAGATGACGCTGGCGGACCTGGTTCCTCATTTTCCGCCCGGCTACCTCCAGCCCACGGCTTCCATTACCAACTATCTGCCGACGGTCGTCAATTTACCGCTGATGGATGTGGTCATGCGCATCCCGCCTGATCTGCTTGCCTTGCGTCCCGATCAAAAAGGGGTCGATGCTTCCGTGATCAACATGGCGGATCCCTTCACGGAGGAGATTTTGCGCGAACAAGCGGAAGCCGCGCGTCGTCAAACGACTCAGAATAATATCATCGAGGAAAGCCAGGTTCCGCAGAGCGAGGCATTTGTTCCCACGGCCGCGCCGAAGACGATTGCGCCACCACAGCGGCCGACTGCTCCGGGAATCGTATCCTCGGTCTCGGCCAGCGGTCAACTTCCGCCTCCTCCCAAGCCACCCTCACGTTTGCCGGGATCGGTCGCCCCGGCGTCTCCGAGTGTCAGCGCACGCACGATTTCTCCTTCAGGGACACTTCCGGCTCCGACGCGGGCGACTGCCGCGATTCCGGCCCGGCCCCAGGCGGCGGTCACGTCTCAGATGCAGGCACCGATGTTGCCCCAGCCGACGGCTCCGATTCCGATGGCTTCGACCCCGCGCTCGATGGTCTCAATGCCGCCCGCTCCCATTCCGCCGGTGCCTCGCCTGACCCAGTCTTTGCCGAAACCGCAGATGCCTCCGGTGCAGCCTGAGGCTCCTCCACAACCTGCTCCTAGACCTACGCCCGCTCCCATGGTGGCTGAGGCCCCTCCAGCCCCGGTTGAGGCTCCAGTTCCTGAAGAGCTTGCGGCAACGTCTCCCGTCGAGCAACCCGCTCCGGGCGTGCCTGATGCGGCTGCCGACGATCTCCAGCGCTTGGCTGCATTGGCCATGGCGCAAATGGGTGAAAGCGAAGAACCGGAAAGCGCCTCCACCGATCTGCTCGCCACGGCTGAGACGGCTCCCATCGCCAATCCCGAGCCCGAGGCCTATACGCCCCCAGTACAGGAGGAGACCCTGCCCATTCCCGTCGCCGCTCCGGAACCTGAACCTGAGCCCGAACCCGTTGCCTATACGCCGCCGGAACCGGTGGAGGAGCCTGCTCCCATCGAGACGCCCGCGCCTGTGGCCTTCACACCGCCGCCGCTGATCCAGCCGCCTGCGCCGGTATTCACCCCCGCGCCGCTGCCTATCGCACCCGCGCCTGTGGCTACCGCACCTGTGCGTTCCATTCCCGTGGCAGTGCCCACTCCGGTTGCTGCTCCGGCGCCGGTTGCCTATACGCCGCCGCCAACTCCGGCTGTGCAGGCACCCACATCGATTGTTAATCCTGAGGCGGTGCTAACGAAGCCCTTGCCTACTACCGCCGAAAAGGAGCCGACTCCTGAAGAATCCGGAGCGTTCAATCTCAATACCTGCACAGTCGAGGAGTTGCTCCAGATACCCGGCTGCAACCGGGAACTGGCTGAATCGATCATTAAGCATCGGAAGGCGATTGGGTCGTTTCAAAGGATCGAAGACCTATTGGATGTGCCCGGAATCACAAAAGACGCTTATACGAACCTCACTGGGGAAACTCCGCCTGCCAACCGGATACCGCTCACGATCAACGAGCTTCTCGGCTTTCCGGCGGATCAACGGCCTTCCCTCAAGGAAGTCACGGATCGTATATGCTGCTGGCCGGATGTCACCGGTTGCGTCTTGAGCCAAGGCAGCGGACTGTCCCTGGTGGGGCATACTCCCAAAGGCCTGGACAAAGCAGCGCTGGTTGCCTTTGTGCCGCGGATGTTCGAGTCGCTGAACAAGTCGTTCTCGGAAATCGCGGGCAAGGAAACCAACGACCTGATCATTCCGACTGCGGGAACGAGCTATCACATTTTCCGCGACAATGACCTTTACCTCATTATCCTTTGCAGGTTGCCTCAAATGCCTGAACGGCATCTTAAGGTCGCCCGCTTTGTCCTGGCTGCCTTGAGCATGCGGAAAGAATAGTTAGCCGAGATTGCACGTATGGCTTTCATTAATTACTCCAGCCGCGAAATTCAGCTGAAGATCGTCTATTACGGCGCCGCTCTTTGCGGCAAGACGACCAATCTGGTTACGCTGCATAAACAGATCACCCACGCGCAAAAAGGCGAGCTGGTTTCGTTGGCCACCGACGCCGACCGCACGCTTTTCTTCGACTTTTTGTCGCTGAATACGAAAACGCTGCCGGGCTTCACGACGAGGTTTCAACTCTACACGGTTCCCGGACAGGCCATTTATAACACGACGCGGCAGTTGGTGCTCAAGGGAGTGGACGGCATCATCTTTTGCGTCGATTCGCATTGGGAAAAGATGGCAGACAACGTGGAGTCATTCGCCAATCTCCAGGAAAACCTGATCGAGAATCACTTGAGCCTGGTGCAGATTCCCTACGTGTTGCAGTACAATAAGCGGGACATTCCCAATGCCGCCCCGGTCAACTATCTCGAATTTACCTTCAACAACCGGGCCAACCGCACGCTCGCTTTCGAAGCCGTGGCTTCGACGGGTTCCGGCGTACTGGAAACGTTGAACGCGGCCGCGCGGCTTCTCCTGGCCAAATACTCGAAGACCCCCAATGCCAATGTCACGGGCTTGGCCCAACCCAATGCTGCTGTCACCGTACCCCCGCCTGCGGAAGAATCCCAGGTTGCGCCGGGCAGCGCTGCAGCCTGAATAGGAACTACGTATGACTGGAATTGGAATGCTCACGGCCGAAGATCAGATGGCCATCGAACAGCGCCTGGGCGATTTTCTCGCCAAGTCGGAAGCGCAATGGTCCGCCTTGGTCGACAAGGGCGGCAATCTCTTTGCCCAAAAGGGCGAAACCGGAGCGCTCGACCTGAGCATTCTTTCGGCTCTCGCCGCCGGTTCCTTTGCCGCCACGCACGAATTGGCCAAGCGTCTTGGGGAATCTGAATTCAGTGCGCTCTATCACGAGGGACATGGGCAACACATCCTGATGAGCGCGCTTCATCACGAATGCCTCCTGGTCACCATCTTTGGGGAGAAGACCAATATCGGATTGGTCCGGTTTTATTCCCAGCAGGTAACCGTCTCGCTCAATGAACTTTTGCATATTGCCCGTGAAAAAGAAGCGGCAGCTGGACCGCTTTTGTTGGATGGCGATTTCATGAACGATACGGCAGCAATTACCTAAAGGAACAGGGCTGGCCCGGCAAAAAGGTCCCGCACGTCCATATTCAAGACATCTGGGTCTTTCAGTTACACTTTTTTGGTAGCCATCTCCGATTGAGTTCTTTAATTTTCATTTTTGGCTAATAGTTACAAGTGGCTACAAGAAAATAGGTTACTACAGATTTTACTAGGGTATTGTTCATGTCGAAGAATGATTTGATGCTGGTTTTTTCAGTTGGCATGTGAAATGATCACTGGTAGACAAATTGCCCAGCAGGAGAAGCAGGCAAATTAAAGATTTCGATACACTTTTTTTATTGAGAGGAGGTGAAAAAACAATGATCAACAAAATTATTACTAGCGCCAAAGTTGCGCTGCGCCGTATGAAGAGCAAGAAGGGCCAAACTCTGGTGGAGTACGCCTTGATTCTCGCCTTCATTTCCGTGGTCGCCATCTCGGTCCTGATTGCCTTGGGCAACCAGGTCAAGGGTGTCTTCACGACGATCAGCAGCCAGTTGTCGTACGCCGGAAGCAGCCACTAACTCTTATGTTGGCTCAGAGATTTGAGAAGTTCCATTCTCTCAAATTTCTTTCCGATTTCTCATCGGTTCCCGCCTCATTTCCTTTTTCTCTTTCGCTTTTAGTTTTCCGTGTTTTACCATGAAAGCCCTGATGCAACCTCTATTCGCACGGATGCGCGCGTCCCGATCCCGGCAAAGAGGCCAGACGCTGGTGGAATACTCGCTGATCATGGTCGTTCTTTCCATTGTGGCCATCGCGGTTTACGGGCTGCTAGATACCCAGATCGCCATTATCTTCAGCGGCCTGGCCAATATTCTGGATACGGCGCAAAGCAGTCAGTGAGGGGAGTTGGGTGCCGTTGACGGCACGCGGATGAATCTGCTTTCCCGCCTGTCTCGAAAATAAAACTGAAAAGGCTCCTAATCCCTTTTCTTCAACTTTCCGTAACTAGGAGGGTGGAACAAGCGTCTTAATCGAGGAACCAAGCTGCGCGGTAAGACTTACTACCGTTTCAAGCAACATTATTTGCCAACATTAAACAATTAGGCCGGCAGTGGAACGCACTTTGTATTTGCATATTGGATCTGAGAAAACCGGTACCTCAAGCTTGCGGCAATTCCTGGCGAACAATAGTGAGCAACTCAATAGAGCGGGTTTTACCTATTTTACTGAGAATAAGCTCTATTACTCAGAGCACAGAAATGCCCATTCTCCAATCGTAGCGAGTTTTTTTCATGAACCGCCAGATTTTGTATTTCCTTCAGAACATGTACCCAATCAAGACATGTTATCTCGATTTAAGAAGGATTTATCAAATGAGGAAAGAAACGTCATACTTTCGTCCGAACATTTTTCATCAAGGCTGACATCGCGTGATCATATAGAAAAACTTAGAGACGCATTGGATGCGTTTGATGTGTACATCATTTTTTACATGAGAGAGCAGTACGAGCTCTATTACGCGTCATACAGCACAGCCATCATTAATGGCAGGAGGGAGAAATTAACAGACGATCCCGTACATATCGACAATGGCTATCTTAACTATTACAAATTATTGGAGCCTTGGGCGTGCGTTTTTGGAAAAGAAAGCATCGTAGTCAGGGATTATAGCAAAATGGTAAATAATGATATCTGCGATGATTTCGCGCGCCTTCTGGGAGTGCATGATACCTCAAGGTATAAGAAAGTCTTAAGAACCAACAAATCTCTTACGCCCCAAAGAGCGGAAATGATTCGAGAGTTGAACGCACTTCTCCCGCATGATAAAGAAGTCGGATATCTAACGAATTTTTTATTAATTCAACTGAGGTGGCTGGTAAACTCTTTTCTTGGCTTGTTTTACCGTGACGATCGAATGGGCGAACTGCCCATGAAGTCCAAAATTAGATCAACATTTGATCAATCAAACAAAGCCTTGTTTGGTACCTATGCCAGTTGCATAAAGCCGAAAGAATCGGACGTTTTAAATCTCTCAAAATAACGCCGCCCGGAACGAAGGCAGGCAGGCTGAACCGTCGCCCAGCGTGCGACGGCACTCTGTAGAATGGGTCACGCCGGAGGCTGACCCTTCATCGGGGCGATGGTTGGCGGGGGGGCTTTAAATGGTACTTGCGTCTGGTTCCGATTGGGGTATGGTTCTCGACTCCCATGAAACCTAATATCCACCCCGAATATGTGGAAAGCCAGATTGTCTGCGCCTGCGGCGCGGTCTATCACACTCGCTCCACCAAGCAGAACCTTCGCCTCGGCATTTGCGCGGCGTGCCATCCCTTTTTCACCGGCCAACAGAAGTTTGTCGATACGGCAGGCCGTGTTGAGAAATTCACTCGTCGCTTCGGCACGAGCAAGATGACCGAAAAGCGCCTCGCGGGAACCACTCCCACGCCAGCTACGAAGAAATAGTTAACTTTTAAAGGGCGCAGTCTGCCGTGATGCGGCAACTGCGCCCTTTTTGTTTTTACGTCTTGCCACCCTACCCACTTCTCATGGATTTAATGCCTCATCTTGACCGGTTTGCGAAGCGCTTTGCCGAACTGGAAGAGCTGTTGGCACGTCCGGACCTGTATGACAATCCCAAGCGGGCTCAGGACCTGACGCGGGAGCATTCGCGCCTGAAGCAGTCGGTGGCGGACGGCCAGAACTGGCTGAAGCTGAAGCGTGACCTGGCCGAGGCCGAAGCGATGGCCAAGAATACTGCCGAGCCTGAGATAGCCGAGATGGCGGCAGAGGAATTGGCGACGCTTCGCCCGGCCTATGAAAAAGCCGAGCAGACGTTGCGGTTCGCCATCGTTCCCCCGGATGAAAATGACTCGCGCAATACGATTGTGGAAATTCGCGCAGGAGTAGGTGGAGACGAGGCCGGACTTTTTGCAGCGGAACTGGCGCGGATGTACACTCGCTATGCCGAAAAGGTGGGGTGGAAGGTTGAGACGATGGATCTGAGCCCCTCGGAAAAAGGCGGCGTGAAGGAAATGATTTTTCAGATCAATGGGAACGATGTCTTCAAGAAGCTGCGTTATGAAAGCGGCGTGCATCGTGTGCAGCGCGTTCCGGCCACTGAAGCGCAAGGCAGGGTGCATACCTCGACGGCGACCGTAGCGGTTTTGCCGGAGGCCAATGAGGTCGATGTCGTGATTCGCCCGGATGAACTCGAGATTAGCGTTTGCCGATCGGGTGGTCCAGGCGGGCAGGGGGTCAACACGACCGATTCGGCGGTGCAGATTACGCACAAGCCGAGCGGGCTGACAGTGCGCTGCCAGGATGGACGTTCCCAGCTGAAGAATAAGGAGAAGGCGATGGGCATTCTTCGTTCGCGCCTTTTGGAGAAGCGCCAGGAAGAGGAAGAGGCGAAGTACGCGGAGCATCGCAAGACGCAGATCGGCAATGGGGATCGCAACGAGAAGATTCGCACTTACAATTTTCCGGACAATCGCCTGACCGATCATCGCGTTCGGTACACGGCGCATAATTTGTCTTATGTCATGGAAGGCGATCTGGACGAGATTTTCGATGTTCTGGCGACCAACGCGCTGGAGCAGAAACTGGCGGAACTCGAATCCGCTGCGTCATGACCGTCCTTGAAGTCATCAATAATACGACAGCCTTTTTTACCAAGCATAACGTCCCGTCGCCTCGCCTGACGGTGGAGTTGATGCTGGCAGATGCCCTCCAAAAAACGCGTATGCAGCTTTATCTCGATTACGACAAGGCGATTGAGGATTCCGTTCTCGATAAGCTGCGGCCTTTGGTGAAACGACGCGCGGAAGGGGAGCCGCTGGAATATCTGCTCGGCTCGACTACTTTTTCAGGGCATCGCGTGCTGGTTACGCCGGATGTGCTTATCCCGCGACCTGAGACGGAGATTCTTCTTCAAGTCGCGATTGAGCTGATTGATCCGGCGGGATTGCCGGTGCTGGATGTGGGGACGGGCTCGGGTATTTTAGGACTGGCGCTGGCGAAGAAATTTACTTCGCTGGAGATCATTGCGGTGGACGTGAGTCCGGCGGCGTTGACGATGGCCACTCGCAATTGCGAGGGCTGTGGTAATATTAGGCATCTGGAAAGCGATCTATTGGAGAACACAGCGCTTCCGGAGCGTTTTCAAATGATCGTGGCTAATCTTCCTTACATCCCGACCGGCCTGATGGATAGCCTGATGAGAGAGGTACGCCATGAGCCGCGTCTGGCCCTGGATGGCGGCGCGGATGGGCTCGATGTTATCCGCCGATTGATTGTTCAGAGCGCGGGTCGTACCCGTTATCTCGCCTTGGAATTGGGAGATGGCCAGATGGAGGCGGTGAAAACGCTTTGTTTGGCGGCTGGTTACGCTTTAATGCGAGTCTTGCCCGATCTAACCGGGCAGGAGAGAATCCTGGTGATGGAATATTATGGATAAACTTGTTGTAAAAGGTGGCGCCCGTCTGACGGGACGCGTTCAAATCAGCGGTTCAAAGAACTCCGCCCTGCCTATTTTGGCGGCGACTCTTTTGACTCCGGAAACCTGCGTCATCCGCAATGTGCCGGATTTATCCGACATTCGCTTCATGATTGAGATCATGCAACGGCTCGGGGCGAAGGTGACTTTTGAGAACGGTGTTGTGACGACCAGCGCGGAGAAGATCATTTCCGAAGTTCCTTATGATCTCGTTCGTAAGATGCGCGCCTCGATTTGCTTTCTGGGGCCGATTATTGCGCGTTGCGGACAGGCGACCTTTTCCGAGCCGGGCGGCTGTTCCATTGGTGATCGTCCGATCGATCTTCACCTGAAGGGGCTGGCTGAACTCGGCGCGCCCTCACACAACGAAGGTGGGAATATCTATATCCCCAAGGCGAATTTGGTCGGCAAGGAAATCTTTCTTGGCGGCAAGTCCGGCTCAACGGTTTTGGGCACGGATAACATTATGATGGCGGCCACACGGGCCAAAGGGCTGACGATTATCGAGAGCGCGGCCTGCGAACCGGAAGTGCGCGATCTGGCCGATTTCCTGAATAAGATGGGGGCCAAGATTGTGGGCCATGGTACGCGTCGGCTTGAGATCGAAGGCGTAGACGCGCTCCATGGAGTTGAGCATACCGTCATTCCAGATCGCATTGAGGCGGGGACGTTTATGGTCTCGGCGCTTATCACGCAGGGCGATGTCTTTTTGGCCGGGGCGGAGGCGAATCATCTCGTCAATGTCATCGACCGGATGAAAAGTTGCGGGGCGCAGATCACGAGCGATGCGAAGGGCATTCAGGTGTCGGCGCCGCGCAAGCTGAGCTCCATTGATCTCGTGACCGAAACTTATCCGGGATTTCCCACCGACATGCAGGCGCAGCTTTGCGCACTGATGACGGTTACGCCGGGGATCAGCGCGATCACCGAAAAGATTTATCCCAGCCGCTTCATGCATTTGAGCGAGTTGCGACGCATGGGGGCAAGGGTGGAACTGGAAGGCGCGACTGCCATTCTTCACGGTGTGGAGTACCTGAGTGGCGCGCCGGTGATGGCTTCGGATTTGCGCGCATCGGCGGCGCTGGTGTTGGCTGGTCTGGTTGCGCGGGGGACGACGGAGGTCAATCGCGTTTACCATATCGATCGCGGCTATGAGCATATCGACCAGAAATTGCGCGCACTGGGTGCGGATATCGAGAGGGTCAGATGAGCTCCAGTCCGCGCCGGATCGTTTATCCCGGCACGTTTGATCCCATCACCAATGGGCATCTCGACGTTGTTGAGCGCGCCTTGCAGCTTTTTGATGAGGTCGTGCTGGCCATTGCCGCGGACTCGACGAAGAAGCCTCTTTTTGATCTCGAACAGCGGAAATCTCTGGCCGAGGCTGCGCTAGCTAATTTTAAGGGGAAGGTGCGAGTCACAACCTTTCGCGGGCTATTAATCGATTACGTTCATAGCGAGAAATCGAATGCGATTTTGCGCGGCCTGCGTGCCGTTTCGGACTTTGAATTTGAATTTCAGATGGCGCTGATGAACCGGAAATTGTCCGACACGATCGAGACAATTTTCCTGATGCCGCGGGATACGTACACGTACTTGAGTTCGACGATCATCAAGGAAATCGCCCGGCTGGGCGGAGATGTCTCGGCCTTTGTTCCGCCCGCGGTGGAAGCGGCGCTGAAGAAGAAATTTCATGAGGTGAAGCCATGAACTTTACTCCTGCACTGATCGATCAGATGCACCCGCTTACCCTGAAGGGCGAGCTTTCTCCTGAGATTTTGGGTTTCAACGAAACGACGGCCAAGGCGACGAAGCCGATCTGGGCGGAGCTTCTCGTGGTGAAGGAGGATGAGGGCAATTATCTGGTCACGGGATGGGCGCAGGTGCCGGTTTCGCTGACGTGCGGACGGTGCGCGGAATGGTTCCCGATGACGCTCCGGGCGAAGGTGGAACATCTTTTTGAGGCTCCTGTGCCGAATTCCATTGATTTAACTCCCTTGATTCGCGAGGATGTCCTGCTTGAATTGCCGCTTAATGCGGTCTGTCAATTGGGTGCGAATGGTCGTTGTCCAGTGACTGGTGAGTTTTACCAACCGCGTCCAGAAGCCTCGGACTCGTTAGTCGGCGAGGATGTCTGGGAGGCGTTGAGTAAATTGAAAACGAAAGATTGAGATATTTATGGGAGTTCCTAAACGCAAAACATCGAAAATGCGCCTGCGCACACGCCGGGCCGCCAATGCATTTAAATCGCCTGGCCTCTACACCGACCCCAAGACGGGTAACCGTCATCACGGGCATTGTGTCGATGCCAAGACCGGCACCTATCGGGGCCGTCAAGTCATCTCCCGCACGGTCGAAGAGTAAGCTGGCGAATGCCTTGCATCGCTGAGTCGTTCTAAAGCGTCTCTGTATGAAGATCGCTCTGGACGCCATGGGCGGGGATTCCGCCCCGGCCAGCACCATTTCGGGCGCCCTGCAGGCGCTCAAGAAGTATTCCGATATCGAGCTTATCCTCGTGGGGGATCAAGCGCGCATCAAGAAGGAGCTCACGAATCAGGGTGCTCCTTCCGTACCTGATCGCCTTTCCATTCATCATGCGTCGCAGGTTGTGGAGATGTCTGATAGCGCGATCGATGCTGTCCGGCGCAAGAAGGATTCGTCTATTTCTCGGGCAGTTGAATTACTGGCGGACGGTGGGGCGGATGCACTCGTTTCGGCGGGGCATACCGGCGCCCTAGTGGCGGCGGCGACCATTCGACTCCGCATGTTGCCGGGTGTAGACCGGCCTGGCATCGCGGCCATCATGCCGACTGAAAATCATTTCTTTTTGCTTTTGGATGCGGGAGCCAATGTCGATTCGGATCCGGGGCATCTCCTTAACTTTGGCATCATGGGCTCGGTCTATTCCCGCGAAGTCCTGAAATTTAAAAATCCGCGTGTCGGCCTGATGAACATCGGCTCGGAAGCGGGGAAGGGGAACGAATTGACGAAAGAGGCCTATAAGAAGCTTGCCGCCGCGCCGATCAATTTCATTGGAAACGTCGAGGGGCACGATCTTTTTGCCAGCGGAGTGGATGTGGTCGTGTGCGATGGTTTCGTGGGCAATGTTTTGCTGAAGACTTCGGAGAGCCTGGCCAAGGCCATTTCTTCGTGGCTGAAGATCGAATTGAAGCAGAATGTGGTGCGGCTCGCCGGGGCGATGCTGGCGAAGTCGGCCTTCACGGCGATCCGTCGGCGCACGAATACTGAGGAGTACGGCGGGATGCCGTTGCTCGGGGTGAACGGCATCTGCATCAAGGCGCACGGTAATTCTTCGCCCAAGGCGATCAAGAATGCGATACGCGTTGCGCGTGAAGCGGTGGCGCACAAGGTCAATCCGCTTATTGTCGAGGCGATAGCCAAGGCATGACAAATCCGTTCGAGATGCTACCTTCGGGGAATCGTGCCACGTAGTGCCTCTATTCTTTCCACCGGTGCCTATCTTCCCTCCCGCGTGCTTTCCAACGCGGATTTGGAGAAGATGGTCGACACGTCTGACGAGTGGATTCTTTCGCGCACCGGCATTCGCGAGCGGCGGATAGCGGCGGACGATGAATTTACCTCGGACATGGGCGCGGCAGCGGCGCGGCAGGCGTTGGAGTTGGGTGGGATCAATCCCAAGGACATTGACTTGATCATTGTCGCGACTTGTACGCCGGATACGGTTTTCCCGTCCACGGCCTGTTATATTCAGCAAAAGATTGGCGCGACTCGCGCGGCCGCTTTTGATGTGCAGGCGGCTTGCTCGGGCTTTCTTTATGCGTTGGTGACGGCGAGCCAGTTCATTTCCTCTGGCGTTTATAAAACCATTCTCGTTATTGGCGCGGAGAAGCTTTCTTCGATCGTCAATTGGCAGGACCGCAATACGTGCGTGCTGTTTGGCGATGGAGCGGGTGCTGTGGTTTTACAACATCGGCCCGGCGCACGTGGACTGCTGGCTTTTGACTTGGGCGCGGACGGCTCGCAGACGGAAATTCTTTCGGTTCCGGCGAGTGGTTGCCGGGTGCCAATCACGCCCGCCGTGCTGGATCAGCGGCTGCAGTTTTTGCAGATGTCGGGCAAAGAGGTTTTCAAATACGCGGTCAACGCGATGAATCGCTCATCGGAAATCTGCCTCGAAAATGCCGGGTGCAAGCCGGACCAGATTCGCTGGTTCATTCCGCATCAGGCCAACCAGCGCATTGTCGATGCGGTGGCCACGCGGATGAATGTCGGGCTGGATCGGTTTGTTATTAATTTGGAACGCTATGGAAATACATCGGCGGCGTGCATGCCCATTGCACTGCATGAAACCAGCATGTTGGGTAAATTCAATCGCGGCGATTTGCTGCTGATGGTTTCGTTTGGCGGCGGACTGACTTGGGCTAGCACCGTGCTCGAGTGGTAAGCAGGAGAATGTTTCACGCAACGACGCAACGGTCGCAACGAAAAACCTGATTTTAAAATCCGAAACGTTGCGTTCGTTGCGTAGTTGCGCGAAACTTCCCCGTAGAAGATAACGGAATCAAGATGAGCACTCCGAATTCAACCTGGGATACTCGCAAGACTGAGCTGGAGCTGCCGGAGGAAATCGATCTTCAAGTGGAGTTGGCCAATGTGGGTAGCCGGACGTTGGCGATCCTGATCGACCTTGCGCTGGGTGGACTTGTTCTCTTTATCGCTTATAGCCTTTGGGAATTGTTGGCCCATGACGTGACGGAGGATTGGTTTACCCGGATGAGTTCCAATGTGCTGAAGACGGTGCTGATTTTGCTGATCTTTGGATTCCAATGGTGCTACTTCAATTTATTCGAGTGGCTTTGGAACGGGCAGACGCCGGGCAAGCGGTTGCTGCATTTGCGGGTGATCAAGGTTGATGGCTCGCCGGTGAGCGGGATCGATGTTTTGCTACGTAACTTGTCGCGCCCGGTCGATACGCTGGGGCCGATGGGGTTGATCGGGTTACTGATGATTTTTGTTAATCGTAAGGCGCAGCGGTTGGGGGATTTGATGGCGCGAACGATGGTGATTCACGAGACCGCGATTGATTGGTCGATCTTTGATCAGGTCAAGGCCCAGGCGGGGGCGGCGCCCGTTCCGGCAAACACACCGGGGATTCATCTGAGCTCGGCGCAGTGGGAATTGCTGCATCGCTATTTGAATCGGCGGGAGCAATTTCAGGATGAGGTGCGGCAACGACTGGCCCGACAGATTTATGAAGTTCTCAAGCGGGCGGCGCGGGGGACGGATCTTGAAGTTTCGACGTTGTCGCCGGAGGATTGGCTGACGGAGTTGGCGAGGCGGACTTAGGGCAGGGGAAGGTTTAACGGAATTTACGGGATTGCGGGAAGGCAGCAGGATGACGGAAATGTTAAAACGTGGTTTGATTGATTTATGACACTTGGTGTTTTTGTTCGTGATAACCGGCCCCGGTGGGAGCGGCTTGAGACGATGCTTGCGTTCATTGAAACGCGCGGACCGGCGAAGACGGATCGTCCGTTTTTGCGGGAGCTGAGCGCGTTGTATCGCGCCACGACCGGCGACCTGGCTTTTGCCCAGACGCATTTTCGTGGGACCACGATGCAGCTTTTCCTGCAGCAGTTGGTGGCGCGGGCGCATAATCAGATTTATCGGCCGCACCGGTTGTCATCTAGTGTGTTTGGGCGCTTTGTTTTTAGTGAGATTCCGCAGGCGATTCGCGAGCATCTGACGGCGGTGACGTGGTCGGCGATTATTTTCCTGATGGGGATCGCGCTGGGACTTTCGGCGGTGCAGTTCGATGAACGGGCGGCCTCAATCATCCTGCCCAATAATATTCTCAACTCGATTTACTCGGGGCAGATGTGGACGGGGAGCATCTTCAGTGTGGTGCCCGCGCCGGTGGCTTCGACTTATCTTTTTACGAGCAATATTTCCGTGGCGCTGCTGGCGTTTGCGGGAGGATTGTCCGGCGGGCTGATCACGGGATGGATTCTCTTTCAGAACGGTTTCATGCTGGGGGTGGTCTTCAAGCTTTGCGCGGACTATGGGTTGCTGGGGGCGTTGCTGGCATTTATTGCGGGGCATGGGTTACTGGAGATCAGCTCGATCATCATTGCGGGTGGCGCCGGGCTGGTGGTGGCGAATGCACTAATCAATCCGGGCTCCTATTCGCGGAGTGATGCGATGGCGCAGCAGGGGCGGTCGGCGGTGCGGATGGCGGTGGCGTGTGTGCCGGCACTGGTCACGGCGGGATGTATTGAGGCGTTTGTTTCGCCTTCGCATGCGCCGGTTTGGTTTAAGGCGGCATTGGGCCTGACGTTGGGCGGGTGCTTTTGGCTTTATTTGATGATTACGGGGAAGAGTGTGAAGGTTCGCTAGACCAGCGGCTGGGGAAGGTTTCGCGCAACGGACGCAACGAAGAAAAGGCACGGACGCGCAGGAGCACGTCCCTACAGGAAATGCACCGTCGCACGGAGTGCGACGGCTACCTTAGAGGCGGGCGGACTCTTTGATTCTTAGGTACTCGTTGATGGCGGCGGTGCTGAGTTCCTGGGCGGGGACGCTGACGGTGGCGACGCCGCGACTGCGGAGGCCGAGGAGTGTGCGCTGGTAATCGTTCCAGATTTCCATGGCGGCGACGTGGCGATAAACTTCAAATTCGTTGTCGGGAGTTTTGCGAGTGACTGCCAATATCTCGGAATTGCTAACGGTGACGATGACGGGCAGGTGGCGCGGCATGAGCGGGAGCGCGGATTTTAGAAGGCTGTTGGCGGAGTGGGCGTCGCTCAGGTCGGTGAAGCAGACGACCAGTGTACGGCGGGAGCAATGGCGCAGGACGTGGTGGAAGACGGCGGCGTAATCCGATTCGAGCCGCGTGGGCTGGAGCGAGGTGAGGTTGCGCACAAAGTGAGACATTTGCGCCTGTCCTTTTTTGGGCTCGGCGAAAGCGGACAGCTCATCGTTGAAGATGGCGTAGCCGACGAGGTCTCCCTTGTGCAATGCGATCTGCGCGAGGTGGACGGAGGCGTTGATCGCGTAATCAAGTTTGCGATAGGAGCCGATTTTCGGACTCATCAGGCGACCGGTATCGATCAGGATCATGAGGCGCTGATCGCGTTCGGTTTCGTACTGGCGGCTGATGAGCTTGCCTCGCTTGGCGGAGGCTTTCCAATCGATGTGGCGGAAGTCGTCGTCGCGTTGATGTTCGCGGAGCGATTCAAATTCACGGCCTTCACCGCGACGTGCCGACTTTCTTCGTCCGGACTGGATCGCTCCGGCCATGGCTAGTTGCAGATCGCGTGAGCCTTCTCCGGACATATCGGGCAGGACTTGTACCTCCCTGGGGAGATCGATCCGTCCCTGTCGTTGGATCAACCCGAGGGGGCCGGTGATCCGGTAAAAGACCGCACCGAAGGCGAAGTTGCCGCGGTGATAACTTTTCAACGAGTACGTTTGGATCGTCTCCTGTTTCGGCGGCAATTGGAGGACGATCAATTTCGCGGAACCGGTGAACTCGATCGGGGGAGAGTCGATGAGGTCGAGGGAGACGGTGGTGTCACTTTGGTTAAGCAGGGTCAACTCAACGAGGAAGGGCTGGGCCTGTCGCAACATGGCGGGGACTTTTCGACTTACGCGCAGGGCATCGCGGGGGATGAGAACGACGTCGGCGAGCACCGCGCAAGTGAGGAGCAGCGTGAGGAGGAGGCTCGTGGCGAGGCCGTTAGGCGCCCACGTGGAGGCGAGCGCCAGCAGCATGGCGATCACCAGCGTATAATAGAAGCGGGGCAGAAAAACCATGGCCCGTATTCCGGCTAGTGATGAGTGCTGCCGTGACCGGTGCCAGCGGAATCGTTGGTGTGGCCGGGGTGGGGCGCGTCGATTGGAGTATGATGCGTGGGTGTCTCCATGGCAGAGGGAGTGGTCATGGGATCCGTAACATCCGCAGAATAGCCCAGGGGCAATCCCTGTTCATCGGGTTCATTTGCGGAAGCGTGTGGCTTTAGCTTGAGGCGTGAGGCGCTCGCGATGATAGCCACGACGGTGGCAACGAACGCGATCGCGATAATGCAAAGAAAGACGATGACGAACCAGGGAGGAGTGGAGGAGGTCATGGGTTACCTCGGCACCTCGACGGAGGCGAGCAACTGGTCGATGACTTGCTCCACGGTCGTACCTTCGATCTCGGTTTCGGGCGTGCGGACGAGGCGATGGCGGAGGATCGGGTAGGCGAGTTCCTTGATATCGTCAGGCGTGATGAAGGTGCGCTCGCGCAAGGCGGCGAGTACCCGGGCGGCCTTGATCCAGTTGCGACCGGCGCGGGGGCTGGCACCGAGGGCCAGGAGCGGACTTTGGCGGGAGGCGATGACGAGCCGCAGGATATAATCGTAGATGGTCTGGTCGATGGTGACGGCTTCAATCTCGCTGCGGATGATGGCGAAGTCGGCGGCGGTGGCCTTGGATTCGATAATGTCCTCCACTTTGCCGGAGAAGGGTTTTTGCTGGAGAAGCGTCATCTCGTCGGCGGGCGTGGGATAGTCGACTTTGATCTTGAAGAGAAAGCGATCGGTCTGCGCTTCGGGGAGGGGAAAGGTGCCCTCGTATTCGATGGGATTCTGCGTGGCGATGACGAAGAAATGATCAGGGAGATAGTGGGTGACGCCGTCAATCGTCGCCTGGTGTTCCTCCATGGCCTCGAGCAGGGCTGACTGGGTTTTCGGCGGAGTGCGGTTGATTTCGTCGGCGAGGAGAATGTCGGCGAAGATCGGTCCGGGCAAAAATCTGAAGGTGTGTAAGTCGGGCTGAAAGACGTTTGTGCCGATGAGATCGGATGGCATCAAGTCGGGGGTGAACTGGATGCGTTTGAAACTGACGTGGAGGCTGGCGGCGAGGGCGCGCGCGAAGAGCGTCTTGGCGAGACCGGGCACCCCTTCGAGAATGACGTGGCCACCGGCGAGGAGCGCGATGAGTGTTTTTTCAACGAGCGTTTCCTGCCCGACGATGACTTTTTTGATTTCCTGCCGGATTTCGGCAGCACGGGTTGCGAGAAGTGAGTTCATGCCATGGCAGATTTAATTTCGATCAGTTCGCGGGCGACCCGGAGCCATCCGGTGGGCGGCAAACCTTCGACATAATCAGGGGAATCGAAGCGTTGCGCCAGTTTTTTCCATTGGGGAAGTTGCGGGTTGGTCTGTTGCAGGCGCGAGGCGATCAGTTCGTGCGAGGCGGTGGGAGGAAGATTGAGCCGGTGCAAGATGCGTTGGTGGGTTTCGGTGAAAAGGTATTTCATGGTGTCGTTGCGCAGGTCGGCACGGAGATAGAGATCGGCGATTGAGTCGATGAACTCGAGAGTGGAGCGCCCGGTTTCGCGATGCAGCGGAATGACGGGGCCGAATCGGACGAGCGAAGATCCGAGAAAGGCGAGCGCGCCGAGCAGCGCGAGCATTCCGGCGAAGCCAATTCCCGGATGACCGAGCAGGCGGGCCAGCGCGTAGACAGCCGAGTAGCCGTGATGACTTTCCTCGAAGAAAATGCGATTGGGCATTTGGCCCGCGGGCTTGAGCAGGTTAAGAACAATCGAGAGATTATCACCCTGTTTGAGAGTGGCGTTGCTCAGTAATTGGGCCGAACTGCCGCAAATGACGTGTCCGGTACCGAGAGGCACATCGATGATGAAGGGGCGTCCCTGCTGCTGCCAGAGCACGTGGGTATCCGAGGGAAAGGTGAGGGGTAGAGGTGAAGCGTGGGGAAGAACCAGCGTGCCGGTTACCTGACTGTCCCCGGCGGGTTGAGCCTGAATAGTCGGGCCTAAGTCTCGCGAAAATGGCTGGAGAAAATCGCTCACCGTGTCGGTTTTTTTTGGCAAATCGAAACCGATCTTTTCAAGAAGCACTCGGGTATCGTCCCATTCGTCGAGAGCGCCGAGGAGCAGAAGGGTGTTGCCCTTCTTCACCCAAGCCTCAAGCAGGTTGGTTTCCTGATCGGAAAAACTGACGCGTGATCCCGCCTTGGCCCGGGCGATGACGAGGACATTTCCCGTTCCGTAATTCGAGAGTCGGCTGAGCGGTTCCCGCCAGCGTTCGACGGGCCAATTCAGGTCCTGCAACGTCTGATAGAATGCCATGGAACCCGATCCGACGGGATTGAAGCTGGATGGCAGCCAGGCGTCGGTGTGACTGTGCCGGGGCGAGCGATTGATGAAGGTGAGGACAACGGCGAGGGAGACAATCACCAAGAGCACCCGGATGTAGAGGATGTTCTTGTTCATGACTCGCGCGGTGTTGGACGGATGCCCTTGTCGCTCAAGTTGAGCAGGAGGCCGGCTTCTTCAATTTGCCCATGAAATTGACGCCAATCAGGCTCGGCGACGGGTTTGCGTCCATAGATCGTCCGGTCGTAGGAATCGACCATGCCGACTACAAGTGAGAGTGCGGAGGCTGGAAGAGCGTGGCTGCGCAATTGGGCGAGATACTCGCGATTGGTGCGCGTGCGGTCGGCTTCAACGAGATGGCGATTCTCCATGCGGGAGAGAAATTGTCGCCAGGTGGCCAGCCATGCGCCGTGCCAATTTCCGTCCCGGGTGGCTTGTTGAATTTCATCGTCGTAAAACTCGGGTGGGTGAAAGGTCTTGGGAGCGGTTGCTCCAACTGGGGATTCCATCTCCATTTTGGCCCGGCGACGGGTGAGTCGCACCATGACGTAGAGCAGACCTGCCACGGAAAGCATGACCAGGACGGTCATTAACAACGAGGCGAAGGCGGGCATCTCGCCGGAGTATTGGAACTGGCCGAATTTGGCGCCGAGACGCAGAAACCACTGGGAGAGGGAGTCCTTGAGACGTGAGCCGAGGTCGGGTTCCTCGTTCTCTTGGTATTCGGGGCGGGCCACAACCTCGCGAAAGTGGGCAGCCACTTGGGCCGGATCTGTGATCGGTGCCGTCACCGTTGTTGGTGCGGCGGCAGGGGGAGTGTCTTGCGCATGGAGGGCGAGGCCCCCCAGGAAAAATATTAGAAGGAGAATCGACCACCGGTTCATGGAGCTTCTCCTAGTTGCTGGGCCATGATTTCGAGGTCGAAGCCTTCGCGACGAATGCGGATGTCGTAGTAAAACAGCGTCGTCGCAATCGGGTAGAGGGGCAGGATGAGCGAGATGCCCAGGAAGGTCAGGATCTGGCTGAGGATCATGGTGGAGTCGGGCGGCGGTGCGAGTTCCCCGCCGAAGCCATCGCGCATGGCTTCGCTGATCTTAAAAATAATTAAGGGTAGCGAGGTGAGCGAGAGGATCAACAGCTCGATGATGAAAAGCGGCAGGAGCAGAAAACTTAAACGCATTTCGCCCCAATAGAAAAATCCCAGGCCGGGATCATAGCGAACGAGACTCGAGGAACGCTTGATCGCCTTCCAGCCGGAAAATTTTTCCAGGGCCAGAGCCGGGACGACCAGGATCACGCGCATGAACACCACCAGTACCGGAACGAGAGAGGCAACGAAGAGGATGAATGTCGCTGTGGCGAAAAGGAACAAGGCGATCAAATTCGCCGGTGGATAAAATTGCGCGTAGAGTTTGGGCCCGGCGAGAGCCAAGACCGGGAAAATGAGTGTCAGCGCAATCAGAAGCATGTTCAGAGTACAGGTCCAAAACGAGGCGCCGACGCAGGTCGCGAATTTATACATGCTTTCCCTGATGGACGGATTCCGGCCGAGATAGGCATCGGCAATATAAAAAGTGATGATCATCTCAAAACCAAAGACGATGATATGAGAGATGATAAACAGTAACGCGTTGATCCCCATTTTGATGAAAGATGCGTAGGTTGCCTGCTGGACATCGACTTGCGATAGATCGAGCTTAAAGGCGGTGACGAGCACCTGATTCAGAAGCGGGGCCGTTTGGCAAAGCAGGGCGAGCAAAAGGAATCCGGCAAAATGAGCGCGATAGAGAGAAAAGCCGCGATCGATGAGTTCGCTGGTCGTTAGTGGACGCAGATCGATTCCGGAGCGCGGCGCTGGCTGGCTGGAAACAGGGGAATTTGCAGTTGAGGAAAGAATGCCGTCGGCCATGTGGGGAAATTGTCAGGGGAAAGAAATGATCTGACAAGAGTCAAACCATGCTAGTGATCAAATCCGATCCTGAAATCTGGGTCAGGAGTGAAGGGATGATCTCCGACTACGAGCACGAAGGTAAGGTAGCCATGCACTTTACTCACAGTGAGATAGCTGGTGGGAAGAAGCTTTGTTTCGGTCAGGCCCAAAAAGCCGTCGTGCCTGGCCGCGACGGGAAGGGCGATGCCCTTGGACGGGTGGTAGAAGAATGTTACGCCGTCGGAACCCAGCGTGATGTTGGGGAAGTTAATTGTGAAATAGTCGTACCGGCGATTGCCGCCCTGGGCATAGGGCTCGTTGCTATAGGTCGCATACAAAACGAGGTTATGATTGGGCGCCGGCATCGCCCAGACGAGGTTTTCTCGTGAGCCGTAGGCGTAGGTTTGACCGTGATCCGGACTGGTCACGTACCAGACGTGTTGACTGGAGGCTTGAACGGGGTTGCTTATTCCAAACGCCGTCATCCAGGCGAGCATTGTCAGGACAAGAAGGGATCGGTTCATGGCTCAACTTAATTCAAGAAGCGCTTGATATCCAGATACGGCGGGATATCCGGTCAAAAATATCATGGTTTGGTGCGCTGTGAAACTGGGAAAAAGGCTTTGTCCAATTGTAACGCAGCCTTGCCCTATTTTGAAGACGCATCCAAGATTCGATGATGGATTCTGTTCGCGTTCGTTTTGCTCCGTCACCGACGGGGATGTTTCATATTGGCAGCGCCCGCACGGCGCTTTTCAACTGGCTTTACGCCCGGCACACCGGCGGCACTTTTGTACTTCGCATCGAGGATACCGACGCCGCGCGGAACAAGCCGGAGTACGTCGATGTTATCCTGCAAGGGATGAAGTGGCTGGGGATGAATGTGGACGAGGGCCCGCAACTGGATGGGACGATCAAGGGCGACAAGGGACCTTATTTTCAAAGTCAGCGCGGGGCCATTTACAAAAAATATGTGGACCGGCTTCTTGCCGAAGACAAGGCCTATGAGTCGGACGGCGCTATTAAGTTTCGTGTGCCCAAGACGCCGATTGATGTGGCTGATTTGATTTGCGGTGATCGTCAGATTGACCGGACGAACGAGCCGGATTTAGTGATTCAGCGCAAGGATGGTTCGCCGGTGTTTCACCTCGTCAATGTGGTGGACGATCTTGAAATGGGGATCACGCATGTGATCCGGGGTGAGGATCACCTCTCGAATACGCACAAGCATCTGGCGCTAATTCAGGCGTTTGGGGCGAAGCCGCCTCATTACGCGCATATTCCGCTGATTCTTAATCCGAATGGATCGAAGATGAGCAAGCGGGATGTGGGCGCGTCCATCGCCGACTACAAGGAGCAGGGTTATCTGCATGAGGCCGTGGTGAATTATCTCTGCCTATTGGGGTGGTCGCCGAAGGACAATCGAGAGGTAATTTCCATTGCGGAGGTGATTGAGAAGTTTGATTTACCGCAGGTCAATCGCTCGAATGCTCACTTCGATCTTAACAAGCTTTTCTGGATCAATGGCGAGTACATGCGCGCGGCGAGCCTGGAATCGATTGAGCCGTTGGCTATCGAGATGTTGCGCAAAGGCGGAGTCCTACCCGAGAGCTATGACCCGGTTTATTTTCGCGCGGCGCTGGCCATCGTGAAGGAGAAGATCAAGCTGGGGCGCGAACTGCCGGAGTGGATGGGCTATTTCTTCCGCGAGGATTTTGATTTTGATCCGGCGGCGATGAAGAAGGTTTTCACGCCGGAAGGGCTCGCAAACCTGGCCAAGTTGAATGAGCGGCTTCAGGGCGTTGACGAGAAGTGCTTCACTGCGACCGATTTGGAAAATGAGTTCAAGGCGCTCGCCGCGGCCACGGGACAGAAGGTCGGCGCCTTCATCCACCCCGCGCGCTTGGCGGTCTCGGGTCGGTCAGTGGGACCGAGCCTGTATCACTTACTGGAGGTGCTGGGGAAGACGCGGGTGTTGAGCCGGATGGAGCGGGCGAAGGGGCAGGGAGGCGCGTAGAGGAGAACTCCCTCATTCCCAAGGTTAAGCTGGCGGATCGGAAGGAGCGGCAGGGTTCCACGGGAACTCCTCCTTGCTATCTTTGCTCCGGTATTTCAAGTGAAGCTGCGTTTCCATCACGATGAGGGGCACTTCACATTTGCGTTCGATCAGATCGAGGATGCCTTCGATGCAGGCATCTTCCACTTGTTGCGGTTCGCGCTTGAGCAGAACGGCAAGACGTTCGACCCTGGCTTGGACGGCAGGGGTGAGCGTGGAGGCTTTACCGCTCGATCCGGTCTTCGCCAAAAGAGAGATGGCTTCCCGCACGAGGTCGGAGACCGTTTCTCCGGCCTTGCGCTCGGCGCTCAGTTTTTTCAAGAAGTCGTGTTCCTCGGCGGTGACGCGAACGCGAAGCTGATAATTCTTACTGTCGACGGATCCCATACTTTTATTCATCGGTAGCGCTGGCAAAGACTTTAGGATGTCTTACCAGAGGATTGCGCCGAAGGGGATTTATTCTTCTTCCTCGCGCTCCGGAATCGGCTCGCCGCGCTTGATATACTCAAGGTCCTCCTTGATGGCGCGCCGGTCCGCCGCGCTGATGTGATCGATGTAAAGGCGTCCATGAAGATGATCCACTTCATGCAGAACGGCCCGACCGAGCAAACCGCCGGCATCGAACTCAAAAATACCCCCGTCCGGTGTCCGCGTCTTCACGCTGACTCGTTGGGCGCGGGGAATATCGAGCGTCAGGCCGGGAAAACTGAGGCAACCTTCATGGCTGGTGACCTTGGTCTTGGTCGGTTTGAGCACCGGGTTGATCAGGATCATCGGCATGTAGTCTTCCGGGTTGACCGGTTCACCCTTGATCCACATCTTGCTGGGGCGTTCCTTGACGCCTGAGATATCGATGACCGCGACCTGCACGGCCTCGCCGATTTGCTGGGCAGCCAGACCGACGCCACGCGCGTGACGCATCGTGTCGAAAAGATCGTCAATCAAGGCTTGGATGGCCGGGGCGGTGGGATCGACTTCCTTGCCCTTGGCCCGCAAAACGGGTGCGTCGTAGTGAACGATTTCCCGAATCATGGTCCCGAAGCTCCAGCGGCTTTGGTCGCATCCATGAAGGTATCCAGGTTTGTGATCCCGGCGAAATGAGCGGCATCGAGCACCTTGGTAATCACGCCGAAAGGCGCCTTGGTATCGGCTTTCATGGCTACCTTGAAGCCAGGGTCGGCGGCGATTTTACTCTTGAGCAATTCGCCCAGCTTATCTGCCTCGACCGGTTCGTCGCCCAAGTAAATTTTGCTCTCGGCATCAACGAAGATGATGGTGGGGGGCGTGTCCGGCGTCGTCTTGGCCTGGGTTGACTCGGGCACCGTGATCTTGACGATAGGCTGGGCCGTCTTGAAGACAGTCGTGGCGATGTAAAAGATGAGCAGGACGACGAGAACGTCGATCAACGGAATGATGTTGATCATCGGCGGACGCCGCCGCTTCCGGGTGAATTGCATGGCGCGTTAAACCGTGTCGGAGGCCTCAGCCTGGGTGTAGAGCTTGCCCAGAAGTTCCGAGCAGAGCGTTTCGAGATCGATGGTGAGCGCCTCAATGTGGCGGGCGAACAAGGTCGAGGCGATCAAGGCCGGAATGGCCACGATGAGGCCTGCGACGGTGCAATACATTGCCTCGGCGATACCACCCGCGATTTCGGCACTCTGGGCGGAGAGATCAGAGGCATGGCCAGCCGAGCCGAAGATGCGGATCAGGCCGAGGATTGTGCCCATGAGGCCGAGGAGTGGACCGAGGCCGGTGACAACCTCAAGGAAGGCCATTCCTCGTTCCAGCCGGATGACTTCGCGGCGGGCATAGGCCTGAACGGCATCGGAATTTTCGTCCTTGGGCCAACTGGTGTACATCAAGCTGGCGCGGACGAGGCGGGATAGGGCGGTGTCTTCATCCGCGGAGAGTTGCTCAACCAGGGTAGTCTTCCCGCCGTAGTGTAGATCGTGGATCGCCTTGGCGAGTGACGGCTTGATGACATGAGATATTCGCAATGAAATCATGCGCTCAAGAATGATGGCGAGTGAGATGATACTGCAGATCACCAAGGGGATCATTACGTACCAAGAAAAGATAAAAGCTTCAGTCCATGAACCTAACATAGGCCACGAAAATAGCGCAGGTCGCGGCGGAAGCGACTCTTTTTCGCGTTAACTTATCGCAACCTCGTTTCCAGCTGATTCTTGCGTGGTCATCCACTCTGCTTCACACTCCTCGTCTCATGCGTTCCCCGTCACCGATCCCGATGACCAGTGCCGTTGCGGCCTGGAGCACCCTGGCGATTCTCTCAGGGTTGAACATGCTCAATTACCTCGACCGGTACGTGATGTCGGCGGTGTTGACGCCCATGCAGAAGGAGTTGCGATTGGATGACGGCGCCGCCGGATCGGTCGCTTCGGCGTTCATGCTGGGCTACTTTCTTTCCGCGCCCGTTTTCGGCTACCTGGGCGACCGTTACCCGAGAAAATATCTCATGCTCGGCGGCGTGATGGTTTGGAGCCTGGCCACGGCGGGCAGCGGTTTTGTGCATGGTTTCACGCATCTTTTTATCATTCGAATTTTCGTTGGGGTAGGGGAGGCCTGCTTTGTCACGATGGGGCCGAGTTGGATTTCCGACCTCTTTGCCGCGACGCGCCGCAACACGGCGCTTACGCTTTTTTACGTGGCAATTCCGTTTGGCTCGGCCATCGGATTCACCATCGGAGGTTGGTTTGCGCAACAAGGCGATTGGCGGCATGCATTTATGTACGCGGGATTTCCCGGGGTCTTGCTGGCGCTAAGCTTGCTTTTACTCCGGGAGCCGCCCCGGGGTGAAGCGGACGGTATCCAGGGCGTGGTCGCCGAACAACCGAAGGCGGCCTGGTCGGAGATATTCGGCCTGCTGCTTAACCGGCGTTATAATCTTCTGGTCTGGGGCTATGCGGCGCAGACGTTTGCCCTTGGAGCTTTTGGGATATGGGGCCCGGCCTTTCTGAACCGCATTCACCAATTGCCTTTGGGTTATTCGTCCACTATTTTCGGGGAAATGCTGGCAGGTACCGGTCTAGTCGCCACTCTTTTGGGCGGATTGCTCGCCACCAAACTTCGCAAGCGGACGCCCACGGGCTATGCGTGGGTGATGGCCCTCTCCATGATCATCGCCGCGCCCATTTGCTTCCTGGCATTGACGGTTGGCAACTCCACATTCTCGCTCATTGGACTTGGCGTCAGCATGTTTTTTCTTTTTCTTCCGACAGGGCCCATTTGCACGCAAATGTTTGAAATTGTTCCCGTCCACTTGCGCGCGAATGCCATGGCTCTCTGCACATTTATCATTCATCTCTTTGGCGATTGGCGTTCACCCGCGATTGTCGGCAATGTCTCCGATTTCACCGGCAGTTTGCAGAAGGGCGTATTGATTCTCCCGGCGATGTTGGTGGTGGGCGCGGTACTGTGGGGATTGCTCATCCACTTCATGCGTGAACCTTTGAAGGTGAAAGCATGAAAATCACCGCGCGTACGCTTTCCGGTGCGATTTGCGAAGTGCAAATCGAAGGCCCTGTTTTCAAAAAGATCACGACGCTCAAGGGCGATACACTCGATTTGCCCTGGGTCGCCCCGGGGCTGATCGACATCCAGATCAATGGCTTTGCCGGTATCGATTTTAACCAACCGCTCGAATCGGAGGATGCCTGGCATCATGCAACGCAGCAGCTTTATGCTCACGGATGCACCGGCTTTCTCATCGCGTTGATTACCAATCAGGAGGAAGGCTATCGCCAATTGCTGACGAAGTTGTCGGCGCAAATTCATCGCGATTCGCGCAACTGTCTTGGCTTTCACATGGAGGGGCCATGGCTCAATCCTGATCCCGGTTATCGCGGCGCGCATCGGGCGGAGTGGATGCAAAAACCGGAAGTGAAACTGCTCGATGAGTGGCTGGCAATTGCCGGTTCCCTGGTGAAGCTCATCACGATGGCGCCGGAGGTCGATCTTGATGCGAGCCTTCGCGTCATTCACGCGGCGGTGGACCAAGACATAAAAATCTTCCTCGGGCACTCGGCAGCAATGGGAGAAACCTTGCGTTCCGCTGTTGAGGCGGGCGCGGCTGGCTGGACTCATCTCGGCAACGCCGCCCCGGCCACGGGCCCAAAATTTGAGAACGTCATTCTCCATGCGCTGGCTCAGTCCGGTCTTTATGCGTCATTGATTCCCGATGGACTGCATTTACCGACGCACGCCTTTAGTGTCCTGGCGCGTCTTCTCAATCAGGTGAATCCATCCAGACTTCTTTTGACCACGGACGCCATGGCGGGCGCGGCGGCGGAGCCAAACGGCACCTATACTCTGGGCGAGATCAAAGTCGAAATGGGGGCGGACGGTTCAGCGCGCCTGCCCGGCTCCGGACGACTGGCTGGTTCCACGCTCACGCCGTTTCAAGGCGTCTTCCTGGCCGAGCGAATGGCGGGCCTATATCTTGAGGACGCATGGAAAGCTTTTTCGACCCGGCCCGCGTCGCTTTTCAATCTCCATCACGGATTAACGGAAGGTAACTCCGCTGACTTCTGCTTGCTCTCGCCCGAAAAAACGCCCTATCTGCTGGCGACTTATCATCGCGGCAAGTGCGTTTACGAGGCGCCGTAAACGTCGAGATGGTTCAATTCGTCTCGAAGCCGTATTTGGCCCAGATGGCGCGCGCGGCATCGCCGCCGCAATAGAGGATGAAGGCCTGCGCTTGCGCCTGATTTTTTGCTCCGTGACAGACGGCGGCGGTGTAGAAAATCGGCGGTGCATCTTCTGATTTGATCGCGATAGGCTCGAAGCCGGGCAATTTCACGCCCATCAAATCCGTTTTGTAGGCGAACACAGCATCAGCTTTTTCCTGCTCAACGACGGCCAGTGCGCGCGCCTCGGTCGGGGCGTAAATAAAGAGATTCTTTGTGTCGTCGTTGATCAGGTTGTGTTTCTGCAGGGCGCGTTGCGCTACGCGTCCCGATGCCACTAAATTAGGATCGCCCAGCGCCACTTTTTTCCATTCCGATCCGATCAGGTCGAACCAATCGAGGTCGTCGTCTTTGATCAGGGCCTTGCGTCCATAGACGACCAAGGAATTGCGGGCGAGCGATCGCTGGCCGTCGGCGAGAAGTAGCCCCTTGCCGGTCATCTCCTTCACGTCCTGCACATCGGCGCTAATGATCAGGTCCCAATCGGAGCCGCTTTGGATTTTGGCATACATGGTCCCGGCATTTGTCAGGGTGAGCGGCACCTGCGGACCGTTATCGAGGGTATCGGCCCAACTTTGCGCGAGTTCCTGCAAGACTGCCTTTAAGCTGCTGTCCGCCATGATGGAAAGAGCGACGGGAGCTGAAGGTGCGGCAGTGTCCGCTTGGGCTGGAGCGACGGCGGAAGGGGCAGATGAAGGACGAGCAAGCGTGGCCGGAACCGGCATCGGAACGACCGGTTGTGCGGGCATCGCCTGAGTGGGATCGGCGGGACGTGCGGGTATGGCGGTTTGCGCAGACGAGGGCGTCAGGCCGAATGCCAGGAGAGCAAGGGAAAGAAAAAATAGTTTCATGGTTCGTTTACTAAAATTCTTGGCGAAGACTCGATGATGTAGCCCTTCTTCAAGGTTTCATCATAAATGCCAAAAGCGCATTTAACCGGATGTGTCTTGATCAATGCGAGTTCACTTGGGGCTAAGCTAATGGTCTTTCCCAGTGTTGCGCCCATTTGTAGGACGGTATTTCCCTTAGGGCTTAAGAGATCACCGTTATAAGCGCGCAAGGGAATTTGCGCGTTATGGTCATCCGTATAAAATATGCGAACTTCCCCGGTTCCATGGCCATATAGGGTCTTGGCACTTTCCGATGTATTTTTGATGTAAATCTGGATGGAGTTTTTGGGTGGACTCTTTTCCGCGATGCTGGTCAGGGTTACGGTCAAAGCAATACCTTCGGGGTGCTGCTCCCATGAACTGGCGGGATCGTTGGGTTTGTCGTCCGCTGAGGCGATGGAAAGAACCATGGTCGTCGCGAAAATAATCGCCAACAATCTCACCATGGGGTTCATAGGAAATGAGAGGTATCGCCTATTCCATCAACTCATACGCAATGGCGCTTAGGGCGAAGAAGGCGGCGGTCTCGGCGCGAAGAATGATTTTGCCGAGCGACACCGGGGCAAATCCAGCGGAACGGGCCTGACCGATTTCAGCCGGGGTAAAGTCGCCTTCGGGCCCAATCATGACGACGATCGGTGCGCCGGGCTTGAGGCCATGGAGATGTTCCCGCAACGCTGTCTTCAGGGGGCGGGCTTCATGCTGGAGCGACGCGATCAGTTTCACCGCGCCCTTGGGAATGCCGGTAATAAAATCTTTGGGAGCGACGGGCGGATGAACCACCGGCAGCCAGTTCTGGCCGCATTGCTTGGCCGCCTCGATGGTGAGTTTCTTCCATTTCTCGACCTTGGCATCGGCCTTCTCGTCATCGACTTGCGCGATGCTGTGGTCCGATTGCAGCGGGGCCACTTCCGAGACGCCCAGTTCGGTCGCCTTCTGGAAAATCATGTCCATCGACTTCGGCTTGGTCAGCGCCTGCGCCAGCCAGACGGGATGGATCGCGCGAGGTGAGGGGGCCTTGGCGAGGACCGTGAATTTCACCTCGTCCTTGCCAATCTCCGTGATGCGCGCCTTGGCCTCGACTCCTTGGCCGTCGAACACCGCAAAGAGATCGCCAATTGCCTGGCGCATCACCTGTACGCAATGGTGGGATTGTTCCGCATCGAGAATGCCGCGATCCAGCGAGGGTGCGTAGTAGCGTTTCATTTGTTAAAGAATTCTTTGGCCTTGCGGAAGAAGGAGACCTCCTCCGGATGCGTATTTTCATCACAGCTATCGGCAAAAGCTTGCAGTTTGTGCTTCTGGTCGAGATTCAACTTAGTTGGTACCTCCACGTAAAGCTTCACGTGAAGATCCCCCACGCCGCGCCCATGCACCTCGGGGAATCCTTTGCCGCGAAGGCGGAAGACCTTGCCCGTGGCCGTGCCCGCCGGGACCTTCAGCACAGCGCTGCCATCTAGGGTAGGGACCTTGACTTCGCCGCCAAGTGCCGCGCGTGCAAAACTGATCGGCACGCTGCAAAAGAGATCGGTGCCTTCGCGCTGAAAAATCTCATGCGGTTCGACATGCAGGACCACGTAAAGATCGCCCGCCGGGCCACCTCGCGCGCCGCCTTCTCCCTGGCCGGATGAACGAAGCCGGGTGCCGTCTTCGACGCCAGCCGGAATCTTGATCTTGATCTTGGACGTCTGTTCCGTCCGCCCGTCGCCATGACAAGTGTGGCAGGGTTTCTCGATGGTCTGGCCCGCGCCGCGGCAACGAGGGCAGGTCTGTGCGATATTGAAAAAACCACGCGCCACAGCCACTTGTCCCTGGCCGCCGCAGGTCGAACAAGTCGTGACCTTGCTGCCCGGCTCGGCTCCGGAACCATGACAGGTATCGCAGGCCTGGAGCTTGGCAATTTCGATTTCCTTTTCCACGCCGCGCGCCGCTTCTTGAAAGGTAATGCGCATGTCGTAGCGCAAATCGGAACCGCGTCCGCGTCCGCCGCGCTCTCCGCCTTCCTGCGCAAAGCCGTCGCCAAAAATACTTTCAAAGATGCCGCCACCACCACCGCCGCGACCGCCGCCACCGAAGACCTCACGAAACACCTCAAACGGATCGTGCACGCCGCCTCCACCGCCCATGCCGCCGCCTTGGGTGAAAGCCTGATGCCCGAAGCGGTCGTAGGCGCTGCGCTTGTCCGGATTGCTGATAATCTCGTAGGCCTCGCCGAGCTCCTTGAACTTGTCCTCGGCACTTTTATCACCCGGATTTTTGTCCGGATGAAATTTTACCGCCATTTTGCGGTAGGCTTTTTTGATTTCGTCGGGAGTCGCATTTCGCTCCACACCGAGGACTTGGTAATAATCGCGTTTGGTTGTCGCCATTTAATCTTTCGCAGCTGAAATTAGGGCTTGGAGGATGCCTTACCTTCCGGGGGTTTGGCGACAAAAACCGATGCTGGACGCAACAGGCGATCCTTGAGCTTGTAGCCTTTGCGCATCTGCATCAGCACATGGCCTTCCGGGTGTTCTTCTGATTCATGATGACCAAGAGCCTCGTGCCGATGCGGATCGAAGGGGTGTCCGACGGAGTCAATGGCCTCGACTCCGGCTTCGCGCAGGACTTTTTCTAGTTGGGACTGGACCATCTCAAATCCCTGGACGATGGCCTTGGTATCCGTTGCGGTCTTGGCAGCCTGCATGCCCATCTCAAAGTTATCCATGACGGGCAGCAGTTTTTCGAGGAGCGCTTCCCCGGCGTAACGCACGGCATCTTCCTTGTCGCGAAGGATACGTTTGCGGGAGTTGTCCCACTCGGCCTGGGCACGGAGAAGGCGATCCTTCAACTCCGCGATCTGCGTTTGGGCGGCCTCGAGGGGATCGATGGGAGCGGCACTCTCGGTAGGTTCGACAATTTCAACCGGGGTAGGGGATGCCGGAGCTTCCTCGCCGTGAGAATGTTTCGGATGTTCGTGTTTTTTTTCTGCTTCTTTTTTCATGTTAAAATTAAAATGTAATTAATCGGATCGTTGCACTGCTGCCAGCGTAATATCATCGTTTTGGGGATGGCCTTTGCTGAAGTCCTGCACCCGGTCGACGATTGCTTGCACGAGGAAATCGACGCTTTGCGGGCCTGCCTCGCGGAGAACGGCCTTCAGTTGGTCCTGGCCAAATTCATTGCCTTCTTCGTCCAGCGCTTCGTTGATTCCATCGGTATAAACCACCACGGTGTCCTGTGGCGAGAGTTGTACTGTAACATCCTTAATGACTTCGTCAAAGACATCGCCAGCATCAATTCCAAGGGCAATTCCGGGCGCCTCGATGGGTTCGATGTGCTTGAAATGTTCCCGGCACCAGAGCGCCGCTTCGTGTCCGGCCCTCGCCAGCGTGAGTGTGCCCGATTGGTCGATGACCAGATAGATCATGGTGATGAACATGTCCTCGCGGATATCGGGATAAAGCAGGCGATTGACATCGCGCAAGACCTGGGCGGGCGAGGGATTGCCCGGCGCCTTGCTGCGCAGGACGCTGCGGCACATCGCCATGATGATCGAGGCGGGCACGCCTTTGCCGCTGACATCGGCGACGGCTATGCCCCAGCGCTGCTCGTCCACTTGGATAAAATCGAAGTAATCGCCGCTGACCTGTTGGGCCGGAATATTCAGGGCGGCGCAGTTGAAGCCCTCCATGTGCGGAGCCTCGCTGGGGAGAAGAATCCGCTGGATTTCGCGGGCCACTTCGATTTCATGATCGAGCTTCTTTTTCTCCGTGAGCTGCGTGTAAATCTGAGCGTGCTGCAATGAGTAGGCGGCTTGGTCGGCCACGGCCTTGATCAAATCAAAGTCGGATTTGCTGAAGGATTTGCTGTCCTCACGATTGGCCAGGGCCAGCACGCCGAGCTGTTCCTCGCGGTAGTGGAGAGGCACGGCGAGGTAGGTCTCCGTCTGCAACGGTTTTTGGCGAAACCAGGGAAAGCGCTCGTCCAGTTCCGCCCGCTCCGCATAGATGCCCACGCCAGTTTGCGCCACCTCCGCTATGACGGTGTTTGACTGGGCGGGAATTGCTTCGAGCCGCAAAAATGCTTCCAGGTCCTCGGCCTTGGCGGCGAGTTGATCGGCGATCGCATTCTCGACCTTCAGCGGCGGTGGGAACGTTCCATTGATGATGGCGGCGATCAGTTTTTCCCGGTCGGCATCCCAAAGATAGATGGCCGCTCCCCTGGCGCCGGTCACCTTGCGTGCGCACGTCACGATGATGAGCAGGAGATACTCCCGGTCGATTTCCTCGGTAAAGGCCTCGCCGAGATCGTGCAGGAAATCGTAGATGATCTTCTTTTCCTGCTGGAGGGCGTTGAATTCCTTGTGCAATTGGACTTGCAGATCCTGGCTGACTTTCAGTTTCCTCCGGATGTAAATGAACACCGAGATGCTCAGGATCGCGCCAATGATGAAAAAGTACCACGCGATGTGCATGCGGCTAGATTAGCAGAACCCGCCGGGCGTCAATCAGAGTTATGGCCGGACGTTGCGCCGTTGCGGTCAATTCTTGCCGGCGATTTGACCGAGATCTTCCCGCAGAAATTCTACGACGTCCTTGAACTTGGGGACGTTGCGGGGATCAAATTCCATCAGGGCTTCGTGGGCTTCAAGGATGGTCGGGGCCGCTTCCTGTCGCGTCGGGGTGGGACAAGCCATCTCTTCCAGCGTCTTTTCGGTTATGCCGTTAAGCGGGACAGGGGCGGCATCGATATTGATCAGGCGGTCCAGCCCCAGATTTCTCAGCAACTCGAGGTTGCGGGGGCTGGCATTGAGGATGTGGAGGAGGCCGTTTCCACCCTCCTTTAGCTTGAGGCCCAAGCCCAGTAAAATGCCCAAAAAGGTGCTGTCGAGGTAGGTACAAGCCTCCAAATCGACCACAAAGCGATGAACCCCATCCTTCAGGAGTTGCTGGTAAAAGGCCTTGAGGCAACCCGAATTCTGAAAGGATCCGCGGCCAACAACCTTGATAAACCCGAGGGCGGCACTCCTTGCCACCAAAATCTTAGAAAGCTCCACTATTCAACTATAGGTCGGTGGCAGGAAAGGTCAACGCCTAGAAGCTTAAAGAGATAAACTACTTTTTAACGGCCCATTGCGTCAAGCATTGACAAATCAATTGGCGGTAACTATTTGCGTAATTCCTTGTTCATAAGCCTATTGCGTGTATCATGTGGAAATGAAGCTCGTCGTGGCGATTACCGGGGCCAGTGGTTCCCTCTATGCCCAGCGCTTATTACAGATTCTCAATGAAGACCCAAAAGGACCGCATGAGGTGCATGTCGCCCTAAGTTCCCACGCTCGGGAAGTGGCCCAGGCCGAGGTAGGCAAGTTGGTTATTCCGGAAGGCTTTCAAGTCCATGGAGACAGTTCCATGCAGGTCCCTTTTGTCAGCGGCTCGGCCCGGTTCGATGCCATGGTCATCGTTCCCTGTTCCATGGGGACGCTGGGCCGGATTGCGCATGGTTATTCGGACAGCGCCATAGCCCGCGCCGCCGATGTCTTCCTGAAGGAAAAGCGGAAGCTGATCCTCGTGCCCCGGGAGACCCCCTGGAACCTGATTCAGGCCCGGAACATCGTGACTGTCCTTGAAGCGGGGGCAGAGGTTATTCCGGCCATTCCTGCCTTCTATCACAGGCCGGAGACCATCCTCGATTTGGTGGATACGGTCGTTGCTCGAATCCTCGATCACCTCGGGGTTGATCATGTGCTGACGAAGAGGTGGATGGAAGAGCGCAGTAAGGATTGAGGGTAGCTTCCTCAATTCTCGTAAAAACAATCCGTCATCCTTGTCGAAGGATCAGTTCAGTCTGCCTTTTTCCTCGTTCCCAAGTTGCACTTGGGAACGCACTTGTCTGCGAAGCTATGCTTCTTCGTCTTGCAACGAAGTTGAGGGGACACGGACATTCCCAAGTAAAACTTGGGAACGAGGGGAGCGGGGACAGGCGGAACTGATCCTGCCACACGAGTGTGCGACAAGCTCAGGATGACGGAAGGGGAAGGGAACAAAGACACCGCCGCCCGGCGGTCGACAGCTACCTATCCGACGAACCGCTGTACGAGGAGGGTGGCGTTATGGCCACCGAAGCCGAAGGAATTACTCAGGGCGGCATCGACTTTGCATTCGCGGGCCTTGTTGGGCACGTAGTCGAGGTCGCACTGCGGATCCGGGTTTTCAAGGTTGATCGTGGGCGGGATGAGGTTGTGCTCGATCGCCTTGATGCAGACGATGATTTCGATTGCGCCAGCGGCGCCCAGGAGATGGCCGGTCATCGATTTGGTGGAGCTGACGGGGACTTTCTTCGCGTGGTCGCCAAAGACAACCTTGATGGCCTCGGTTTCCGCGACATCGCCGACCGGCGTCGAGGTGCCGTGGGCGTTGATGTAATCGATCTTGTCCAGCGACAAGCCTGACCGCTTCACCGCGTGCTGCATCGCCTTGACGGCGCCCGTGCCGCCAGGGGCAGGGGAGGTCATGTGATAGGCATCGGCGGTGAGGCCGTAGCCGGTCAGTTCCGCCAAAATATTCGCACCACGCTTCTTGGCGTGTTCGAGTTCCTCGACGATGACCACACCGGCGCCCTCGCCCATGACGAAGCCGTCCCGGTCCTTGTCGAAAGGCCGTGACGCCCGCTCAGGTTCGTCGTTGCGCGTGCTGAGGGCCCGCAGGGCGGCAAAACCGCTCATGCCCAAGGGAACACAGGCCGCCTCACTGCCGCCGGCCAGAATGACGTCGGCCTCGTTATCGCGAATCAAGCGCCAAGCTTCGCCGATGCAATTGTTAGAGGTCGCACAAGCGGTGACGACCGCGAAGTTCGGACCGGCAAAGCCAAATTCCATCGAGATCAATCCGGCGGCCATGTTGCTGATCATCATCGGAATCATGAAAGGCGAGATGCGGCCCGGGCCCTTGGTCATGAGAATTTCATCCTGATCACCCAGCGATTTCAGTCCACCGATGCCGGAGCCGACGAGAACTCCGATGCGGTCTGCCGGAATTTGCGTTGTATCGAGACCAGCGTGCTTGACGGCTTCCTTGGCCGAGGCCATGGCCATTTGTGAATAGCGGTCGGCGCGGCGCGCGTCCTTCTCATTCCGGAAATGGATCTTCGGCTCAAAATCCTTCACCAGCGCGGCAAAACGACAGTCGAACTTGGAGGCGTCCCACAAGGTGATCGGGCCCACGCCGCTCTTTCCAGCCACCAGGTTGGTCCAGGAAGTGTTGACGTCGAGGCCAAGGGGAGTGACCGCACCCAAGCCGGTGATGACGATGCGCCGTTCATTCATAAGTAGTTAATCTAACCAAGGCCTGTGCCGATGAAAACGAAAAAGGCACCCTGTACGACAGGATGCCTTGCTCGATAAGCCGGATTTAGAGGCTTATTTCGAACCCTTGTCTTCGATGTATTTTACCACATCTCCGACGGTCTGCAATTTTTCGGCCTCTTCGTCGGGCACTTCGACATTAAATTCTTCTTCGAACGCCATGACCAGCTCGACGGTGTCAAGCGAGTCGGCTCCCAGGTCCTCGATAAACTTGGCCTGGGACGTCACCTGTTCAGGGTTGACGCCGAGTTGTTCCACAATGATGTCTTTGACTTTCTCTTCAATCGACTTTTCGGACATAAAAAATTCTAGCTCCTTTGCGTTTACTTGTAGGTGCGTTGTTACGGTTGCAATTGCGCTTTGGCAAACTTTTTCTTTGGGTCAAGTTTGCGCTCCATTCCACTTAGGCTTGACAGGGTGTGCGGTTTTTACCTGCTTTACATGACCATACCTCCGTCCACCGTCAAGACTTGACCTGTAATATAGCTCGCAGCGGGCGAGCAAAGAAAGGCCACAACCCCGGCCACATCAGCCGGTTGGCCGAGGCGTTGCAGGGGGATACTGGCCAAAAGTTTTTTTCTCAAGTCTTCACTCAAATCTTTAGTCATGTCGGTTTCGATGAAGCCGGGACACACCGCATTGCAGGTGATTCCGCGTGACGCAAATTCGCGCGCGACCGATTTTGTAAAGCCGATCAAGCCCGCTTTCGATGCCGCATAATTGGCCTGTCCAGCATTTCCCATCAGGCCGATGACCGACGAAATATTGATGATGTGCCCGGCGCGCTCGCGGATCATGAGACGTCCGACCAGCTTGGTGAGATTGAATGCGCCCTTGAGATTGGTATCGAGGACCGTGTCCCAAGCCTCGCTGCTCATGCGCATGAGGAGGCCGTCGCGCGTGACTCCTGCGTTGTTCACTAGAATATCGATGCGCTGGAGCTTGGTTGTGATTTTCGTCACGGTTTCTTCGCAGGCGGCACTGTCGGAGACATCGAGCGCAAAAGGTTCGGCGACGCCACCGGCGGCACGGATCGTTTCGAGGGTGGATTTGAGCGCGTCTTCCGTGCGGGCGATAGCGGCGATGGTTGCGCCTTCCGCCGCGAGCGCGAGGGCGATGGCCTGGCCGAGTCCACGGCTGGCGCCGGTGACGAGGGCGACTTTGTTGGCGAGAAAATTAGATGAGGGCATCGGCGTGTTTAACGATGTCGGCGTAAGATTCCAATGATAAACAGCTCACGGTGGAGTCGATCCGGCGCAAAAGTCCGGCGATGACGCCGCCCGGCCCGCACTCGACGAAGTCGGTAAAGCCCATTGCGATGAGACGTTGGATCGATTCAGTCCAGCGGACGGAGCCGCAGACCTGCATCTCGAGCGTGGTGAGAATATTGTCCACGCCTTCCGTGACGTCGGCGGTGTAATTGGCCACCACGGGCATCTTGGGATGCCTGATTTCGGCGGTGCGCAGATACTCGGCGAGGCCCGTTGCCGCGCCCGCCATCAATCGTGAATGATAGGCTCCGGCGACCTTGAGCGGAATGACCTTGCGGATGCCCAGCGTCTTGGCCGCCTCGGCCACGCCTTCCATTTCCCTGACGCCACCGGAGAGAACAACTTGGCCGGGGCAATTCAAATTGGCCACATCGACGTTGCATTTGTCGGCGATTTCCTTGGCCTGCTCGGGAGTCGCACTGAGCAGCGTGATCATCGTGCCGACGGTCGCGTCACAGGCCTCCTGCATCAGGCGACCGCGTTCCGCGACGAGGTTGAGTCCGGTCTGAAAAGTAAACGTGCCTGCGGCGGCATGGGCGGTGTATTCGCCCAAAGACAAGCCAGCAGCAGCCTCAAAACGCAGAGGGCGTTTCGCGTAATCCTCAAAGGCCGCGAGAATGGCCAGTCCATGCGCGTAGAGGGCCGGTTGGCAGACGCGCGTCTCGGTCAGGACCGTATCGGGGCCCTTGAAACTGTATTCGCTCAACGGCCAGCCGAGGCGGCTATCGGCCAGTTTGTAGAGCGCGTTGGCGGAAGGGCTGTTGTCAAAAAGATCGGCGCCCATGCCGACTTTGTGTGCGCCCTGGCCGGAAAAGAGAAGCGCGCGAGGTTTGGATGTGCTCATAGATTTGGTGAGCTGGTCATCATAACCAAAACCGGAATTTATTTAACAGGAAAACATGAAGGGAGCCGTTGGCCACAAAAGAACGCAAAGAACACAAAAGGGGAATGGGATGAAAAGCTCAACGAATTTACTTTTTAACAATTCTGTCATCCTGAGCTTGTCGAAGGATCAGTTCAGTCAGCCTTTCCTCGGTCTCTTGACCATATTGCGAGTGCGATCTACGGTTCCCCAAGGCGGCTCGGTGATATGAGAACAATTATTTCTCTCCTCAACTGCTGCCTCCTTGCGCTTTTCTCGATCGCAATTCCGCTCCACGCCGCCAATCCCGTCATTGTCCACGAATGGGGCACTTTCACTTCGCTGCAGGACGGAAGGGGACAGGCCATTGGTGGCATTAATGTGGATGATGAGCCAGTGCCTGACTTTGTCTGGCAGGTGGCGGGTGTATCTGTAACGAATCCGCATTCGCGTAATGAAGAAAACATCGGCCTGCCGCCCTACACGGAGACGGGCGGGAAAGGGTGGGCGGTGGGAGATCCCACCGTGACGATGCGGCTCGAAACGCCCGTGCTCTATATTTATCCACCCAAGGGCCAGACGGCGCGATCAGTACCACCGCTCGATGTTCACGTCGACTTTCACGGAGGAATCCTGAGTCAGTATTATCCCTATGCCCAAGTGGAGGACGTGCCGCTGAACGGCGGCATACCGTTTGTTAAGGATAAAATCATCGACTCCACCATGTCCGGGCTTACGTGGAAGGGTGTCCAAATTGGGGCTTCAGGAAAACCGGTGCCGACCGATGACAAATATAACCTTGAGACCTACCCTTCTTTGCGAGGAGAACCGGTTAAGACGGACGACAAGGTCTGGACCACGCCGCGAGAAGTCAGCGCACCCTTGCTTGAAGTCAAATTCTCAGAACCGGATAACAAAGGTGGATCGCACGATTTCATCCAGGCCGAACATTTTCTCTTTTATCGCGGGGTGGGGCATCTTGATTCGCCGCTTTTTCTATCGCCGGGCAGCACTAACGGAAAGCAGGGTTTGGCGATTAGTTCACCCATGTCGGGCACAGGCCTGGGTGGAAAATTTGATTGGGCATGGATGGTCCAAATACGGGCCGATGGGAGTTGTGCCTATTATTGCCTCGATCATCCCGAACCGCTGCCATTCGTTACGGTCCCGGTCGCGCGGTTTCCTGATGTGCCAGCTTCCTTTGCCGATTCTGATTTCAGCATCGACAGTCTCAATAAGCTCAAGGTCTCCATGCAGGCCGCGTTGATAAAAGAGAGCCTCTATCCCGATGAAGCCTCGGCCATGTTGCGGACTTGGGAGTTGTCCTACTTCAAGAGTCCCGGACTGCGCTTCTTCTACATTGTGCCTCGTGCGTGGGTGGACAAAGTGTTGCCACTGACGATCACCGGCGCGCCGACGGAAATCACGCGCGTCATGATGGGGCGTATCGAATTGGTTACAGACGCTCAACGGTTGGCTTTGGAACGGTTGGTGGCGGGGCCTTGCCCGAACCTTCCCGCCGTTAAAGCAGAGGTGCAGAAAGCACTCCAAAACGGCAAATTGACTCAAAAGAAAGTGGATGCGTTTTATCGCGGTGAAAGGCCGTTGAGCGAGCTTGGAATCGTGATTCCACCCTTGGTTCAAGACTACCTGGGGCTTGGACGTTTTCGAGATGCCTTGGTCATGGATGAATTTCAAAGACGCCCCAGCTTGGCACTGGCCCAATTTATCAAGGAGAACCATATTGCTCCTGCTGGAATGGAGATAAAAGGGCGCGACGTACTTCAACTTTCCCCGGACGTGAGCCTGAGAAATTCAGGACATACGTCTTCGACGGAACTTCGGTATTGATAAACGGTGCCAGTCATAGCGGTGGAACAGGCTTGATCTTTGACCGGAACCGAGTCATCAAACGGCGGTCAATTATGAGCCGCTTCGTTCTTCTTATCGTGCTGGCATCGTTAGGATTCTTTCCCACAGCGGTTCACGCTGCGGCGCCGTCAGCCGATGTGGTGGCTTTCCCGCCGCCACTGGCCTCGTATGATGACGGTGACACGTCGAATGTCTGGACGGTTCTGGTCCATCGGGTCCAGGTGGAACCGTTCAATCTGGTCTCGACCGTTATCTTTTTGCTCGCGATTATCCACACTTTTTTTGCGCCGAAAATTCTCAAGCTTTCGCACCAGGTCCAGCATCGGCATGAGGAAAAACTCAAGGCCATTCACGGTGACGATCTCGGAGAAAAAGTGCCGCATCGTTTTCATCAGAGCATTCCCGCTGCGATTCTTCACTTCCTGGGCGAAGTGGAGGCGGTCTTCGGTATTTGGGTGATTCCCCTGGCGATTGCCATCGTGATCGCCAAGGGGCCCGACGTGATGCGGACTTACATCGACCAGACCGTGACCTACACGGAACCGCTTTTCGTCGTGGTGATCATGGCCATTGCGGCGAGCCGACCGGTGGTGCAAGCGGCGGTGCGAATCTTGGGCTTGGTGGCGGGGAAATCTCCGGCGCGCTGGTGGTTTGCGCTGCTGACGATCGGGCCGCTGCTTGGATCGCTCATCACGGAACCCGCGGCGATGACCATCTGCGCGGTGCTGCTTGGTCGCGAGTTTTATCGGCTCGGGCCCAGTCTAAAATTCATGTACGCGACGCTGGGACTGCTTTTCGTCAACGTTTCGGTTGGCGGAGCACTGACCAATTTTGCCGCGCCGCCCGTGCTGATGGTCGCGGCGAAATGGGGTTGGACGTCGGGCTATATGTTCACGCAATTCGGTGGTCGGGCCATCGCGGGAATCATTCTCAGCAACATCATTTATTTCGCGATTTTCCGTAAAGAATTCGCGCGGATGACCGAGAACAAGTCGGGTGTCTCGCTGGATGAATCGGAGCGGCAGGAGCCTGTGCCGTTGTGGATTACCGCCGTGCATCTGGCGTTTCTGGGCTGGACCGTGTTGTTCGCACATGAACCGGCGCTCTTTATCGGCGGGTTTCTTTTCTTCATCGGCTTCACCATCGCGACCACGGAGTATCAGGATGACCTCAACATGAAGTCGCCGATGCTCGTCGGCTTTTTCCTCGCGGGACTGGTCGTGCACGGCGGGCTGCAAGGCTGGTGGATCGAGCCGGTACTGAGCCGTCTCGGGGAGTTCCCGCTTCTCATCGGCGCGACGATCCTGACCGCCTTCAACGACAACGCCGCGATCACCTACCTCGCCACGCTCGTGCCAAGCTTCAGCGACAACCTCAAGGATGCCGTCGTCTCCGGCGCCATCTGCGGCGGCGGCCTCACCGTCATCGCCAACGCGCCCAACCCCGCAGGCCAATCGATTCTCCAGAAGTATTTTCCCGAAGGCAGCATCGCTCCCGGCGGCCTGCTCCTCGCCGCGCTCGCCCCGACTTTTGTAATGCTCTTTTTCTTTGCACTACCGAGGTGAACTGATTTTGACGGAATTAACGGAATTTTTCCAAATTAACGAATTTCCAACCTGAAGATCAGTTTTTGCATTCCGTTAATTCCGTCAAAATCAGTTCAGCAACTTATACCAATTATCCCGCTGCCGGGCCTGGTAGCCGAGTTCGGTGATGGCTTTCTTGATCTCGTCGACGGTGAGGCGGAAGCTGGTGCCGGCGGCGGAGACGACGTTTTCTTCCATCATCACGCTGCCGTAATCGTTGGCGCCGTACTGGAGCGCGACCTGGCCGATCTTCGGGCCTTGCGTGACCCAGGAGGACTGGACGTTGTCGAAATTATCGAGGAAGACGCGGCTCAACGCCTGCATGCGGAGATATTCGTGCGAGCCGGTGGGGGGGATGTGGCGCATTTTCGTGCCGTCGCTTTGGAATGTCCAGCAGATGAACGCGGTGAAGCCGCCAGTCTCGTCCTGCACCTCGCGGAGGCGGCGCAGGTGCTCGATGCGGTCGTCGATGCTTTCGACGTGGCCGAACATCATCGTGGCGGAACTGCTCAAACCGAGCCGGTGGGCGATCCGCATGACTTCGAGCCAATGATCGGAATCGCACTTGAGCGGCGCGATGGCGTTGCGCACTTTGTCGACGAGAATTTCGCCGCCGCCTCCGGGAATCGAACCTAGTCCCGCTTCCTTGAATTTGGTGATGACTTCTTCCAGCGACATGCCGAAGACCTCGGCGAAGTGGTTGAACTCGGGCGGGGAGAAGCCGTGGATATTGATCGTCGGATGATTCGTCCGGATGTAGTGGAGCAGGTTGAGATAGTAATCGATTCCGAGCTTCGGGTGGTGACCGCCCTGCATCAAAATCTGCGTGCCGCCGATCGATTCGAGTTCCTTGATCTTCTCGCCGATTTGCTCGGGCGAAAGGACGTAGCTGTCATCATCCTTCTCGGTGCGCATGAAGGCGCAGAACTTGCAGTAGACGTTGCAGACGTTGGTGTAGTTGATGTTCCGGTCGATGATGTAGGTGACGATCTCGTTGCCGTGACCGTCGTAGGCCGGGCCCTTGACTTGGCGGCGGCGTGCGTCGGCTAGTTCGCCGAGTTCGGTCAGCGGCGCGAAATAAAGTTGCTTGGCTTCCTCCGGGGTGATGCGGCCGCCGTCGAGGACCTTGTCTTTGATTTCGGTATCGAGGAGGGGTTGGATCATCGGAGGAAGAAGTTTTTGACAGGATTAACAAGATTTACAGGATTGGGGAATGGCTGAATTCAGACAGGAGGAACATGAAGGACATGAGTTCTAAATGTAGCTGAGTTCGGGCTTTTTGGCGAGGTGGCCTATTTCGACGAGATCGGAGGCGAAGGCGGCGATGGCCTTTTTCTGAGGATCGTTCATGTGGTAGTAGAGATGCTCGGTGAGGTAGCGGTATTCGAAATGGTTGCGGGCGATTTCGTCCCGGGCGGCGAGGCCGATCTTGGCCGCGGCACGGAGATTTTTGGCGAGGCCTGCCACGTTGGGCGCATCCTTGCGGACGGCCCAGACGGCGAAGACGAAGGGCAGCCCGGTGTGCGAATGCCACGATTGCCCGAGATCGAGGAAACGCTCATCCGGATGCGTTTGACGATAAGCGATGGCGGGATCTCCGATCATGAGTTGGGCGTCGGCGGCTTCGTCGGGCGAAACGTAGCGGGGACTGATCCGGTAATATTTTTGGAGCAATATCTTGATAAGCTGATTGGAGGTCTTCGAGGCTGAATCGAGCGCGATGGTCTTGAGGCGGACGACGGCCATGGTGTGGACCAGGATGACGCTGTAGACGCTGTTGAGCGCCCCGATTGCGATGCCGTCGACGACGTGATAGGCGTCCGAATTTTCCAGCACTTCGACAATGGGGACGAGCGCGGCGTGGAGCAAGTTTTCGGCGAGTTCCTTTGACAAGCGACTGGGCTCCATCAGGACGATGGGCTCAGCGATGGCGTAGGTGAGGGGACGCGCGTTGAGGTAGGGGACGGAGCCGAGATGGTGCGGAATGGTCGGATCGAGCGGCGTCAAATGTGGATGCGGCTCGGTGGTGATGAATTCCGGAACTGAATTATTTTCGGAAAAGTTGCTCATCGCTCCTCGTTCCCAAGTTGTACTTGGGAACGCACATGTCCCCGCAACTTCGTTGCCGCAGCCGTTCGGTGAATCTGGTGAAGCACAGCTTCATCGACAAGCGCGTTCCCAAGTACAACTTGGGAACGAGGAGCATTAAGTATGTTCATTTCCCGTTTTCCTTTGGATCAACAGGTTCTTTAGGATCGCTTGGTGGAGAAGGCCAATTGTAACCGCCAAATGCGTCCTCTACGTAAGCGATTAAGAAAATAAAGCTCAAGACGCCGAAAATTATACGCTTCACACCAAGACCCCTTTCTGTGGAGGAATATCGGGAAGTGCTTCTCCGCGGCCTTCGAGTTCATTCATCCGCTGATAAAACGTATTCCGCTGGACGGGAATCCGGCCGGCTTCGCGGATGGCGCGTTCGAGCGTGAGGACGGTCTGGCCCTGCGGGGTCTGGCTTCCGGCCATGTGAAAGATTTTTTCCTGCTGGATGGTGCCGTGCAGGTCATCGACGCCGTAGCTGAGCGCGATTTGCGCAGCGGGCAGGCCGAGGCTGACCCAGTAAGCGGTAATGTGGTCGAAGTTATCGAGGTAAATCCGGGCGATGGCGAGATTCCGCAAATCCTCGAAGGCGGAGGCGCGGGCCAGGCCGAGATGGCTCAGCTTGTTGTTGTCCGGCTCGTAGGCGAAGGGAACGAGGGCGGTGAAGCCGTGCGTTTCGTCCTGCAACTCGCGCAGGCGGCGTAGGTGATCGACTCGTTGCGCCAAAGTTTCGATGTGACCGTAGAGCATCGTGCAGGTGCTGCGCTCGCCCATCTGATGCCACGTGCGATGGACTTCGAGCCATTCCTCTGCGCTCTCCTTGCCGCGGCAAAGTTTATCGCGGACTTCGGCATCGAAGATTTCCGCGCCGCCACCAGTGAGGGAATTGAGCCCCGCTTCGCGCAAAATTTCGAGCGTTTCGCGAAGTGGCTTCTTGGCGATGCGCTCGGAAAGATGCCGGATTTCAATGGCGGTGAAGGCCTTAACTTTTAGGTCGGGACAAGCGGCTTTGAGCGATTTCACCAGCTCCGTGTAGTACTCGAACGGCAGCTTGGGATTGAGTCCGCCGACCATGTGGATTTCGGTGATGCCCTTGTCGTAGGCCTCCTTGGACTGACGAACCATCTCCTCGATATCGTAAGTGAACTGGCCCTCTTTTTCATGCGGGCGGCGCGCGAAAGCGCAAAACTGGCAGCTCAGGATGCAGACGTTCGAGTAGTTAAGATAAAGATTGAGGATGTAGGTGGCGACGTTGCCGTTCTTCCGTTCGCGGACGTGGTTCGCAAGATAGCCGAGTGCGTTGAGGTCCTTGGTCGCGTAAAGACGCAGGGCTTCTTCGTCATTGATCCGTTGCGCCGAAAAGACTTTTTCTGCGATATCGGTCAGGCCCGCGCGGGCGATGATTTTGTCCATGAAGCTCACTGTGAAATCTCCGTGGTAGCCGCCGCTGTCCCTAGGGGCGGATGCTCGCTTCCTGTCGCCTGCGGCGACCCGGGCAACAAGTAGCCCGGGCCACCCAAGCTGAAATGAATGAAATCCATGAAGTTCATCGGGAGTTTGCTCCGTTTAGAATCGGGCTGATGGGTACCATTTTTATAGTCAGGGCGGTTTGGTAGTAAATGCCAGCCCCAACACCGATCACGAGAATCAATCCCACCAGCGCATTCATCTGGAAGAAAGCGATGTTGATCTTGGCCAGATCGCTTGATCGGCAGAGAATGTGCTCGAAAATCAGGGCGAAGAAAATGAGACCCATCGCAATCCAATATGGCAGCGAAAGCAGGGCAAGCGAGCCGAAAGCCAGCAGTAAAAGCCACGTCACGATATGGAGGAAGCGGGCTAATCGCATGGCTGCATCGATTCCGTGCTTGGCGGGAAAGGAATAGAGCCGGGCCTGACGGTCGAATTCGACATCCTGCGTGGCGTAAATCAAATCGAAGCCGAAGACCCAACACCAGACAGCGGCGGCGAGCAGCCAGGGCAGGGGAGAGTGCAGGTCGCCGGTCGTGGCAGCCCACGCACCCATCGGTGCAGCGGCGAGGGCGAGTCCCAGTACAGCATGCGTATAGGCAGTGAACCGTTTGGTCAGCGAATAGCCGAGCGCCAAAAGGCACGCGACCGGGCAAAGCACGAGGCACAGATAGTTGAGCATCGCGCAGCCGAAGACAAAGGCGATCAGCGCGACGAGGCACAAAATCAGGGTCATCTGGCGCGTGCCGAGTTGGGAACGTCGCTTGGTGCGGGGATTGAAGACATCGTAGTCCCAGTCGGCCCAGCGATTGAAGGCCATCGCCGCGGTCCGGGCGGAAACGAGACACCAGAGAATCCAGAAGAGCGTCCACAAATCCGGCACGCCGTGCGCCGCAACCAGCATCGCCGACAGAGCAAAGGGCAGCGCAAAGACCGAGTGGGAAAACTTGATCAACTCGAGGGTCTGAAAGAAACGCCGGATCATGTTGGGCCGTGGACCTTTCGGCGGCGAAGTCATGACGACGGATGAGGGCATGCGTGATCTTAGCGGAAGTGACTGATCCAAGCCAAATAAAGTATTCAACAAATCGATCCGTCATCCTTGCGGGGCGAACTGATTAATTCCCCTCGTTCCTAAGTTTCACTTGGGAATGTCCGTGTCCCCGCAACTTCGTTGCCCCGAAGATGAAGCAAAGCTTCGCCGACAAGTGCGTTCCCAAGTGCAACTTGGGAACGAGGAAAAAGGCAGGCAGAACTGATCCTGCCACACGAGTGTGCGACAAGTTCAGAATGCCGGATCGTTTTTTGCGGATGTCTTCCGCTGCTCAAAAATAAACTGAATCAGCACCGGAAGGAAAAGCAGCGCGATAAGCGGTTTGAGCCAGCGGTCGGTCATATCGTGGATGCTGAAGTGACCGATTTTCGGGAAACCGTCGCACGCCAGGCAGAGGGAGCCAATGCCCAAAAGCCAGACGAGCCAATTGCGACCGATCTGTTGAGAATAAAGTAACGCGAGGCTGGCCACCCACGGTCCGAGAAAAACGTAGGAGCAGGTTTCGGTGCGGGGGTTGAAAAGCATTAGGTAGTCCGCACTAAGCGCGCCAATCACCCAGGCGGCTTCGATGCGATTGAGCCGTCGTGCGCCGATCGCGGCGAAGACCAAAAAGATGAGCGCGAATATGACCCGGGCGACGGTTTTCAGCTCGTAGGACGGATCGTAGCCAACGTGCGAAAGCAACGCCGCCAGATCACTATACTTGGGTTCATCTCCTTTGGATGCCGACATGAGCGTCTGGAAACAGCGGACGTATTCGTGTGCCACATAGGAGGGATTCCAGTGGAGGAAAGGCAGTGCAATCACTATGAGAAGACCGATGATCACGCGCGGAATGAGTTTCCAGTAGATGGCAGCGAAGAGAAGAAGTGGAACCACGGCCAGTGGCTTGAGCGCAACGGCCACGCAGATCCACACCGTTGCGGCAGTCCAGCGCGACGCCGAGATTTCCGCCGCCGTCAGGACGATCAACGCGGCCAGCGGCAAATCAAATTGGGCGTTGCGCAGACTGGCCAACGAGCTCGGCACCGCCAGAAGGCATAGAATGAAAAAACTTTTGGCTGATCGAGCGTTGTCACGGGACAGAAAAAAATCATTCAGGCGCACCAACGCATAGAGAAAAAGTCCGAACGTAGCCGCTCGCCAGAAAAGGTCGCCGAGAGCGAGAGGCAGCACGTTGAACGGTGTGAAAAGAAACGCCGCTTGGGGGAAATAGAGGAAGCCTCCATGTTGATCTTGCGTGTACGGATCCAGACCCTTCCACCATTGTGTGGAAGCAAATCGATAAGTCGGCATCGTGGTGTGCTTCGCGGGAAAGCGACGAACATCGTTCGCGATGGCGAGGAAAATCAGGAGACAGAATCCCCACGCGGCCCAACGCTGCCAGGGAGATCGGTGGAGGGAAGGAGTGCTCACGCTCCCCTTTCAGAGTCGACCCAAGTGACCATGTCGCCCAAGGTGGAGCGGCCATCGTGATGCCATGTGAGAGGTGGAAATTGCATATGTCCGGCGGGGCAGAAACGTGAAACGCCGAGGCTAAGAAAGACATTTTCCAAACGCGAGGAGATTCCGCCCGCGACACCGACGGTCGAGATGCGTCCGGCGACGGATGCGAGCGCGGCAGTTAACTTCGATTCCGCGATCTCGCGCAAATAGATGACGCCGTGAAGGGGTGACGGTTGAAAAGTTGGATCGGGATCGTGGATGAGCATCCAGCCCAGATGATTTTGCGGCGACAACCAGACACGATGGCCAAGCGCATGAGCCACATCGCGGGCTTCGACAATCCGTGCCGCGATGGAAAGTGGACGCGCGGGTTTCAGTTTGATCGTGCGCCAATGAGCCTCCAAGGCGACCGCGAGTTTGTTGCCCAGTGCAACGATGTCGGCTCCACGCGGCACGTAGATGGCCTGTGGAGAAAGACATCCCAGTTGGTCATAAGTGAGAATATCTCGAGAGCACGCGCGGGCTTGGAGTGTGGTTAATAGACTTGGATCGGAAATCCAAAGCAGGCTGAGCGCGTGACCGTGAGCAATGAATTTTTGGTCCCAGCGCGTTTGATCACGGAGGCTCGCCATGGTCGCATCGGATCCAAAAGCAACGACGGCATCGGCACGACGCAAGATCTCAACGTCGAGCTTCCGGTGCGTTTCCACCAACTTGCGCAGAGGTGCGGGCAGTCCTCGGATAAAGCGCAGGATTTCCCCACGGGCACTTGAATCGTCGCGATCTCCGGGGAGCTTCACCACATTGCGCGCGCCGAGCAGAAGTCCGTGCATCAAGCTCGTCCAAGCCGATACCGCGAGATTGCCCGCGCAGACATGATAAATGAGCTTGGGTGTGCGGGCCCGAACGCGGACACCATCGCGCGAAATCCAGCCATCCAGCGCATCGATATGGCCAAATTGCGCGCGCAGCAGCCGGATCAATTCCGCACGCGGAAAAAGTCGCGGATAGGCGTGGGCGAGGAGGTCGAGGCGCTGGCGGGTGGTCAACGGAGTGAGTAAGGTGGTCAGGACGCGCGACACTATAAATTGGCCTGCACGGTCTTGGCGGAGGTCTGGTAACGCTTGTCGAGAATGTCCTTCAGCGCCGCAATGCGGGCAGCTTCAAATTTAGCCCACTGACCTTGATCGAAGATGTTGATCTTACCCTCGGACGGAGCATCGATCGAATTGGCATCCTTGAGGTCCGCGTCCGGAAAAATGAGAGTAACTTCAGTCCGATTTCCCTTCCACGTTTCCACCGGATACGTCTTGGAATCATTGGGGCCATACTTCGATTTGAAGGCCCGGTCGGCAGCGTAGAAATCAAACGTCTTGGCCTTCAACGCCGCTTGCATATCGATCAAAATGCCAGCGTGAAAGGTGAGGACCAGTCCCGACAATGGAATGTTGCCCCAGGTCAATCCAGTCACATCGGTGACGAGATAATTTTCTCCATACGGACTTACGCGCAAGAGAACGCCATGGGCCTTGGGATCGATCACTTGCAGTACGCCCGGAGGAAATTCGGTGAAGTTCTGGCCGAGTTTATACTTCCCGATTCCCTTGATTTGATCGACAGAGACATAATTGGAAGAGGTCGGTTTATCTTGGGCGAAAAGCGAAAAGTTGCTTCCCGCAACGGCTAACGCGATCCAGGCGATGGTTGGCAAAAGACGGTGAGGGATATGCATACTTTTCATGGATGCAGAAATGAGTATTTATATGAACGGCCCAATCGGCGAGTCTTTTGTTGGAAAGCACGCCGGGATAAAGGTCAACGCGTAGCGCTCGTTGTCAAATCTTCCGCGCTGAGGGAACAACCGCGCGGCTCGGTGCGGGAGAGGCGACCAAGAAGTCGAAAACCGGACGCGGTTCGCTCGGCGAGGTCGAGGGTTTGCAACGCCAGAACCGAATCGACATTGGCCAGGTCGAACCATCTGATTAGCCCACGCTGGCCAACACTGACTTCGCGACCTGTGGAGGGATGGCAAACCAGCACACGAGTCCACGGCGGAGTTCCGTGAAGGCCGGATGTGCCATGTGCGTAGGCCTGGCTGGAAAGTTCGCTCATGCCGTATTCATTCCAAATGGCGTAATCGGGGACGGTAAAGATTTGCGCAAGCTGAGCGTAAAGTTCGGCCTTGGAGACCTCGCGACTGCGGCCCTTGAAGCCTCCCGTTTCCAGCAGCCAGCTTTCGGGTGGAAGGCGCAACGGAGGGAGATCGGCCCACGCATCGATCAGATGGACGAAGCTGAACGCCGTTCCGCAAATGGCTACCGGCTGGCCCACGCTGATTGCCTGCGAAAGCGTTTCGCGCAGTCCGTCGAACTCAAAGCGGCCTTTGCGTATCCAGAAGAGGGAGTCCGCTTGGCCGGAAGCCTTTTGCCAGAAGCCGAACATCGCGCTCAGCGATGAATGAGGAGTTTCCGCTGGCGATGGCGTAAGAAAATGAAATTGCGGATTGCTGTGAAGAGGTCCGACTCGTCGCGCTCCTTCAATCGAAACGGCGCGATAAATATCCGTGCTCAGCAAATGCTGCCGTCCCGGCTGACCGGTGGTCGTGCCGCTGGTTTCGTAGACAGCGGCAGGTTTGGCGGAACCGTGGACAAAAAGCTTTTCGCGCTTGAAGAGTTGTTGCGGGACGGCGGGAATATCGCGCCACGAAACGAGCTGTTTTGGGGTGATTCCGTGGGCAGTGCAAAGTCGGCGATAGGCCGGAACCCGCGCGAACTGGCAAGCGAAGAGTCCGCGCGCGAGTTCATCCCATGTCGCCTCGTCAATCGGTCCCAGCAATCGTTTAGTCCACGCTCGGCGGCTCACAGGCTGGGCAAAATCAGGGAGTGTGGACATGGTCATCGAGGGCATGCGAATTTAACAGGAAAACATGAAGACATGAAATACATGAAATGAGTTTCTGAAGAATTACAAAACCTCTCTCGAAAGTTCGTCATCTTGAGCTTGTCGAAAGACGACGGATTATTTCGAGAAAGATTTCTTGTTGTTTCCTTCATGTATTTCATGTCTTCATGTTTTCCTGTTAAATTTGTCCGCTTTTTCAGTCGTTAATTCCGTTAATCCCGTCAAAAATGATTTTCTCATGAACGCCTACGAATCTCTCCTGCAACGCTCCAAGGAAATCGCTCTCTATAATAGTGCCGCCAGCGTCCTGTCGTGGGACCAGGAAACCTACATGCCAGCCAAGGCGGGGGCTTATCGTGCCGAGCAACTGGGGCAGTTCGCCGGTCTGACGCATCGTCTCGGCACCAGTGCGGAAGTGGGCGATTGGATCAAGGCCTGCGAGGATCAATTGCCGTCATGCTCAGATGAAGAGGAGATGGCTCTCCGTGCGGCGAATGTACGCGAGTGGCGCCGCGACTATGATCGTGCGACGAAATTGCCCGGTCGTCTCGTGGAGGAACTTGCCCGGACTACGTCGTTGGCCCGCGAGACCTGGGCGCAGGCGCGAAGCAAATCGGATTTCTCCTCCTTTGCGCCATGGCTCGAAAAAATTCTCGGGCTGGTGCGCGAGCAGGCCGATGCCTGGGGTTATACAACCTGCGCTTACGATGCGTTGCTGGAAGGTTACGAACCTGGTGCGCGTGCCGCCGATCTCGCGCCGGTCTTTGCCGATCTTCAAAAGCAACTCACACCGCTGCTGCCTCGCCTGCAGGAAATCACCGGGGCAGTCGATCCCGCGCGGCTCGATGGAAATTACTCGATTCCTGCGCAACAGGCGCTGAATCGTCAAGTGGCCGAGGCAATGGGCTTCGATTTCGGTGCGGGCCGGATCGACACCACGGTGCATCCGTTCTGCACCGAGATGGGGCCGAAGGATTGTCGCCTGACCACGCGGTACAACGAAAAGGATTTCACCAGTTCGCTCTTTGGCGTGATGCACGAGGCGGGGCATGGCCTCTATACGCAGGGGCTCGTGCCGGAACAATTTGGCACGCCGATGGGCACGTATCTTTCGCTCGGGATTCACGAATCGCAATCACGTTTGTGGGAGAATCAGGTGGGCCGCAGCCTGTCGTTCTGGCAGCAATGGTATCCGCGTGTGCAGAAACAATTTCTCGATCTCGCCGCGCTGTCGCTGGAGGAATTCTGGATCATCGTTAACCGCGTGAAGTCGACTCACATCCGCGTCGAAGCCGATGAGGCGACCTATAATCTGCACATCATCCTGCGCTTCGAAATCGAGCAACGGCTCGTTTCGGGAGAACTGGCCGTGGCCGATCTTCCCCGCGCCTGGAACACCCGTTTCGAGGAGTTGTTCCAAATCCCCGTGCCGGACGATGCGCGCGGTTGCCTACAGGACACTCACTGGGCCCTCGGCCTGATCGGTTATTTTCCCACCTACACACTCGGCACCTTGAACGCCGCCCAACTATTTCATGCCGCGACACAACAAGTCCCCGGATTGGAATCCGATCTCAAAGGAGGCAATTACGGACGCTTGCTGACATGGTTGCAGGAAAAGATTCACCGGCATGGCCGCCGCTACTCCCCGTCAGAATTGATCGAACGCGCCACCGGCGAATCGACGAAGGCGACCTACTTCATGGATTATCTGAAAGCGAAGTATCGGATTTAAGAAGCGCTGAATTTTTGACGGAATTAACGGAATTACGGAATTGTTAAGCAAAAGGCAGTCCGAATTGGATGGGAGTGAACGTGACCACTGCCAGTCGATCCCCGGCTTATCTTCTAAATCGTCCCCATCCTATCTGGAATAATTCCGTCAAAAACTCCCCCTCTCTTGTCACCGAAGACTGATTGCCACTACGGCGCGTTCAGGTATGCTGTAGGCATGGATTTCCTGCCTTATTTGTCCCCGTTACGCGAAGATGCTCCTGAAAAAGAGGAGAAAGAAAAGAAAGAGAAAGAGCCCAAGTCAAAGCTCGAGGAAAAATTCCTGGAGACCCGTACCATTCTCCTTTTTGGCGAGATCAACCAGAAGGTGGCCCGCGAGGTTTGCGAGAAACTGATTCTGCTTTCCGCGCTGAACGATAACGACATCAAGGTCATCATCAATTCCCAAGGCGGCCACGTCGAGGCGGGCGATACCATTCATGACATGCTCCGTTTCGTGAAGCCCAAGGTCAAAATCCTCGGCACCGGCTGGGTGGCCAGTGCAGGCGCGTTGATTTTCGCCGCTTTGCCCAAAGAGAATCGCTACTCGCTGCCCAATACCCGTTTCATGCTCCATCAGCCGAGCGGCGGCGTGGGCGGTCAGGCGACCGATATCAGCATTGAGGCGGCGGAAATCCTCAAGATGCGCGAGCGGCTCAACCGCATCTTCTCCGTCCAGACCGGGCAATCGATGGAAAAGATCGAACTGGATACGGACCGCAATTACTGGATGAGCGCCGAGGAAGCGAAATCATACGGCTTGGTCGGCAAGGTCATCACGACCTCGGCCGAATTCTGAAAACCATGAGGGAGAAGGCATGAACCGTGCTAAATCTCCCTTAGTGAGTTCTCATCGAATGCTCCGACTAACACGAGTCACGTGGCTTGGATTATTCGTGACGGGGCTGTTTCTGCTTCCCGCCATTGCGGATGAAAAAGAAGGAATGCCCGATCTGGCCCAGATTGACCAAACCTGCCTGCCGACTTCCACGGCCAATCTTATCATCTGGTTTGGCCTGCATGGTTATCCCAAGCTGATCGTCCCGGGGGACAACAGGCAGGATGGTTATATCCACACCGTTCGCCGTCTCATGGCCGCCACCGACGCGAATTATGACTGGGGAACGCGTCCGGACAAGATCGCGGATGGCATCAAGAAATATATCGAGGAAGCGGGCTATGACGGTGACACCGAATTTCGTGGCCTCGGCATGAAGCCCTTCACTGCGGATTGGCTGAAGGAGAACGATGATCCCAACAAGGGCTTCATTCTGCTTTTGGCCTATTGCGCTCACGATCAAAACACAGACACGTTTACCAATGCCTGGAACGCGGGCCATGCCGTCACGCTGGTCAACGCGATGCCGGACATGCTTCTCGTCCACGACCCGGCCCATTATGAGGATGAGACGGGGCGCAAAATTCTTACGCCGGAGGTGCTCACCGGTGGAACCTGGAGATCCCGCGAAGGCAACATGCCGGTTGCGGGCCTGATGCTGGTCAGCGGGTCATTACTGGACACGCCGCCCAACGCCGGGGTGATGTTGATCGGCGCGGTGTGCGTCACGATGCATTCCAGTAGCGATAAAATTGCCTCTTCCACGTTCGGAGTAGCAGGCGGTCCCAACAGCACCATCGCGGGCGGTCCCGCCTCCGCACCGTCGACTCCTGCAGCGCCCGTTTCCGCCACCAAAGGCTGGGTGCAGTGGATCTTCAATTTGCTCTTCTCGAAGTAAAGAGACTTGGCCTTTGGCCGCGCACCCGGTTACATGGGGAGATGAGTTCCCCAGACTACAAAGTGAATTTCGGTCCCCACGCCCGAACACTTCTCTATGAAGATTCGGCAGAGACAATTATATTTACTTTTGATTTCAGTAGAGAGGATCTCAAGACGCTTTCGTTAGAAGGTAGAATTAAAAGAGGAGTTGATCCGGAATTACAGGCTAGGAGAAATATAGCTTTTGAACGAACGACTCAATATCTCGTTTCCTGTGGTTATACAGTAGAAGATTGCGATTCCTTAAACCTCCCGAAAATTAAGAAGGCAGTGATTCTCGCCGCCGGGAAGGGGACGCGTATGGGCGATCTTACTGCGAGTTTGCCCAAGCCGATGGTTCAGGTTGAAGGAAAACCAGTCCTAGAACATATCGTTGAGGGCTTGCGCGACGAGGCGAATATTCTCGATTTTTTCATCATCACCGGTTGGTGTGGAGATGTAATTCGCGATTACTTTGACGATGGTAGCCGATGGAAAGTGAGCATTTCTTACGGTGAGCAGGTTGTGCAGGACGGTACTGGGAAGGCTCCTGAATTGGCGAAAGATTGGGTTGGAAGGGACGCTTTTCTTCTTACTTATGGAGATATTCTATTACGGCCACCCACTGACTATAAATTGCTGGTAGAGTCCTTTTATGAAACGGGCGTGATCGCAGTTAAAGACGGTGAAGATTTAACTAAAGGTGGGGCGGTTGTTCTCGATCAAGAAAGCTTTATGATCGATCTTGTAGAAAAAGGTGGTTCAGGTCAGGTGCCAGCCAACGCTTATTATAATGCGGGCATCTATATTCTTCCTTCGTTGATCTTCAGGTATACCGCCAAGCTGAAAAAATCGCCCCGCGGTGAATACGAATTTACGGATGCCCTCAAAGCCCTCGTGAAAGAGGGAGCCCGTCTCCGCGGCGTGACGCTGCAACGCGCCTGGGCTGATGTTCGCGATCCCTCGGTCCTGGCGGAATTGAATCGTCGCGCCTCGTGAATCCCGAATGGGAAGAGGCCATCGAGGGGTGCCTGGGCTATCTCGCCACGGAGAAAAGTCACGCGGTCAACACGCAGTTGATTAATCGCATCGCATTGGAATCGTTCGTCGCTTGGATGGAAAAAAAGCATCCGACCGTTGCACCCGGAGCTATCAGCAAAGAAAATATCCGCGATTTTCTGCGGGCCCGGCGGACCGAACGACGACTGGCCCCGTCGTCGATAAAGATGATCGTCGTTGCACTACGCCACTTCATCGCTCACTTGAAACGGGAGGGACTTCTCGAGCACGATCTGCTTCCGGCTCTCGATCTCCCGCGCTTGAATCAAAGTCTGCCGGACACCTTGAGCGAGGCGGAAGTGGCGCAGTTGCTCGCGTTTGAATTACCGGAAACACCACTGGGTTTGCGGGACCGCGCTCTGCTGGAAGTTCTTTACGCCAGCGGTTTGCGGGCCAGCGAATTGGCGGGCCTGCGCCTGGAAAATATCCTGCACGAAGAAAGACTTTTGCGAGTGATCGGTAAGGGAAATCGTGAGCGATTGGTGCCGGTTGGAGATAAAGCCCTCGTTGCCCTGGATCGCTGGTTGGCCCGGGGGCGTCCCGAATTGGTAAAGCCTAAAACGGGCGGCGAAGTTTTTCTCGGCGGGCACGGACGTCGCCTAACCACCGCGCGAATCTGGCAGATCGTTCAGGAAACGGCGCGGTTGTCCGGGGTGCAGAAGAAAATCTGGCCACATCTTTTGCGGCATTCGTTCGCCACCCATCTTCTCAGTCACGGAGCCGACCTGCGCGCGATCCAGGAAATGCTTGGCCATGCCAGTCTCGCCACCACCCAGATTTACACCCATGTCGATCAGGCGCGATTAAAGGAAGTCCATCGGCGTTTTCATCCGCGTCCTTAAGCTGCAGATATTTCTGCAATGACCTCACGAAAAAATTTAGAAAAAAATCAGATGCGTCGCCATTTATGTGCTTATATTAGTTGTTCCGTTTAGGTGATTCCGGGAGAAATGGGCGACGTGATCACCTTAGAAGTAACGATGGAAACAAGTTGAAACTTAAGAAGAATACGAGTTAGTTTTTCAGAAGTATTATAAGTATTAAGTAAAAAGATAGTCTAAGATGTTTGGTTATGGCCCTCCAAAACAAATCCGGAATCAGTGAGACCAAGCGGGTTACCGTCAGCTTTTCCGATTCGATCGATCTGGCCAACGAGCAGGTACAGTGGACGCCCAAGGGCGTGAGCCTGATGACGAAATGGCATTTTGCGGAGGGCGTCGAAGTTGAGTTCGCTTTCGAGCATCAGGGAGAAAGACATTGCTGCTCGGGAGTCGTCGTGGCCTGCATGCCACTTCGCGAGCCCGAGGGTTGTTTTGAAACCATCCTTTATTTTGTCGATACGCCGTGCTCCAAGTTGCAGAAGGCGGCGAGTGACTGCAATCTCGCGCGAGATGGGCATGTGTCCAAGCGTGAGGAAGCTCCGGTCACCCGGAAATCGAAGCTGGCGAGGTCTTAGTCACGACCGTTCTCAAACGACTTCAAGATGACCGTGGCCGTTCGCTGGGCGGCGCCCAAGTTGGCTTCAAAAGTGGTGCGGGCACGGGTGCCCAACTCTCGCCGAATTTCATCGGAGCCGAAAAGCGTTTGCAAACGTTGCGCGAGTTCGAATTCATCAAACACCTGGATGATGGCCTGTTGGGAGAGAAATTCGCGGGTGATGACTTTGAAATTCTGCATGTTCGGCCCGACGATGATGGGAGTCCCTCCCGGTGCGGCTTCGATGAAATTTTGTCCGCCCTGACCTCGCAGACTTTTCCCGACGAATGCGACAGTAGCTCGCTTGTAGAGGGAACTCAGTTCTCCGGTGGAATTCACCACCATGACATCGGGTGTGCTCCCGTTGGCCAACGGCGCGGTCGCGGCGGCGAGTTGAGTACGGGTTACCGCGCGCAGTCCCATCCGGTCGCATAAATCGCGGATCGACCCGCCTCGTTCGGCGTGACGTGGGGCGAGGACCAGTCGGAGATTCGGCCATTTTTCGCGCAGGTCGAGGTAGATGCGAACCAGCACTTCCTCCTCACCGGGATGCGTGCTGCCGCCGAGGAGAATGGGCTGGTTGGCCAGCCACCCGGCACGGTCCCACCAAGCGCTAATGTCCTTTTCCGCCGAGGTGTCGATGACGGCGACGTCGTACTTGAGACTGCCGCGATTGAAGATCGCCTCGGGGGCGAAGCCGACCTGGGTTAGTCGCGTGACATCGATCTGGTCCTGGGCAAAAATGAGATCGATCTCATGGAGAAGGGGACGTACCAGCCAACGCATTTTTCGGTAGCGCACTTCGGTGCGATCACTTAGTCGGGCGTTGACCAGATAGATCGGGATATGTCGTCGTCGTGCGCACCAGAGATAATTGGGCCAGATTTCCGATTCGATGAGGATCAGGCGCTTTGGCTGAATCAGTTTAAATGCCGCAACTACGCTCCAGAGAAAATCGATGGGATTGTAGATGACGGAGGTCCGCTCATCTTCGAGTACTGTCTTGGCCAAAGTGAAACCTGTGCCGGTCGTAGCGGAGATGACGATTCGCAGATCGGGTTTCATCTCCCGTAGGCAACGGATCAACACGCGGGCGATTTTGACTTCGCCGACGCTGACCGCATGGATCCAGAGATCGCAACCGGGCTTGAGCCGCTCGCGGACATCCTTGGAATAGAGGCCGAATCGCTGGCCGAACTGGGGCAGGATTTTTCCGCGTCGCCAAAGCTTGAAAAGAAAGAATGGGCCCGTGACGAAGAAGAACGTCATGAAAATGACGTTGTAGGCGACCTGCAGGATAAATTTGAGGACGGCTTTCATGCTCTTGGGTGGGCGCCATCATAGACACGCTTGAGCCGTTCCACCGAGACCGAAGTGTAAATTTGCGTGGTGGTCAGTTGGCTGTGGCCGAGCAGTTCCTGCACGCTGCGCAGGTCGGCACCGTGATCGAGGAGGTGGGTGGCGAAGGTGTGGCGCAATTTGTGGGGCGTCAGGCGGGCATCGAGCCCGGCGGCGGCGAGATAACGCTTGAGGGCGAGTTGCACGGTGCGGCCATTGAGTTGTCGACCCTGGGCGGAAACGAAGAGGACATCGTCATCGCAAGGGCAGGCATCGAGGTAGGCTTCAAGGGCGCGGAGAGCGGGGCCGCCAAGCGGGCACAGCCGTTCCTTCCGGCCTTTGCCGAAGACGCGGACAGTGCCTTGCCTGAGATCAAGATTACTGCGCTTGAGGCTTACCAACTCGGCGAGACGCAATCCGGCGCTGTAAAAAACTTCCAGCCACGCAATGTCGCGGAGCATCTGCCAGTTCTGCGCGGCGCGGCGGGATTTTTTCTTTCCACCTGCGGCTTGGAGTTTCTCAGCCTTCGCCCAAAGTTGTCGCGGTGCATTGAGCAGGGCCAACACCTGTTCTTGATTGAGAAAAACGGGAAGGCGTCGCGGCATCTTGGGCAGTGTCAGATCAGACACGGGATTCGACTTCATTCTGCCCTCGCGCAAGGCCTGCTTGTAGAACGTGCGCAACGCCGCGAAGCGAAGCCGAACCGTGCTCGGCCCCAGCTTCTGCGCGCGCGCCAAGCTATAGAGATAAGCTTTGAAATCGGCAGGCTTCAAGTCCCACCACGATTTGTCAGGCACAGTCGCCTTGAATTCAAGCAGGGCCTGCCGATAATTGCGCACCGTATTGGGCGAGACGCCACGCCCTTCCTCAATCTGCTTGAGAAATTCCTCAATCGCCTTGTCCTTGCTTTGGGGGCGAGGGGAGGTGGGTGATGTGGGCATGGCAGGCAAGGAGGGAGATTAAAAAGCGACAGCCGGAGTAGCCATCTTTCTTTTTGATTTGGGGCTGAGGATCCCCGTTATTTTAAACAATCCGTCATCCTGAGCTTGTCGAAGGATCAGCTTCCGGGCCATATGCGCGTTACGGGCTGCTTTGATAATTTCAAAAGCACTTCGGAGGCTGATCCTTCGACAAGCTCAGGATGACGGAATTCTGAAACCCAATTTGCTTACTCCAAAATCAACGCCAGCTTCTTCGCCGTCTCGGCAGGCCAATGCTCCTTGTGGGTAAGGATCGCATACTTGAGCGCATCATGGGCCTTGGCGGTGGTAAGCTTGGCCACACGCGGCACCGCTTCGATGAGAATTTTCTGCGCGAGCGCCGTATTCTTCGTCAGCCACTGGATGACCATCTCTACGGTGACGTTGTCATGATCCGGGTGCCAGCAATCGTAATCGGTGACCATCGCGACCGTGGCATAGGCGATCTGCGCTTCGCGGGCGAGCTTGGCCTCGACGAGGTTCGTCATGCCGACAATCGCATGTCCGGCAGAGCGATAAGTCTCGGATTCGGCACGTGTGGAAAACTGCGGACCTTCGATGTTCACATAGGTGCCGCCTTTGTGCGCCGTGGCTCCGGCAGCCTGCGCGGACTCAAAAAGAACATCCTGCAATTCGGTGCTGATCGGATCGCCAAACGCGACATGCGCGACGATGCCTTCACCGAAGAACGTATCGGCGGCGCGTCCCTTGGTCCGGTCAAAGAATTGATCGGGCAGGACGACATCGCCGGGCGCGTAGGCATGTTGGAGCGAACCGACCGCGCTGATGCTGATAATCCACTTCACGCCAAGCTGCTTGAAACCATGGATATTGGCCCGATGCGGAATCTCGCTCGGCAGCAATTTGTGACCGCGTGCGTGGCGGGGCAGGAAGACAACGTCATGTCCGGCGAGTTGTCCCTGGATGTAAATATCGGAGGGAGCGCCGAATGGGGTGTCGAGTTGGACGTGCTTGATGTCGGCGAATGCCGCGAGTTGATAAAGGCCGCTGCCACCGATGATTCCGATAGGAGAAGAAAGAGACATGGCAAACTTTTGAGGAAGCGAGGCCGTGCTGCAATCCTGATCTTTAGCCGGGACTAAAAACCCACCGTTTTGGGACTATTGTCATTAATCATTTGTAATGGTACGCTACTGCCGATCTTGAGATTTCACTAATCAGAGTTCAACTCAATGCCAGCAGCGCCAATTCCCCAAAATGAGGCCCAGCGCCTAGAGTCGCTTCGTGCCCTGAACTTGCTGGACACACCGCCGGAGGAGCGGTTTGACCGGATCACCCGCCTGGCTGCTCGCATTCTGGGAACGTCCTTCGCTTACGTCAGTTTGCTCGACGCGAACCGGCAGGTACTGAAGTCGTGCTACGGCCTGTCGATCAAGGAGATGGGCCGCGACTCAGCCCTCTGTTCCTACACCATCCTCGAAAATAAGCCGCTGGTGGTGCCCGATGCCAAACAGGATCCCCGGTTCGCCGATAACGCGTTGGTCACGGGCGAACCCTATGTCCGATTTTACGCGGGACATCCAATTGCCGCGCCGGACGGAAGCCTGATCGGTACGCTATGCGTCGCCGATCGGAAACCGCGCATACCGAGCGACGAGGATCTTCAGGCCTTGCGGGACCTCGCCCATGTAGTCGAGAGCGAGCTTAGCGCCGGTGAAGTGAACTCGACCCAGCAAATTCAGCAGCAGACCGAGGAGATGCTACGCGAGAGCGAAGCCCGGTTCCGCGAAATTGTTGATATCCCCGGGAAATTCATCTGGGAAACGACGGTGGAGGGAAAAGTCCTGTTTATCTCCGACCGTGTCGAAGAAGTCCTTGGTTTCAGCCCGGGCGACATGATCAATCGAAGCTTCTTTGAGAAAATCGTTTCTGACGACGCCGTCATCGCTACGGCCAAATTTTATTACGCAGTCCAAAAGGCCCAGCGGTTCAGCGATCTCGAGTTTCGTTCTCAAACCAAATCCGGCAACGTCATCTGGCTCACGGCGCGCGGAGCGCCCATGCACGACTCCGAAAAGAAACTGATCGGTTATCGCGGCATTTGCGAAGACATCTCCGAGCGCAAACTAATCCAGCAGGAACTGATCGCGGCGAAGGATGCAGCCGAAGGCGCCAATCGCGCCAAGTCCGATTTCCTGGCCAACATGAGTCATGAAATCCGCACGCCGATGAACGCGATGGTGGGTATGACCGGTCTTCTTCTCGGCACAAGTCTCAATTCCGAGCAACGCGACTACGCGCAGACGGTCCGGCAAAGCGCCGATACGCTCCTGACCATCGTCAGCGAGATTCTCGATTTTTCCAAGATCGAATCAGGCAAGCTTGAGTTGGAAAACCATCCCTTCGATCTGGCCCTCCTGGTCGAGGAAGCGGTCGATTGCGTCGCGCTGCAGGCCAGCGAAAAAGGGCTCGAATTGCACTGGCAGATTTCACAGGAATTGCCGCCGGGCTTCAGCGGCGATGTCACCCGCCTGCGCCAAATCCTGGTCAATCTTCTTTCCAACGCCGTCCGATTTACCACCAAGGGCACCGTTAGTGTCACCGTAACGCCGGCCGAAAACGAAGAAGGCTCTTATTTCACTCTCTTTTCCGTTTGGGATTCCGGGATTGGCATTCCGGCGAACAAGGTCGATAAACTTTTTCAGTCCTTCTCGCAGGTAGACGCCTCGACCACCCGAAAATATGGCGGCACCGGCCTGGGCCTGGTCATCAGTCGCAAATTGGCCGAAATGATGGGTGGCAATATCTGGGTCGAAAGCGAGGAAGGGAAGGGATCCGGTTTTCATGTCGCGTTGCCCCTGCAGGAAGCGCTGCCTCCCAAGCCGCTGGTTCCCAATCCCATCTTGAAGGGCAAAACCATGGTTATCGCCGCGAACTCGCAGGGCGTGCGGGAGATGATCGAATCTTTCGCGAAATCCTGGGGCATGACGACTCTCTCTGTGGAGACCGCGGGAGAAGTGATGAAGAAATTACGCACCGGCCTGACCTTCCACTGCGCGATACTCGAAGAGGACCTCTCCGATCAATCGGGCAAGGAACTCGTGCTCGACATGCGTCGCCAGCGGGGATCGGGTAACGTCCCCTGCATTCTGCTCTCCTCGCTGAAGCAACAGGCTTCTTACAGCCAAAATATACCGTCCGGATTCATCGCCTGCCTGGCCAAGCCGGTTCACTACCAGCAATTGCACGGCATCCTGGCCACGGTTCTCAAGGGTGAACGAGTAACGGACAAGCTTCTGCGATCCACGGGCCGGATCGACACGGGCTTCGGTCAGCGCCGCCCCATGCGCATCCTTCTGGCAGAGGACAACATCATCAACCAGAAAGTCGCGACCCGCATTCTCAGCCAGATGGGTTATCGACCGGACGTGGTGCAGGACGGCGTCGAAGTGCTCCAGGCTTTGGATCGTGCGAAGTACGACGTCATTCTGATGGATGTGCAGATGCCCAACATGGATGGACTCGAGGCGACGCGTCAAATCCGCAAACTCCACACGGGTGCGAAACGGCCATGGATCATCGCCATGACGGCCAACGCAATGGATACCGATCGCAATAATTGCTTTACGGCGGGCATGGACGGTTACTTGAGCAAGCCGGTACGGATCGAGGCGCTGGAGGCCGAGTTGACCCGCTCATCGGAGAATATCGGGCAGATCGTCGACTTTTCCGTCCTGGCCCGATTCGGCGAAATGACCGGCTCCGGCGCCGAGGCTGTTCGCGAGCTCATCGATATTTTTTCCGAGGAAACCCCGCAGGCCCTGCAGCAGATTCGCCATGACATCAGTGGTCGCCGTCCCCAGGGAATCAGCATCCAGGCGATGCAACTCGGCCGGGCCTGCTCGAACTTCGGTGCGGAGCGCCTGCAGCTTCTTTGCTCAAGCCTACAGGCGGCCGGTAAAGCTGGAGACTTTTCCCTGGCCACGGAATTTGTCGATCGGATGGAGAAGGAATTTGAGATCGTAAAAACGACCCTTCTTGAGTACGCCAAGTCTCACCAGCCCGAGGCGCAAGCGTCGTAAGCTTTCCCGTTCTCGACAAGTTCGATGGCATCCGCTTAGTTCATGAGCTATGGCCCGAGAAACGCAACGCTTATGGTTGACCTTTGACGACGAAAGCAGCCGCAAACCGCTCATCTACGAGATGAGCCGTAATTTCGAGGTCGTTTTCAATATCCGCAACGCCTCCGTCACCGCTTCAATCGGGATCATCGCGCTGGAACTGTCCGGTGAACGCGACGAGATCAAAAAAGTAGTCGCATGGTTCGAGGCCAACGGTGTGCAGGTTGAGCCGGTCGAAATCAATACGATCGAGGGGTAGCGCCGCCACTAAGGCAACGGCCTTAACAAATCAAAGGGCGCGCCGGGCAGATTGCGCACGGCCATAAAGCCAATCATCACGACGAGGCTCCCAATTCCCCATCGCACCAGCTTCCGCGCATCGACATTCTTTTCGGGCCACACCTTGTTTTGCCAAGCGGTGATTGCATAGGAACCGGCCACATAGATGAGGAGCGGTAACACGGTAATCAAAAGGGCATTGTCATGCAGCGCGTCGATCACATGCCCATGGAGCAGCGCGTGGATCGCGCGGGTAGCACCGCAACCGGCGCAGTAAATTCCGGTCGCGTTATAAAGCCAGCATTGCGGATAAACGGCGTGGCGGGTGGGATCCACCGCAAAAAGAAAAGCGGACGCTCCCGCGCAACTGCAGGCGGCCAGGACGATTTGGGTGCGGACTGAAATCCCGCGGGGCGGGGGCGGGGAGGTCGAGGCATTCGCGGGTTGGCAAATGGGCGTCATCGCGACTTAATCCGAATCGTTGGTGCTCTGCTCGGTGGTGGTGATCAGTCCATGGCCCTTGAGAATGGCGGGAACGGCAAAGATCAAAATAATCACCGTGATCAGCAGGGTTGCGCCGGAAAGGAAAAGCCCGGCGAAGGCCAGGTTCCGGCCCGACTGGTCGCGGTGGTGTTGAACTTTGACCAGCCCCACGATCGAGATAATCAAGGCGGGTATGGCGACAAACGCGGTCAGCCCGCAACTCGGCAGCAGCAGGATAAGGCTGGCCAGGCTGAGCCCAAAGCCCCAACTGCACCACGGGTTGGTTGTTCCCAGCGAATAGTGAGGATCGTGATGGCCAGCAGGAGGAATTGCCGGGGGCTGGGTATGAGCCAGGGCAGCAGAAGGAAACAGAGGATGAGCTTGGGCCGTTGGAAAAGGAGGGGGCACCAATGGGGCGGGGGGAGGTGGTAGAGGAGGCAGGCTTAGATTGGAAGTGGGAGGAAAGACGTCCCGATAACGTTTCCAAGCCCTCGCGTCGTTTGGCTCGCCCACATATTCGATGACATAGGTCTCGGGCGAAACGGTTCCGTTGACACGACGCGCGTGCAATTCCTCCAGCGCAATCGGCCCGACTGGTTTGGCGTCTGGCCCAGCATAATACCACGGCATACTTCAATCAGTAGCACGGACGAACATTAAGTCCAACCTCTCGCCGCACTTCTTTTTTGTTTTAACAAGAACACGAAACTCTTGTAGCCTGAAATTTTATATGTCTGCCATACCCGCCACTTATGCTTCCACCAATCTGCGGCGGACTATCTTGCGCATGGCTTATAGCGGCTCGACCGTCCACATCGCCTGCGCGTTTTCGCTGGTGGAAATCTTGGCGGTGCTCTATCGGCAGCATCTTTGTCTAGGTACCGGACCAAAAGATCCGGAGCGGGATTATCTCATTTTGAGCAAGGGGCATGGAGTCATGGCCCAATATGCCTGCCTGCATGAACTGGGTTGGTTGAATGAGAAACACATCCAGGGCTATTGTACAGATGGTACTCCGCTCAAGGGCCTGTCGGATGCCGACGTGCCGGGACTGGAAGTCAATTCCGGTTCGCTGGGACATGGCCTCTCGGTGGGAGTGGGTTTGGCCTACGGAGCGCTTCGTCGCGGGACGACCCAAAAGGTCTATGCGATTCTGGGTGACGGCGAATGCAATGAGGGCTCGATTTGGGAAGCGCTTCTTTTTGCCGCTCACTTTAAATTGACCAATCTTCTCGTGATCGTGGATGCGAATGGCTTCCAGGCGATGGGCCCCACGACGGAAGTCATGGATACGGGCAGTCTCGAAGATAAATTCAGGGCCTTTGGTTTTGAGGCGTGCACAATCGATGGTCACGACGAGAACGTATTGAACGAAACGATCGGTCGATTGATGGCAAGTTCCTTCCCCGGTCCGCGTGCCATTATCGCCCGAACGTCGAAAGGCAAGGGAGTCTCTTTTATGGAAGGACGCAATCTTTGGCATTACAGCCGCCTGACCGAAAAGAATTACCAGGACGCCTTGGCTGAGTTGGAGATGGTCGAAGCCGGGCGTGGAGGAGTGCGCCTGTGAGAAACGCTTTTTCCAACGCGCTGGTCACCGCCGCCGAGGCGAACGACCGTATTCTGCTTCTTACCGGCGACCACGGTTACGCACTTTTCGATGACTTTCGCCATCGTTGCCCGGGGCAATACATCAATGCCGGTATCGCCGAGCAAAATATGATTGGAGTGGCTGCCGGCCTGGCCAAATCCGGTTTTCATCCGGTGGTCTACGCCTTGAGCGCTTTTGTTCCCATCCGTGTCCTCGAGCAAATCAAACTCGATATTTGTTGCGAAGAGCTGCCCGTTTTATTTATCGGTGACGGCGCTGGCGTGGTCTACAGCACTCTGGGAGTAAGTCATCAAAGTACGGAGGATATCGCCGCTTTGCGGGCCGTCCCGCAGGTGCGGATTTTATCTCCGGGCGATGCCCATGAAATGAAGGCCGCAATGGAACTCGCCTTTGCAACGCCTGCGCCGATCTACCTCCGAATGGGCAAAAGCGACCTCGGGGTGGTCCACACTTCCCCGCCTCAACTGGCATGGGGTCGACTACTTTCCGTTCGTTCTGGAAGCGGCCCGCTCGTTTTTATCGCTACCGGTTCCATGCTGAACCTGGCGGTGACGCTCGCCCAGGAATGGCCCGGCAGTGCCGTTTGGAGCGCGCCGTCGTTGAAGCCACTCGAAATCGAATCGGTCGTTTCAGCCTGCAGCCCGCACCGCGTGGTCGTGACATTGGAGGAGCATAATATTATCGGAGGTTTGGGAGGGGCTGTCGCGGAAATCCTCTCGCAGGAACATCCCTTGCCCGTCTGCCGAATCGGTGTGCCGGATCAATACTCGGAACTCTGTGGCAGCTACGCCTATTTGATGCGGGAACACGGACTCGATTTGGATTCCGTGCGTGTTAAAGTTCAAGCCTTCACCAAAAAGCACCCCATCACGTAGCGTTACGTTTTTTCGGGACTTCTCCATGAAAATCAGCCTTGTCACGCCGTGCTTCCAGGCCAGCCGCTATATCGCGGAGACGATAGAAAGCGTCCTGAATCAGGACCGTGCCGATATCGAATACTGGATCATGGACGGTGGTAGCACCGATGGTACGCAGGAAATCATTCGAAGATATGAAAGCGATCCGCGCCTTCATTGGATCAGTGAAAAAGACCGGGGCCAAAGTGATGCCTTGAACAAGGGGCTTCAACGCTGCACGGGAGATATTTTCAATTGGATCAACGCCGATGACGCATTCACTCCCGGGGCGCTTCGGGCTGTGGCCAGTGCATTTGCCTCATCGCAAGCCGACATTGTTTCCGGACAGACTCTCGAGTTTTCGGAATCCAATCCCGCCGAGACAACTCTCTGCCAACTTCCCCTGCGCCCTTCTGCGGAGGAAACCGTTTGTCGGGGAATTTATTGTCAGCCTTCGACCTTTTGGCGGCTCGATATCCTGCGCAAATTCGGAGGAGTCGATCCCGCCTTGCACTACGTGATGGATTGGCACATGTGGACACGGTACCTCACTCAATTTGGCCAGGAAAAAGTCTTGAAAAAGCCCGAAGCCTGGGCCCGTTTTCGCAAGCACGACACATCGAAGAGCATGACCAGCGAGCAGGGATTTCACGCCGAGGCCTTGGCCGTTTTTCGGAAGTTGATCAACGATCTCGGGGCAGGGGATCTCGTCCCTTTTCACGAAGCAGAACTGGGGGGCATTCCAGCGGAGTTGGTACTGCCCGATTTCCAATTCGGCCCCCATTTTCAACGTAACCGTTTTTTGGGCTTCTATTGTGAGCGAGTAGCGGGTCGCCTTTATCGCAAGCAACTTTACGCTGACGCCGGGAGTTGGCTGGCCCTGGCAAAAAAGCTCGATCCACGCCTGTCCTGGTCCCGGATGAAAATGGGTTGGCGATTGCGCGGAAAAAATAGAACGCCATGATCGGGTTCGGTATCCCATGACCTTTCTCATCTTCGCTTACAATGAAGCCAAACGGATCCGGCACGTTTTGGATCATGCTCAAAAATGGGCGAAGGAAGTCGTCGTTCTCGATAAGGGATCGACCGACGGGACTCTTGAGATATGCCGGAGTTATGGCGACCGCGTGCGCGTCGTCTCCATCCCTTTTAGCGAGCGGGGCCATGAGGATTATTCCACCCTGATTCCTCAAAATGCCACGGAGGATTGGATTTTCCTGAGCACCTGCTCGGAAGTTCCCACTCGCAAACTGATCGAGAAATGTCAGGAGATTCTTGCCACCAAAGGCGACCAGCTTGACCTCATTTACGTTCCGCGACTCATGTATTTTTTTGGGATGCATCGCTCCCCGGAAAATGGCGGAGTTGCCTACTATCCGTTTCTCTTTCACAAGAGTCGCGCATTGATCACTCTCGAGATTCATAATAATTTTCAGGCCCGCGACGCGACCCGGACCTATCGGATTCCTTATGCGGAAGATTGCTGCGTCCATCACATGACGCATCCGACGGTGCGCTCTTTTTGGCTCGCCTCCCTCGATTACTTTGCGATGGAAGTCCAGAAGGACGACCCACCGGAAAAAGCGATTCGCGATTCTTTTAAAAACATCGAAAAACTTTCCAAGCGCATGCTCCTGGAAGGTGAAAGCTGGCTTCCTTTTTATTGCGCGTTGGCCAGTTACGAAATGGGCAAGGCCCTTTCCGTTTGGGAAAAAGCCCAGGGTCCGGATCGCGCCGCTCAAAAATACGAGGAACTGGCGCGTCACCTCGTGGCCGGGGAATGGTTGGGTACTCCCTCAACTCCTCTGGTGAAATCATCTGCCGGAGCTCGCATATTCAATTCCCGGGCACTGAAGCCCCTCATCGTGGGACTGGCCAAGCTTCCCTATCTCTTAGTGAAATTATCGCTCGCCTTTCAAAAGCCGAAAATCAAGGGCGATTGATTACAGGTGCGCAAAAAAGCATGACCCGGCGGCCCACTTACGCAATGGTAGTGACCATGCGAATCACAACTTGGCTCTTGGTTTTGTCCGGAGCCGTTCTTCCTTTTACAGCCAACGCTGACGTCACGCTTCCACGTATTTTTGGCGACCACATGGTTCTGCAACGCGACGGCACGGTCCCCATCTGGGGAACAGCCGCTCCCGGAGAAGTAATCACCGTCACCGCCGGAAAAATCAAAGGAACTGCCACTGCCGGGGGCGATGGAAAATGGATCGTCAAGCTCGCGGGTCTTCCCGCCTCAACTGTTCCCATCGATGTCACCGTCGCCGGTAAAAATACGATCACGTTCCACGATGTCCTCGTCGGCGATGTCTGGGTTTGCTCCGGTCAATCGAACATGGAATTTCCCGAGGCGAATGAGATTTCCTCCAAGGACGAGTTACCTAAGTCCAATCAACCCCAGATACGTCTTTTCTTCGTCCCGAAGGTTCCGCAAAAAACTCCAGCCAACGAAATAGGTTCCACCACCAAGCCCCTCGAAGGTTCATGGCAGGTCTGCACGCCGGATACCCTGGCCAAGGATGGCGATTGGGGCGGTTTTACCGCCGTAGGCTATGTCTTCGGACGGGAAGTCAACGCCTTCACCCACGCGCCGGTCGGGCTCATCGAGAACTGTTGGGGCGGCATGTCGGCCCAATCCTACACCAGTTTCGAAGCGCTTCAGGCCAACCCGCTCCTGAAACATTATGCCGATGATGCCCTGAAGTTTCAGACAAATTACGACAGTCTTATGACTGCCTATCAAGCCGCGTTGCCTTCGTGGCTCGCCACGTTGGACAAATGGAAACAGGACAACAAGGACGCCATCGCCGCGTTCGATCAATGGAAACAGCAGGCGGCAGCTGCCACGGCCCAGAATCAACCTCCGCCTCCCAAACCCACGGAGCCGAAACCTCCCGCTGCTCCGATGGATCCATCGAAGAATCCACGGATTCCAACCGTCCTTTACAATGGCCTGGTTCATCCCCTGATTCCCTACGCGATCAAGGGTGTGATCTGGTATCAGGGCGAATCGAACGCGGGTCAACCGGTCGAGTACCGCACGCTTTTCCCCGCTATGATTCAGGATTGGCGCGCCCAGTGGGGGCAGGGAGATTTCCCCTTCCTTTTCGTTCAGTTGGCCAACTACATGAAGCGGTCTCCTGATCCGACCGAAAGCAGTTGGGCCGCCTTGCGCGAAGCCCAAGCCAAAACTCTTTCGCTTCCGAATACCGGCATGGCAGTGACCATTGACACCGGCGAGGGCGCCGACATCCATCCAAAGGACAAAGAGGACGTCGGTCATCGTCTCGCGCTTGCGGCCATGGATGTTGCCTACGGGCAAAAGGTCCTTGATTCCGGTCCCATGTTCAAATCGATGACCGTTGAAGGAGACAAGATCCGCCTGACGTTTGACCATATCGGCCAAGGCCTTACTCCGGGTGTGCCACCGCCACATTTCCATCCCGGTGAAGCTCGCACAGTCGATCCCACTCTCGAAGGCTTTGCCATCGCGGGTGCCGATCACAAATTTGTCTGGGCGCAGGCCGTCATCGACGGAGACACCGTGGTTGTTTCCAACGCGGCGGTCCCAACTCCGGTTGCCGTCCGCTACGCCTGGGCCGATAATCCTGCGAATAATCTCTATAACAAAGACGGCCTGCCGACCGTTCCGTTCCGCACCGACGATTGGCCAGTGGGAGAACAGATACCGAAACCTACCGTTGCTCCGGCTACTCCCACTCCCAAATAGGACTCATCCCATTTGGCCAGCGGCACAGTGAAGTAAAAACGGATTCAAGGCCGGAAATTGATTCACTCGACTCCGGTCTCCGTTTTTATCGACCATTTTGCGGTTGAGCGAAAGGTCGAGGCTAGAGCCGTTTTTACCAGCGGCAAAAGTCCAATAAAGAATGACTCAGCCTTTGGCGGCAATATGGACGCTCTTAGCGTTCATAAATTCACGAATTCCGTATGCCCCAAGTTCTCTTCCATAACCGGATTGCTTGATGCCGCCAAATGGAAGCGCCGGTTGTGACGCCACGATGCCATTTACAAAAACCTGCCCGGCCTGCAGTTCGCGGATACCGCGCTGCTGCTCGGCTTCGTCCTGCGTCCAGATGCATGCGCCAAGTCCGAAAGGCGTGGAATTGGCAATCTTGATGGCGTCGTCGAGATCATGTGCCCGGAAGAGCATGGCCACCGGACCGAAAAGTTCCTCGCGAGAAAAGGGAGTATCAATTGGAATGTCGGTAAGCACGGTTGGCTCAAAGAAAAAGCCCGCGCCCGATCGACGCTTGCCTCCGACCAGAACACGCGCACCCGATTTGATTCCCGCCTGAATCTGCTTTTCCAGCGTATCGACGGCCTGTGCCTGGGCGAGGGGCCCGATGTCTGTGTCAGGTAACATCGGATCGCCCACGCGAAGATCGCGAAACGCGGCAACGAAAAGCTTTTCAAATTCGTCATAGATCGCGGTGTGGACAATAAATCGCTTGGCCGCGATGCACGACTGCCCGTTGTTCTGCACTCGCGCCTTCACCGCTTGCTCAACTGTTTTCGCAAGCGGCGCGCTCGGCATAACGACGAACGGATCACTACCGCCCAACTCAAGCACGGTACGTTTGATTTGTTTACCCGCGATGGCAGCAACCGCGCTACCCGCGCCCACGCTGCCGGTGAGGGTGACCGCCATCACGCGAGGATCCTCAATCACGCGCTGCACCGTCTTGCTTTCGATGGCCAAGTATTGAAAACAACCTTCCGCGAATCCTGCGCGTAAAAATAATTCCTCAAGGGCGAGACCACATTGAGGCACGTTCCCCGCGTGCTTGAGAAGCCCGACGTTTCCCGCCATCAGTGCGGGCGCGGCGAAGCGAATGACCTGCCAGAAAGGGAAATTCCAAGGCATGACGGCCAGCACGGCGCCCATTGGTTCGAAACGAATGAAGCAATGACCCTCCGCTTCGGTAAGAGGCTCATCCGCCAGCAAGCGCTCCGCATTTTCCGCATAGTAACGGCAGGCGGTGGCGCATTTGGCTGCCTCGGCTTTTGCCTGTTCAAGAGGCTTGCCCATTTCGAGTGTCATCAATCGCGCCAGGCGATCCTGTTCGTGTTCGAGAATATCTGCGGCGGCAACCATTTTTCCCGCGCGTTCGGCGAAACTGGTCTGCCGATGACGCTCAAAGGCGACCGCCGCTCGGGCAAGCCGGGCCTCAAGTTCATCTTCAGAAAGGGGAACGAAAGTCCGGATCGTTTCCCCCGTCGCCGGGTTGATCGTGACAATGGGCATAATCCAATATGCGTGCGCCAGCTTGGACGGTCAACGAGCGGCTTTAGATCCAATAAACCGGATAGGGATCTTTTCGGGTACACCGATGATAGACAAGTGCGATACATAGGACCGCGATGTTTCCGCAAAGATTGGGGAAGATAAGGAAACTCCATTTCGCATGCAGGGTGCAAATGATCATCGGGAGCGAGCCCGCTGGAGGATGCAGGGTATCGGTGATCATCATCAGGGCGACAGCCACGCTGGTGGCACTGGCGACCGTCCACCAGTAGTCGCCAATACAATGGGTAAAGGTCAGCCCAATCACCGCGCAGAGAAAACTCCCGCCGATGAAATTCCTCGGTTGGGAAAAGGCGGCGTCAGGAAAGCCGAACAGGAGGACGCTTGACGCGCCGAGAGGGGCGATGAGTAATGGATGATGGATGATGCCGGACAGCAACCCGGTCAGCGCCATGGCAAGGGTTACTCCCAAAGACACGGTGAGAATCCGCCTCCAGTGGTCGGTAATGGGCCAGTGGCTATGTCGCTGCATGGAGGTTCCTATCTTTAAGGAGGGCCCTGCGTCAAGCTTGGGATCGGTATATTGTGATGTACCCGACTTAAGCGATACCCTGTGTCTACTCGAAAAGCTCGCCAGGCTGGAAGAATCGGACCAGTTCAACCTGCGCCGCCTCCAGTGAATCAGAGGCATGGACGACGTTGACCATGACATCAACTCCAAAGTCGCCCCGGATAGTGCCCAGCGCGGCCTTCTTGGAATCGGTTGGCCCCAGCAGCGCGCGAACCTTTTCGATCACGCCATCAGCCGCCAGCGCCACGGCGATGACCGGGCTTAACTGCATAAATTCTTCTACTTCGGGATAGAAAGGTTTGGCGGCGATATGCGCATAGTGTTCACGAAGAATTTCGTTGCCCAGCCGCATCATCTTGCAGCCGCGAATACGAAAGCCGGCCTTTTCAAAACGTTGCAGGACATCTCCACAGTGGCCTTTGGTGACGCAATCGGGCTTAAGCAGAATGAGGGTAGTTTCCATAGGTAAAAAATTTCAGGGACTTCACGCTAGAAGCTATCCGAAAAGTCGGATGAGTATAGAAATTGCTTAAAAATGGAATGTTTATTACCGATGAGCAGTGGGAAGTACTGAAGCCGGTTTTAGAGGTGCCCAAGAGCAGCGTTTATGGTCGGCCACGGGCCAATGCCCGCGAAGTTTTTGAGGCCATCCTCTTCATTTTGCACACGGGCATTCAGTGGAAATATTTGCCGAAAACTTTTCCGCCGAAATCGACGGTGCATGATTACTTGCAGTTTTGGAGCACGCAGCAGGCGTTTCGCAAATTGCTGGCTTTGGTCATCCGTCAACTGGTGCAAAAGGGGCGCGTCGATCTGCAACAGTGCTTTGTCGATGCGACCTTCGCCGCCGCCAAAGGCGGAGGAGAAGCCGTGGGTCTGACCCGCAAAGGCAAGGGCACGAAAATTCAATTAGTGGTTGATGCCAAAGGCATTCCGTTGGCGGTATCGCTCGATGCCGCCGATCGGGCCGAGTCCCACATGGTGCAGCAAACCCTCGCTTGGGATGAGAACGAAATTCAACCCGAACGCCTGATCGGAGACAAGGCCTATGACTGTGATGCCCTCGATGATGCGCTGGCCGAACTCGGCATCGAAATGATCTCGCCGCATCGCCGCAACCGGCTCCCGGAAAATAAAACCCAGGACGGACGACCATTGCGTCGGTATCGTCACCGTTGGGTGGTCGAACGGACCATCGCCTGGCTGGGCAACCATCGTCGGTTGCTCACCCGTTGGGAAAAACATCTCTCCAACTTTTCCTCTTTCACACTCCTTGGCTGCCTGATGCTCACGCTACGACATTTGCCCTTTTCCTAACCAATTCGACTTTTCGGATAACCTCTAGAAGGAAACGGGAGACATAGAAGGAAAAAAGAGAAATTACGGGCGGCAATGCCCGTAATTTCCCCACGTAGACGACTAAGCCTTGTCGTTCACCAGCACGATACGGTACCGCGCTTTGCCAGACCGAAGGCGCTCCAACGCGTCATTCACCTTCGACATCGGGAAGGTCTCGGTGATCGGCGCGATGGAATGCCGCGCGCTGAATTCCAACATCTCGTCGATCACGACAGGACTGCCCGTCGGCGAACCCCCAATCGATTTTTGTCCCAGGATCAGGCTGAACGCGGGCACTTCCAGCGGCTTGAGAACCGCCCCCACGTTATGCAGGTGTCCTTTCGGCTTGAGCGTGTCGAGCAGACCGGAAACGTCCAGCGGGGCATTTATCGTGGAAATGATAAGATCGAGACTTCGCGCCAGCTTCTTCAGTGCATCGGGCTTCTTTGTATTGTGAACGAAATGGGCGCCAAGTTTTTTGGCTTCCTCTTCCTTATTATCGCTGGTTGTGAACGCGTGAACTTCACAACCCCACTTGTTGGCGAACTGCAACGCCATGTGGCCCAGTCCACCAATGCCGATGACCCCAACGGACGCGGTTGGTGGCACGTCATTAATCAGCAAGGGTGCGAACACCGTCACGCCACCGCAGAGAAGAGGCCCGGTCTTGGCGATGTCGAGTCCTTCTGGAAGTGGGCGCACCCACGTCCACTGAGCGCGAACGCGGTCGGCGAAGCCGCCGTGCCGGCCCAAAATAGTTCCCTGAACGGTTGAGCACAGATGGTGGTCTCCGGAAAGACACTCATGGCACGATAGGCAGCTATACGACGACCACCCCAGTCCCACCTTCTGGCCGATCTTCAGGCCCTTCGCTTCGTCGCCGAGTGCTGATACTGTGCCGGTCACCTCGTGGCCGGGAACGAAGGGATAATTCGACATGCCCCACTCGTTATCGAGCATCGAGAGATCGGAGTGGCAGATACCGCAGTGAGTGACTTTGATTTCCACCTCTTCAGGACCAAGTTCGCCCGGATCAAAACTGAATGGTTCCAGCGGTCCTTTGGCGGATTTGGCAGCATAAGCATTATAGGTAGGCATGGTTTTCTCCAAGGGTTGAGGTTTTTGGGTTTGGCTGACGGTTAACGTTTCCGAGGTTGTGAAAATCGGTCCTTCAAGAGTTCATCGGTTTCCTTGATCAATGACGCGAAGAGTTCAGCGGCCTTGTGATGACGGCAAAGTGTCGCGGCCTGCCCGGCCCAGAGGGCAACGAGATCATCTCGACCTTGGGCCAAAGCGGCGGCACGCAACGGCGCAACGATCCAGCTGTGTGCCGGATATTTTGCGAAAAGAGGTTCGTGTTCCTTCATTTCTGCGGCGAATCGATGATAAATTCCTCGCGCCAAACGTCCTGTGTACGCACGCGACAAGCCGGTATTCTTCGCATCTTCCTGGAAAAGCAATTTGCGATGGAGATCGCTGGTGCCCGATTCGTCGCAGGCAAGGAAGGCGGTCCCGATCTGAACGGCATCCGCCCCAAGCGTCAGCGCCGCGACGATCCCGCGCCCATCCGCAATCCCACCCGCGGCGATGACTGGAATCTTTACCTTGTCGGCAATTTGAGGCACCAGCGAGAACGTTCCAACGAGTGATTCGTCCGCCGGTTTCAGGAACGATGGACGATGACCGCCCGCTTCGAATCCCGACGCGGCAACGCAATCAACTCCCGCTTGCTCACACGCAACGGCCTCATCGACTGTCGATGCAGCGCCCACCGTTACGATGCCCTTCTCCCTGCACGTCCGAAGAATCTCCGGTGAAGGAATGCCGAAAACAAAGCTGAATACGGCGGGCCGCGCCTCGATCAGCGCGGCGACCTGGTCGTCGAAATTTTGCGGCTTAGAATTGGGCATCGGCGGAACGTCGACTTTCAGTTCCGTATAATAAGGCTCGAGCAACTTCGCCACCCGCTCGTAAGTCTCGGTGGTGAGCGTTTCTCCTCCTGCATCATAAGTCGATACCCACAGATTCATCCCGAACGGCTTGTCGGTTAGCTTGCGAATGTCCGCCGCGATTTTGGTGATTTCTGCCGGGCCTTGATCATTCGCGCCATAGGAACCCAGACCACCGGCATTTGAAACGGTCGCGGCCAGCAAGGCGGACGATCCTCCGCGCCCAAACGGGCCTTGAATAATGGGATAGGGAATACTGAGGCGCCGGGTGAAGTCAGTTTTGGTCCAGACGCTCATAAATTTCCCTTTTTGCTATTCAACCTCGAATACTCATCAGGGGCGTCCGGCATGCACCCCTCCATCGACCCGAATGTTTTCACCCGTTACGAATGTCGCCTTTTGGAGATAAAGCACCGCATCGACAATATCCGAAATCTCACCCAATCGTGCGAGAGGATGGAATTTCGCCAGTGCTTCGTGATCCTCGCCAGCATGCATCGGCGTATTGATAATTCCGGGCGAAACGGTGTTAAACCGGATATTGCTCGCGGCATATTCCAGCGCCAACGCCCTGCTGACCGCCGGCATCGGCGACTTCGACAGGACCGCCATAAGAGCTGGTGCGCTGCCGCTGGGCTGTTCCGCCAAAACCGCCGAGATGTTCACGACGTGCCCCACCTTCTGCTTCTGCATCTGCGGGACCACTTGCTGGGTCATAAAGAAGAAGCTGGCTACGTTGGTGTTCATCACCAGATTGTAGTCGTCCTCGGTGTAGTCGGTGAACGCCTTCGCAATGAAGATACCGGCGTTATTCACCAGCAGATCGATGCGGCCAAAATGCTTCACGGCTGCTTCCGCGACTTTGTCTGCGGTCTCCTTCTTACCGGCATCCCCATCGACGAGAACAAGGTCGGAAGAAGATTTGAGTTCCTTCGACTTGCTGATGGATCGCGAAGTGCCGACCACGCGATACCCGTGATCAAGAAGCGCCTGCGCGATGCCCAACCCGATTCCGCTTGAGGCACCCGTCACGAGGGCAACTAGCTTTTCGTTTCTACTCATAGGGTACCTTTCGATTGTTGGGGGTGGCGTCAACGTTGCTGCATCTCAAGCAACCCCACCAGGATCAAGGCCTAAACAGACCGTAAATACTGGGCGGCTGTAAAACGAAAATTAACTATCAATCAACCCAAACTCACCTGCTGTCAACTTCTCCTCCAAAATTTCGGATGCAATTGTGTCATGCCTGCCTTTTTTCCTTATTTCATCTGGTGGTAGTCGGAAGAGCCCGAACGACCCAATTCAAATCGGAAATTCTCCCGATACAGTCTTGCAGAGTTTCATAAACTGATCGCAAATCGAATTCGATTGCAGTCGATTCGCGCATTTGGGTTAAGTCCAAACTGAGATGGGGAAAATCCATCTCGGGGGGCTCCCCACTCGTCGACAGCGAAACCGCTTCGGGAAATTGGTGAAAAGTCTCGGCCAAAACGGTGAAGTTTTGTGTGAGCGCCTCATCCGCCTGTTGAAGCAAAGGTTGGATGGAACCAAGCTGTCCTGAGGCGAGAGCCCGCTGCTTCTTTTCATTCAATGCCAGCAGCAGGAAGGCGGCAAAACTTACTTCGGCAGCCATGACCTCCAACTGATTTCCGCGCACGGTCTTGGGTTTTAAGGTGAGGGTCAGTTCGATTTTTGCCTCATCGAGAAAAAGCCTGCCGGTGTTCAATTCGCCGTACAACTCACGGCGAAAGGAAATCGCGCGTTGGCGGGCTTCGACCGGAGACATGGCGGGGGAAACTGTGTTGGGGGCTCTCGCCATGAGATGGAGAAGATCGACTAATTTATCCACCAGTTGTCGCCGGGAAGATGTATGCCAGAGATGATCGAAGAAAATCCACATGGCGGTGATGCCGATCAGAATGCCAACGAAGCGATCACGAATTGCAGTCAGGTCGATGCTCGTATCAAAACCCGGGAGCAGCATGAGGTAAAAGGCCAGTGCCATCTGAAATCCGGCATACGAGGAACGGACGCTTCCGGCGGCAACCCAGGCGCAGCAGGCCGTGCCTGCCGCCACCAGGAGCGATAGACTCACGATGGTGTCCATCTGCGGAATGAGATACAAAACCGACGCCAATCCCATGAGCCCGCCCACGCAGGCTCCGGTCAATCTCAGCAATTGTTTTTGGCGCTGGGCACCTACCGTCGCCAAGGCCGACACAACGCAGGTGATCATGCTGGTGCGAATCCCGGGCCAATCAACAGCGTTCATAAAAATCTCACAGGCGAGAATGGCGAGAGTCGTTTTGATGGCAAATTGAGCGTATTCTGGATTGGCTAGGGCATCAGGAACCAAGGCCCAAGGCTTTAGTGATGGGGTCTTTGCCGCTGGGGCGGTTTCCTTGGGAGCGGCAACAGGAACCAGGACGAACCGGCATTCGGAGAGAGCCGCCGTCAATTCGACGATGCCCGTCATTACAATCGAATCGGGCAAATCTTCCACTGATGGAACCGTGAGCGATTGAATGGCATCCCGGTCCCGCTCGTCGACGGCACGCTTCAGTTCGCCAACGGTCTGGGACAGCCGAGTCAACCCCAAGGGAGTCCTTTCATCCATCAAGGTGGCTCCCGACGCCGCCAAAGCCGCGGATATGGTCAGCAATCGCTCGATAATGAGAATGCCCAGTTCCCAATCGGTATCATGTTGTGGTGCCGGCCATATGCGCTGACGCCACCGGGCCAGAAGCTGCCGCATGCGCAGGGGCGAGGCGTATACTTGTCGGCGCAACGCCTTGGCCTCCGCCAATCGACCGGGACGACCGAGGGCAAGAGTTTCAAGTAGATGCTGGACGGAACCCAGGCTCGAGACGATTTGTGCCCTCAATAACAGATCGGGCCTGGGCTCGAGGAGAACGCTAACCAAGGCGGAAACGCCTACAGACACGCCCACAATGGACCAAAGCCAAAGCGTCGATTCCGTCAGCGATTCGGGTTTAAAAATGGTGTCAGCCAGGGAGAGATAGAGTGCGAAGATCACCGCCATCAGTCGGCCCATCACGGCCAGGACGAGTGTCCGCGAAAGCCAGATCGCTCCCGCGATCAGAAGGAAAGTGGCGGGCAGCCGAAACCACGGCGCATCCATGAAGCAAATGCTCACTCCCATTGCCGCGACCAAGGCAACAGTAAGTCCAACCATCGCCAACAAGCCCAGTTTGACCGAACTGACACCGTCTTCATTGGCGATGAAGAAGATGAGATAAGCGGAAAAAGCCGGATTGGGGATGCGCAGCGTTTCGCTGATGATGACCGCAGTCACGGCGGCTGTTACCAAACGAACAACGGCATGCCCACGCCCTGGGAAGGGCTTCAATTCTTCCCAGATGAAGCGGCAAAATTCCCGGGTCTCCGAAAAAAGATCGGGCGAGTCCGTGCTGAGGGCAGGTTGAAGCCGTGCCGCGAAGATTTCATTGGGTTGAGCCATGGCCGCCAGTGATAGTCACAATCGCCGAAGTGCCCACCCGCAGGCTTTCGTCGTCGGGAGAGGCCTCCATGCGAATGCGCACAGGAAAGCGTTGCGCCAGTCGCACCCAGTTAAGTTCACGCGCGACGTTGGGCAGGCCTGACAGTTGGGGCGCTTCTTCCGGAACAACTGCGCGGCCAATGCCTTGGACGATTCCGTGATATTTGATGTTGGGTTTCGTCATCAAATAGACGTCGGCGTTCATGCCCGGTTCGATATGCCGCAAGGCACTTTCGCGAAAGTTGGCAATCACGTACCAGTTGCGGACATCGACCATCGTCATCACTTCGTTTGAGGCATGCGCATAAGCTCCGTTCGAAATGTTCAGATTCGTGATGTAGCCGTCGAAGGGCGCCACCACCCGGCAACCATCAAGGTCATAATGGGCCGTACCGAGAGCCGCCTGGGCGGATTTATCCGAAGCAATGGCCTCGTCTATCTGTTCTTTTGTAACGGAGTTCGTCGGGGCAAGCCCTTGAAGGCGACTAAGGAAAGCCTTTGTGTGGATTTGTTGAGCCTCCGTCTGGTCCACCGTGTCCTGGTAGGGAGTGGGATCAATTTCAAACAGCAAATCGCCAGCCTTGACGAATTGATTATCGGTTACGGCGATGCGGGAGATTGGACCGCTGATCCGAGGAGCAATGCCAACGATATTGGCCGTAACAGAAGCATCATCCGTGCGCGGATAGTTCTCATGAAAATGGTAAACAATGAGGGAAAGTATGACAGCGGAGAGCAGAATCGACCATTTAATCACGCTGCCCAAGAGCGATCGGTCGGCGGGACTTTCCTTTTGTTTCGATGGAGTAGGAGCATCCATAGACGTTACCAGTAGAGAAGTAGCCAAGTCAGCAGGGTGAAACAGATCATCAGGGCACCATACACCAGCAAGTGCGGCGTCAGGTGGGGATCGATTCGCGTGGCGAGGAAGATGCGCTTCGCGATGAGCGTGGCAACCAGACCGATGAGAATCGAAAGCATCCACGCCGGAAAAAAGGATCCCGATACTTCCAAGCTCGGATTTCGGGAACAACCTTCTAAACCAGCACACGCTGGGAAAAGAATCAGAGTGAGTTTCTCTAAACGCATGGCTTTACGCTTTCTTTTTAGGTAACGAAATATTAAGGCGGCAAGGAACGTCGGGGCGAGGATAAAGTTTGGGAAGGAAGTCGGCGATTCAATCCGGCCTTAAGAGCAAAACAAAGCGGGTAGAGTGGAAGTTGAGCACGGGGTGATGTCTTAATGAGCGCCGGGCGTCTCGCCCTGCATGGCGTGTGATTTGGGAAGGAAGAAAAGACTGATTCCGCTTACAAGAAGGGCCGCACCGATCACGAAGAAGGAATCACTATATGCCATCAAATAGGATTGCTTTTGCACGTCCTGATTCAGCGCCGTAAGCGCATAGCTGCCCGCGGTCGCGGGATCAAGGCCCTTGGATTGAAACAAGGTGGACAACATATCCAGGCGCGCCTGGACGGCTGGAGTGTAGACGGTCACCAGTTCCCCGATGCGCACCGAATGGAGATGTTCACGCTGGGTCAGGATGGTCGAAAGCGTTGCGATCCCGATGGAGCCACCAATATTCCGGGTCATATTAAAGAGGGCCGATGCGGATCCGGCTTCACTGCGCGGAAGGCCTTCTGTCGACATGCTGAGTAAAGGGACAAACACGAGTGGCTGTCCCATGGCTCGCACAATATTGGAGAACCGGAATTGATCCATGGCAAAATCGGGAGATAGAAAGGCATCGATGAAGCAACTTCCCGAAAAAAGAAGAATACCTACTCCGGCGATAAGGCGGGCATCCACCACTTTCATTAATTTCGGAACGAAAGGGAGAATGACGAGTTGCGGCAGCCCCACCCACATCAGCGTCAGGCCGATTTGAAAAGGGCTGTAGCCCTGGACTTGTGCCAGATAGAGCGGAATGAGATAGACGGTCCCATAGAGGGCCAATCCCAGCGCACCCAGGATGACACAGCAGAGAGTGAAGCGCCGACAACGAAAGACCCGCAGGTTGACGAACGGCTTTTGAATGGTCAGTTCGATGACCAGAAAAAGGACGATGAAAACAGCCGCAACAATGGCAAGACGAACGATGATCGGATTGCCGAACCAGTCCTTGCGTTCTCCTTCTTCTAAAACGTATTCGAGAGAGCCGAGACCCAATGCCATGGCGAAGATGCCCCAGTAGTCGCCCTCCTTGAGCAGCTCAAATTGCGGTTCGTCCGCCTCCAAATACGTTGCGATGAGAAAGAACATCACGGCACCCGGCACGACGTTGATGAAGAAAATCCACTGCCAGCCATAATTGTCGGTCAGCCAACCTCCAATCGTGGGACCAATGGCGGGAGCAAAGGTTGCGGTCATGGCGAAAATCGCGCTTCCGACCGGTTGCATCTTGGGGGGCAGGATGGTGAGATTGACGGTCATCGCCAACGGAATGAGCGCACCGCCCGTCAGTCCTTGCAAGGCGCGACCGATAATCATCATATCCAGGTTTTGCGCGAAGGCGCAGAGGATGGAACAACCGACAAAAGAGACGGTGCTGAACAGGAGGTATCGCTTGATCGAAAAGACGCGGGACAGCCAGGCCGTTGATCCGATCACCACAATCTCGGCGACCAGGTACGCTGTCGAAATCCAGGAACCTTCGTCAAGCGAGCATCCGAGCGCCCCCGAAATATCGTTTAGCGAGGAATTGGTGATCTGGATATCGAGTACCGCCATGAAGGCACCCAACATGGCGCCGAAAAGAGCGAGCCATTTTTGACATGAGACATTTTCCACGGCAGCGACATGGTTAGCGCCCGGCCGTTACGGGGATCGATTCCGTTTGCGGTTGCAGGGGAGTGGACCGGTTTGCTTCACCGCCACGCAACAGCACACTGGGCTCGCAGGAAAGACCGGGGACAATCCTGTTCTCGAAACCTTGAATAGAATCCTGATCGAAACGGATTTTTACCGGAACACGCTGGACGATCTTGGTGAAGTTTCCCGTAGCGTTGTCGGGAGGTAGCAGGGCGAAGGTTGAGCCGGAGCCAGGAGCCCAACTGTCCACGACGCCCTTGAATGTTTTGTTGGGAATGGCGTCGATGGTAATGGCCGCCTTCTGGCCCGGCCTCATTTTGCCCAGTTGGGTTTCCTTGAAATTGGCCACGATCCAAACATCCTCAACCACCGCCATCAGGGCCGCTCCGACGTTAAGGCGGTTGCCGGTCTCGACCGTCTTTCGGCCAATCCGCCCGTCGGAGGGTGCCCGGATAGTGCAATAGGCCAGTTGATCTTGCGCGTCCTTGAGTTTGGCGGCTGCCACTTCAATTGCGCTTTCGTCCGTATCGAGGTCCTGTTGTGAGACGGCACCTGCTCCTTTAAGAGTTTGCGCCCGCTGCAAATCGGCCTTCGATTTTTCATAGTCGGCCTGGGCCTGGTCGACTTGCACCTGATAGTCAGTTGGATCGAGCACAACCAACACGTCTCCCTGATGCACCCGCTGATTATCATCAACACGCACTTCGAAGACAGTGCCTGTTACCCGTGAAGCGATATTATGAATATAGCCATCGGTGTAGGCATCGTCGGTTGATTCGTGGATGGAAGCCTCATGGAGGAGGATTCCCTATCCAACCAAAACGACAATGGCCGCAACCACTTGAAAAGTCCGATTACGTATGACTTTGCCTGTGAGCCGTTGAAAACGACTTGGAGTTTGCTTCTTCCCCTTCTCGTACCCCTTTTCATTCTCCTTCTTTTCCTTCTCCAGTTGTCGGGCCTCGTCAAAGCCTTCATGGAAACCCGCTTTGAATCCCTGTTGAAACTCGGGGGGGTGTTGTCTCTGGAGGGCCCATGATAAAAAGGTCGCATTACAGATGCCAAGGGTAAGAAAGTGAGCTAACTGGCTGTCTCTTAAGGAAAAGGGACTTTCTTTCCAAAAAGGCTATTGAGATATTCTTGTAATCCGCAAGAAAGAGATTCGGCTTCTTCGCAAAATACCATCCATTAAATTTCTTCGATTACGGAACAAACTGAGACTCCGAAGTTCACCAGCCTCGACCGCAAGACAAGTTTCACCGGGAGACACTGAGCGAAGGTTGATCATCTTTAGCAAGACCTGCTTCGATAGGACTGAACAAAGCATCCAGGATTAAATTCAATCTTTCTTTGTCATCACCGCCTGATCGTGTTTCAAGGAAAGATATAAGCAAGGAGCGTGGGATATTCCGGAGACTAAAAATGCTTCTTCGGGAAGGGGATCAACCCCCATGTTTCCCCGTGTTCGGACTGATTGTGGGTCTCTCTATGGAGGGCTTGAGCCTTCCATCATCGCGGCTGATCGGCGCTTCAATATTCCGTACATTTGATCGTTGCTCGTCAGTGTCTTGGTCGATGAAAGTGGTTAAGAAAACTCTTGCCACGTTAAAAAAAGTTAGTAGATATGCGGTGGCAGTAATTGATTCACGTGTGAAATAGTTGATTGTGTACATTAATTGAGCGAGATAATTAATGGCACTTAGGAGAATGAACCAAACAAAATCGGGAACTATGAAAATGAAAAATTATTCCAGTATCACTATGCTTGTTAAGATAACTCGATCCGCGCTGGCCGTCGCAGGTGCAGCTCTATTGATCCTCGGCCAATCCGCACAGGCCGCTACCGTAGTTCTTAACAACACCAATGATGCTACCTGGGCGACGGGAACCAACTGGGTTGGAAACACGGCGCCAGCTCCCGGCGACTCTATCACTTTTGGGGCGACTAATACCTACGCGCTGACTGATAATCTGACTAACGCCGCCTTTAATGTTGGCACGATCCTGTTCAACGGCGGAAACGCTTATACCATGAACGGTGCTACCTTCACACTCGTGAACGGTATCAATAACCAGACCACCAATACTCAGACGTTCAATAGTCCCGGCGGTATTTTCACGAACGGCACAGCGCTAACGTTCACGATGAATACCGGTGCCATCGTCATCAATGGTTCTTTGATTAATAATGGGGGCGGTAGTCAGGCGATTACGGCTACTGGCGCTGGCAGCACTCTGACTCTCGGGGTCTCCGGGACGACAGGATTGGTCTTGAATAATCTCAACTCTGCTGCGGGAACCATTACGGACACGCTAAACGGCACTGGCAATATCAACATTGCTGGTAATGTCGTCGATGGCTTGTCGAAGGCAAATCTCACTTACTCCGGCACGGGCACGCTGACACTCGCCGGCACTAACACCTACTCGGGTACGACGACGCTCTCTTCCGGCACGATCAAGGTCACCAGCACGACGACTGGCTTGGGAACGGGTGATCTCGCTTTGAGTGGAGGTACACTTCTTCTTCAGGCCGCTACCAACGGTGCCGCTGTTTCGGTTCCTAACAACACGAATATTACTGGCAACACGACGATCATCACGGATGCCGCGACAGCTGGAGCGGGCAACACTTATACTTTGGGAACTCTGGGCATCGGCGCCAACACGTTGAATATCACTGCGGGAAGCCACGCGACTAGCGGCACGGCTGGCGTCACCTTCGGTGCGACCAACATCACCGGCAACGCTACTTTCAATCTCGGTCATCACACTGGCAGCACGACGGTTCTTACGCTCGGTTCGATCAGCACGCCTACGGCTGTTACGTTTGCTGTTACTGGAACCGGTGATTTGAACCTGGGCAGCACTTCGGGCTCGATCGCTTCTGGAACTCGCGTGAACGTCGGCGGCAATATCTTCGATGCCTCCACACTGAATCTTAACGCTGTCGGCGCGCTTGGAACCGGTGTTGCCCAGGTCAATACCGGGACAGATCTTCTCGCCGTTGTTAATATTAATGCAAACAACACGCTTCAAGAATTTACGGGGACTTTTGGAACGCTCAACCTCAATGGCACCAACACCCTGACGATCGCCAACAATGTTGCCGCTAACGATACCTTCACCGGTCTCATTCAAGGCACGGGTAACCTGACGATCTCTGGATCGACTACGGCCAACGCCGTGAGTCTCGGCAATGTTCTTTTGACCAATACTTTCACAGGAACCACGACCCTCGCGTCCGGTCGCCTCAACTTCCTCGCGAATAATGCCGCGGGCAGGGGTGCTTTGATCATCGATGGTGGAACTGAGCTGGATAACACCCTCGGTGGCACGGTTACTGCAGGTAATACCAGCCAGACTTGGAACGGCAGCTTCACTTATGGTGGAACGAACAGCCTCAACATGGGCGCGAATGACAACGTTACGTTGACTGGATCGGCCACACCCGTAACCATCACTCTGACTAACGCCAGCACAAACGGATCGACGCTGACCGAGGCCAACATCACCAGCACGGGCACGGCCAATCTGGTCATCAGTGCGACCGGTAACGGCGACACGACGCTCGGTGCGCTTAGCTTTACTGGGTCCTTCTCGAACTCCAGTACTGCAGCTACGGGTGGAACAACCACCGTCAACGGTGTCATCAATAATAACGTCACGAGCGTGACGCAGAATGCGGTTAACACGACCCTCCGCCTCAACGGACAGAACACCTACACGGGGCCTACCTTTGTTACTGCTGGCATCTTGCAGGCAGGGGTTGGCCAGACGGTCGATGGCAAGGGTGCCTTTGTCAGCGGTGCTTTCGGCCTCAACTCAGCCGTGACCATGAGCACGACTGGTACGTTGGATCTCAACGATCAAAACGAAGAGATCGGTTCTCTCACCGGCACCGGTGGCGTTGTCAATCTGCGGTCTGGAAATCTGACCGTTGGCGGCGACTACACCAGCCCGGGCGCATATGCAGGTGACATCATCGGAACCGGCGGTATCACCAAGACCGGTACTGGCACGCTTTATCTCTCGAGCAGCACCAGCACCTACTCGGGTGGAACGACCTTCAAGGACAACATCAATGCCACCACCGGCACGGACGTCGATGGCAATGCCGGTACGATTGAATTGGGAAGCAGCACTCAGTTCAGCGGCTCTTTTGGAAGTGGCAATATCACTTCGGGGCCGCTCGGTACGGGTGCCCTTACGGTTACTGACTCGGGAACCCTGACCACGGATGGACTCGGTACGGGCACATACCCTAGTTATCAACTCGGCAATAACGTTGCGATCAGCGGTACTTCAACCCTGACGGTGACTCCTTCTGGAACGACTGGCCTCTGGCTCAGCGGTGTCATCTCGGGTTCGGGTACGTTGAACATCACGGGAACCAGCACGGTTTATCTGACGGGTACCGATCGCAGTCCTGGAATCGTTACTCCTGTATACGCTGGAAATAGCTACGGCGATACGCACGTCTCTGGCGGCACGGTAATCGTCGGGACGGGGACAATTGACACCACTACTCCGACTACTCCTGAGACGATCACGCCTTTTGGTACCGGCACAGTGTACGTCGATGGGGCCACGACATTGACCACGGATGGTGGACTTGCCAACTTCTTTACCGGGTTCGTTAACGGTTACGCCACTAACAATAACTACCAGATCAACAACAATTTCGTTCTCGATCCGCCGCTGACAGTCGTTGTTCCGGCTGGTACGAGCTTGACCATGGCTGGCCAGATCACTGGTACGAATCCGGATGGCGGTCTCAATGTTGGCGATCCCAGCAATCCTACGGTTGGAGGCACCCTGATCCTGACGCCTTCTGCTGGTGTGAACAATTACGTGGGCCCCACGAATGTTGTGGCTAACAACACCCTGGCTGCGGGCAACTCGAATGCGTTGAGTGCGAACTCAGACTTCACGGTCAATGGCACTCTCGACTTGGCTGCCATTACGAACGTCTATGCTACGGTGGGCTCACTCTCAGGCACCGGCACGGTTATCTTGGGAAATGCTTCGACGCATAGCACATTGCAGACGGGTACCACTATTCTCAGCGGCACTAATGTCACCTTCGGTGGTTCGCTTACTGGTACTGGCAACTTCGTCAAGACCGGTACGGGAACGCAGACTTTGTCGGGCCAAAACACCTTCACCGGTGGAACGTCCATCACCAATAGCGGCGGTGTACTCGCCATTGCGGGAAGCAGCAACGGTATTGCAACCAGCAATCAGTTGACGATTGGCGACTTGGGCACGTTCGATATCTCGGCTTCCAATGGGGGACAGACCGTGCAGAACCTGACCAGCAGCGTCGCTTCTTCCCTAGTGGTTCTTGGTGCCAATACCCTGACTGTCCAGACGAACACGAGCAACGGTTCGCTTGTTGCTGCCACCGAGTTTGATGGTGTCATCAGCGGAAGCGGCGGCTTGGACAGTGAAGGTGACTTGGCCAAGCTTACTCTTACCAACGTCCAGGCCTACACGGGCACGACGACGATTGGTTCCCGTAATACGTTGGCCCTCGTGGGCAACGGAGACATCTCGATGAGCGGTAGAGTATCACTCGGGTTCGCTGCAACTCTCGATGTATCGGGTGCCGGCACCGGCAGCCCTGTGGATGTCACAGTGCAGAACCTGAGCGGCAATAGCGCGATTTCTGCTGTGGTTCTTGGTGAGAATACCTTGATCGACCAAACCAGTGGGGCGCAAACCTTCCGCGGCGTCATTCAAAACGATGGAAGCGCTACTGGCGGATTGACCGTCACGGGTAATGGAACGCTCACACTTACCAATACCCAGCAGTACTTCGGCCAGACGGACATTGACTCGGGTACACTTGCCATCTCCAACTTGGGTGGCACGTCGAATAACACGGGTATCGCCAATAGCGCGCTCCTGACGCTCGAGGGCACAGGCGCCTTCGATATCTCGGGTGGCGGCAACCAGACCGTTAATAACCTGACGAGTTCGGGCACATCGACCCAGGTGATCCTCGGTGCGAACACCTTGACCGTGAATACAGGTGCCACCCCGACGGCATTTTATGGCACGATCTCGGGAACTGGCGGCAGCTTGGATAGCGAAGGCGTCAGCGGCACGTTCATCCTCACTAATACAGAAACGTACACGGGTTCGACGACGATCGGTACGACTACCGGCCACAATAAGCTCGAACTCGTATCAGTGGGAGATGGTACTACGCCAAGCATCGCATCCAGCAGCAGTGTGACAATTGGCGACTTCAGCACCCTCGATATCTCGGGTAGCAACATTGCGCAGACAGTCACTAACCTGACAGGTACGACTACTGCCACTGTTGTGACCGGCACGAACACGTTGATTGTTAACGTGAACAATGCCGATAATGAAGACTTCCAGGGCTCGATCACGGGTTCTGATAGTGTCAGCGGTGGCTTGATCAAGACCGGCACGGGTACCCAGACCCTCAGCGGTCAGAATACCTACGGGGCTGGCACGGTTATCACCGCAGGCACCTTGGCTCTCACAGGCACAGGTTCCATCAGCGGCACAGGTCGGGTCCATGTGGACGCCGGGGCCTTCTTCGACGTCAGCGGAATATTCGCCCCTCCTGCTGGGTCTGGCATGACATTCATTGGAGCTCTTAGCGGTGCAGGTACCACCAATCTGGGAGCCACGGAGTTGATCACCGGTAGTAACGGTGAGGGCTCGTTCTATTCAGGTGTGTTCACGGGAACGGGTACCTTGGTGAAGGACGGTAACGACTTCATGGTTCTCTCCGGTGCGAGCACCAACTACAGCGGCGACATTCTGATCGTTGGTGGCATCACCCCGAAGCCCGATGGCCTGACGGGCGGACTCATCGTAGCGAATAACAATGCGTTGGGTACTGGTAGTGTTGTAAACGGATCGGTACTTGCCAGCGGCGCTTACGCCAAACACTTCCTCGACCTACCCTCGGAAGAGGTTGCTCATACGATCACCATTGGTGGCGCGTATACGCAGAACTCCACGGGTACACTGGCGCTGGAAGCTGTTTCATCTAACATCACCAACACGAAGGCCGATGCGGGTCTATCCTATGATACCCTTCAGGCGAGTACGGTCACCCTCAGTGCAGGAAGCACGGTCCTCTTCGACGTGTCGAATGTCCCGTCTCTCGCTGGTGAGCGCTTCCAGGTCATCTCCGCCACGGGAACCATGGTGCAAACGAGCGGTGGCAGCCCAGTTGCAGTGACTGTGACTGGCGCCAGTTCCCTCGTGACGCCCATCACGGTTTACAACGACTCGTTCGGTGGCGCCTTTAATCCGAACAGTGTGGTCGTCGTGTTAACCCAGGACTTCACCACCTTCAACCAAGGGTTGACGCCGAATCAGACGAATGTGGCTGTTGGTGTCAATAATGCCCTTGGAAAGATGCTGACCGGTGGCGTGTTGATGAATCCCAACGCCGTTCAGTCGGATTTCTTCAACAACATTGTTGGAGGGCTGTCCACGGCAGCCGATGGTGGCAGCCTGGGCTATGCGCTCGATCAGTTGTCTCCCCAGCGCTTCCAGATCCTGCGCAACATCGCCTACGACAACAACGCGTTCGACGTCCAGACCCTGGATGACGAATTTGCCCGCGAGCGTAACGGCCCTGGCGGATTCGATACCTCAGGCTTTGCGTTCAACGACAGCCGCCTCGGCGGTCAGTTGTCCGGAGTCAAGAGTCGCTTGCTCGCCTGGTCTCCCCAGACGGAACCCGGCCTCCTCAGCGACTCTAACGAGAACATCCTGGGTGGTGTCACGATGGCTGACTCCAAGGACGTCAAGAACGTGACGGCCCCGATGGGTGAGTACAGCAAGTGGAACGGGTTCCTCGATGGTGGCGCCGATCTCGGCAGCATCGACGGCAACGCTGATTTCAGCAATTCGTCCTATACCACGGGCCGGATCCGGATCGGCGGTGACTACGCAGTCACTCAAAACCTCCGGGTTGGTATGCTCTTCGGTTACAGCCACACCAATGCCGACCTCGATAACGAGGGCAGCAAGGCCAAGGTGAATAGCTACATGCCTGGCATCTTTGCCACCTACGCGGACAAAAGCGGCTTCTTCGCCAATGGTATCTTCACGGGCGGCGTGAATGACTATTCGACGAACCGCGATATCCAAATCCCCGGTGTTACCCGCACGGCGAATGGATCGTCGAGCGGTGCGCAGTTCAGCGGTGACTTGGATGGCGGTTACGAGTTCCACAAAGGTGATTTCACCTTCGGACCTAGCGCCGGCTTGACCTACGTCAACATGGGAATCAACTCCTTCACGGAAAGTGGAGCAAACTCGGCTGACCTGGCTATTAACAGCCAGTCGTCTGATTCACTCCGCAGCCGTCTCGGTGGCGCGATCTCCTACACGGGCAAGGTTGGCTCGGTGAACCTCACCCCGCACATCAATGCGTTCTGGCAGCACGAGTTCCTCGACAAGTCGAACAACATCAACAGTCAGTTTGTTGGGTTGCCTGGCGGTGCCTTCTCAGTAAGCACCACCAAAGGCGATCCCAACAATGCGTTGCTCGGAGCCGGTTTGGATGCCGACCTGAACAAACACGTGACCCTGTTCATCGACTACCAAGCCGAAGCTGGTGGAGAAAGCTTCTTCGGCCAATCGGTCGATGGCGGCGTAAAGTGCGCCTTCTAATCGAAGCGTAAATATTTGCCGGATAGTTAACGGCACTCTTAAAAACCCCCGGAGATCGCTCCGGGGGTTTTTAGTTTATGCTGATCTGAATTTGGAACGGAGTGCAGTACCCTGCCAATGAGCGGCAGTTCGCGTAACATACTCGTCTTTGTTGTCACAATCGGATGTCGAATTGGTTTTTCGTTTGCGCGTCGCGAAATCTGACGTTACGTACTTGGATACGTCTTCGTTCCTCGCGTCCGTTAGTCGACCAAAAATAAACATGGAAACTCACGAACGATCTCCGAAAGTTGTGAGCGAAAATCGCGTCCCGACCTCAACTCTCCTGGCGGGTTTCCCCGAGGAAAAGGGACTTCGGCCCGGTGTCCTCGCTCTTGTGGCACTCCGACTGGCGCAAATTCAAGAATGTCCCATCGGTATTGAGTCTCATACCATCGCATTAAGAAAGAACGGCGAGCGCGAAGAGCGACTTAGAGAATTAGAGAGCTGGTCTTCTTCCGTTCTTTTCAATCGGCACGAACGATTCGCGCTCGCACTGGCCGAAAATCTCACCAGCAATCCCGAAGGGGAGGTGACTAAATCGCTCCTCGGAGACGGCCCACGTTATTTTTCCCAGGACGAGATCATTCGTCTGGTCTTGGTCATTCAAGCGATGGATGACTGGAATGTCACCAAGTTGGAAGCGATTCGTGCGCGCAAGAAGCCGAAGGTCGATTCAATTGCGCACAACGTCACCACGTCTTCTTGACGCCCATTTATCCGCCGTGGGCAACCTGCTTTCAGTTTAAGACACTTTCGCGTAGAATGGAACGACCATGAAAGGCGAAGTGATTTATCTGTATGCGTTCGACGTCGCGAACGAAATCATTACCCCGCGAGTCCAGGAGATCCTTTCGGAAAAGCCTTTTCCTTTCGAAATCCGGAAAGACCGGACATTGCCCAAAGACATGCCGCTTTATAAGCCGCTGGCGATTGAACCCAGTCCGCTGACAGCGCATCTGTACGGTTCTCCGGTAAGGCTGCTGATCCGCATTTATGATGTAGGGGTCGTCACGGTGATGATGCGGGTCGGGTTCGAATCCGAGGCGCTCGGAAACCTGATGCGCTTTCACAATCCGACACTGGAAGATGGGCGTACCCTCGACAAGGTGGCCGTCGATTTTTGCGGCAAAGTTTGCAGTAGCCTGAAAGATTCGGTGGTGGGACGCACGGAGTTTCCGCCACCGCCGGAAGCCTATACGGTTTTTTGTTTAACGGACTTGGCGAACGTCACGGATGCAAATGTCTGGTTGAATGAGAACCGGCGCGAGGTAGCCGGATTGCTGACCGAGACAGCGGCGGACAAATTGAGCGAGACGCAGGTAACCGAGGTCCTTCGCATCCAGCGTTCATTTGAGAAAAGCGATCTGGCCGTGATCGATTGGGACGCCGCATTGGTGATCGATTTAACCGGGTATGTGGATGACGTCCTGTACGCCTTGGAATTGGCCAATCTGCAGTTGGAAGAGTTCCGCATGATGGACCAGCGTCTGGACTTATACCTCGATCGCGCCTACGAGGATTTGGAACGGAGAGGATGGTCCGTGTTCGGCGCGGCAAACAAAACGCTCCGTCACCTGCGCCGGTTCCGGGTGGACGTGGCGAAATTGACGGATGAAGTGACTCACATCACAAAATTTTTTGGCGACTGGCACCTGGCTCGCGTTTATCTTGGTGCCCGCGACCGCTTTTATCTCGATCAATGGCGCGCGAGCGTCGAGCAACGGCTGGTCCAGCTCGACAAGCTCTACAGCGTGGTTCACGCCGAGGTAAATGAGCGCCGCATGCTGTGGCTGGAGATTGTCATCGTTATCTTCTTCGCCTTCGACTTGGCCATCATGCTGTGGGTGCGGCGGTAGGGAATGGTTTTGTGCCCAACTTGGCAGCCCTCGATTTTATTTTAAGGTTGTCTAGGGTGCAACTTTGAAGCCGGTTCCCCATCCGTTTGAATCGTCATGCTTGGGCTGATTAAAATCTGAAGAGTTATCGGTCGAATCGGTGCTTGTAGAAGCACAACCCACTTGGCCGACCAGAAGCGCAGCCAGGAAAAGATTCTTTACCCACGCACCAGTTTTGGACTCAGTCACTGTCTTCCCTAGTCGCTGCAACACATCGCTTAAAATATTGGACATGACTTATATAAACGCTCGGATCTGAAACAAGTAACGGAAAACGAATTGGGGCCACAACTCACTACGTCTAAGCGGCTCCGCTATGGTAGGAAGCGTCGGACCGAACCAATGACCGGATCGATTTGAAGGGTCTCATAATTAGCAGGGAGACCGCTCGCCCCTGCCTTATCATTTTCGAGTACGAGCGTTATGCTGTTTTGCGGAGTGCCCGCTGACGAATTAGTCAAATCTGTGGAACCATCCGGCTTGAAGTGGAATGCCGAATATTTGTAATTCGAGCCATAATTGGGGAGCAACGGGTCGGTACTGGAGGGAGGAGTCGGAGCCGCCGATAGAAGCGGAGATACATTATTGGGAGACGTCGTTGTCGATAACACCACCGGAACCGGAAAGAGAAAGGGCTTGCTTAGCGCGGTGAGGGTGATGCTCCCGCTGGCGGTGGGATCTCCTTCGGTCAGGCATTGCATCGCCCGATAGACACTAGGTGACCCAGTGGAGGGTTGATTGTAATCAGGCAATTGATAGAAACGTACTTCAACCAGATGGCTACTGCTGAGCGCATTTTGACGCGCCAAAGTAAGTTGATTGATCATCGCCTGCCCCGTTGCATTAAGTTGGTAGGCTCGCGTCGTGCCTTGAATCATGGGGATGGCAAGGGCACTCACAATGACAATGATCGCCAGGACAACCAGCATTTCGACCAATGTAAAAGCGCGGGACGGTGTACGAGGGTTGGATAGAGTCATATATAAGACATTCGATGGTGAATTGCTTTGTTGAAAACATTTTAACAGGAAGACATGAAAACAGGAAATACATGAAGAAGGCAGGTCAACCAGGGAAGGATTGGGTTCGATTTTTCTTCTGCTTCAGTTTCACGTTTTCCTGTTAAAAAATGATGATTTCAACAGAGCAATAGTGAATCTTTACCACGAAGCAATAAGGGCAAGATGCGATACTGCGTGGCATTTGAGAGGTCTAAGAGACATTAGACACGATCCCGTTGTTGGAGAACGAGTAAAAAAAACATAACACTGGTGATCTCATTCTTCTTCCAAGAACCGAGATCACCAGTGTTAAGAGACTGCGGATTGTGTTCCCTGATATTTCCTCGAAACTACATCAAACAAGGTGCGATTTGTTCGATGGATTGCATCAATAGAACATTGAAAATCCATGCTTAAAACATTTCTTCTCACCGCTTTTACGGTTACCGCTCTTCATTTTTCCTCCCTCCCTTTAGGTGCAGATTCCGATGCCGACAATCTCGTGGATAATCCCGGCTTTGAAAATGGAACGTCCCGTTTCTATCTGGGTGTGGCCGCTGATTCAAAAACCATGAACTGCCGAGTCAGTGTCGACAAGGCGAACGCCCATACGGGCGCTCAATCGGCCCTCATGCAGGCCGATGATTTCGCCCGGGTTTCCTTTGGACCTGTGGCAACTATTCCGGTGAAACCCGCAGAGCATTATCGGGTGGGAGTATGGGTCAAGCCGGGCTCCGATTTTCAAATGCAGCCAGGGACTCCGGGGCTGGTGATGAGGTTAAATCTATCGCAAGACAATGCGCCCTCATCAGCCGGTCTTATTTTTATTTTTTTAGACGACACCGTTTTTCCAATTGGCACGCCCCCCAATGCGCCTCTCGCGATTACTACACCTTTATCTGCGGATTGGACCCATATCGAAGCAGTCGTGGAGGTGCCAGACAATGTGGATGGTATCCAACCAGTCTTGTTTTTCTGGAAGGCGAAAGGTTCCCTGAATGTTGATGATTTTACTTTTGAAAAAGTCGATGCCTCGGTGCCTTTATCGAAAGTCGTGACCTCCGCACCTTGATTTGGAGGGAGTTGGTTCCGAGGTAGCCGCCGCTGTCTCTAGCGGCGGCGTCTTTTTTTCGACGGACCGCCGCTAGGGACAGCGGCGGCTACCTTAAAATGCCTCGGAGCTTGCACCGGAGTCCTTTGCCGATCAGGGGCTGAACTGCTTGGTGGAGACGACGCGAAAGCGATAGAAGCTGCTGAGCGGCGGAGCTGCCATCAGCGTGGCGGGAGTGGTATAACTACCGGCATAATCGGGCACGGCGGCGCTAGGGTCCACATAGCGCTCGATGGTTTGCGAGCCGCGATATTCGCTGGTAATGGAGCTGGGATTTTCCTGCCAGGTTGTCGGATCCGCCCCCGCTCCCTGCGCCTGCAGGCTCTGGACGCGAAAATGAACCGTAAACGTATTCGATTTGGTCGTGAGCAGGGGGTAGATATTGGCGTAAGGCCGCTCACGACTGTTGTCGCCGGTGAGTTGGTGTGTATACCAATAGTTGCCGGTTGACGAAACGCAGGTGGCGTATGTCGCTGCTCCGTCGTTTGGCACCAGGGGGAGGGTGCAGATTTCGCTGGCCGAGTGAAAGATATCCTTGGAATTAAATTTCCCGGCAAAGCCCTGCAGCGTCTCAGGCAAATTGATGCTATAGCGAAGCGTCGCGGGGGCGGTGGAAAAGGTTGGAGAGTGGCTGGGGGAGTTGCTCAGTTGCTTATAGGTGGTGGGGTTGCTTGAATTCGAACCGGAATCGGCATTGGGTACGGCGAGCATTTGCTGGCTTTCGAGCACGGCCCGTATCCCCGTGTCGCGGTTGATATAGTTGAATGGGACAATCAGATAGTTCATGTTGATGCGGCCAGCAGTCGAAAGCGGTTCGCTGATCGCATAAGGTTCCACGACCGGCATGGTGAAAAGATCAACCATCAGATGGTCCCTCGGCGCTCTGGCTCCGGCGTGCAGGCCCGTTGGATCAGGATGAAAGAGCAGGGTTTGCCACGGCTTGTCGCCGATAACACCGGTGGAAAGCGAACCAAACATAACGGCAGATGGCATCTCGCGCGCGGGTGAGAAGTAGGTTGTGCCGACTGCCGTATACGATTCGCCCGAATCCATGAAGTAGGGAATATAGCCCGAATTTGCGCTAAGGCCGCCTTCGTCGGCTTTGTTGATGTAAGGACCATCACGGACGGCCCCGGTGCCATTGTCAAAATCGCCCTGAGGTTGAGTGGACGGGGATGTCAATGAGGCAGTGCTTCCAGCCGTTACTCCCGCCGTGAAAGTCCCGGTGGTTCCGACGGTGGTTTGATAGCCGAATCCTTCAGGCTCGCAGGTTTCGATGGGATTAACATTGGTATTCTGTGATTGATAAAGGGCATCGGTGCTACCCCCGGTGGCGCTGACGTTGAACGAGCCGGACAGGGAAACGGTGCCGGTGGCCGAAGACCAATATGAAGTCACGCCGGAAACGAGTTGGCCACGGGTTGCTCCATACCAAGGCATCCCGAGGCCATCTACGAAATTGTGGGCAAATTGCTGGCCATAGTACTGATTAGGCCCGAAAAGTGGTGGGTTGTAGGTATTAGCGGGAGGAATCGTATGATGCCCGGCCACGAGTCGGAGATCGCCCGTAGTGCACTGGATACCCTGGAGGATGTCATTACTGCTAACGATAAAACTAGCCAGCCACGGGTGTGTTGTATTTTCGCCGGTGTGGTTCGTATTGTAAGCCATGCGGCCCGAAATGTTGGCGCCAACATTACTGAAATTCGACATTTGTTCGATGGCACCTGACGGCCACGGTAAGGTTGGCGAAACATAGCCCGGTGTTTTTGCAATGCTATCCGCGGGAAAAGTAAATATTGTGTCCTGAACGACCGTGCCGCTGGACGTGAGGACCTGTGCTTCCACGGTGCCGGTGAACATGATGGGACCATTGAGGTTGAAATCGGGAACCGGAAAGGTGGGGGCGGTCTGGGTTAACAGGGTCGGTACCCAGGAATACAGACTGCTCGAATAAGCGTTGAGGATGGGAAGGATTCCCAGGTTTCCTCCCCATGCGACGGTCTGCGAAGCGCCATTGGTGGTTGGAAAGGTGGCACCAGTCGCTGTAGCGACACCTGGAAACATCGATGAGGACGTATTGCTGGCTGTCTGTGTACCTGTTGCCGAAATATTCCAGCTAATTGTCGAGTTGCAAATTTTGATGCTGCAGTCGGGAATCAGCGCCGTATATCCTTGGGCCGGGTCAAAGAGATGAAAAAGGAGAGCCGCTTGCACCCGTACTTTATTGTTGGCGATAGGCGGGCCATATGTAGGGGAACCGGGGCTACCACCAATTACCTGTGGATTGGGGGGAGCGCTGGGAGAAGTAAAAGTGCCGGTGCCGGACGCAATGAAGAGAATGCCCGCCTTGGAAATGATGGGATAACGACCGAATCCTTTCGTATCATTGGTCGCATTGTAGCTCGGCACGACTTCACCGAATCCAAAATTCGGGGCGCCCGTCGCCTTCACGCTGGGGTTGTACTGAAAAGTTCCGGACAGCGAGGAATCATAGATATTAGTGGCACGGACGTAGTCGAAAATTTCCATGAGAATCTGGTCCAACTCCGTGCCGGTGTTGTTGTTTACCGCATTATACTTTGATGCAAACGTCGTCGTGCCGAATCCCGGGATGGCCGAGCTGCAAAGGTTTTTCAAATAGCTGATCAAAGTCGAGTTCCGGGACGTTGTGGCCGGTGAGACGACTAGATTGTATTCGTTTGGACTGGTCCAGTCGCTTCTCTGAAAATAGTAAATATTGCCCGTTCCGATCGTTGTGCAAAAAGCGATGAGTTGATCGAAAGGCGTCTGATAACTTGCGACGGGAGTCTTGGCGCTGATCGGCCATACACAGACACGGGGCAGATTGAAAACATTCACATCGGGCGCGCGGCTGTTGGCCGTGATAAAAAACTGAGCCCGTTTCAAGGCGGCTTGATCGATAGGTGAGTTTGTGCCGCGGGTACTGCCTGAGAGAATGGGCTGAAGCAGAATTTCGTCCGCAGTGGCGTAGAGTCGGTTGCCCAGCAGAGGCTGGACGGCTCCAGATGTGACCGTTCCGGAAGCGGTAACGGTGACCGCAGTCGTTCCCTCCTTTGATCCGCCTCCAATGGTGCGCGGCGCGATGCCTGGCGTGGTTAACGACGGGGAATAGATATTTTCCGGAAACGTGCCGCTCAGGGTCAAATTTCCAAAGACCGCGCTCAAAGACACCGTAGCCGGATGTCCGGGATAGCGCTGGAATTCATTTTGCCAGGCCGGAGTTTGCGCGAGGTTAAGATCGAACGGCGTGCAGACGCGGGGAGTGTCGGAAAAGCTCCCGGGAGCACTGCCCTCTGAAGCGGTATTGATGTTGACCTTGTTCGTTTCATCGTCCGTCCAAAACGCGATTCGGCCCACGATGGGATCGTTCGCGGAAGGAGCGATGCCGTTGGCTTTGCTGCCGCTAAACTTGACGGTAGTGCCCCCCGTGTCGGTATCCGGATACGCAATCTTACCGTCCCGGAGAACATAGAGCCACATGACCGGCATGGGCACTTGATTGGGGGAACTGGGATCGACGGGAGCGGCAATGGGAATACCTGTCGTGGTTGTGCCCGTCGTGTTGACCCAAAACCCGGCCACTTGCGGGTTGACGGTGGTTGTAGAGCCGGATGTGGTCGAGACTAACGGCCCCATCACCAAGGCGCTGCCCGGAACGCCGGCAGAAGACGAGACGCCACTCGGCGAAGTGAGGTCGTTGGCCGATGCATCCCCATCGACGATTGGGTACTGGTTAACTCCGTTGACCGCGATCGGTTGATTCAAATCAACATAAACACCTTGTTGACTGTACCAGTTGGTTGGCACCAGGGTCTGGGTGTGGTCAAACACACCGGTACCCGTCATGGTGGCATCCGAATAGAGCTTATAGTACTGAGCAGGTATTCCGGTTCCGGATGTGTCGTAAGTACGAATCATTCCCGGTTGAGAAGCCCAGCATAATGTACTGCCCAAGGTGCTGCTGCCCGGAGCGCAGCCCGAGGTGCCTTGATAAATCTCGGCCATGACCAGATCAACGGCGGTCTGGCTGAGCAGTTTTACCGAAGATCCGTTGGCATAAAGTTTCGAGGTGTGAAGCTCGGAATTGATATTGATGCTGAGGGACACGATCATGATCGTCAAAAGCGCGACGGCCGCCAGAACGAGCAAAAGAGCGACGCCCCGCTTGGCCGGTTGATGTCCGTAGAAACGGGACTGCACATTCCTAGGGGCAGGGGATTTTAATTGGTGGTCCATTTGGCTCCAGAAATGGCAACTTCGGTTTGAAAGACTCGAAAATTGACGTGAGATGCCGTCAGTTGCGTTTCCATGGTTGTGAGATCGGCTTCTAATTGATTCGGTGATTCCGAGCTTGTGGTGAAGAGCGGTGTACCTGATTGGGTTAGCCCGAGTGCGGCATTGGGAGGAGTCGAGGTGTTGCCCAGTTTCAAGGCCGAGGCCTCATCGATCGCTACCATCGTTACTTCCACAATCGGCGGAAGTTGGTTGTAGCTCACGCCTAATTGCTCGCTATCGTAACTATAATTGGTGGTCAGGTTACCGCCGGCAGCTTGATCGCCTTTCGACAGCTTCGGCCAGATGATCAAGGCAATGATGTTCTCTGCCAGGACGAAGTTTGAATTCGCATCGGGCGTGGTGACGATCGGATCCGTGAACCAATGATAATTAGAGGTTCCCCGCGTGGTTGCTGCTCCTGTGGAATAAACTGTGAGTGACTCCGAAGGTTGAAGAAATTCCATCAATCGATAGCGATATCGGTTCGCTGAAGAACTTGGCAGGAAATTAGGCACGCTGGGATCGGGGCCGTAGACCAGATAAAAGCCACACGCGTTAAGCAGCTTCTGTTGGGTCGAATACAGTGCGCTTTTTCCGAGTGGAGCTTGAAAAAAAATGCAGTGGGTTATCGGTGTCCATGAACCCGTCAGCGACAGCAATCCCGTCGGCGATCCCGATGGAGGAGTGTTGGCTTGTCCGCAGATAAAATGAAGATCGGAACGGCGGGCGTAAGTGGCAGGCGGACTGCCGCTCAGTGTACCGGTCGATGAGACCACCCAGTTTCCGCTTGAATCGGCGTAATCGTAATAAGTGTTCAGCGTCGCCTGGCTGATGGTCCGGGTCATTGCATCGAAAGCGGAACGAGCGTTGGTAAAGCCCTCAATTTTTCCCGAAGTGTTCTTCCACAGTTTGCTCGTCTGCTGGGTCATGCTGAAAATAATCGCAATGATTCCGACGAGAACGACCATCGAGACCAAGAGCTCCAAGAGTGTGAAACCGGACCTTATTTTCCACGGACCTTGCCGCAAGGCTGAATCTAAACGGTCTGACATGGCTTGCGATTCGATCCCGGTGCGTCTATTTCAAAGGCCGTTGTTGGCTACGATAAAGGAATAGACGTGGGGATGTTGTTGCGTGTAAATCGAATTGTCCCCCGCATTGGTGATGGTGACGACAATATTATAGGCGGCGACCGGGCTCGAAGCTGTCGCGGGTGAGACCGTAGGGTCAAGCGAGGTCGGAGAATTTTGACTGGTCACCTGGCTTACCGTCAGCGTCGCCTGATAAAAATATCCTGTCTTGTCCGGGAGCAGCGTACCCTCGTGGTCATAATAGTAAATGGGAGGGGTGACAGAGCCTGCGAGGGTTGAGTCATAAGTTTTAAGGATTGAAAAACTATTCAGCCGGAGATCGTTGGATATCGATTGAACAATATCCGCCTCGGAGGTGTTTCCCATAGCTTGATGAAACGAGGTGACGTTCACCGCCAAAAGGCCGAGAAGACAGGTGCAGGAAAAGCTTATCACCGCCAAGGCAATAGTCACCTCGACGAGGCTAAAGCCTCGCGATTGGCAAGTTCTGCGGTTGGCGCGATACTTGATCATATAACCTATTAGAAGGACGTCCTTTTTCCAAGAATTACCCGGGTCAAAACCTGACTTGTCGCATTCAGGAGCCGAAGGGTAAGGCGTTGTGTTTCATCAAACGAAACGGTGGTGTTGCCCGTTTTTTCTCTAATTGCAACCGTTGTATTCCTTCCCAGCGTTCCTTTCATCCAAACCGATAGCTTAACATCTTGGTTGAGGGTCTTGGAAGCGCCACAAAAAGCCGGGGAAAATAAGAATGGGGCCAATGCAAGGATCACGAACACAGTTAAGCCCATTTTTTACACATAAAAAATACATATTCATTTAACACTGGTAAAATCTGGCTGAGAAGATAGGGTGTGACATGGACGAGCCGGTTTCTCCACAACGTGTTTCTCTTCGCGATATCGGCCGGTTGGCGAATCTTTCTCATTCGACCGTTTCACTGGCCCTTCGTGATCATCCCAGCATCGCAGCAAAGACGAAAGTCAGGGTTCGTCAACTCGCGGCTTCCCTCGGTTACGCCCCGGACCCGATGCTGCGCGCACTGGCAGAGTACCGTCGGGACAAGGCGGTTCGACGCTATCAAGGATCGCTCGCTTGGATCCACTATGGGAGCAGCTTGAACGTTAATGTCGGTCACGAATTTATTCTCTACCGGCAAGGCGCTGAGCAAAGGGCGGCGGAGCTCGGTTATAAGCTGGTTGATTTTAACCCCACGGTGGACAAGATGACCCCGGCGGCCTTGCGCAGGGTGCTCTTGAACAGTGGCATTCGCGGTCTTCTTTTTCCTCCTCAACCCCAGGCACATACCATCCTCGATTTCGATTTTTCAAACTTTTCTGCCATCGCTTTCGGCTTCAGTATTTCCGTCCCACAGCTCCATGTCGTCACGAATTGTCAGTTTCGCACTAGCATGATCGCGCTGCGCCAGTTACGGGCATTTGGTTATAAAAGGATTGGTCTTGTCCTCTCGGAAGCGCTCAACGAAAGATCGCAGGGTAACTTTCTTGGCGGATTTCTGGCTGAGCAAAACAAAATAAACACCAGGGAGCGGATCCCTGTCTTTCTCTCGCGCGGCCCATGGGACAATGAGCAAAAGAAATTCAATCAATGGTTCAAGACTCATCGGCCCGAGGTGATAATCGCCGACTTCTTCGAATGGACCGTTGGCTATCTGCAGGAGCTTGGACTTCACGTCCCGGAAGATATTCCGTTGGCCGTTCTCGCTGCGATGCCGCATCTGCACAAGTTTGCCGGAATGGATCAAAATGACCGGAGGGTCGGACAGCTCGCGGTCGATACCGTGGTCGGGATGCTTTATCGCAATGAAACCGGCATTCCCGCGACTCCAACTCGCATCCTGGTCGAAGGCCAGTGGCAGAGTGGCGAATCGATTCCATTGTCAAAATTCACCAGTGTGAGTTAGAAACAAATTGTTATTTTGGTGTCTGAATAACATTATTACATTTATGAAAGCTCTTTCGTTACCTGTTCTCGCTGGAAATTCGAACTGTGTTTCTTCCTTCGCTACTATTGCAAAGGAGCTTTCACGTTTTTGTGTTCGCCCTATGGCCTGCTTAATTGCCGCCATCGCCTTACTTGGTTTGCCTGTCCATGCGGCCAATAGCACGTGGAATGGTAGTAGTACCACGGATTGGAATACTTCGGGTAATTGGTCGGGTAGTAGCGCGCCCACTGTGACAAACACCGCGCAGTTCAGTTCAGCTTTTACCAATCAACCTAACGTCGGAACGGCAACGAGCGTCGGTGGAATTTGGGCGACGACTGGCTTGGGACAAAACGTGGTAATCTCCGGCGTGGGGCCGTTGACCATCGCGGGTAATCTTAATGCAGCGAACGGCCCGGGTGGTTTGGCCAACGTGGGAATTCTCCTTGATGATACAGCGAACCATAGCCTCACCATTAGTTCGTCTGGCACATTGTCGAACAGTACCTCTTTTATCGTCAATAATTACGGCACGTTGACCCTGTCGAATGCCTTGTCGATTGGCACTACGAATCTAACGCTTGGCGGCGCCAACGATAATGCCGCCTCAACCATTTCCCTGACCGGTGGAACAACTTCCTCGACGGGCGGATTAAATTTCAATACCAAGGGCACGATCAATCTTGCCGGTTCTTTTCTCACCACCGGCATTTCTACGCAGACAGCGGGCACGGTGAATCTTGCCGGTTCGCTTGAACCTTCACGTTATTCTCTCAATGGCGGTACTCTGAACATCAACGGAGCTGGTTCGTTGGTTGTATCTGGCACAGGTAGCAATGGTGTGCATGTCAATACTAACGCTGTACTCAATGCAACCGCAACGAATGCTCTAACAGGCACGGGTGCATTTGCGGTGGCGGGCGGCACAGCCATCATTACCGGTGCCAATAGTTCATTTAGTGGCACCGTGCAAATCGGCGCTTCTAATACCGTTGACAATAGTTCGGTCTCGATTGGCAATGCCTCGTCGCTCGGCACTGGCGCCATCACTTGGAACGGTGGCACCTTGGTTTCCTCATCGTCATCCCCTTTGACCATAGCGAACACATTGTTGATCAACGGTTCAGGCGGCATGGTGGTGGGCGGAGCGAATGCGTTTATCTTCAGCGGAATCGTAACGGAAGGCAGCAATAATCGGCCCCTCACAGTTAATGATACAGGTGGAGTTACCTTCTCGGGTGGAAGCTTCACTTTATCCACTTCCAACGGCAGCGGGATGAGCATGCTTGGATCGGGCAACATCACGATCGCCGACGTGGTTGCGAATGGAGGTACGAATGGTAGTATCCTTTACGGTGGAACGGGAACACTAACCCTGACGGCTGCAAACACCTACACGGGCAGCACGACCTTCCAGAACGGCACCGTTCTCGTCGATTACAGCGCTTCGGGCGCACCCGCGAACAACATCCTCAACAGTTCTTCGTTACTGACGGGAGACGGAGGCACGCTCATCATCAAAGGAGTGGGGTCAAGCGCCAGCAACACCCAGACTGTGGCCAGCCTTCTGGCTGGAGCAGGTGCATCGACGATCAATTTGAACCAGAATGGAGATACTACCCTAACGTTGGCGGTGACGGGCACGATCAATCATACGGCTGGTGCTACCCTGAACTTCTCCAACATTCCATCGACTTCGGGAATTATCGTCACAGCCAGCAGCAGTACGCCTGTTGATGGAAGCGGCATCGTTGGGCCATGGCTGACCGTCGGTACCGGAACGAATCTCAATTACGCTACCCTCAACGGCAGCAATCAAATCGTTTCTTACGGGGCTGGCGCCACCTCCGCGGGTTCGAGTTTGAGCGGCATGACGAGTGCCACAACCAATTATACTTTCAGCGGGACCCAAACCACCACGGCGGGGGCTCTCACAGGGAATACGCTTCGTTATACCGGCTCGGGCGATACATTGACGATTGGTGCCAGCGGCACTTTGACGTTGAACGGCTTGATGAATGCCGGCACCGGGCAATTGACGGTTGCGGCCGGTAGCGCGACTACTAGTTTCTTGATGATTGGCGGCTCGAACGGGGGCGGCACGACCAAGGAACTCGACATCATCACGAATAACCAAAATATCTCCATTGCGCCCATCATCGAGGATAATACTTCCGGCGCTTCGGTTCTGAGCGTGAGTGGAAGTGGTTCTGTATCTCTGTTAGGCGCGAACACTTATACCGGTGGCACATTCCTCGATTCGGGCAATCTTAACATTGCCAACGCCAAGGCTCTCGGAACAGGCAGGCTTACTATTGAAGGCGGCACACTCTCAGCTGATGCATCGCGGACGCTTATCAATAACAACGCGGAAACTTGGGCGGGCAGTTTCTCGTTTGGTGGCGCTGGCGGCGGTACGCTTAACATGGGAACGGGAGCCGTTAACATGACTGCTCCCAATGTTGGAAACACGATTACGATTACCATGGGTGGAACCTCCAGTGATACTCTGACGATCGGCGGCGTGATCACCGGCGGTAACTCTAATAATCCGGGAAATAATCTGACTATCAACGGCGCCAACTCGAAACTGACTCTCTCTGGATCGAACGTCTACCTCGGTTATATCACAGTCAATGGTGCTACTCTTAGCGTGAGCGCCGACAGCAATCTGTCCGGTTCCAGTGGAACCGTCACGGTTTTGAGTACCAGTGGCCAGACGGCGACCCTCTCTAGTTCCACACTTCCGGCGGGCTTCGGGGTGGGTTCCACCTTTTTGGGATCTACTGTGACCGGGGTTGCGGGCGCGGTGATCACCGTGAGCGGTACACCCGCGACAATTTCCACATCGACTCCCGAAGGCTGGGCCAGCGGCGTGGCAACTATCCTGAACGGAGGTACCCTTCAGGCCACCAGCTCGTTTTCTTATTCGGAAACGAATGCAACAGGAGTAGGAGCGACAGTCAACCGCGCCCTCTGGCTCGGACCCAACGGCGGAACAGTTGATGTGACCGGATCGAGTAACCTGACGACCCCGGGCGTGATCTCCGATTACGAGGCCGCAGTGGGCGGCGGCTCGTTGACCAAGACCGATTCCGGCACGTTGACGCTTGCTGGTGCGGACACCTACACGGGAAACACCACCGTTTCAGGGGGCACGCTCGATCTGAAAAACTCGTTGGCACTCCAAGATAGCACATTGACCACTAGTGGAATCACGTTTGACTCAGCCGCCACGGGCAGCGGAACCTCTTTCACGTTCGGTGGACTTTCAGGTAGCGGCAATATTGCGCTCCAAAATACCGCCGCCACCGCCGTGGCATTATTTGTGGGTAACAACAATAGCACCACGACTTATTCCGGCGTCATGAGCGCTGGCGGTAGTCTGGTCAAGGTGGGTACGGGGGCCTTGACGCTCAGCAATGCGAATACCTATTCCGGCGGCACTTCCGTCACCAATGGCTCGTTGGTCCTGACCAACACCGGTGCGACATCGGCGACCGGAACCGGAGCGCTCTCAGTCATTAACACGGCCACTCTGGCCGGAACGGGGCGGAGCACGGGCAACTTTACCATCAATGGTAACAGTGCGACCAACCAAGCCACCATCCTGGCCGGTATGCTCTCGTCCACCGACACTTCGACCGGCACTTCCCTGACGCTGGCGGCCTCAACAGGCTCGATCACGAATGCGAAGCTGACGTTCAATCTCAGCACGGCAAGCGGTCCGGCCAGCAGCCAACTCAACGTCGCAAACACGGTGACCACCTTCGGCACCGGAGATGTCCTCTCTGTGAACTTGGTAAATGCGGCGGACTTTGGAGGCACTTCCTTTACACTCATCGCCGGCACGGCCGGCAACGGCGACGGTACGCTGACCGGCTCGCAGTATGGCGGTTTGACGACCACCGGCACCGACACCAATGGCCACGCTATCATCAGCGGCGTGACCCTGGCCTTTAACGATCCGACGATGCAGAGCCTTTATGGAAGCCAGTCTTACCTATTCCTGGTCAATGCGGGTGGAGTCGATAACATCGACGTAGAAGTTGTTCCGGAGCCGGGTACCTGGGCTCTCATGCTTGGCGGGTTGGCGTTGCTGGTTGTCTGTCAGCGCCGTCGCCGTTCCCGGGATATCTAAAGACAATTTTCTTTGGACGACCTGACGCGCCGGTCTATTCCTACTTCACTTGTGTACGACCAAAAGGCCTTGTCCGTAGGAGAGGTCCCACGCTGATGAAGTGTGGTCTTCCCTGATCGTCTCAAAATCAATTGGTCTAAAGATCGAATATAAATTCTATGCGTAAATGTCTCTATCTGGGAGGGCTCGTCCTCGCCCTATTGTCGGTTTTGTCGTTTCAATCCCGGGCTGACGATGCCCCCAACCTCGTGCCCAATTCTGGATTTGAGGACGGTGACTCCGGCTTCGGTATTTTTCCCGCGGCGGATTCGAAAGCCATGAACTGTCGCTTCTCCATCGATACGCAAACCTTCCACACGGGTAAACAGGCGGCCCTTGTGCAGGCCGACGATTTCGCGCGGGTTTCGATCGGGCCGAACGTACCCATTCCGGTGATGTCAGGCGAACGCTACCGGATCGGCGTGTGGGTCAAGCCGGGTTCCGATTTTCAAATGCAGCCGGGATCCCCGGGCCTGGTGATGAGATTAAATCTGTCGCAAAATAATGCTCCCTCTCCATCGGGTCTTATTTTTATTTATTTGAACGACACAGTCTTTCCGATCAACACGTCCCCCAATGCGCCTCTTGCGATCACCGCACCATTATCAGCCGATTGGACGCATATCGAAGCCGTTGTGGAAATCCCCGCCTCTGTCGATAGCATCCAACCGGTATTATATTTCTGGAAGGCGAAGGGTTCTCTTTACGTGGACGACTTCACGCTCCAGAAAGTCGATGCCGCAACGCCCTTGTCCGCGATGGCGGCTTCTCCGGGTGCAAAACCCGATCAGACGTTGCCCATCCCCACCCAGGTGCAGATCGATGAAATCGCCGCGATGTTGCCCGATGTTCCACAAGGTGTGGGTCGCCCCATCAGCGACCGGGCGGCATGGGCGGTGGCCGCGCAACAAGTGCCTTTTCAAAAGCTGGTGACGGATGCGGCAAAATTCGTGAACGAGCCTATTCCAGTCGTGAACGATGCGCTCTATCATGACATTCTCAAGACAGGTCAATTCGGTTCCTACCTTTCCCCCTTTCAAAAACGCTCCCGGCGTTTGGTCGATTTTGTTGTGGCCGAAGGCATCGAAAATAAAGGCACATATCTTCCACTGATCGAAAAGGAACTGGACGCAATCCTGAGCGAGGAAAGTTGGACCGCTCCCAACGAAGTCCTTATCGGCAAGCTGGCCGATGGCATGGATGGCATCGATCTGTCTGCTTCTACCCGCGCCTGGACCGTTGCGACGACCGACTATTGGCTCGGGGACAAACTGAAGCCGGAGACTCGTCAGCGAATTCGAACAGAATTGCAGCGTCGCATTTTTGGCCGTTATGAGGCTGCGGTCAAATCGGGACATCCTCACTGGTGGTGGATGAACAATGGGGCCAACTGGAACGCAGTGTGCCATGCTGGAGTCACGGGCGCTGCGCTGGCAATTCTTCCCTCAAAGCAGGAGCGCGCGCTTTATATCCAAGCTGCGCAAGACACGATGCCCTACTACATCGGGGGTTTCGGTGACGATGGTTACTGCCGCGAAGCGATGAATTATTGGAGGTACGGTTTCGGGAATTATCTTTGTCTATCCGAGACCATCTACGAGGCCACTCAGGGGAAGATCAACATGTTTGCCGGCGATAAGATCCGCCGCATCGCTTTGTTCCCGCATCATTTTGAAATCATGGACGGAATCTATCCCGCTCTTGGTGACGCCGAATTAATACTGGAACCTCCGGCGACTCCCGAAGCGGGAGCAGATTTGCTACTTTTCATCAATCAACGCTGGGGCATGGGATGGACCGATCTTAAAGAGGCCGATTCCGAGATGTATGTCTACCATCCAGGAGGAAATCGCCTGGCCGGCGTTGGCATTTTTGGTTTTCCACTTCCCACGTATGGCGGAAGTGTCGTCGCGGGCTCCGCCCCATCGCCTGCTGAAGCCGCCAGCGACAGTCTGCGCTATTATTTCCCAGACGGGGGGATGCTCATCACTCGATCCGAACAGCCGGGCAAGGCTCGCATGGGAGTCTCCATCAAGGGGGGGAACAATAATAATCCTCACGGGCATCCGGACAACGGCAGCTACGTCGTCGTGGTCAACGACGAGACGCTGATTGTCGATCCGGGAGCAGAGCCGTACAACGCGAAAACATTCGGCCCCCATCGCCTCGAAAGCATGATGTTGAATTCCTACGGCCACGATGTTCCCTATGTCGGCAAGACGCTGCAAAACATCGGCCCCTCTGCCGAGGGTAAAATCGTCAGTACAGACTTCACGCCGGACAAAGACACCCTGGTCATGGACCTATCCACGTCCTACTCCGTACCGGGCTTGAAAAAGCTGATACGGACCTTTGTCCTTGATCGCTCCCGCCCCGCGCTGGAAATCACCGACGAGGCGGAATTCGACCAGCCGACCGATTTCGGAACGGCGTTGGTCACCACATCATCCGTGAAGGAGCAAGGACCCGGATCATTCCTGATTTCCGGCAAGACTTCAGCTGTCCAGGCAACCGTCACAGTTGATGATAATCTTTCAATCGCCAACACGATCGAGCCAATCACCAGTCATTCGGGTGCAGTCGCCTCGAAGCCGATGCGTCTCGGCGTTAATTTGACGGCTCCTGCGCAAAAGGTGGTGATGCATACCGTCATCGTGCCGGTCGAGCTACCATCACCGTCGCATTAAAATCGGTATTGGAAATTCTTAAACCTCATGGCTCGGCATTTCAATTATGATTAAAGATATCTATCTCATTCAGGATAGTCATACGGACATTGGTTATACAAATACCCAGGGACGGATTCTTCGCTGGTATTCCGCATTTACCCGGCAGGCCATTGTGATTGCGGAAAATGATCCCGCGTATCGATGGACCTGCGAGACCTTCATTCAGGTCGAACAATTTTGGCAGCATGCGGATGAAAATTGGCGTCAACGTTTTATCAAATTAGTCCAAGCTGGACGAATAGGTCTCTCCGCCAACTGGGCCAATTTTAATGAATTGCCCGACGAAGATGTATTTGCCGCGCTTGCCCAGCGCTCAAGATGTTTCGCAGACGAACATAAGCTACCGTTGAACACAGCCGTGATGGCCGACATCAACGGATGTCCGCTGGCTTACGCGAGAGCCTTGGTCAATGCCGGGATAACAATGCTATTGACGCACGTTAACTCGTGGCATGGACGTGTCTTGCAGCAAAAGCGGATGCAGCCGTTTTGGTGGGACCTGGGAAATGGCAGTAAATTGCTCGTCTATTACAACGAGCACTACCATTTGGGCAACGAATTAGGTTTTTTCCCGGGCGCGGAGGCCAACGCTACGAATTTCAGTGAACCGTTTGTTGCTTTTGATGACGATGTTCTCAATCGACGCCTTCCGGCCTATTTACAGGAGCTTGAGCAAGCCGGATGGGCCCACGACTTTTTGATCGTAACGGGTTCGGGCCTCATTACAGACAATAGTCCTCCCAGTGATAGCGTCACCGGACGTATCTCCCGGTGGAACACTGACTCGGCGCATACGGTCAAAGTTCATATGGTCACGGCCAGCGATCTTCGGGAAATCATCGCGACGAGAACCTCCGCTTTACCGACATATTCGGGCGACTGGACGGATTGGTGGGCGGATGGCATGGCGGCGGACCCCGAGGGGACAATGCTTTATCGCCAAGCCCAGAGAGAGCGGCGATGGCTGTCTGCGGCGGCCAAGGCATTTCCGAAGGCCACGGTGGATCTTCATTCACTTGATACAGCCCTCGGTTTATATGCGGAACACACCTATGGACACTGCGCCTCGTTAACGTCTGCTTGGAATCCGCTTGTCCAGCAACTCCACGTTCGGAAGTTGGGTTATGCGGCCGAGGCAGCCGATCTCTCCGATTGCCTCGGTGAAAAGGCCGCGGAAGCCTTTGGCTATGGATCTCTGGCCTACAATCGACCTTTGCGCTTTGTCGTCGTAAATCCCCACGACGTAGATTTGGCCCAATTGGTGGAGATCGAACTTGATACCTGTGAAGTCCAAGCTCATCGGCTCAGCAAGACTTTCGCAGTGGTGGACTCATTGACTAATCAGGTCTTGCCGCATCAGCCAGCACAGTCGCTGCGGGGAGGCGTGAAAGTCCTGGCTCAGGTCAGTGTACCTGCGCGGAGCACACGCGAGTTATTCATTCGCAAATCGCCGGTCGATCTCGTCCAGCCTTTGGAGATTACGGGAACTTACAGCGACGGACGGCGTGAACCCGCCTCCAGCAAAGTTGTCTCAACGTTCGTTGAAAGCAATCACGGCTATCTCACGTGGGATAACGTGGGCCGTCTGATCGCATGGGGTGACCGCAAGAGCGGACGAGATATTTCCAGATCACCCGACAAGGCGTTCGTTTTGGAAATGAACCGGTCACCGGCCGCCAAGGAAGTGGGGCCACAGTTTACGGGGCGAGCTGGCATGGGAGAGAATCGGCAGGCAGTAAACTCGCAACATTTCACAGCTAAGCCGTCAGGTTTTCGTCGGTTAGGATCGGGCCCTCTTTTCGATGTGGTTGGAATTGATTATGAAGCGCCGGGGTTTGAGCTCCTGAAGTCCGAGTGGACGGTCTATCGCGAAATGCCCATGGTCGATGTCGAGGTGATTTGTCATAAAATCGGAACTTGGGATTCGGAAAATATTTACTGTCCGTTGCCCTTTACCGCAGGGGACAAAAGCGCTTTTTGGATTGATCGTGGTTGGGCCATGCGCCCATGGCAGGACCAACTACCGGGTTCCATGACGGACTTCTACGGCGCACAGGAAGGAATTGCATGGTGCGCTGATGGGTTTGGAGTGGCAGTCGCGATGCTTGATAGTCATCTGGTCCATTGCGGCGATCTTAATTATCGCGCACGACGTCTGATGGGGGACAAGAATTTGTCGGCCACTCCCGATCAGGTGCATGCCTGGCTGATGACCAATTACTGGGAAACCAATTTTTCCGCCGAGCTTGGCGGCTTTTATAGTTTCCGTTTTCGAGTCGGTTGGGGCGCGCATCTCGCTGAACCTGAGGCGGCACTTCGTTGGGCTCGCCTGGCAACTGCCGGGCTAAAGGCATTCCGGCAAGCTAAGTAGTCCCCGCTGTTATTGAGTAGGGGGCTTGTTCCAGGGGCGGCATATCCACAGCTAAATGAAAAGCGACCTCTGATGGATATGCCTTCCACTTCCGTCCCGGTCAAACCCTTGGGCGAGGGGGCCAAGAAGACGTGGTATGTCGGTACGCTTTCCTATACGAAAGCCGGGCTGGTCGTCCTTTTCATTTGGCTGCTTTGGGGCGATTTCGCCTGGTCGATGAAGGATCGGGCTGTCGGGCCTGTGCTCGGTCTGCTTTTTCATAAGTTTCACGCATCTGATCTGGTCACGGGGCTGTTCTTCTCATCGCTACCGGCGGCAATCGGCTTGATCCTGAGCCCAATCATCAGCTTCCGGTCAGATCGTCATCGAGGACGCTGGGGACGCCGCATTCCCTTTCTGATTATCCCTGTGCCATTTACTTTGTTGGGCATGGCGGGCCTGGCGTTCAGTCCGGTGATAGGAACGCATGTTCATGCCATGCTCGGGCCGAACGCGCCGAGCCTGGACACCGTCATCATTCTTTCATTTGGAGTTTTCTGGATGCTGTTCGAGATCGCAAGCATTGTTGCCGGGACGGTCTACGGCGCATTGATTAATGACGTGGTTCCGCAACAAGTGATGGGACGGTTCTACGGCATGTTTCGCGCCTTGGGACTGCTCGCCGGAATCATTTTTAACTTCTCGATTTTTGGAAAAGCCGATACGGAATATGTCTGGATTTTTCTCGGGATGGGCACTCTCTACGGGGTGGGATTTACCCTTATGTGCCTGAAAGTGAAAGAGGGCGAGTATCCTCCCGTTTTGCCGATGGACAAGGGACGCGACATCCGGGGCTTTGTCCATGGCGCGATAACTTATTTTCAGGAGTGTTTTAGTGTCCCCTATTACCGGTGGCTTTTTGCATACGGTGCGGTGGCCTCTCAACTCGGCTCTCCGATCAGTCCCTTCATTCTTTATTTCTCCAAGAGTCCTGGCATCAACTTAAGCACAGATCTCTATGGAAAATATCTGGCGCTGACCTATGTCATCTCATTTTGTCTGGCCTACCCGCTGGGCGCGATTGCCGATCGGTTTCATCCGATTAGAGCATCGATGGTCGCCTTTGTTCTCTACGTGCTGGTGACTCTCTGGGGAGGGTTTTACGCCCGGGACCAGCTCACTTTTAGTATCGCGTTTGTTCTGAATGGAGTATTTGCCGGCGTCTATTACACGACGAGCGCCTCCATGGGCCAACGACTGTTGCCCCGGGCGGAATTTGCGCAATTGAGTTCAGCAGGCGGAATTGTCTCCGGTCTTTGCAGCATGGCATTCGCACCGTTGGTAGGCCTTTTCCTCGACTACGCCCACCACAACTATAGGTATACGTTTTTGATGAGCGCTGTTGTGAGTAGCGTCGCGCTAATGCTCTTGATTATCGTGCATAGCAAATTCATGAAATTCGGTGGGCCGAATAATTACAAGGCGCCCGAACCCTCGGGAAAACAACCTCAATTGCTAGCTTTCAAGTGATGCGCTGCCGTGGCAGGTGATCCTGAATCCACGCAACAAGAAGAGAACGTCCCGCTACTTTTTGCTTTGGGCGAAGAGCCAGTCCCAGACTTCCGGATTCGTGTAGGTCGTTTTATAGATATCATGTCCCAGACCGGGATACTCAGTGTATTTGGGGTGCCCTCCCTTTGCCTTGATAGCGGCTACCATGTCGCGTGAGCGCTGCGCGAGCACGATTTGATCCGCGTCGCCGTGAAACACCCAAAGCGGAAAATTCACGAGTTCGCTCGCATTCTTCAAATCGGCGCCACCGCACACAGGTATCGCCGCTGCGAATTTTTCGCGTACCCGTTGGAGGAGTTCCCAGGCGGCGAAGGCTCCCATGGAAAGTCCCGTGAGGTAAATGCGCTTGAAATCGACCGGGTATTCGCTGGTCGATTTTTCCAATAGCTCCAGAGTCAGTTTCATGGGCCAGGTAGGTTCTACTTTCATGGTATGCGCGGGACCGCCGAACGAGGTGGCCACCCACACGCAGTGATCGTCAGGCCTGTCCGGCTCGTGCAGGGGACATTGGGGAGCAAGGACAAAACATGGATATTTCTGCCAGAAAGCGATTCCCTCAAAATTCATCAACTGATGCCGATTATCGTTCCCACGTTCTCCCGCTCCATGCATCAAAAGTACCAGGGGATAGATTTTTCCCGGTTCCAAGTGGGGCGGTTCATAGAAGCGATAGGGCAGGGTGTGGCCTTCATTCTCGAGCTTCTTCCATTGAAAATCCTCAAACATATTTCATCCTTGTTTTAATGGAATTACGATTCCAATTTCGAGATCAGCAGCCTTATAAATTCCAGTGGCGATACCATTAACGGTCAGCGCATGATCCTCAGAAGATTTCAGGTTCCGAAAAATAATGATCGGCTTGCGGTGCCAGGAGAATGGACTGTTAATCTCGAGCCCTATTTTACGATCACCGATCTCGCATCGAGTAATATTCAGGCCGTTCAAGCCCACGGCCACAGCGGACGCGACATCGACAATACCATCGTGCAGGAACTCCTGTTCAATTTCGATTCCAGCCATCCCACTGCCTGAACCCCAGTGAAAGCTCGAAGTACCGGCTTTGGTGCCATATCCTTCGTGGGCCCAATTTTCCGCAGGAGATACCGGAAACTGCGCCCGCAATGCGGCTATGCCGCGTTCCAAATATTCCGCTTTTCCTGTGGCTCGATAGAAGTCGAGGAGCAAATTGCCGAACTGGCTTTGGCGGGCGTCTGACCATTCGGCATCTGAATTTTGCGTGGTGAAGCCGCCGAGGAGCATGGTCGGTCCCGTCAGCCATTCGATCAGGGGATTCGTCCAGCACTGCTGAAAGAGAAGAAGATAATCAAGGATGCTTTCGCCTTGGCTCAAGTAATTGCTATCGCCGGTCACACGCCAGACTTGGAGGAAGGCGGCCACGGTCTGACCAAGAGCCAGATTATTGGCCGGCCATTGGCCGGAGCGAGAGTCAAAGCTGATTCCTCGTGGACTGCAACTCCAGAACGTCTCAAAGTCGTACCACTTGCGTTCAGGAATCACTTCCGTTTCCAGGAAGGCCAATCCCTTCTTCGCTGCTTCAAGGTACTGGGGTTGCTTGTCAGCCTCATAAAGTGTGAGAAGAAAAAGTGACACCGGCCCCGTCTCTGCGATCGTGAAGGGAGCCTTGTCCTTAAGAGGCAATCCTGCTTCGTCGAAGAAAGTCTCGAACCTGCCATTCGGCTGCTGGTGGGCGATCAGGAAGCGGGCAAGTCCCTGGCATCGCGGCAATATCTTCTCATGCCCGGGCAGTTGGGCTTCTCTCCAGCGCAGGAGCCAGTAGGCAGTCCAACTCATGTCATAGCCGAGATATCCCGGTATCGTGCTGCCCCCGCAACCATCTCCAGCTCCCCAAACCAAAGCATCGGTGTCATCAAGGGCTGCAATACACTTGAAGGAACCATTTGTTCCGGGCGATTTGACCGCCAACTCCACCGTCTGCGTTACTAGCTGAAGAAGTTCATCATTCTTGGTTCGCTGCGCATAGAGCGCCATGCCAAAGGAAGTCCGCAAGCTATTAAACCACGAGGAAAGGTACACCGAACGTGGCCCCAATTTCCGTCTAGTGCTGACGCCTCCGCCTATCGAGCCGTCTGGCAACGTAAGCTGTAACCATCCCTTTCTGGATTCGTTATCCCAAATGCGTTGCCGCCATTCATCGAAAAGAGACAGACCTTCGTAAGGGCCTGTTCCTTTCTGCTGCTCGGCTGCGAGGACCTGGCTGGTGCGGCCAAATCGTTCCCAGTGGAATCGTACGCACGAACGGTACGCTTCCGCCTTCCTGGCCGTGGCTATTACCATGAGAAAATAACTATTCTCCAAAGGTTCCTCCAGCTTCCAGGCACGTTGCGCATCCATGCAATAGACCGCATGATAAGCCAGCTTGGCAGGGATAAATCCGACACGCAAAGAGGGACTGTCAGTCACGTCCAAGTCAAGGGCATGAGGGCAAAGTTGCAGCGTGGCTCTGTTCAATGTCGTCACATCCGGCACAATGCCAAAGGCCAGATGCTTGGACTGAACGAGGATTAGAGGAGCCTTGTATTGCGCATCGGGATTGAAGCCGCCAACCGTTGGAGAATAGGAATAGTCCGGTCGTTGCGAGAAGCTGAGATGATCTGCAACCGACTGCAGTTCCACTGGCCTCGACGGCTCCAAGCGTGTCGTCACGCGAAGCCAGGAGTCGTTTCCATCTAAAGAGATTCTACGTATCACTTTAATGCCGCAGGACTCGGCGGAGAAGATTTGTGTCATCTCATGATTCGTGGAAGAAACATTCGTCGCTGTTACCTGTATTTCCTTCGGAAGAGAGTAAACACTGTTGCCTTGGGATTTGACCTGACTGCCATATAGGCAGATAAGTCCATCGGATGTGGCCACTTCCACCCAGGTATCATCAGCCGTCCTTGCCAAGTAGCGTTCACGAAGACGGCCTTCCACAATCTCTGCTTCGATTCGGATTTTACTACCGTTCAACGACGCGCTTTTCGCGGGGTCGCTCATAAGAACCTAGTTCCGAAAATCATCGGGATTAGATTCGTCCATTCGGCGACAGGGCTGCAAGCTATTTTGACTGACTGTGACGATGCGACCTATGTTGTTGCGGTAGTCCCTCATATCGCCGTGGGCTTGCCGGGGCGATTCCAAAGTTTGGGCATGACTTCAACCGCCTGCCTGCCTGAAGAAAGCCATTCACGCGTTCCGGCATGGAAACCGACGAGCAACACGCTCTCCAGTCGCAGGCAGCAGTTGCCAGTCAGGATCTTGCCAAGCGACGTTGGTTGGTCATTGAGCAGTCCAGGACTTCTCTGCCGTCCGCTTTATTCTTTGCCTTGGTTTTCTGGCTCACTCTTCTTTTCCTCGGATTGGGGTTATTTTCTCCGCACAACAAAACCGTTTTAGTGATGTTGATTCTTTGCAGTTTGTCCGTCTCGATAGCCATCTTTTTGATTAACGACTTGAGTCATCCCATGCGAGGAGTGATCGAAATTTCCAGTGGCTCGATGCCGGATTCCCGTTGCGGGTTGTAAACGAGCCGGTCAATTCCGCAGCGAGGTCAATAAAATCCGCTCTATCTCGGCAATGCACTCCGGGCTGCTTTGGACGTACGAATGTCCGTAAGGCACAACCAACTCAGAACGGGCTGACGGTAGGTGTGAACTCGAATAGGGCACGATGCCATCCGAACTTTCGGCCAAGGGGACTTCACCTGAATCTTCGTCACCGATGATCGAATAACAAGCAATGGATGACTTGATAGGAAGGTGATCCATTGCCGTGATTACACGCGCCTCAGGCCGTAAGGTATCAATGCTATTCGGGAAACGATTGATCAGTTCCTCTTCCTCGTTCGCCTGTAATTGCGAGAGCACCTTCGGTCCCAGCATGATCAAGTTACCCGGCAGTCTGACTAGCGATGCACCGAAGCGCCCAAGGGGGCCACTTGCCATCTCGGCTCCCCGATGGGGCGTGGCAATGAAGACAGCCCCGGAAACGTGGGGACTTGCCTCAAAGACAAGGGCGTCCTGCATGATCTTGACCTGATCAGGCGTAAGCCGAAATTGATCCAAAGGTTTGCCCAAGACATCCCGGACATACTGAGTACCCGAATCTCGGACTATTAGATCGGCGACCAATCCTCCCATGCTGTGTCCGATCAGGATCGCCTTCGGAGTCTGTGGGTATTTTTGGTAAACTTCATCAATGGCGTGACGGAGAAGTGAAGCGGAATACGGGAAGGGCAAACCACTGGGGTATTGGAAAACCCAAAATTGATATTTCTCCCTGATTTCCGGGCTGGTATTAAGCCCATTGGCGAGGGCTGTAAAGGTTACGGGAGCGTCTCCCAATCCATGAATTAGAATAACAGGCGTGCGATTGGCTCGGTAAGGTCCGACCATCATCAGCTTGGCGGCAGACATGAATCGATCCGTGCTGAGGAGTCTGCGGATACCGAGGGTGTCTACCCGGGTTTCGGCGATTCCGAAAGCGAGAGGAGCACTTAAATCTGCGGCCACCGGACGGCTTTCACCCGCCAAGTTGATGCGAGTCGTTTCGATGGGATCGAGAATTTCAATGGTTCCGTGACTGTCTGAGAAAGTGAACTCCGCCGTAACGCCGTAATAATGTGTGTCAGGAGACCACGGTTCTTTGCGGCCAGGTCCAGCACTGACAAAAGGCGCCCCCACTCCGTCGATGCGGACACGATTCGTGAAATGGGTGCCTCCGATTTCCATGCGGTCGGCGGCAAGTAACCGATCCGTACCGGGGATATAAGCTCCTTCTGTATTCGCATCAAGCTTGAGCCAAAGAGGACCGTCGGGACCTGCCAGACGGATTTCGTGTTCCCAAGGTTTTTGACCGGATGCGATAATTGCCTCCACCAACCGTGCCACGGAATAGTTGTATAGCTCAACTGCCTCGCTGGCTTTCGCCCCTGACAGATCTGTCAAAGCTTCCAAGCTAAGCATGGTTGCCGCTTCGTACTCGGCCATGCTGGCGCTGGCATTTGAATCGAGAAGCTGATCTGCAGACTTGAGATGCAACCGAGCATTCTTCAGTTCATCGTTTCCCTGATTAGCAACAAGGGTAATGGGGACAAGAGGAGAGACTGTATCGACGGTGGCCATTGGGGCACACCCGCCAAGCGATAGGGTGGCGACAAGAATTGCCACCAGTGAGCCAGTAATTTGGCGTTTGTAATTGGTACCCATGGCTACTCGTCGGAGATTAAACTTAATCCCTTCCTCTTGAAATCAATCAGTGGCCCGAAGTGAGCTTGAGGCCTGCGATGCACGCGACCACTCCGAAGATGAGGGCAATTCTGATTGCGGTCGCTGGTTCACCGAACCAGATCATTCCGATGGCGACCGTGCCTAGCGCACCAATGCCTGTCCATACCGCGTAACCGGTTCCCATTGAAATTACTGAGCGGGTAGCCATCTCAAGAAAGACCATGCTCAGGATGATACAGACAAGGAAGGCGAGCGTCCAAGGCAGGTTTTTGAACCCCTCCGTGAAGCGAAGGCAAGTCGTAAATCCGATTTCAAATAATCCACCAGCAATTAAATAAAACCATGCCATCGGTATCTCCCTTGGTTCATTCGCTCGGAGTGTATTGGGTAATTTTACTGCCCTGTAAACCGAGTCCGGCCATCAATCCTTTTTGGCTAAAGATAAAGGCATAAACGTCCTTATTGAGCGTCTTGATTGACATCGATTTAGCTGCTCCCGTATCGACAATCACGATGCTGGGACCAGTACCGATCTCCCATCCACCGTGTTTATTGATATAGTTGAGCGCCTTATGGTTCATGAAGAACAAGACGTAACTGTATTTTTGGACTCCAGCCTGTAATCCATAAGAGACGGCGGAAGTATGGTAATATCCGATCGTACCACCGTTACTGATCAACGGTCCATCTCCTCCCTGCGCACCAAAGATAAAACCTGCTTTGACGATGGTGGGAAAAACGAGGGCTGCCGTGGCCTGGTTGGCGATTTCCGCTGCCTTCGGATTTTTGGTATATAGTGTATGCAGCGCCTGCCGAGCATCCCGATCTAGTTCGTAGGCGGAGGCAGCGCGGGCGGAAGAAATGACGGTGAAATTGGCGATCAACAAGACCAACAGGATGATGATGCGTTTGAGAGATTTCATGAAAGCTGTTTTGTATTTTAGATGGTGGGCGAGGGCCTTCGAATTATTCCGCCTTCTTAAGCGGCGGTTGAGTCCACTTGCCTTCCAAGGCCTCGGGCTTCGGCCAATAGAGGCGCATCACAAGCAGAAATGGCCCCTTCGGCGCGGGCAGCCAGTTGGACTCCTTATCGGCACCGGGGGACTCGTTTTGAAAATAGAGCGTCACCCCGCCGTCTGCATCTTTTTTGAATTGTGGGATCATTGGCGAGTTCAACAGGTAGCGGTTGAGCGGGTTGGCCACCATCAGTTGCGCCGGGAAGTCGTACATCGTCAGTGACCAGAAGGCATTGACCGGAGGGAATTCGTCTGATGCGAAATGCAGGGTGTAATGGTTGTTGCCGTTCAGCTTCTGGCCATCGGCATCGACTGCGTAGGACGGATACATCGCTTCTTCTTTGGAATTGCCGTAAATGCCGTATACCGCACCTGCCATGCGGTAGAGGTAGTTATTTTTTAGAAATTCCCGCGTCCCGAAAAACGCGCCCGTGCTCACTTCGTTCGCATCGATCTTTTTTTGCAAAGCTGCGCGTTCGGCCCAAGCGTCGGCCATGCCTTGTTCGATGGCTTTCTTCATCTCAGGCGAGAGCTTGGCAACGTCGAATGTTTTACCTAGGCCCACGTCGATCTTCGCGAACCGCTTCATTAGGTCGATCTCCGAGGGGACGGTGGGGCAGAACTGCAAGACGAAGTTCAGGACGCTAAAAAACTCGGGCGAGGTTTTCTGCTCGGCTGCGGTGAGAGGCTTTATGAAGTTAATGGCCGGGGCGGGCGTAGGCGCAGGCTGTCCGAGAAATTCTGAAAGTGTCTGCACCTTGTAACCCGCTTGGATTTTTTTCACATTTTCGATGTCGTCTGGATTGAATAGCTGGGTGCGATAACCGGGAAACGCCAACTCGGTCTCCGAGCGAAAGACCTTGTCGATGCCTTTGGGGATTTCTCCCTTCCAATCCGGCCCCGCTAACAAAAAGGTGCCACCTCCATTGCCGGTCGTTCGTGTACCGGCGTAAGCGAAGTTTTGCGTATAATAGTCGATCAATTGTATCGAGAAATACCGGTCCTTTCGATCCATTGGCGGCACCGTGAGTACAATAGGTTCGGCCCGCAGGTCTGCGCCCACCATGGAGTAAAGCGTGTCGGAGTTGGCGGTTTGGATTGCCTTGTCCGCCGGAGAAAAAAGACGTGCGCTATTCCAGATGTGGTTCCACGGCGCTTTGTATTCACGGTTATTGGTATCGACGAAATAGGCGTACTGAACGCGGTAGTTGTCCACGATGGGTTCGCCATAGATGTAGGCTTCCTTGGCGATTTGGCGGGCCTCCTGGGGCGTAACGTCCGCAGCGTTTGCGGTGAGATTAATTGCGAGCACGCTAAGTAGCGCGACGGTCTGGAAAATTGGTTTCATAGTTATGGATTTTAGGTTGTCAGTTGCAGCGGTGAATTTCACTTTGCCTTCTGAAGCTTTGGCGCTTTCCAGTCGCCATCCAACGCCTCGGCCTTGGGCCAATAGAGGCGCATGTACATCGTGAAGGGGCCAGCCGGAGCGGGTAGCCAGTTGGATTCCTTGTCCTTGCCGGGAGAGGCATTCTGAATGAGCAACGTTATTCCGCCATCGGCATCCTTCTGAAGTTGCGGCAGCATTGGTGAATTGATCAGGTAACGGTTGATGGGATTGTCCGCCAGGAGGCTCTCCGGCATTTTGTACATCGTCAGCGACCAGAATGCATTGACCGGTGGCAATTGGCCCGGAGCAAAGCGTAGGGTGTACTTATTGGCCCCGTTCAGTTTATCGCCGTTGGAATCGATAGCATAAACCGGATACATCGCTTCCTGCTTCGAGTTGCCATAGATGCCGATAGTGCCGAGCCAGCGATAGAGATAATTATTCTTCATGGCCGTGCGCGTGCCGAAGAGATCGCCTGCGGTTATCTTACCTTGGTTGAGTTGATTGGCCCCTTCGCCAAATTCTGCAAGGGCATCCGCACTGCCCTGCTCAATGGCTTCCTTGATCTCCGGCGAGAGTTTTTCGGGATCGAAGGTTTTTCCCGCACCAATGCCGATCTTGGCGAAACGTGCCATCAACTCTTTTTCAGATGGCACCGTTGGGCAGAATTGAAGAACGAAATTCATGATATTGAAAAACTCCAGTGAGGTCTTCTGGTCTGCCTGAGAGATGGGCTTGATGAAGTTAATGTCGGGGGCGGCGGTGGGTGCCGCCGTGCCCAGAAACTCAGACAACGGCTGGACCTTGTAACCGGCTTGGATTTTCTTCACGTTCTCGATGTCGTCTGGATTGAACAACTGGGTGCGATAGATGAGGATGATCAATTCCGTCTCGGAACGGATCACCTTCTTAATCCCCTTGGGCGTTTCGCCTTTCCAATCTGGTCCGGCAATGAGGTAACTTCCTCCTTCGTTACCCGTGCTCCTGCTGCCGATGTAAGCAAAATTGAACGTATAGGCATCGGTGAGTTGGACGCTAAAATAACGGCCCTTCTCAATTTCTGGAAAAGTGAGGACAATAGGTTCGGTACGCAAATCCAGTCCCATCCAGGAATAAGGCGTGTCGGAGTTGGGAGTTTGAACGGCAACGTCGGCTGGCGTAAAGACACGCGGGATATTGGCGAGATGATTCCAAGGCGCTTTGAATTCGGGGGAGTCATGATCCACGAAATAGGCGTATTCGCAGCGGTAGTTATCTACCAAGGGATAGCCGTAGATATACGCCTCTTTCGCGATGGCGCGTGCCTCTGTGGGAGTTACATCCGCCGCGCTGGCTGACGTGATTGCCAGCCCGCAAATGAGAACGACGATGCCGAGTTTAGATGTGAGTTTCATGTTTTGTACGAGGTAAGCTTGAGAAAATAGGAGAGATGACAGCTCCATTATTGATGGAATTATCCGCGACCGAGGCCACCGCCACCCGATCGGCCTCCTCCACCGCCTGCGGCACGCCCACCCCCATTAGATCTGTTTCCTCCTCCACGGTTGCCCATGGATTGCATGGGTTTTGAAGATTCGCGCTGGAACTGGTTTCCTCCATTTCGACGATTTCCTGCCTGAGTGGGCAGTGTAGAAGGTCTTTGCTGGGGCCGCTGGCTGGGTCGGTTTTGGCCTCCTCCGCTCGAAGGCCGGTTATTGCCGTTGGCTGGCAATTGCGTTGGCTTATTATTCGGTCGCTGGATTCCGTTGCCGTTGCCTCCGTTCGGACGATTTCCGTTTCCTATCCCGTTGTCACCGTTACCGGGCCGGTTTCCAGTATTACCATAGGAGGGCAACTGAGAGGGACGCTGTTGAGGTTTCCATGCAGAGCCACCACCATTCCCGTTGCCGGGACGGTTTCCGTTCCCGATGTTATTACCATTACCGTTTCCGATATTGATATTGTTACTGTTATCAATGTTGATGTTGTTTCCACCGCCACTGTAATGGCCGCCATGCCAGCCGTTGTTGTGGTAATAGACGCCGTGGTTATGCCAATCCAATTCGTTGTGAATCCAGGCTCCCATCGCCAGACCAAGTCCAAACGTGATAAGCGGTGTGACTACGTCTGCCGGTTGCTGGACGTACACGGTTTCCGGCGGATACTGTGGAACGTAGATAACCTGCGGATCGGCGGGCATGATCTTGATCACTTCCTTTTCAACCACGATGGTTTGCTGAGGAGTTTCTTTCAGATTTCCGGCTTGCTGCGCTTTTGCCCTCAACCGCTGCACCGAATTAAAAACATCTTCCGGCTGGGCGATGAATGCTTCCCCCAAGTGCGTGGTCCAATCCAATTTGGAATCCATCATTTTAAGAACGTCAGGATAATGAGCCAAGGCCTTGACGCTTTCTTCCCAAGGTTGAGCATCGATTTTGGATGCGTCTTTCCCAGAGGCAATATACCGAGCCGCCATGACGATATCGCCGGGTTCCGTTGAGGCCGGCAAAATTTGAGCGAGGAGCGGGTCTGGATAGAGCGCTATGGGCGCGAGAAGTGTATCCAAGTCTGTGTCCGATAATTTGGCGACCTGCGGCTCAGCGGAGACAGGCGCAGCGGGCGCGTCGGTTTGGGCCGGGAGAGGTATCCCGCTGACGATTAAAGAAAATACGGCTGTTCCCAGGCAGGTTATTTTGAGGTTTCTCATCATAAATTTTAATTTCGTTGTGTTGGCGCTTAAAGGATTCGCGAACTTATTACCCGTTCGGTGGATTGATCTCCAAGAAGAAATTTCTCGAGAAGTCGGTCGATGCGAAAACAAGTGATTGTTGAAAAGCGAGTGATTTTAACTTCGCCATTAGGCAAAGAGCGAGGCTAAATCTTTCATGGCAAAGAGGAGTTCGTTGACAGCACTAAACCTTCATCGGATGGCATTGCGAATCGTAGCCACCGTTTTGGTATTGATGGGTACACCCTTAATTCTGTGCGCTCATACAGTGGGTATCGAAACCAACAAGGCAACCGGCCCACTGAAACCGGGCGAATATTATTGGAAACCGGAACTCTCTCCTCGCGGTCCTGTCGTGCTTGTTGTCAGCCTTCCCAAGCAGGTGATGGTCGTTTATCGAAACGGAATTCAAATTGGTCGATCAACGGTTAGTACCGGAGCGGGAAAGAAGGCGACTCCGACGGGGGTATTTGAAATCCTGCAAAAGAAGGAAGAGCACTACTCCAACATCTACAACAATGCGCCCATGCCATACATGCAGCGGCTCACCTGGACAGGAATCGCCCTCCATGCCGGAAAACTTCCGGGATATCCGGCGAGCAAGGGCTGCATCAGGCTCCCCTATGATTTTTCAGAGCGACTATTCACCGTTACCAAGATGGGCGGGACGGTCATCATCGCGAACGACAAGTCGCCAAACGCCGCCTTCACGGCCAATCCCGGATTAGCGTTAGCACCCAAGGATACTTCCGAGGCAACACTGCCGGCGTTGGGTAAGGATCAATATCAATGGATGCCTGAGAAAAGCACCAAAGGCCCCGTTACTTTCCTTATCAGCGCCAGCGATCATAAGCTGTACGCTTACCGAAACGGTGTTCTCATTGGACGTGGCACTGTGGAGATACGGGGCTCGCGTTCGCTCGGTGATCACACCTATACGCTTCTTGAAGGAACCACCGGTAAACCAAGTACCCTGATTCCAAACAGAATCGCACGCCGTTGGATGGAAGTAGCAACCGATTCAAATGGCACCACCACGACCACGGAAGAGCTTAGCAGGCGTTTGCGGATCACCCCTCTTTTTGCCCAAAGGCTTTACGACGCTATCGCGCCCGGCACCACCATCGTCGTCACCGATGAGGCAGCACTTCCTGACGCCGATGCCAATCTCACCATTATTTCCAATGATTGAAAGAGGCACCCGAATAGCATGATACTCGACCGAAATGTAAGATCGCTGCGGTAATAGAGTGTCGCCGTATGGGAGTTGCACCCTGTTGGAATCGAACGAAATTACAGCACTTTTCAGAGTGCATCCCGCCTTGTTCATGGAGTTAATCAAGTGTAATCCCGGATTACTCATCAGGTACACTTCACGTATTTTCACCGGCAGTTTTACCCTCCACGCGCCTTTTATTATTTTTGAATGTCGGTGTCGGTTCCCAGGGATTTCAGGAAATGGGGAGGGGAATATTTTCGGTTTTATAAAGATGCTTGCCCGCTTTCTTTTGGTGTCAGTTTAAAGCGGTGGGTTTCGAAGCATGGGTATAGGCTTGTCAGTTAGCCGCTCCGTCGTGGAGAATCATAGCGGGAGGTGCTGGGCCGTTTCGAACGATGTTCCAGTCGCGACCTTTCTGTTTCCGTTCAGCGCTATCACCAGGAACTGCAATGCCAGAGCCCAAACCCATCGTATTTGTCGTGGATGACGACGCTTTGATGCGTAGTGCCTTGAAAAGCCTGATCAGCTCCGCGGGCCTGAAGGTGGAATTGTTTGGCTCCGCGCAAGAATTCCTGGCCCGGAAACGAACGGAAGTTCCGTGTTGTTTGGTACTCGACGTCGGATTGCCTGACCTGACCGGCCTCGAACTTCAGGGCCGCCTTAACGAACTAAATCGGGAAATTCCGATTATCTTCCTTACAGGCCACGGTGATGTCCCAATGTCCGTTCAGGCGATGAAGGCGGGGGCGGTGGAATTTTTCTTAAAGCCCAACATCAACCAGAACTTGATCGTGGCGATCAAGCAGGCTCTTAGGCGTGACGAAGTGGCGCGCCGGAAAAGGGCTTTATTACAAGACCTCCGCAACAAGTATGAGACGCTGACACCCCGGGAGCGCGAGGTGATGGGGCGGGTGGTGGCCGGCCTCCTGAATAAACAGATCGCCGGTGAATTGGGAACGAGCGAGATCATGATCAAGGTTCACCGGGGCAAGGTCATGCACAAAATGCGGGCCGAATCCCTGGCCGACCTGGTCAGAATGTATGAAAAGCTGATGGCAAAAAGGTAGTGTCCCTGGGCACCGCGCCCGGTGCGGGGCCGGACATATACCAAGGCATACTAGAATCCTTTTTCAGCGATGTCATGATGCGCTCATGACAAACGCTTCCTTCTTCACCACCGAGTGCGAATTCCAGCCGTGTAATTCGGCCAGCCGCCTGGCTGGCGCCAAAGCTGAGGCGCTTTGGGTTGATGTTGTTGCCACTTGTCACCGGGGATTGGGCTATAGCCGTTCCCTTCTCGATACGACGATCAAGATCACGTCCCGCGAGTACGTTCACCTGGTCGTGCGATACCCGGCGGATCAACAACTTATTTTAGTCATGCTTGTGACTCGCGGGCTGGCTTCTGGCGCTCGGCTTTTCGCGGAACAAGCGACCTTCTTGCTGGTATTGGCCAAGTCCCGGTGGTATTCACGTACGGATGCGTTGATACCCTATGGCTCCCCCGCCTCGAATTAAAGCGAAACAGAAGAACGCGGAACTACTTCTGCAGACGGAGAAGCTTTTCATTGATGCCCTGATTAATAGCCTGCCCGGCATCCTTTACCTCTACAACGATCAGGGCCGATTTCTGCGCTGGAACCGCTCCTTCGAAAGCGTTTCCGGCTACTCTGCCAAGGAAATCGCAAAGATACATCCTCTCGATTTTTTCGCCGCTGAGGAAAAGCAGCTCATTGCCGAAAAAATGCAGGAAGCCTTTACCAAGGGAGATGCCTGGGTCGAAGCGGGCTTCGTGACCAAAGACCGGCGGGTCCTTCCTTTTTTCCTGACCGGGAGGCGAATTCTGTTTGAGGGCAAATATTGCGTGATCGGGATGGGGATCGATATTTCCGAACGCAAAAAGGTCGAAGAGCAGGTCGAAGAGCAAGCCGCTTTCCTGGACAAGGCGCGGGATGCGATTGTGGCCCGCAGCCTGGAAGGGACGATTCTGTACTGGAACCAGGGGGCGGAGCACATTTATGGATGGAAGCGCGAGGAAGTTCTTGGCCGGCACATCGGTGAAGTCCTTTATGCCGACCCGAAGGCATTTGAGGAACTCAATCAACGGATGCTCGCCACGGGAGAATGGTCCGGGGAACTTCGGCAACTCAACAAGAACCGGGAGGAACTGATCATCGCGTCGCGCTGGACGTTGATCCGGGACAAGGAGGGAAACCCGAAATCGGTGCTGGGCATCAACACGGACATCACGGAAAAAAAGAAGATCGAAGGCCAGTTCCTGCGTGCGCAACGAATGGAAAGCATAGGCACGTTGGCCGGCGGCATTGCCCACGATCTCAATAATATCCTGGCGCCCATCATTATATCGATCGACCTGCTCAAGAAGTCGGTACCCGATAAAAAGGCCGCAAAACTTCTCAAGACGATCGGTGTCAGCGCCCAGCGAGGCGCCGATATTGTGAGGCAAGTCCTTTCCTTCGCCCGCGGTGTTGAAGGTGAGCGAATCGAGATTCAACCGAAACACCTGCTGAACGATCTTGCGCACATAATCAAGGATACTTTTCCAAAAAACATTCGACTGGATTTATCCGCGCCTCACGATACTTGGACGATCCTGGGCGATGCGACTCAAGTGCACCAGGTGCTGCTCAATCTTTGTGTCAACGCCCGGGATGCCATGCCGAACGGCGGTGACTTGCGCATCAACGTCGAGAATTGTGTGTTGGACGAACACTACGCCGCCATGAACATCCAGGCGAAGCCGGGCCGATACGTGAAGATTAGTGTGACCGACGCAGGGATGGGCATACCGCCTGAAATTCTGGACAAGATCTTTGAGCCATTCTTCACCACCAAGGAATTGAACAAGGGCACCGGTCTCGGCCTGTCCACGGTCATGGCCATCGTCAAGGGTCACGGTGGCCTGATCAACGTTTATAGTGAACGAGGAAAAGGAACGGTTTTTCACGTCTATTTCCCGGCCACGGAACTCTCGGATGAGGCGAACAAAGGGGAGATCGAAGAAGTGAAATTGCCCAGGGGCAAGGGCGAAACCGTATTGCTGGTGGACGACGAAGCTTCGATCCGCACGGTGACAAGCCAGACGTTGAAAGCTTTCGGCTATCGAGTCATCACGGCCTCGGATGGGGTGGAGGCTTTGGCCCAGTATGTCCGTCATCAGCGCAAAATCGCGGTTGTTCTCACCGACATGATGATGCCCGTCCTGGGAGGAGCCCCTATGATTCAAGCTCTCTTGAAAATCAACCCCGGAGTCAGGATTATCTCGGCCAGTGGACTCGGCGCGAATGAAGGTGCTGCTCCATATTCAGGCGCAGGAGCAAAGCGCTTCCTAACCAAGCCCTATACCGCGGCAACCTTGCTCAAGACCCTTCGGATGATTCTTGATGAGAAATAGCCTTTGCGTGGCAGACAAACGATGTAACAGGTGCTTTATGAATGAGTGGCGGTAGGCGTAACACATAATCCATGCCCTACACATCCCTTTATATCGACGGGGGCAGAGGCGTCCTCAAGACGGGTCGTGGCGTTGTCACAGGCCCGGAGATCCTGACTGTGGCAAGGGAATTTAGCCGGGACGAATTGCGCTTGTGCAGACTGGTTTACGCATTGGTTGATTTTTCCGAAATAGAAGAAATGCGTGTTACCCCTGGCGAGGTCCACCTGATAGTTGAGATACAGCGAAGGACGGCAGCGCTGACGCCCGGCGCGCTCGTGGCCATCATTGCACACGATCCCCTCGCTTTCGAAATATCAAGTTATTGGCACTCGTTCTCCGAAGATCTCGGCTGGAAAGCTATTGTGGTCCATACCAGAGCCGAAGCAATTGCGTGGCTCAGGAAAGAGCTTGATCTCGACAAGCGCCCAGAGATAGCGCTCCATCAATTCCCGACTTTGTCAGCAAACCTCTGACTGTTTGGTGGCAGTTCCTTTGAGGGCAAAGCGGGCTTGAAAATCGAAGCCATTCCATTTTTCAATTTCTGGCTGATACATCAACAGCGTCGTTGCACCATCCTTGTAGGTGCGGGGCCATTGAAACTGGGTGCTGATCGCAGCGATGGAAGCTTGCTGAGTCGCATCATCGGTTGTCGATGGTGTGGCGGATTGGGCTGGAGCTGCGGTTGCCGGCTGCTGCTGATCTGGAGTGGATGGCTGAGTAGTGGTGCTCGCGGCAGCATTGGTGTCTGATTGAGCCGCGTCCGACTTTGCGGTTTGAGAAGTAGAATCAGATTTATGACATCCTGCCAAAAGAACAACCGTGGTCGTAAGCGCCAGGACTTGGCACGCGCGGGACTTCATAGTGAAACCGAGAAAGCGTTCCTTTTTCATGAGTCGTAGATTCTAGATGAGTTTTGAGATTCTAATTTTTGGTAAACTACTAAGAACGAGAATTGGGGAACAAGCCGGCTTCAGCGAGGCTGCTTCCGATTGGAAGCAGCCCAACTCTTCATAGTCTAATTAATCCAGCCTTGTCCTTGGAACCGTTTCCTAAGCACCTCGCCGATTTTCTTGGCCGTTGCTTTGGCCCGTCCACTCAGTGTGTCGCTGCCACTCGCCTCGCCATAGGTTTGCACTCCGGCATTGACGATCAACCCCACCGGGTTTTTCGTGACGAGAAAGGTGGCCACGCCCAGCACCATGCCGGGGCTATCGTTGCCGCTGGCATTGACATCGCCGTCGCCAAGTCGACGCAGGCCTTGAGGCGTCATTTGGAAGCCTTCCACCAGCGTGCTCAGTGATGATTTCCCTGCGCCGAATCCGACCATGACTCGGGCGGCTGTGCTGCCCTGATTAACGGAGAGGAGATAACCTCGGATAACAATGTCGTTCACCTGCGGTGTCATTCCCGGCCAAGCCTTTTGAGCCGTCATTCCCATTGCGTTAATTTCATTGACCAAGTCCGTCGCAATCTGGCTACCCAACTTCCTTCCTTTGGCAATTTGTCCGGAAGTTTGGGGCGTCGTATCCAAATCCTCGCCAACAAGCACAGAGTCGGTCGGCACATCAGAGGCAGTGGCGGCAAAGTCATAAACCCAGATGGTGGCAGGTCGTGGAAGAGGTCCGGTCACGAGTTCTTCGCGGTTGCTGACGTCGGTGGTGGCGCAGCCGGAAAGCAATAAGGCAAGCAAGCCCGCTAGGATAGATAATTGAGATTTGATTTTCATAATTTAATCTCTTGGGTTTAATTCTCCGAAGCTTGCTTCGGCTTTAGGGGTAGCCCGCGATCGTCGAGCGCGGGTCGGCGCCTTCCTCCGGGGTTCTTTACTTAGTATTGCCCTTTGGGGAAAGAGAAGGAGGTGATGCGTTAAAAAATCGGGCACCATCAATGAGGATGGATTCCGAATTCCATTTTGCATGTATCGGTATCACCCTATTGCACGCGTTAGAAATTCGCACCAAAGGTGATTTGGGGGCCCTTCATGGCAACATTGTAAGTGTTACCGGCGGAGGAATAATTTGTGTAAAGGTAGCGATATCCGAGTTCGGTATAGAAATACCTGGCGATCTGGATCTTCCCTCCACCGTAAAACTGATAGGTGATGTGTGAGCCCACGCCGAAGCCGCCGACATCGCCCAGCATTTGAAGGGAAAAGGGTTTGTAGATGTGAACGGTTGCATTGGTTCCAATGATCGGATCAACCCAAGAAGTGTTACCGCTCTCATCCTTATTGGGAACGATTAACGGATGCTTGGTCTGCAAAGTTCCTGCAAGCGAGAGATAGTTATACCGTCCGCCGATGGATGATTCGACGTTCCAACGGTCAGTATCCAGAACTTGATAATTAAGATTAAAATTCGCGAACGCCTGTTCCATGGTCAATGTGCCGGAACTAAACAGAATTTCATCCGTCTGGAAATGTTCGGACAATTTTACGTACTGACCATCGATATGAAATCCCCACTTGTTGTAATGGGCATCCAACGCAAGAGGAACAACCGTATCGACATGATCCCACAAGGTAGAAAAGGGAACATTGATATGACCGGAAAAACCTTTGATGCCGGTGGTACCGACAATGGCCGATGACCAGGCGGGAACACCAATATCAAACCTGAATGGGGAAGTGGATTTAGTCGGCTCGGCCAAAACAGGGGTGATTTCCTTCGGATCTTGTGACTTCGCGGACGCTTTCGGACTATCCGGCCCAGCAGTCGAAGAAGGTGCCGTCGAATTTGCAGTATCGGCCATTGCTATACCGCAAAGTGCAAGTGATAGAGCCCCAGGAAGTATGTAATTTTTCATTGGAAGAGTACTAAGTTACGACCACGAACACTTGGGCACCGTACCCACGCCAAATCGCGAAGATACCTCCCGAGGGCGAGTTATTGTCTCTCCCCACTCTTGCTCCGATGAGCGATTCTTTATCTGTATCAAATTAAAAAATTGCAAGAAAAGAATGCTGCAAAATCGCATGATGCAAGGAAAGCATGAGGAAGCAGGGAAGTTGGAATTCCTGATTATTTTTCGACGCAACGAAATCCAACGTGATTGTTTCCAGTATCGACATTGCCTTTGCCTCGCGTCCCCATCATGTACGGGTGCAATATTGATCGGTGCAGAGAAAAGATCCGCCGCGCTGTACCCTTTGCGGTTGGTCGTCGTTGGGATCGTAGCTAGAATCTGGCCCCTGCGGATTGCGCGCGACGTCGATGCCAGCAAGTTTCAGCCGTGCGTAATAATCCTGTCGGTAGTAATCACTGCATCATTGCCAGACGTTGCCTGCCATGTCGAACAGGCCGTAGCCATTCGCCGGAAATTGGGCGACGGGGGCAAGACCTGCGAAACCATCTTCTCCCGTATCCTTAATCGGAAATTGCCCCTGATAACCATTCGCCATCCACTTGCCCCCCGGGTTTCAACTCGTCAGAAATGGCTCTTGCCGCTAAGGCCACCGCGTGTCGCAAAAGCCCATTCCGCCTCGGTTGGTAACCGTTTGCCCGCCCACTTCGCATAGGCCACTGCGTCCGTATAAGCGATCTGGACGACGGAGTAGTTTTCTTTGCCCTTCAGATCACTGGTTGGTCCGGTGGGATGACGCCAGTTCGCGCCGGGCACGTAATCCCAACATTGGGTGAAATCATCAAGTGGAACTGCCTTTGAAGGAGGCGTGTAGACAACCGAACCCGCAACGAGATTCTCGGGCGGCGCGGTGGGAAATTGTTCTTTGGTTGGCACAATTTCCGCCACCGTGACATAGCCAGTGGCTTTGACGAATTCTTCAAATTCCAAGTTAGTGACATTATTCACATCCATCCAGAATTGCTTAGGACCATTCGCTCCATGACTGCGGGATTGGAAGTAAGCGAATGTTCAATCGGAGACTGGGAGAAGGCGATCTTGAAAGGATTTGAAGTGTGGAGGCAGGTCGATCGGAATAAAGGCGGGCGCATCACGGTTGATTTGGACACCAAAAACTTATCATGATCGCTCCACGGAATTCCAAAGTTACGTCCTTGGTATGCGAACTGAGTGCCTCGGAAACCGTCACTTTGCGATAATGCATTTTGACCATATGAGGGCCAGCATAGCGCGAATCATGCAATTGAGCCAGAAGCTCAAGAGGAGAGGCAAGTGTCATGCAAGCTCTTCCCGTTGTCTGGCGTGGACTGTTTTACCTCTGAAAAGAGGGGGCGGACAGGGTGGGAGTCGCACGAAATTACAGCACTTTTCAGAGGTAAATTGCCTCATTCCATGAGCTAATCAAGCCTAATCCCGGATTACTCATCGGGTACTCGTTGAGTATTTTTACTGGCAAATTTACTGGCAATTATGGAGCCGCTGGTTTCCTCGTTACCGTTACACCTTCCACCTTAGTCCCTGCATCAACGTGGAATTTGTTGCCAGTGGTGTCTTCCGAAAGAATAAACATGAAGTCCTTGCCCGTAAGATCCGACGCAGCGTCCTGTACTTCGATCACTCCTTCTGGAACCATCGGTAAAGTGGAAAGCCATTCCTTCCCAACTTGAATTCTAACAAAAAAGGTTGGAACACTCGTCGTCCCTAAGGTTTTCCCCGTCGGTTCTATCAGAATGGTATCAACCCGATAGGGAGTCTGGCTTCTCGGCAATGACATGCATCAAGCTTGATTGAAGAGAGTTGGTAACGCGAGGGTAAAGAAGTGGGTTTAGGTAACGGCGCAGAAGGATAGGGCTGAGCCGCTTCCATCGTCTATATTGATCCAAGTGAAAATACTGTTTGCGAATCATTGTGAGGTGTACCGTATGCCAAATGCCATTGGTTGAACTTCACGAGCCTGACCGAATTCGATCCCCGGTACGGAGCCTCCTGCGCCGATTTGCTGATTCGCCCGCAATTATTGCAAGGGAAAGAGAAGATGAGTTTAAGGCTATCGTACGAGATAATGGTATTCGCGTCACACTGGACGCGGAAAGAAACAAGTTCCTCTTTTGCATGGATCCGGTACCGGATGGAGAAGCAAAGAGGGTATGGGTAGGTTTGGCAATCTTGGAGAGAATCTGGGCATATGCCTATTCATTCCAAAGGTTTTATGATGTACGAGGCGAACATCCTCAGGGGACACTGCTTACACCGGCTAATACCAATTCCATCGCACCAGCATGGGCGTTAATGAACTTAGCCTACAGGGCCGAAGTCAGGAAGGAACGAATGGCTTGGCCATCGGAATTGCCGAATCCGGAATGGATGCAGGACGAAACCGTCGTGTTGGCCAATAACTTTTTTATAAGTATTTGCGCTTTCATGCTAACGCACGAGGTTGCTCACTTCATTTTAAATCACGCGCCCATCGATGTTGTGCCACCAGATCAAGCGATTCGTGAAGAGTATGCAGCCGATACATGACACAATTACCGATCTTCTTATCGATCTTATTCCGTATTTCTAATCAAGTAAGTCGCCCAGTTCTGCAATTCGCTTCTAAGCGATGAGGTGGGCTCGAGAATCCTTGGACTGGTAAAACGGATTCCTTTTCTTTTGTCTACTTGCGGAGAAAAGTATGTGCAAGACACCATACTTTACTGTGGCTCATCCAAGGAGAGGGCATTCGACTGTAATTGCCTGAATCGATTCCGATCCAAATAAAGTTGCCTACGATGGACTACCTCACTTGGTTGTCAGAGTCTTGAGCTCTATTTCCAGCTCTTCAACCAGTGTTCCAAGATTGGAGAAGCCAGTCGCCAAGACGTTCCTCTCTTGCCCCGCTTCATAAGTGAAATACTTTTCCAAGTGGTGGAATCTATCGGGGAAAGTCTTTTTCCACTCATCCAGTAGATCGCGGTTCGTATAAACTATCGGATGTAACGGTGTGTCGTGAAAAAGTAGGCCGTGAATTGGATACACATCCCAAAGTTGAGATAATCCTCGATCAAACGTCAAAAAGAACGGGATCAAAAAACTCGATCGGACGTTTCTGTGGACAGCGACTTGTTCAAGAAAAAGGAAATGGTGCAAATCCCAAGCCATTCCACGGAGTTTACTTAACAATTGAGGTGCGTCGCTTTGTATAGGATTGAAAAACTTGAAGCTACCTCCTTGCCTTGAAAAGAGTTCCCAAGCTACCACTACCAGTCTTAGAAACATGACGTGCCAGCGGCTATGCAAAAGCTCCAAGTAGTCTCGAATTTTATCAAAGGCATTGTTTGGACTCGGACGCTTAAGCTGAATTATCACCATTTGTAAAAGCAGGGCGTAAACCAGACGGAAGTTTCTCTGAAGCTCGTCTTTGCCTCCATTGAGGAGTTGTCGGTGCCAGCCAGCAAGGTACCCCTAGGGCCAATGACGCGATGGTGTCGGCGGTACTCATGCGGGCAGCATGGTGGCTTAAATACCTTTTATCAACTCCTCCTCTCGTGCTGTTTCTTCAAAGCGAGCGCCGCCGAAGTGGACGGCCTTGCTCAATAGGCAGGAGTAAGCTTCAATCGACGCATGGATACCGGCTTGATCCTGGGGGGCTTGGCAGCGGCACATAGTGTCTCGAAGGCAGCGCCAGTTTTTGTGGAAAAGATCGCTGATGCCATAGCGGGCATAGCTGCACCCTATCAGTTGAAAAGGATGGCGAAATCTCAAGCAGCGGCAACGATTCTTGAAAAGGAAGCCGAGGCAACTGGCAATATAGCGGCTCTTGAAGTGTATGAACGTGCTGGATACAGGAGCGCAGCGGAGGAAGTAAAACGCCAACTTAATATCGAAGCGATTACGAAGGCAGCAATTCCTTTGCTCCTAGATGACTCGAAACCGGAGAATATGGATGGCGATTGGATTGCTCATTTCTTTGATAAGAGTCGTCTAACCTCTGATGCGGAAATGCAATCCCTCTGGGCGCGCATTCTCGCGGGTGAGGCAAATTCGCCGGGTGCATTTTCCAAACGGACAATCAATTTAGTATCGGAAATTTCCAAACGGGAGGCGGAAGATTTCACCAAACTTTGCGGCTTTGCCATAAACAATCTGGTTTTAATATTCGATTTTGAAGAGGAAATTTATAAAAAAGCCGGAATTGATGTTTCTAAAATTCGTGAGTTAGAACATGCCGGCTTGGTCACTCAAGCGCCAGTGCTTGAATATCAATGCGTCGGACTGCCTCAGCGCCAACTTTTCCGATACTTTGATGTCTTTATCCATTTGACTCTGCCGCAGGAAAAGGAAAATTCTCTCACCGTAGGTAAGGTAGCCTTGACTCCCGCCGGGTTAGAACTCGCTTACATTTGTGGAGCGCAAAAGGTTCCCGAATTCGTTGAACACCTTACCCAACGTTGGAAGGACTATGGGGCAGCGGTTATTGAAAATCCTATCGTGCGTGATCCAACCGATTTAGGCATTCCCACACAGCGCGAAGTTGCCGAGTTTTAAAGTAGAGTGGTTTGAATAACGAGAGGACTTCGGGCGGCAGACCGAATTAAATCAGAATCGTCACTTAACGCCATTTTACCGAATTAGTGCCACTAGGCTGACTATAAGAGAGAGAACGGATACAACGATTGCCAGCACTACGTAGCGAAAATTTCGCTGTTCTCGACGGTCGTTTACTTCGGTCTGAATGACCTCGCGCCATTGCATGTGGTGCATGTAAATTGAGTCGAGTGCCGAAGTGAGAACCGAATCCGGTTTGCTCCGCGCCCAAGTCCGTACCGCTTCTGCTCCTTGCTGGCAGGCATCAAATAAGCCCGCCGGGGCAGTGGTGTCGTTACCGTAATAGCTCATGCATCACTATTACCCTTCTCTGGAGGGATTGCATCCGTGAACACCCATAGCGCAAATGAAGCAATTTCGCGGGAGCGTAATGTAGGCGTAATGCATTCCTATTTTCGAGACTTCTATAGAGGGCGGACAGGGTGGGAGTCGAACCCACGGTACCTTTGACAGTACGCTCGATTTCGAGTCGAGTGCCTTAAACCACTCAGCCACCTGTCCTTGAGAGCTAATTTCAGGAGTTGGCTAAGGCCTCACTCAGATTTTATACGGTCTTTTTCTACGGTTCTACCAAAGAACACATGAAAAATATCAAAAAGACCCACAAATCTGTCTGGACCAAAACCAACACGCCGAACTTATACCGGCATGTGAACCGTAGATATTACTCGCGATGCTTCCTCGGGGGCAAGGAAATCTGGAAGAGCCTTAAGACAACGCTTAAGTCCGTGGCCATTGAACGGCTACAGGAGCACGTCACGAACGCCCGGCAGCAGCGTTCCACCGGGGTCAAGTTAGCTAGTGGTACATTCACCTTTGCGGACGTCATTGAAATGTACCGCTCCAACTTCCAGCGTGATGCGGAGATCGCTGAAGGTACGAAAAACTTCCGCGAGGCCGGGATCAAGCGGGTTTTCAAGACGTGGCCGGGGGTAGGGGAGTTGAATGTCCGAAAGATCACCACGCCAATGGTGCGGGAATGGGCGCTCAAAATGCGGGCGGACTCAACGCCGTACGTGCCGAAGGGAGCCAAAAGCCCATGTCGAAATTCAACCGGTGCTTCTCCGACCACATTCAACTGCGCCTTGGATGCCATCAGGCAGGCGCTTGATCTAGCGGTCGAAGTCGGGCACCTCTTCGCGAACCCGGCACGGGACCCCAGCATCAAACGTGCGACGCCTAAGGTAAAGAGACTCATGTTGCCTAGTCGGTCGCAATTTCAAGACATCGTGAAAGCTATCGAGACTGCTGGATATCAGGAATGCATCGCAGCCGGTGAGATGGTCAAGTTTCTGGCCTATACGGGAGCACGCCAGACCGAGGCGAACAATGTGCAGTGGCGGGACATCGACGCGATCAACGGCAGAATCACACTGCGGGTTACAAAAAACGGACAGCCTCGGGACATCCCCATGATACCGGAGTGCAGGACATTGCTCGAAGCCATGCGTTTGGCTCGGAATGCCGAGACGCCCGATACCGCCGTCCTCCGAGTGAAAGAATGCCGAGGGTTTCTCCAGAAAGCCTGCAAGATGGTTGGTGCGCCGAGGATCGGTCATCACGGTTTGAGACATCTCTTCGCGACGACAGCTATCGAGTCCGGAATCGACATCCCGACGGTCGCGAAAATAATGGGCCATCAAGACGGTGGAGCGTTGGCGATGAAAGTTTACGGGCACCTCCGTGACGATCACGCTCAGGCCGCAATGCTGAGGATTCGCTTCGGCCCCGTTCCAGTTCTCGACGAGGTCGTGTGATCCAGCCCGGCTAAATTAGCGAGCCCTGCAAGGGCATCGCCCTTTCTATTTTATCTATTCACTAGACTTTCTGTAAACTCAATAGCCGTTCACCGAGCGAAGAGACAGTTCGCTCTACCTCTGATGCAAACTCTTCCGAGGCCGCCGAGACTAATCCGAAAAATATTGGGTTCTTCAGCGGCATGGATACCAAACAAAGCACAAAGATCGCTGGGCTAGACCCAGAAAAGCAAAACAAGCACCGCGTAATCGTACCCTTGGAGAATCGACTGGCGTACACTCCAACAGAGTTTGCCGCTCTGTTTGGACGGGCGCAAACGTGGGGGTACCGCAAAGTGTACTCCGGGAGAGTAAAGGCGATCCGCGACTTCGGAAGACTGATGATCTCACGGTCTGAGGTAGACCGGCTCACAAGCGAAATCTCGGTCTACGAGGGCCGGAAGTGAATTCTTCATCGAAAGAGCGTGGAAACCGTAACCTTTCTGGCTTAGCCGAAGAATTCGTCCGACTGGAGTCCGACGGGGGGGGGGGGATGAGCCTGCCCCTTGATAGTATAGGAAGACAGAGTAACTCTTGGCCCGGTTTTGAACTTCCCTTAGCCCTTGTCCCGGTCATATCCGAGTCCCGTGAAAGCCCTCGCGAACAACAGAGCATCGAGTCGACCGACTGGGCCGATCCCGACCTTCTCATTTCTCTCCTTGGAAATATACTCGATGCTCCCAGAACAGCGCTTGCTGATCACAACCGGAACAGTAAGAACCTCTGGTTCCTAACCCAGTTTCAAAAGCGGGTTGCCAAAGCTCATTGGCGTTTCAGGCACCCTCGCGTCCGGTCCGTGCACGCTATGTTGACCATGGGAGGTTATGACCATGCCGAATCCATGTCCCTCTGTGGCACCTTCAACCCCAATCCGTTTTCTAAGAAAAAGAAATATGGGTATTGTTCAAAGCGACGCTTTTGCCAGTGCTGCTCGTGGAGGGATGGTGACGCTCGGGCTCAAAAATACCTTCCCTCGTTCAACCAGAATAGCAACCGGATTCATGGCATCACGATCTCGTGGGCCTTTCCCAACAGGCAACTTGGCCTTCCCTTCCTCGATGAACGGGAATGGGACGTACAGCGTCTTTGGGATGTCACCAGAGAGGCCGTAAGACTGGCCACCCGTTCAGGAGGCTGCGGCGATGGGTTGTTGCTTTTTGAACAGATAGTCTGCACGAGTTTCTGTCCCCTTCTAGTGAACCCTCACAACCACGGCTTCGTTATCGCAACGAAGAGGGCACTGCCATCAATCAAGAGCAGTCTGGTAGAGGTAACCATGCTGCTCAAGGAGTTCAAAGAACTGGAGGCCCTATACGGTCCACTTAGACCCGATATCAAATTTGAGGTCTTGAAACGCGACGTTGATGCTGCCAAATGGTTGAACTACTGCTTTACGGCGTTCGGTCTTGGCCGGAGCGGTTCATGCCTGACTGACGTTTACTCGAAGGCCCTGTCTCGGTTCCCCACGGCGAACGATAGATTCGAGTTGAACCGGCAGGTCGCTGTATTGGTTGAGGGCGTGGATCACATCTGCTTTGACCGGATACGGGCGATTTCGCTCGGGCGTTTTTCCCATCGCAGCAAGCGGACGCTCAAAGTGAAGCCGACCAAACATTCGAAAGCCTACGTCAACTCTCTTTACGAAAAGGTTGTCAACGTCGATGCATACGACATGGCGGATAACCCAGTTGAGTGAACTTACCCGCTGCGACGTGACGATTATTGCCGCGAACATTAATTTACCAAGCTGATCCCCAGCATGAGCCCTAGACTAAACACGACGCGCTCCGGCCACGTGACCGTTTTCGCAAACTCCCAACCGAGCAGGAACCTCGGCAATGCGTCAAAGAGACATTACGGCGAGTTCATAAAAGACACCAATCCCAGCACAAAGAACCCCAAAATTGCGAAGAAAAAGATAATTACCGCGAGCCAGCAACCACCCGCTGGACTCTGCCGCTTTGGTTCATGTAGCGGAGGCGCATGCACCTCGGTCACGACATTCTCAATTTTAGTAAGATTGCTGGACATGTCATTAATTCGATCATCAATGATACCCCGAACTTTAGGATTACACTCGAAGTAGATGTCCCTTGCCTCCTTGATTAGGTCGGCAACCAAAGCTGAGAAGGCGATGGCTACTTCGTGAGCATCTCGGGATTGACTCAGGCTTTCTTCAGCCCGGACTCGGCTTTGATTCGCAACCCCGTGGGCTTCGGTGGCCCTGAACGTTTGGTTTGCCGCTATACCGTAGCCAATCATTTTCCCAATCGATCCCTTCGACCGCCCTCCTAGTACCGCAGCGACAGAGCCCACCGCGATAGCTGCCGCTCTTTTGTTGGCGGCCCGTTGTTGGGCCGCAAGGCCCTGCTGGGCTGAGTGCAGCGATGCAAGATGTTCGTTATAGGAAAAGCCTGTCATCACAGCAGCTTGACCGAGGGCGAAGGTCAATATCATGCCGTGGTGGTCAGAGATTTTTTTTTGTTTGGCAGGACAAAATTCATGCGCCTTATTTACCGCATGGCGAATATTTTCCACCGTCTTGCGGTCGATGGAGGCCAAGTAGGCCTCCGCATAGGCCATACCCAGCCAGCCAGAGGCAACCGAGTGGCTCTCTTCGAGGCTTGCGTGGAATAAATTCAGCGCCTTTTCGTAGTCCTCCCGGCGCATGCTCTCGATCCCCATCATAATCTTCGAAGTCGCGCTTGCTGAAGCACCGTCAATCAGTGGAGGATCGGCTATCTCCCCCCAAAAGGTAAGGGTCGCCTCGACATCTGGGGAGACGGTTAGAGCAAACCGCTTTTCATCAACCGGCGGTGCCTCCGTGTTGGGCTCGGGATGATTCGATTCCGGTGGCAATGACGTGCCCGGTACTGTACCGGGGAATAATTCTCCAAGCCGATCCTTTAAAGGGCTCCACTCGTAGTCTCCTTCAACGCGACAATAGTCCTCCCCAGCCACGTTACGATCCGCCAGAAAACCCCTTATCTGATCTTCCGAATAGGGGCCGTACTCCTGATCGTCACGATGGATGTAAATTTGCATCGTCGGCTCACCATGGTCAGTAGTCATTGACCTTGCCGAAGGCCAATCCACTGTAATTATACCCTGTTGCCGAGCAGACAGCCTGAATCTCCCCATCGCTGCATTCCCAGTAGAGATAGACCTTGTCGCCGACCGTCTGCGTCTTATCTGGTTTACCCACCACAGCGAAGAGGCGGTCCGTCTTGCAATACAGTTGCCCCCCTACGACTAAGTCCGATATCGCCGCTTTCCACTGGCCTTTGGTTAGATTGGAACTGCGCTTGGGATTTACCTCGGGTACCCCGCCGGTCAAGGCCGCGTGTAAGCGTCCGGCATCCTGTTCGGCTTGTGACTCTGCCGAAAGCAATTGATCAGGCTGTAAGAAACCACGAGCTAACTTTGCATCGGCATTTCCCTGTTGATTTCCCGAGGAACCCTGAGCGCATATCATCTCTAGGGTTCGGGCTAAAACGTAGGCCCGTTGAGGGTCCTTAGAATAACCAACGTTGAGATCATCGATGCCACCGGTGATCAAAAGGATGGCTAAGTGGTGATAAGCCATCAGGCAGTTTTTCTGTCGAGCTTGCTCAAGCCATTTTACTCCTTCTTCCACGTCTTGAGTAGCTCCAGTGCCAGTGACGTAGTAAAGACCGACGCGATCCATACCTTCCGGGCATCCAATATCCGCAGCTTGCTTGGCAAAATTGAAAGCTTTGTTCTTGTCGACAGCCACAACAGTCTCAGACCACTTTCTGTTAAGCACATGGCAGTTCAGTGCGTCACCGTGCTCGTAATAACGGGCAAGTAAAACGAGGGCCTTCCAATAGTTCTGGGCCGCCGAATCACTCAGTAATGGAAGAGCTTGAGAAATCTCTTGTTGGACAACCGTGGAATAGGCCTTCTGAAAGGCATCCTTTTTTTCATAGTAGCGTTGAACCTGTGGGTCGTCTTTGTATTCGGAAAGATCGTCGTTATCGTCAAAGGTTTTTACCCAGCCACCATGTCCCCCCTTCAGGGAACCGGGGTCCGGTTTCGCATTATTTAGGTCCTGTAAGGAGTCGTTTAAAACTTGTATTGCTGCATGGGACCGAGCGGTATTTCCCTCCAGTAGGCGAATCGCTAGTTGATATTCTGCCGAAGGATTGTGATTTGCCGCCGCCTGCTCAACATCCGCCAGGGAACTGGTGTTATTGTATTCTTGGAGAGCAACAGCTTTACGTTCTATCGCAGCATCTGTTGTCATCGACGTGGAGTTGGTATCAGCAGCAGGATTAGTCGTAGGTGAGGTTGTTTGAACCGGAGTTGATGAAGGACTTGCTGACATGATCACCATCTTTGGTGGAGTGTACCCAGAATTAACGGGAATATCGTTACTGGTCGCAGAAGAATTCGGAGTTTGGGCTAAAAGTTGAGGGGGGATGTTTTGTCCGGGGGCGAGAACGTGGACGGTAACGGCTTGGAAGTGGAGAATTTCATTCGTCTGAGTTTTGATGTCGAAAGGTGGAATTGTAAAATCCCCGGTGCTCGTCGGTACGACTGAGAACCTGCTAATAACAATCGGATGCTCCTTTGTGCCCTCAATTTCCTCTTGCCCCAATCTTATGACGGTAAGGCCATCGACCTTGGGAAGTTGAACCAGTCTGGTCCAGCCGCCGTCCGTAACGGTCACGGTAACCTTCGAGGTATCGCCTAAGTGGATGGCAGGTGGGTCAACCTGTTGAGTAAGCGTAGCGCTCGCCCAGAGTCCCGGCCCGGACATCCAGCAGAGAGCTAGGGCGACTAACAGGATGCTAATCCAGCCGCAGTGGACGTGTGTAGGCGCATCATCTTTCATGAAACAAGAGTCGTGGGGGAATCTGATGTGCCCTAATCCCACGAAAGCGGTCGATTTACATTCGGTCAAGACTATTGTCTGTGGTTTGGCCCTGACGTTACTTGCGAGTCTTTGCTGTGCCACGGAAGGGAATATCCTCAACGCTTGGGCCATTAGTGAAAAGTCACAGGCTCGCAAAAAAGTTGTCTCAAGAGGCATTGGCCGAGAAAGCTGATGTCCACCCGACATACATTGGCCTACTTGAGCGAGGCCTAAGAGTCCCCGGCATTGATGTGGCTGAACGAATCGCAAAGTCGCTGGGCATGAAACTCTCACAACTTGCAGCGGAAGCAGAGCGAATGAACAAGGGCTAGTGGTGAAACGGAATGGAGCCTTTCAAGGATGGGCCTATACTATATCTTCCCGTACAGGGCGCTGACCGCTCGGTTCATGCGCCCCCTGCGGCCAAGCAACTGGTCGGCGTAGGCCACGATCAATCGATTGGGTGACGCTTCACGTCGAAGGGCCAGCACCTGTTGGAGGACATCAGTCTCCCGGATTTCGGGTTGCCTTTCGCACAAAAGGGCCAATGCGATGGCAGTGGACCTCGAAATTCCTTGGTGGCAGTGAATCAGAATAAAATGGTCTGCGGGTAATTGCCGACCGAATTCCAGCGCAAGCTTCACCATGGCCTTGGTCGGGGCCACGCACGAACTACGCGGCATTCTGGCTTTGCGCACCATGGCCTCGCGGACAGAAACGACGTCGTGGCACGGAAGCACCAGATGGTTCGCTTTCTTGAGGCTCATTTTGGGCAAAAACTCGACATCCTCGGGATCGATGATCGAGATGACGTGGGTCGCCGTACCGATGAATCGACTGATCTCATCGAGAGCGCAAATTCGAAGCCTCATCAGGGGATGATACGTGCGCCGAGAAGTCTTGTAAAATGACCGTCCGTGGCGTTGACGGTTCACCCGATTTCGGGTCGCCAATAATTACTCAATTCCTTGAGGGGAGACTACCTTCTTCGTGGTCACGTTAAAGAGTCCGACGCCACATTCAACGGCCAGAGCCTTTAGGGAGCGTAACTGGTCCTGATTGGCCTCCCGGACTTGCGAACGAGAGGTCTCGTAAGTGATGCGATAATCGTCCAGCACTGCCCGCACCCAATCTTGGTTGAACATCTGATCGTAAATCGCTCGGCCCGGTGCCGGAATCAGCCCCAAGCCCTGAAGAATTTCTCGGGCGGCATATTCATGCTCCGGGCTCGGCCTCAGTTTCCCGTCGGGAGTCAACCACCACGAGCGTTCTGACGTATAATAAATCCGATCTAGCATCTCCAGTTCAAACCCATTCCCACCTGCCACCTCGAAAAACTTTGGAATGGCCTCCTCGAAGGTCATGTTTTGTTTAAGATTCTTGCCGGTGGCGATATCAACTAGCTTGACCGGACCGGATCGCATTCGGTGTAAAATGAGGGGAAGGTCGGCCTCCCGTGAGAATTCCCTCAGTCGCTTTGCGAAGGTCTGGCCAGTGCCGGTACTTTCAGTGTGGTCATTGAAAAGCATTAGAGCCGTAATTTGAATGCGTTTAGAAGTGTGGTCTTCTCCATCTCGGCGACCAATTCCTACCACTCGGACGAAAGGTGACCCGAGAGTAGTTAAGATTCTCTGAAGCGCGGTTAAGCCATCATGGGGGGATTCTTTATCGCGAGAACTAGCGACTAAAAAAAAGTCGGAAACCGTAAACCGAGCCAGCATCTGAACCAGAGCCGGGTCGACCGCTATACCTTTGGAGAAATGAATTGGCATTGATCAGACTATACACGGACACCTCGACATTTTTAACTGACACGTGTTGCTGTGGAACATCAACACTCCAAAGACAATCGAATTGAGGTAAGAGGCTTTAGCTAATCGAGTTGCTGCTGATGAGAAGGCTTTGAGGACAAGCCTGTGGAACAAGCTTTGCTGAGAGCGTCCTACCCAAATTTACAAAATTCACGCTGCCGCCGGGTACGGTTCGACCATGCGCCGTCGAACTCCGGAAGTTTGCTCTAAAATGACAGCTTACCACCGCACCTTCCATTCTAAAGCCATCCTGAGGGATGGCTTTAAGGATGCCACAGGGTCATACCTAACAGATCGAAAATGGACAGGAGTATGGATATCAGACAAGCCACTAGACATTAACGAGGGAGCGGATGGTGATGTGCTACTGTCTATTGAAATTTCGTCCAAAACCTTCACCAAGTACGAGTGGATAGAAGAAGGCAAGCCCTACCGTGAAGCCCTATTACCCGCTAAAATTCTCAACACCCTTCGCGTGTCGATTGTTGAAGAGAATCCTTAACCTTGATTGCGCCGTTCAGGTACCGTTGATCGTCAACCCGGTATTGTACTCGATACGAGCGGTGCGACAGTCCGGTTTGTAGACGACGGAGGCACGACGGGTTGGAAATCCAACGTCATATCCAATTAGTCCGGATATTTAGGTGGATAGCGTCACCCGTTAGGCACCTAATTTTACAAGATCGGCTGGGTAACCTATAATCCGACGATGCGTCCTCGAATCGTTGGATGTTATAACCGGCCCGAGAGCCCGGACATTTGGATGATGGACGTCTATGCTCTCCATGTCCTTTCGCACACTATCGGCACCGACAGACAGGCTATTGGTGACGGCCTATCCGAGCGGCTTATCGCAAACGCCTGCGAGCAATGCTTGTATGAATTCGCTCGTGCCTCACTTGATGCTATCGCCGGTGCCTGTTTCGCTGAGATAGCCAATGCCTGCGACCGCTATCTGGTCAACCCGGCGAGGCTCCGAAGCTGGTTGGTCTACGAGGGGACACAACAAATCCGCAATGGCTTCCGGGTGATTCACGATAACGATAAGAAATCCGATAAGGCCTCGATAGGGCAGTATGAGTTAACGGCCATGGACTGGAAAGCCTTCTATCGCGAGGTGGGCGGTTGGCCGTCCGTCATCCGGATATTCCGTGCTCGCCTCTGGTCGGAAGCCGACCTTTACGGCGGCGAGCGGTGGGCCACCATCGCGACCCAAGCAATGGACCTCCTGAACCAAATTAAGCGAGGCGGGCCTCCTAAGGTTATGCGTGCCGTGGACCGCGTCCTCGGACTCCAACACAACACCGGCACCTTGTTCACGAAAAGCAGCTTAGGCGATATGGTTATCGGTCAATCCGTCTTGGAGAAGCGGACGAGCCTCCTATCGATACCAGACATCGAACCGCTGGTCTCAGCGCAGGTTGCTCGGTTCCTGCGGATAGCGTCTCGTAAATTCGATAGCGAATTCGATAAGGAGTTCGGACTGGCCCATATAAGGTTGAGGGTCCTATCGGAACCACCGAAAACGCCTATACTGGGATGAATTCGTACGAATGCTGAATCGTTGCCGAGGGGGCTTTTGATGAAAAAACAAACCAATTTCGCTTTTGGCCATTAAGAGTAAGAAATGACACCCGATTAGTTATGGGACTCAGTTGCATTGCAACTGAAGCTGTAGACGTTCCGGCTCGGTTTCCAAGAGTTGTTACGACGGGTGTAGTGCGGTTCAGAGGTAAAATCCCTTATCGTAAACCTCGGTTAACCAATATCGTTGGTGATCAAGAATCGCCGGGCAACTGTCATGGTAGCTCTAATGTTGCTTGGAATCCCGATTGGGATCCCAATGAACTAGATTTGGAACTGTCTCTCTTGTAGAAAAGGGGACAGGTACGAATGGCATTAACTTAAGCGTTTTGTGAGCAGCGATGCGAGCAAAGGGAACGCGGTTTGCTTAAGGGTCGGATGGCTCTCAAAACTCCCTTCTTTTCTGCGTTTGGCCCTCTGCTTTTCGGGCGATCCAAGGCCGCAGTGCGCAAAAGTCTACAACGACTTGAACGGTTGGAGGATTTGTATGCGATCTTCGGCGATTTGTTCCCCGAACGCTTACTTGATCCAACCGCCAAGGGAGTTAATAGCCGTCGGCGCAGTCTGCCTGCGGTGGTCACGTTTTGGGCTTTTGTGGCTCAAGTTCTAAGTCCGAAAACTTCCTGCCGCGAGATCGCCCGACGGGTTGAAGTTTGGTGGTGCTGGGGCAACCTGCGCACCGCCTCCACCGTCACGCCGGAGGCCTTTTGCCGGGCGCGTCAGCGTCTCAGGGCCGACACCTTGGATTTGATCGCGGGGCAAGTCGCCTGGAACTTGGAGCGACGAGTGTTAAAGGACGAACGACTCCTGCCCGGGCGCGACGTGAAGATCATCGACGGCACGGGCGTTTCTTTGCCCGATACGTCCGAAAATCAAGCCGTCTGGCCACAACCCAAGGGGCAAAAGCCGGGCTGCGGTTTTCCGGTGCTCAAAATGGCGGGCCTCTTTTCCCTGGCCAGCGGCGCTTTGCTGGCGCACGTCACCGGTCGGCAAACGGTCCACGACAGCACCCTCTTTCGCGAGCTTTGGCCCCAGTTAAAAAAGGGCGATGTCATCCTGGGCGACCGCGCCTTTTGCTCCTACCCCGCCATGGTTGCCCTGCACCAACGCGGCATCGACACGCTGGTGCGCCTGCACCAGTTTCGTCCCGCCGACATGAGGCTCGGGCGTCGCCTGGGCCCGGGCGATCAACTGGTGGTCTGGACCAAAGCCAAGCCTGCTCCCGTCCATCTCACGCCGCAGGAATTTGCCGCTTTGCCCGAGCAATTGCCGGTGCGTCTCATCCGGACTCTCATCGCCGTCCCTGGTTTTCGCACCCGAGAAGTGACGCTGGCCACCACGCTCATCGACGCGGTCCTTTATCCCGCCGACCTCCTGCGTCAGCTCTACGCCCGACGTTGGAACATCGAACTGCACTTTGCCCAAATCAAGACCCTCTTGGAAATGGATGTGTTGCGTTGCCAGAGTCCGGCCATGATCGAAAAGGAACTGCAGGTTCACCTCATCGCCTACAATCTCGTGCGCAGCCTTATGCAACAGGCCGCTCAACTCCACGACCTGCCGCTGGAACGCATCAGCTTCAAAGGTTCCCTCGACGCCTTGCGCCACTCGGCCCAAGCCATCCACGCCAGCGCTCATCAACCACGCAAACAGGCCGAACTCATCAACCGTTTGCTCCAATCAATCGCCTGCGATCCCATCCCCTATCGCCCCGGTCGGGCCGAACCCCGCGCTCGGAAAAGACGACCGAAAAACTATCAGCTTTTAACGCATCCCCGCCGCCAGATGAAGGTCATCAACCACCGCAACAAACACCGTGCATCCCGTCCTAAATCGACCTTAAGTTAATGCCATTCGGGACAGGTACAATTAACGATACAAAATGACAACCGAAAGTAAGCGGGACGCTTACCATGATCTGGTAAAGCATGCCAAGTGTGATGCTTTGCTTGCCATGTTCCAAGCGATGCAAGGTAGAGCGACGCATGCCGAGTTGCCGGGCAAAGGTTCGATAGGGGGTTGCGCAGCCGGATACGTTGGCCCGAAATCTAACGCTCAACCGCTTCTAGGCATAATTAACCAATCGATTGGTTAATTGTCCGAATACTAACCGGGGAAAGCCGGATTCAGCGCCGCGTTCAGCCGCCGCCGATATTATCGGCTGCGTTGTTTATTATCCGTTGAAGTAATTTGATGACGATTTCCATGTCTTTCTTGGAGTTGGCATACTTTGCGTCATCTGCATCCAATGCCGCCTTGATAATAATACTGCCGTCGCCACCTCTATCGACGACGTAAATTCCATAATCCTGTGCCGCTCGTGCTATGATTAATCCCTTTGCGCTGAGGCCGAGTGTGTCCAGTTGGACTTGCGGCGGAATCGCCAGGAGCGATCCCATGGGTACGGTTCCTTTATAGTTGTCGTTCATATCAAAAGCATAGGCAGGCCAGACATAGCTGGGATTGAGAAGCAGGCGGGATATATGACAACTCAAGGCATGGGGAATCTTGCCCTGCGTCAGTTCTCCTTTGCGAATTAGCCCCGCATAATTGTCGAGGAGACTCGCGCAACGGCCATTATTCACGCCGGTACCATCACTGCTCGGATCGGTAAAACTGGCCATGCTGCAAACGACATCCCCGTTGCTACACACAACCCCGGCATAGCATTCGAGGATCAATCCGCTTGGTTGCATGATGGCTAGATAACCATCGTCATCCGCCGAGGCCGCGGCATTAAGGGGGGTATAAATGGAATTTGTCCACTTAGATAGCAGGGGATTGACATTGGTTGGCCAAGTTCGCTTTCCAGGAGGTGATTCGACGATGGTCGAATAGTAATTGGCTGGAAAAACGGGTTGTGAAGAGGAAGCCTTGCGCAGTGAATCCTCCACGTCCGGGCTGTTGCCTGTCGTCTTAACCTTCCCGGAGTGGAGTAGATCCCAGAGGGTGTAGTCGCGAATGTAGAGTTTTGCGGCCCTGTCGTTGTGCGATGCCTGATAGATGCCTGTGGTAAAACGCCCTTCGTAATTGATATCGCCCATATACTTTCCGAGGTCGCCGATGGGTCGATAGACGGCGTTACCTCCAATCGGTGTATTCCATGGGGAGCCGGCGTTGAATGGCTGGAGATAAAAGTCGTGTCCCGAGGCGGTGGGCGACGTGCCGCCTCGGGCTTGTCCGGACAAACCAATGGTCGCAATCAAGAAAACGAAGTTCTTCAAAAGGTCGTGTGCCCGCGCCATTTTTATTTTCCCCTTGCGGTTTTGATTTCGCCCAGGCCAGCGCGAGCGTGGGGGGGGGAATTGTGCTTGGCTAAGACTGGCGATCCCACGCTCGTCGTGCCGGGTATTCGCATTACCGATTCAGAATGTATTCGACCGATTCGCCGGGTCCAAGTGTCACGGTCAACGGCAGCACCGGATTGGCAACCAATCCCGTGACAGGAACCCGCGCACTCGTGTAGGAAGTCGCTGAGGTGTAGTAAACTCCTGTGTAGCTCTTGGCGGCGGGCATGGTGACATTGACCGCAATCGTGTTCGAATTGAGCAGGTCAAAGTTGACGAAGCTCAAGAGGATCATGTTGGCGGTGGCACCGCTGCCGGGCAACGGCGGCAGCGTGGAGGTGTCCACCGCGCGGAAGTAGACCGGACCGTACGGCGCGACCGGGAGCGAAGTAGGCGCAGTTTGCCAGGTGTATTTTAGTGGCGCACCATGCGTTCCGTAGGCCAGTGCCAAACGACGCAATGTCTTCGGACGACTATCCATATCTCCCGCCGCCGAGTTGGCCGGGTTGGCCACCCAGGTTGTTGTGTCGGTCTGGGTACCATTGATGTAGTCATATGTAGTGCCATTATTGAACATATCCGCCGCACAGAAATAATCGGCAAAGGCAATGTGCGCACGAAGATCGCGATCGAGTGCAGAAGAGTAAAGTTCCGTAGTGGAGGTGACCCCCTGGCTGAAATCCTCGGCGGTATTAGCGGAGCCACATTCAGTAGACACAAACGGCTTGGCCCACCCGTTCGTGATCTGTGGATTGCCGCCCACGAATATCCCGTGGGCATCGATCGTCTCGGCCAGGTTGCCATTATCGTAACCGTAGGAATTTCCGAAGGCATGACCGTCATACGCATCGCAAAGGTTGTCCAGTGCTGTGCGGTTGGCGTCGTTGGCGCCGCTGTCCCAATTGACCGGGTTTCCGTAGCCGCCGCCGTAGGCATAACCCGGCGACGTCAGCAGGACGTTCGACGGCTTGATCCCATGGACGTAATTGGCCACTGCCACGCAATATTGGTGGGAGGCATTTGTGAAACTTTCACACGGCTCGTTGGTGATTTCGTAAAACTGGAAGAGTGAGCCATACGAACTGAACAGACCGCTGATGTAAGTGGCCGAGCCATCTGCGGGTAATTGTCCGTTGACGATCTCGGAATCAGTTGTGTTTTTGCAATTCCAGCCGTCGAGGATAACTCTCATGTTGAGGGCCTTGAGTTCCTGCAAATAACTGAGACGGTCCGCGGGTGCCTGAAGCCCGGCGCTGTCGTTCCAGAAACAGGCCCGCTCCGGATTGCCGCAATAGGCCACTCCCATCCATTCCGCTTCCGCTTGGTCGATCGCGACTGTGCTTGGATTGATGTTAAACCCGCCGTCACTGATGCCGGTATAGGTGATCTTCCCGTTGATCGGCTCCGAAGGCAGCACGGTCTGGGTGTCGAGTTCCATATAATCGATGGTAAAGCCCAGGTAAATCGTGGTCGATCGCTTGTAAGGACTGCCTAAGGCGCTGATCTGCAGTTTGTTTGATCCCGCAACCAGGAATTGCGGGGGGATATAAACCTGATAGGGGCGGGTAAACGTCCGTACGTAGGTATCGGTGGGACCCCAGCCCGGGCTTAAAGCGCCGCCGATCTGGATTATACCGCACGGCGCAAAATTCGAATAAACGGCCAGTTCGGGAACTTCCATTGTGGCATTGACCGACTTGAAGGTGAACATGACGCCGTTGGGCGGCACGCTGGCCAAAGTATAGTTGATCGTCGTCGTCCATGGCGTGTTGGCCGGAGGAGTCGAGGGCCATTCGGGCCAGGTCGTCTGGGTCGCCCAGCCGCTGCCTATCGTGTAGGTCGTTGGCATGCTGCCCGGGCCCGTAAACTCTGCGTTGGAACCGTTGTTGAGGCCGATGCGCCAGAGTGTACCCGACCGGCTGTTCGGCAGCGGGATGGGGCTTGTCGTAATGGTGGCGTCGCCCACTTCAATGAACGGATTCGGGCTGGTTGAACTCGCCCCCACGATACCCCAATCCAAGACAAGACGGTCAGGTACCGCGGTTGGGGCACGCGTGGTCAGCGTCACCGAGTTGTAGACCACCAGATTGGTCGCGAGATTGACGAGACGATAGGAAAACGTGTGCTGCGTCGGATTACTGAGGTCGATCGTGACGATGGCCTCGTAGGGAGTCCCAATGGTCAACGTATAGCCGGGGTCGGTCGGCCCCGTGCCGCCGGAACCCTGGATCAGGCCGTTCGGCTGTATTTGCAGTACTCCAACCTGTGAAGCCGCCCCGGTCTCATCGTCGCCGGAGGCAATGTAATAGCGGAAGCCGCCGGTGGACAGGAGCTTGTTGAAGCTGAAGCTGGCGGTGAGCAGGTTGTTGCCAGTCGCTCCGCTGCTCAATTGGTTCCATGCCGTATTGCCATCGCCCAGACGATTGGCAAGGAGGCTACTGGTGCCGCCACTGCCATTATTGGTAAAGTCCAGGGCCGGCCCGTCCGTGAAGCTCAGACCGGGGTTGATGATGGTGGCGAATACGTTGGCATTGGGAACGACTTCCCTAAGCTGAGCGGTGAGGTTGCCGCTATTAATGGTTTGCCCGTTGGTGTAGGTTCCCGTCGTCGACGTGCTGAAATTATTGTTGAAGACAATCGATGAGTTGCCGGCGCTGATTTCCACGGCACCTATTTCGATGAAGGGATTCGGGCTGGTCGAACTCGCCCCCACGATACCCCAATCCAAGACGATACGGTCGGGTACCGCGGTTGGAGCGCGTGTGGTCAATGCCCCTGAGGCGTAAACCACCGCATTGGTCGCCATATTGTATATGACGTACGAATACGTATGCTGAGTTGTACTGCTCAGATCGACCGTGACAATGACGTTATAGGAAGTCCCAATGGTCACGGTATAGCCGGGGTCGGTTGTCCCCGTGCCGCCGGAACCCTGGATCAGGCCGCTCGGCTGCATTGCCAGTACTCCAACCTGTGAAGCCGCCCCGGTCTCGTCGTCGCCGGAGGCGATGAAAAAGCGGAAACCGCCGGTGGACAGGAGCTTGTTGAAGCTGAAACTGGCTGTGAGCAGGTTGTTGCCAGTCGTTCCGCTACTCAATTGGTTCCATGCCGTATTGCCATCGCCCAGACGATTGGCGAGTAAGCTACTGGTGCCGCCGCTACCGTTATTAGTAAGGTCCAGGGCTGGCCCATCCGTAAAGCTCCGCCCGGGGTTGACGATGGTGGCAAATACGTTGGCATAGGGAACGACTTCTTTAAGCTGAGCGGTGAGGTTGCCGCTGTTAATGGTTTGCCCGGTGGTGTAGGTTCCCGGGGTTGAGGTCGTGAAGTTGTTGCTGAAAATCAGTACGCTGTTACCCGCACTCGCGCTTAATGCACTGGATGTCCACGTTAACGTAATTGCCGCGATGAAGAGGTTTTTTATGGGAGTAATCATAAAATCAGTTCCTATTCTTGTTTCTGCCGGGGATCCATGGGTTTAATATTATTATTTGTAATATTCGAATTTTAAGCGGATGACATAACTATGTTTAACAGGCGGTCGCCTCTTAACTTTTCATCCGTTATCGGGAGCCATTAATCGCAGTTTTAAATGTCGTCGCGATAAATGCCGCCTTGAGGGCAAGGGGGCCTGTTTTTCTTCTAGTCCTTTCAAGCCCTTCATAGAGGGCTTTTACAATTATTCATCTTTTAGCTTTTGTCAAAGCTTATAATCATTATTTTTATAATTATTTTGTTCTGGCCCGATCTGCTGAAAGGGCCTTAGGTACTCTAGGTGCACTGAATTCGTTCCTCTGCGCGTTTTTCCAAGCCTCTGGATTGGAATTTTTTCAGACAGCTTGCTGACCTTGCCGATTTTACATCCCACTCGACCACAAAACCGATTTTTTTTGGCTGCCTGACCTGTTTGCATAGTCGTTAGGCATGACTTTTTAAATGATTTTACTGCTAGGAATTCAACGAAAGTTTCATGCGCTCAATACAGCTAATACAAAACATTATAAGCATTAGAATTCTCTTCAAAATAGCTCAGTTTGCCGAAACATCTTTCTTCCCGGGATCGTTGCGCCCGTTCAAGCGATTTCCAGACGCAACCTTGGTTTGTCAGAATTGAAGAGAAGAAGAGGGAGCCGGTGGCCCTCTTTTTAGCTTACTTTTTCTCGGATACGGCTAGGAACATAAAAGTCTCGTTTGGCTTCAAATCGGTCACCGTATAGGAATGCTGGCCTGACAGCGGAATGCTTTTGCGAAGTCCGTCCCAGCCGATGACTTCCAGTTTCGTCGTGCCTTCAGGAATATCGTTAATCGTGAAGGTTGAATCTGGCACATCGGTCCAGTGTTCGTAATTTTGCCAGACCCATAATTTCCTTCCTGCACCTTCGAGAATAAATTCTCCGCGCCCTTTAGGGTCGGAGAAAATCAAGGTCATTCCCTTGGTCAGGGACATGATTAATTGAAAGGTCCTAGCCCGGGCACTTGGAATCCATGGGCTAAGTCGCACCGCCAAACCATCTGGCGGATCCTGCTTGGCATCAGTGAAGAGATTCCAGATCAAGGCCAGTCGGGTTGCAGGGGTTTTGGCGTCATTCTTGACCACCCCGAGGTTTGCCCAAATGCAGGTCAGCAGGCGTTTTGCTGCCAACTCTTCAGTAATGCCTTGCTCATGGGCTTTGAAATTATATTCCGTCGTATAAAAATTAATGTCTCGGGTGATGTGACACGCTTTTTTGACGGCATCAAATGCCCCTTGGGGTGAGAAGTTAAAAACCACCGCCCCATCGGCACCCACAATCGGGGCATACTGGATGTCATTGTAGGTGTGAAGGTCAATTCCATCGAGTGTTCCATCATTCAGTGAAGGCGCGAGGGCTGGGCCATAACCGCGCAGGGTATGATCGCTGAAGGCATTCTCCGGCATGAATCCACCGGGGATCACGGCCAGCGCTGGATCGATGGAATGCACGCCATCAGCCAGGCCTTTTAAACTGGTCACGTAGCTGGAGGGGCCCGTAATCGGCAGGGCATCGGCGGGGGCAGGCCCGTCCGGCTCGTTGAACGCTTGAAATATCGTGATACCCCAATCGGAAATGCCCTGGGATTTTAGCCATGCGCTGTTCGGCGAGAATCGACTGGCATAAGCCTGACCTAGGCTGTGCCATTTTTCGTAATCACCAAGTTGATTTGGAGCGTCGGAGTGTTTTGGATAACTGCCATCAAATTCAAATAGAAGCACAATGGTTTTAACGCCGGCGCGATATGTCTCAAGAACCTGTTGATCCATTTTTTCTGGCAGCGGTTTTTGTCCGTCGTAATAACTGTAAGGATAAACATTTATTCGAATCGCTTGGGCACCAGTCTCACTCAGGGCTGTAAATTGTGACTTGGCAGATGATGGAGCGCTACTCACCGTGAAATTGCCGCCGCCAGAGATTTCTGCAGGATCTGCGATGGAAAAAAGAGGTAGGGCAAAGATGGTGAGTCCAGCTAGAGCTATCGAGGTGTTCTTTTTCAACGAAATCAGGGTGATATTAATGCTTATAATATCTATGTTAAATTGCATCGATCAGCCGACTAACTTTTGAGCGGATCGAGAATGTATTCAACCGATTCTCCCGGGCCGAGATCGACACTCAGATCCAAAGCTGGCTTGGCGTCCAGTTTGACCTCCGTTCGTGCTGCCGTGTAGGAAGTTTCAGGACCATAGCGCACGGCCGAATATTGCCCGGCAGCGGGCAAGGTCACCTGAACCGCCAGCGTATGTGGATTCTGTTCGTCAAAGTTCACAAAGCTGAGCAGGATTTTGTTGGAGGTAGCGCCGCTCCCCGGAATAGGCGGAAGACTTGACGTATCGACTGCCCGAAAATATACCAACTGATTTCTCACAGCGTCGACATTGGTATAGGTGTAGGGAAGGGGACGTCCATGGGTGGCATAGGCCAGGGTAAAGCGCCTCAACACTTTCACGCGATTTTCTGTGTCCGGCCCGCCGCGGGGATCCTTCCCATCGGTGCAGGTATTGGCCTGCCATGTTGACGTATCGGTCGGCGTGCCGATGAGATAGTCATAATTCTGGCCGTTGTTCCAAAGATCGGCCACCAGAAACGTATCAGCAAAGCCAATGTGGGCCCGAATATTTTGATCTTGAATCGAGGCATATCGATTGGACTGGATTTCCTTGAAATCAAAATGGCAGGTGCCTGATCCCATTTCGGTAGTAACGAACGGCTTTTCAAAACCGTTCGGTATCTCGGCTACCCCTTCGGGGGACATTTTGCCGTAGGTATCTATCGTCTCCATCAGGGATCCTCCACCGTTGGCGTTCGCATAGGATTGGGCAAAGGAATGACCGTTCAACGTTGAACACAGCGCGTCGAGCGCCCGGCGCCGGTCCCGCCCCGTGGCGTCGTCCCAATTCTTGGGATCGCCATAGCCACCACCGAAAGTGTAGCTGGGAGGCATCAGAATCAACGTGGGGGGCTTGATCTCATTCATGAGCTTGGCCACGGCCACGCAAAAGTCATACGACGTCTTGCCTATGGCCATGCAGGGCTCATTGCAGATTTCGTAATAGCGCGCCATCGAGCCATAATCGTGGATCAAATTGGTGATATAAGTAGTCGGTTTTTCCGGCAATTTTCCATTGACAACTTCAGCGTTCGTGGTTCTTCCGCAGCCCCATCCCATCATAATCACCGATATGTTCAGGTCTTTGAGTTTTTGAAGGTAAGCCATGCGATCCTCAGGCTTTTGCAGCCCGACCAGCTCATCGAAGAAAGGGGCCCGTTCGGGATTATTACTATATGCGACCCCCATCCATTCATGTCCCGCTTGGGTAGTTGCAATAGTCTTGGGGTTGACGTCAAATTCCCCCTCGGAATAGCCGATATGGACAAGATTGCTATGGATCGGCTCGTCTGGAATTTTATCCAGGGTATTGAGACGCATGTAGTCGGTGGTAAAATCGATCCAAAAATAATAGTCCCGCTGGTAGGGATGTCCCAGGCGCTGAATGGATAATATGTTTTGTCCTGCGACTAGAAATTCCGGCGGAATATAAATCTGATGTTCCCTCGCGAAGCGGCGATCATTAGGCCCCTTCGGTCCGACATTAGGATACGTGGCGCCTCCGATCTGGATAATACCGCAGGGAAAACCGTTTGAAAAAACTGCCAATTCGGGAACATAAGGACTGGCCGTGACTGGCTTAAAAGCAAAGACCGCCCCACCGACTGGTACCTTTTCGAGCTTATATGAAATGTTGCTGGTCCAGGACTGATGCCTGTCCGTGAGAGCCGGCCACTCTGGCCATTTCGTGCGAGTGGCCCAATCGTCAGGAATGGTGATGTCCTCGGGTACACCTGTGTCCGCAAATTCAGCCGATGAACCGTCCTCCGCGCCAATGCGCCACAATACGGTTCCGTCAGCTGCGTTGAGGGGGACAAGGATCCCTATAAAAAAAAGGATGAGATTAGCCAGAATCAAAATGGATTTCATAAAGGAAAAAGTAAGGTTGTGTTGTTTCATTTGTGACGAACCATGAAGCGATGGAGGGAACACTTTAATCCGTTTTTAAGCGATGAGTCAATGCTTATAATATTATCATAAAAATGGTCATTTTGTTCATAAAAAGTCTTATATAAGAGGATTTTAAGCCGTTACGGATAGCGAATAATGCTTATAATGTATGGCTGATATGTCGTGGTGCTTTATCCTATCGGTGCCTTTACTGCTGAAGAAGTCGATACCCCCCCGTTGTTCCAGAAGGAATAGGCCCGGCCCGGATTGCTCAGAATTTAACGATCCAGGGGCATCGGCTCAGGTCGCACCAAAGTTACCGCTAATATGCCCAGCGTGGCGGTTGCGTCCGGATGCGACGTAATGCGCAAATGGGAGATAAGCTTTTCCGGACGGGGATTCAGCCATTCCAAAGTATAGAGATAAAGTTCGCGTATTTCAGGATCTCCACCCTCCGCAACCACCAGATGTCGCGCGCGTGAGTTATTGAACTGGGTGAAATTAAACCACCAATCCTGAATATTGGATTCATTGCGCCATTGTTCCTGCAAAGCCGCATCGGAGGGATCAAAGCCGTAAGGAATGAGCGGAAGCGAAGCAGAGGTTTTATCCATGTAATGCAAATGGTAGGCACCAATAGGAGTGTGATCGACTGCCCAACCGCAGCCATGCAAAAAATAGATCGCATCCGCGTGAGCTTTCAGCGGTATGTCCACTTGGGAGCCCAAGGTTGGGCCGTGGGCGTGATGAGAGCGCATCACAATGGAGGCATGTCCTTGGTTTTCCTTTTGACGAATGATGTCAAAGAGAACGCCGTGAATTTTTTGTGGCCCGGTCTTAGGCATGTGAAGGGGAACATAGCCCAACCAGCTATTATAGCGGCTCAGGCTGCGATTGGCATAGGGGCGGATATCTACCGGGGCAAAGCGCTCTGCAGAAATTTTCGTGGTTCGCGGATGAGGGGAATTCCAAATCTTATCCACCAGCGCGCGTCGTTTCTTCAGCGACGAAGGCCAGCGCAACCGAGGCTTGGGTTCGACTGATGGGGAAGTCGCGATTTTTTTCGCAGCCTGTATTGGTTTATGCGGTGGGGCGGTGGACGCCCGCGCGATTACCTGGGGATCGAGGCGTAACCGCTCCGGTTTGGGAAACTGCCCGGTTCTCTCGAAACGCAGGCGATGGCCGTAAAGCAGCGTCGCGGCGTATTTGCCCATCAGGTAGGCGTCCTGGGCGACTATGCTAAGTGGCGGATCCGTCGTCGCGGCCTCGTCGGCATCGCCGTAGACGATGACTGACATCTTATCGGGTAAAGCGATTTTTCCTTTCATTGCCCGGAGAAGACATTTTCCTATCCCCACGTCCGCAACCACCAGCGCCGTCACTTGTGGATCGCTCCTGCATAGATCAGCCAGGGCGTTTCCGAGCACGAGGTCCCGGATTTCGCTGGTTATGATCCGTGTGGCCGAGGTTTTAAGACCAAGCCGGTCGCAAGCTTTGGCGTAGCCGTGGGTAAAAGTTTCATTCCAAGGCAATTCACGGGCAGAAAAGCAGGCGACTTCGGTATGTTTGAGCTCTGCCAGATGAGTCACTGCCATTTCCCCGGCCAGTGTCGAATCAATCTCCACGGAGCTGCAGCCGGGGAAGCTATTGCCTAGGGTCACTACCGGCATCTGGAATTTCTCCAAAAGGTCCGCCACCGGGATATTTGTGTTGCTCGTCCAGATCATGAGACCCTCCGAGCCATTTTGATAGAGCTGGCGGACTTCGCTCCGATAGGCGTGTGAGTTCCACTCGATGGGAACGATCCGGGAGCCGTAAAGGCCGGCGATTTCAGTCGCACCCGTAAACGTCTTTGCATGCGGACAAATCACATGAATGGGCGGCAGTTGAAAGAAATCTCCGGGGGCCTGTGCGACGAAGATTTTATACCCTTCACGACGAAGGATTCCCTTGGCGGTTAAATGCTGAATGGAGCGATTCAGGGTGGAAAAATCAAGGCCCCAAAGCATGGCCAACTCACGACCGGAAGGAAGGCGGGCCGGAGGAAGCAGTTTTTCCTCATTGAGATACTGCAGCAAACGCGCCGACGCCTTTTGAAGGGAGGTTTGCGAATTTGAAGGTTGATTTGTGGCCACAATTTCTTGTCAATCTGCGTAAATGGCGCTTGATAGCAATCAATTTCGTTGTTGTACCCTGAACGGAAAATCATACTACAGCCTCCTCAACGATTCGACTTTCCGCCAAATTCTATGAAAAATACTTCCACTTCCTTCTCCGGAATCTCCATCATCCGGGCGGCGCTTTTAGCCTTGATAGCTTCTCTGTCGGGCGGTTGGGCAAACGCCTCAACTATTACGTGGACGGGGGCAAGCAGTCAGGATTGGAACACCGCGGCCGACTGGAACTCAGGCGCTGGCCCAGTTCCGGGAAGTGGTGATACCGCCCTATTTAATACGGCTACTGGGGTAGTGACCAATATAAGTGCCAATCAGAGTGTGGGGAGCATTTCTTTTGATACCTCTACTGCCTCCCTTCTTCTGGGCAGCAATGCGGGAAATAGTTTTACGTTAACAAGCGGCGGAGCAATCGCTGTTTTATCTACGAATACTGGTAGTGGTACGGATGTGGTCCAGGCTCCGCTCATTTTAGCGCCCGCTTCCAGCACTACGGCTGGCACTTACACCTTTGCCAACAACACGGCTAACAGCGAGACATTGAATTTTAGCGGGACAGTTTCGGGTGGGACAACGACTTCGACCGAAACCTTGAATCTGACCGGGAATAGCAGCAAAAACAACACCATCAGCGGTTTGATTTCGAATGGTGGTGCGGCAGGAGGCCTTTCCATTTTCAAAAGTGGCTCCGGCCTGTGGATTTTAACTGCCGCCAATACTAATACCGGCAGCCTTTCAGTGGCGGGTTTACTCACGCTTAACGGGGCGAATGGAGCTGAAGCTAGTGTCTCATCTGTTAATGTGAACGGTTTAGGAGTTAATGGAGTGGGTACAGTCAACTCGCAGCTTCTGTTGGACAATAGCTCGGTCGTCAATTTGGCGCGCCTTTCAACTACGGTTCCCATCTCTCTCGATGCAGGTGGATTTGCCGTGAAAGGTAATGCATCTGTTGCTACGACGGAAAGTTTCGGAGCCGTGACCCTCGTCGCTGCGCATAATAATCTGACCGTTCTCAGTTTGGGTGGCGGCGCGACTATCACCCTCGCCTCCTTAACGAATAACAACAATGCCATCCTCACGATCACGGGCTCAACTGCCACCTCAATGGGGGGGGGCACGGAAAAGCTTCTGGTCACCTCCGACTCGAATCTTACCTCCGGTCTGATTGGCGGCGGCGGGGCGGCGGGTACCACCGATATCAGCATTCTTCCCTGGGCAGTCTATAGCTCCGATTCGATTGTTGCGCATCAGTTTCTGGGGAGTGGGGGGTTGTTAACCTACAGCTCTGGTGGTGGATTTCGTGTGCTCGCCGCCAGCGAATATAATACCAATATTAATTCTGCTGCCGCCACCGATAATGTGGAAGTGACGGCATCGACGACGCTAAGTACAAGCGAGACCGTCAATGCCCTCTATCTCAACGGCTCAACATTCGGTCAGTCTCTGAATCTCACTGGTAAAATCTTGACCGTCACGAGCGGGGCAATCGACGATTTTAACTTCACTACCTTTAGCGGTGGAACAATTAATTTTGGTTCCGCTACCGGTTACATTACTGGATCCACCGAGCCGACCATTACTACACTTTTCACGGGAACAAGTACGGGCGTTGGTTTGGTCTTTGGCGGAGGCGGCGCTTACAACATTGACATTACTGGTTCAAATTATACGGGATCAACCATCATCGCTGCCGGGACGGTGCAGGGAAATGTCAGCAATGCTCTCCCCACGGGTACGGACTTACGGATTGATTTGGGCGGAGTGTTTACGACCGGAAGCCTTACTGCAGAGACTCAACAGGTCAAGTCGCTATCGGGCAGCGGAACGGTTAAAATTGGCAATGCTACCGGGCAACTCAACGTTGGCACAGGAGCCATTGTAGGGGCCGCTCAAACAGTGACGGTCGGCGCCGGTGGCTCGATTTCGCCTGGCGATCCCTCCGGTGCGCTTCGGGCGGGCATCTTCAACGTGGGCGGGACCGGTTCGGTAGCTAACTTGTCCTTCCTCACAGGATCCACCTTAAACTTCGATCTGGCCTCCGACACACAAGCTGATTTGATTAGTGTCTTGGACGGCGGAGCGACTATCGCCAGTGGCGCAACCCTTTCGATCAATCTTCTAAACGGCTATACTCCCACCTCGGGAACGACTTGGAACCTCCTCGATACGACAACTGGCATTAGTGGCACATTCGCGGGCCTGCCTACCGGATTCTCCGACTCGATCGTAGGGGACGATCTGATCCTTGCCTACACTGCCCCCGAGCCCGGCACATGGGCCCTTATCCTCGGTGGCTTGGCAATGCTCGTTCTCATTCAGCGACGCAAGAGCAAGTTGAACTGAGGACATGCGAGTATAAGCATTCAGCCCGATCAAATTATAGAAGTAACGAATTAAACACCTTTGATAAAGCTCTTTTCTTGTTCCTGCTGAATAAGCGATTGCTTATAAGAATAATTTGATGTTTCCATAATAGGTGTATAGATACCTTATGGAAACGGCTCAAAACCACGAGAAATCGCTTGAAGCTATTAGTCGGCGAATGGGACTGCCTTTGCATGAGCAAGTGAGACGCCACTTGCGCCATTTGGTCGAGACTCAGTTCAAAGATGGCGATCGTTTTTTTCCTGAACGGGAATTGATTGAGCGGCTCGGGGTTTCGCAGCCCACGGTGAGGCGGGCCCTGAACGATCTGGCCGGGGAAGGTTTGCTCGACCGGGGTGTGGGGAAGGGGACGTTCGTTCGTAAATCCGTGCGGAATCGCTCGGTTGGGATATTTCTGCCAATGATGGATTCGACGCTGCAATTGTCGCTGATTCGCAACTTGGCGGGGTTGTGTGCGGAGCGGGATTATGGATTTCATATCTATAATATTCGCCCCAACCGGACGGTAAAGGAGATTTGCGAAGGACTGCGCCGATCGCCCCAGGAAGAAAGGATCCTCTTTTTTGCCACGTCCGAAGACAGTACCTGGGAGCTCTACTATGAACTCGACAAGCGGGGGTATCGCTCGGTTTATCTTTCGGGAGATATTGCCGGCTACCCTGGCAATGCCGTTAAGCAGGATAAAGATGGCGCGACGCTGTTAATGATGGAGCATCTCATCTCGCTGGGGCACACGCGAATTGCTTTCATTGTCAATGAACCCGTGTCTCTCTCCGCCATCCGCCAGCGCCTAGAAGCGATCAAGGCTTTTATTAAGGACAAGCAGATGCGCGAGGCGACCATTTTTGATTGCCAGCTTCAGACTTGGGACAATTCATTTGCGGCAGCTTACGGAAAGATGGACGAAGTTATGGCCCTTAATCCTCGCCCCACCGCGATCTGTCCGCTTTCGGCCGCAGGAGCTTGGGGGGCATTGCGGTATCTAACCAAGCACAACATTCGCGTGCCCGAGCAAATGTCGCTCTTCAGTTTTGATGACTTGCCGGGAAGCGATCAAATCTACCCCTCTTTAACAGCACTCACGTATAGTCCGGAATTAGAACGACTCGCTTTGGACATGCTTTGGGATGATTCGCCCTCCCGCCAATCAACGGTGATTGTTCCGCCCAAGCTGATCGTCCGGGAAAGTACCGGGCCGGTTCTGAAGTAGTAGCAAGGCGCTAGGTAGGGATTCCATTTCGGCAAATATTATAAGCAATATTCTTGCTTAGGTGGCTGCTTTGGCTATACAGAAAGACTATCCTAGTCAGCATCGAAAGGCCTTTATTTGTTCTGCATTGTGAGAACCTAGGCGAGGCTTTTTTTAATTGCAAAATTCGATAGATTATAAGCAATTTAAAATTTTGATCTACTGACATGCATCTTCTCGATTGGATCCTCGTATTAGGTTCGTTGATTCTCGTTATGGGCATTGGCATCTACACGCAACAGTATGCCAAAAGTGTGGCAGACTTCATGTCTGCGGGACGCGTTGCCCGGCGGTACTTACTAGCAGTTGGTCGGGCGGAAATGCAGGCGGGCGCGGTGATCTACGTCGGCGCGTTTGAAGTCCTCAATCATTCCGGCTTATCCTATACATGGTGGACATGGTTACCGCGTCCGATTCTTCTCGTCGTCGCGATTTTCGGATTTGTTATTTATCGCTATCGCGAGACCAGGGCGATGACGCTTGGGCAATTTTTTGAAATTCGCTATAGCAGAAATCTGCGTCTTTTTGCCGGAAGCCTGGGCTTTTTTTCGGGCCTGCTCAATTTCGGCATCATGCCCGTAATCGGCGCGCGCGTGATGGTCTATTTCCTCGGATTTTCCCCTGAACTCCATGTCTGGGGATTTACTGTCCCAACCTATATTCCGCTCATGGCGCTCTTCCTGGGAGTAAACCTATTCGTAACGCTAAGCGGCGGGATCATCACGATCATGATGACGAATTGCGTCGAAGGAATCGTTTCGCAAATTCTCTATCTGGTCCTCATTTTTGGACTCCTGCACATGTTCAGTTGGACGCAGATCAGCGCAACATTGAGCGATCAACCAGCGGGACAATCGTTCATCAATCCTTTCGATTCCTTTCAAACCAAGGACTTCAATATCTGGCTCGTCCTAATGGGTATCGCCGGAAGTATGTATGGGACGATGGCATGGCAGAACCAGAGCGCTTACAATTCGGCTCCACTAACTGCTCACGAAGGCGTCATGGGCAATTTGCTGGGGCAATGGCGCGGGTTTGGCCAGGCGGCGGTGATCGTGGTACTGGCGGTCTGTGCAATGACCTATTTACGCGATCCTGCTTATGCCGCGAAGGCCGTTCAGGTTCACGCCGACGTGGCCCGGATCGACAACCCACAAACGCAGGAGCAAATGGAGATTCCGATCGCCATCACCCATTTTCTCCCGGAGGGGTTGCGGGGCGCGCTTTGTGCCGTGCTACTGTTGGGGCTATTCGGTGGTGACTCGAGCCATCTTCACTCTTGGGGCAGCCTTTTTATACAGGACGTGGTGCTTCCCTTGCGGCGCAAACCGTTCACTCCGCACCAACATATCTGGTTGTTGCGCTGGTCGATTGTCGGGGTGGCGCTTTTCGTCTTTTTCTTTGGCATTTTTTTCCCCCTAGTCGATTACATCAGCATGTGGTGGACGGTGACGATGAGCATCTACATTGGCGGCGCTGGTGCCGTTATCATCGGCGGTCTCTACTGGAAAAAGGCGACGACGGCAGGGGCCTGGACTGGTTTTCTCACGGGATTCTTCCTTTCCATGGCTGGCATTACCGCCCAACAACTTTATGGAAAATCCTTTCCTCTCAATGGTGCGCAAATCTCCTTCTTTACCATGCTCATTGCGGTTGGGAGTTATGTGATTGTTTCGCTCCTCACGTGCCGGGAGGACTTCAATTTGGACCGCATGCTTCATCGCGGAGCCTATGCTGAGATCAATCGCGAACTCGGAGAGGTAACCGAGAAATCCACGGGGCGGAAAGTGACCTGGGGCAAGATTATCGGCTACGATCACAATTTTACCTTGGGAGATAAATGGATCGCAGGAGGACTTTTCGCCTGGATGATGATCTTTTTTGCGATCACCGTTCTGGGAAGCCTCTGGTATTTTATCGCACCCTGGCCGGTCTCGGTCTGGTCGGAATTTTGGCGGGTAAACGCCATTATCATACCCGTGATCATGGCCGTCATTACCGCCATCTGGTTTACGTGGGGTGGAATCTTCGATGCCATCGATCTGTTTCGGCGTTTGCGCACGAAGAGATCGAATCCTCTGGATAACGGCGCGGTCATCAATCACCACAACATGGAAGAGAATACCTTGCCCGAGGTCGAATCCCCTGTGATTGCCAAGATCGAAAACTCCAGTCGATCACGGCAGGAAGTTCTTTGATTTTTAATTTCTCGAAGGCATTCCAGATTTTCGCCTTTGCTCCCATGAAACAAATTCCACTCTTATTATTCGCCATCGTCTTTTCGTTGCCATCCACGCTGGCGAGTGCTGATCTTCCCAAGGACGTTCCCGTTTCGATACCTGGAATCGATAGCCTTCAGGTTATTTTCAATCAGCAACCCATCGAGCAGGGGATAACGTTTGATCGGAGCGGTGTCAAACCAACCAGCGTGGACATCGACGGCAAATCCACTGAGGCTTGGATGGCCGATCAAAGCGCGACCCCCGGCATGGGATGGCTGCGTTCGTTTCGGTTCACAGTGACAGACCCTCTCTTCAAGGCAGGAGGGCGTCCGGCGGTAGATTTGGAAGTGACTTACTATACGCCGGCACCATGCAGCGTGCGCATCAGAATCGATTCGAGGGACGGAAACAAGATGGTTTCGGACGCCTGGAGTCCGGGCAAGGAGTGGGAAACACGCCGCGTCAATGTGGATGATGCCTATTTCGGGGTACGGCCTGATTCGAGTTCCGAAAAACCTCCACTGGAGGGATTCGATTTCAGAATTGATGCCGCCAACACCCCGCTTTATTTGAAGAGTGTTCGACTTGTCGGCTATGACCCCAAACAAAATATCATGTGGTCCCGAATGTTGAAGATCATCGGTCTTGCGTCTGGCGAAAAGGGTGGTGTTTTAGTTTTTCAAAACGGGCCCGCGAAAAAAATAAGCGCCACACTTACAAATTTGGCACAAATCCCAATGCGGACCCATTACCGGCTTCAAATGACCGGATATGATGGTAAAACGCGGTACACCGACGAAGGAAATGTCACCCTTCAGCCTGCTTCGTCGCTTCCCTTGGCATTTACTTTTGATACCACGGGTTGGTCGTTGGGGCCGTACGATGGCAGGTTGGAATTGTCATTGGATGGTCAACCCGGAGGCGCTCTGTTGAGTCAAACCTTCAGGCTTGGCATCATCAGTTCCGCTCCATTGGAGAAGGCGCGGTTGGACGAATTTCTCTATGGCCTGGACCCTGCCAACGCGAGCATTTTTTCAACTCATACGCCTGCCGCGTTTGCTTATTATCGGCTTATGGGCGTCGATATCCTTCGAAATCCTTACGACAAGGGCATGACGGAAACGGTTGAAGATCTGGGCAAGGCATTGAAAGATCTGGCTGCCGAAAATCTTCAAAGCATGTTGATGAGCGATCCTCCGAAGGAACTGGATCCCGCAAAGCGAGACGGGCACCTAAAGCAAAAGGATGCATTTCTGGAGGAAGCCACCCGTCTTTATGTCGGCAAAGGCCCTGGCAGGATTCGATATTTTGAATTGGGAAACGAGCCTGATCTTTTCGGATTTTATCCGGGAGCGATCCCCGATTATACGCATGATTTTTACGAAATGCGTGAGTCGATTAAAACGGGGGCTCGAAAGGCTGCCGTTTCCGATTCAGACACGGTGGTGATGAATGGAGGCCTGTCTTTTGCGGGAACAGTCGGACCAGCCAGATCGGAAGAATTTATCAAACTTCTGGATCCGGCAAAAATCGATGCCATCGCCTATCACGGACACGGTCCCGATATTCACGCGGAACGTAATGCCTATGAGCGGGTCTACGCGGTGGCAAAAAAATATAACAAGGAGAACCATCCTTTCATCGAGACCGAATCCGGGTATTCCGGACACGATCATACCGGCCTTGAGGAACAGGCACGCACAGCTGTGGAAAAAATGATCTACGGACAATCAAAAGGCGAGCCGGTCTTCTTCTTTTTTCGCCTGTTTATGGAGGGTGAGGGAACCGAGGGCGGATATGGGATGACCGACAATTTTATCGAGCCACATCCCGCCGTCCTGGCCTATCGGAATATGGTCGAAAGACTCCACCACTTTACCTTCAGCACCACGCTGGATATTGCCGGTAAGGGAGGAAATTCTGATGTCGATGGTTTTATCTTTGAAGAGAAAGGTGCCGCGGGCCACTTGACCGGGCGAAAGGAAGGAGTTTTCTTTGCCGAGAAGCCGATTCAACTTGATCTGCAACTCAGACTCGACGGCTCCGGAGTGCCAGTCACGGAAACGGCCATGTATGACATGTACGGCAACCCTTGGGCCCTGGCTGTTTCCACGGACAATACGGTTTCGATTCCCGTGGGTTTGAATCCTGTTTTTGTCGCTTGGAAATCATCCGGCAATGCCCGGCAGGTTGAAGTTGTTCCTCCCATGCTTGCCTTGACCAGCGCAGAGCCGTTGTTGGCAAATGCCGACAATAAAATTGAGGTCTCACTACATAATACCCAGCATCAACTTCTCGAAGCGAGTGTCTCTCTCGTGCCTAAAACCCGTTTGACGATACAAGCCGTAACCTCCCTAGTAAACGTAACCGTTCCGGCAGATCAATCGGCGCCGGCCAGCTTTGTGGTTACATTGGGGAAGGCGAAACAACCACTCAGACTGCCCTATTGGTGGAAGGCATTTACGGATGTCGACCTATCCAAGATACAGCTCGAACAGATCTCGGCTATTCCTGAGACCCTGCCGGGCGCTGGAGCGGCTATTCCCGGCCAGTTTGTTTGGACGCCGACCAATCGCCTTGATTTTGCCAAAATTGCCGGAAGCTTGGAAATGAAGCGTCCCGCCATCGCATTCGCGTACCTCGATTCGCCCGTCGATACACAGATCTCCTGCGTAGCCGATGCCGATTGGTTCATGGCCTGGTATGTAAATGGTTCCAAGGTTTTGGATACGCTCGAAGCGGGTAATGGCGGCGCGACAGCCAATCATACCTTCGAGCTTCCCTTGAAGAAGGGACGCAACCTTATCGCTGTGGAAGTACTTAGCGGCAAATACGGATGGGTCTTGAGCTTCGGCGGCCCCAAGGAACGGCAAATTGCTCTAACATCGGGAAATGATCCGGATACGGTCGCTATCAGCTCGCAATCCGACGGAAAAACATTGGGTACCTTGATTGCGCCTGTGCGTCTCCAAGACGTTATTCCGGCTCTCGATGCAACTGCGTCTGTTGATCAATTGGCAACTTGGATATCGATGGAACCTCTCACTCTTCTCGACGACAGTTCGGTCAAGAATTTGTGGTTGAAGGAACCGGATACGTCCCGTTGGTACAAGGGAAGGAAGGATCTTTCCGCCACTGTTTGGGTGCGTGATTCGGGCAAAGCTCTGCAACTTTATATCGCGGTCACCGATGATGTACTGGTTCAGGCAACGTCGCCTTCCCAACTCGCGCAGGCGGACAGCATTCATGTTGTCCTGGCCGACGATGCGGGAAAATCCTTGCTGGATTTAACGGGAGGCTTGATTGGCGATAAACCTGTTCTGAGTAATTCCGTCGTAGGTGTGACTTTTGCGGCCAGTCGCGAAGTGATGGCAGACAAGGATCCTCAAACGCTTTATCGATTTGAAATTCCAAAGTCAATTTTGGATTCAAAACCATTCCGTCTTAATCTCTCGATATCGGACAACGATAGTAATTTTCTCAAACAGACATTGGAATTGGGAGACATCGCCCATCCAGCGACTGGTTTCCGTCTCATCACGAACGACTAACGATCTTTGTTTATGATTAAACCGAAAGTCCCGTTCGAATTCGACGAAAAGGAGAGTCTGGTCAGGATTCCCGTCAACGCCACCTATCATAGTAATATGAGGTCCCCTTCCTGGGCGTTCGGAACGCGGGAAAGCGCAGATTATGCCATCCGCTGTTTGGGCTCTCCTGCCGAAGAGGATCATCGTATCGGACGCAAGATCTTGGAGAGGCTTCTGGCTCTTCAAACCACAGATCCGACGGATTTGCATTACGGTATCTGGGGCTGGTATGCCGAGGAGCCGCCCCGTGAAATGTCGCCTGCCGATTGGAACTGGGCTGATTTCATCGGCATCCGTCTCCTGCAAATTCTCCACGACTACTCCGACCGATTGTCTTCCGACTTGGCGCAAAGAACGCGGATGGCTGCCGGGCATGCGGCATGGGCCATTTTTCGCCGAAACGTTGGCCCGGGCTACACCAATATCTGCGCGATGGGCGCCGTGGTGTGCCTCGTGGCTGGAGAGATGTTTGCCGATGCGCGCCTTTTCGATTACGGGTTGCGCCGTTTGCGCAATTTGCGAAGCGCCTTTGAATTTCACGGAGGCTTTGCTGAATATAATAGTCCAACCTATACCATCGTGCTGATCGAGGAGCTGGAACGATTGTTGCATTTGGCCAAATGTCCTGAGGCCTGTGATCATGCGATTGATCTTCTTTCGTTTGTTTGGCAACTCATCGCGGAACAGTTCCATCCGGGAACGGGACAATGGGGCGGCCCACAAAGTCGCAGCTATCAAGATTGGCTGGATGTCGAAAAGGTGAAATTTCTTGAGGCGCGCCTGGGAGAGCCCCTCGCCGTTCAACCTTTGATAGCAAACGCGGATGATCATGTGGAAATGGGTTTTCCGTATTCTTGTCCCGAATCGATTCGTGGTCGCTTCTTTCAGTTGCCAGACGCCTCGGGACAACATCGCCATATTTGGACGAAACAAACAAATTGGATACCGGATAAAATCTCAACAACATGGTTCTCGGGCGAGGCCACGTTGGGTTCCATGAACGAGGAATGCATGTGGGACCAGCGCCGCGTCGTCCTTGGTTATTGGGTTTCGCCCCGGCAAGCGTTCTCCCGCGTGCGCTTGCGCGTTCTTCATAACGGACATGATTTTGTTTCAGCACGGGTTCGCAACATCCAGGACAATTCGCGGATTTTGACCGGATTCAATTTCGCGGCGGGCGAGGGGGATTATCATCCCAATCTCGATCGACCTCCCTCTGGAACATTTTTAACGTGGGATTTGCGTATTCGATATGAGGTCGAGGGGCCTGAAGCAGAAGTAAGGGAATTAGCTGCGGATCTCTTTGAACTCAGCGCCGGATCCTTCAAAATAATTCTTCGAACTGGTTCTTTGCGATTTGACGGCAAAATCGTTGATGGCTGGAAGATGGATCACGAAGGGGCGCTAGTCTGGCTGGAAGGAGTATTTTATTCTGGTCCGGAGCGACCCTTTAATCCCCAGACGTTTGGTGAATGTACGACCGCCGTCGCATTGGAACTGCTTCCTATTGGACAGGAGCTTTCGCAAGCGCCTATGGAAGAGGCAGAATGCGGCGATGAACGCGTTTTCCGTTGCCATCTGAAGCCGGTAATGGAAGTGAGAATCCCACGATCAGCTCCGCAATTCGTTTAGTGATGTTGTTCTCAGAGCTAAATCTCTTTTCCGCTGACTGGATCCATCATCAAAACGGTCATGGCTTTTAAGGCCACATGATGCTTCGAGCCCGGCGTATCGTCATTCTTAGGGCAATCGATTTCCGCCTCCATGTCTGAAGTGCTCAGGTTCATGGCAAAAAGCATCGACTTGTCGGCATGGCGGCGCAGCGTTGTCCAAATATTCGGGTTTGAGCAGATTACTCGCTGGATGAGTCCAAGCTCCTTGAGCAACCATGACAGCATTTGACCCTGTTCGTTCTTCGCATGCATCCAGTGGAATCCCAGAAAGACTACTTTGCCGCCACCCGTAGGCGATGACATCCAGGAAATGGTTTTGTTCGTGAATTCGTCGATGCCGAGGACTTTGCCTGATGCGGGCACGGCTTGGGTATAGGAGACGCCGCCATTATCAAAGATATTCACGACGGGACCGCAGTTGAAGCGCACCTGTTGCCCGTCATTGGCCTCTAATTCTGGCGAACCCAGATAGTCGGACAAAATCGTGCAGGGATGCAGGTTCTCATCGAACCGGGGAAGAACCGGGGCGATCAGGGCGCGACCTCCGTTTTTCAAAAATTGAACGATCCGAGCTTGTTTGCTTTGCGCCATTGTTTCCGCGCAGATGACGACCAGAGGAGTCGAGAGATCGGTGAGCCACTCGTCTGAGCGCATGTCGATAAAATCGGGGGAGAGGCTGGAGCAGAAAGCCGTGGTGAGAAGGCCCACCCTGGTAAATTTCCACGCTTGCTCGGCGGAAAACCGGATTCCAGTGAGGGGAGCCTCATACTGTCTGGCGCGGGCGTAGTCAAAATCCAGGCTTACGCGAAAATCCGACACATGCTCTGCCTCAACAAGCCATGAGTTGTCTTTGACGAAATGCCCAATCTCTTTGACAACGTCATAGAGAGGGCGAATTTCACCTTCGGAGCCGATGGCCGCACCGTAATCATAGAGATCGGTGGTCAAGCCCGCTCCGGGCGGATTGGGGCCGCCCGTGAAGATGTAATAATTGCACCCCTTCATTCCCAAGGCGATGTTGGCCAGCACACAAGCCTTGATATCGTGAGGGGTGATGGGTGGCCAGTCTGAGCAGCTCCCGCCGGGCAATTCGAAGATCGAGGGGGGGAATCCCATCAGACGAAGCATTTCATTGGAATAGAAAACATTGATCGCGTATTGCGGTGTCGGGTTGTTTTGATTCCAGTTTTGATCGAGGTTGTAGTAGTGATCCGACCCGAGAAGAAAATCGCTTCCCAAGGCATCGACCGTTTCGATGAAGAAGGCGTTCATGTCGGGATTGGCTGAATTATGGATAAAGGGCGTATCGATCCCGTGACTGCGCATCATCTCGACGAGGATGACGCCATACTCGGCCACCGTACCCAGATAGAATTCAAAATAATCTTTTTTCCGGCGAGTATCGGAAGTTCGCGGCGGTAAGCCTGGCGTTTGAGGACGAACATCCTCATATCTTTCATAGGCACTGTCGTAGGCGGTGTTGAGATCGGTCAGGCAGGGGAAGCGCTTTTGCATAAACCGCGTGTAGCGACCTCCCGATTTTCCGAATCCCATCGTCTCAGGATTATAATCTGCGCTACCACGCCAGAGATGAACCCCCATGGCCTCGTTATCGAATTGAGTGAAGGCGATCGGGCCTCCTTGAGAAATGGTGTATCGAGCAATGAGGGGGCAGACAGCATCAAACCAGCGTTTGACCTTTTCGAGAAAGAGCGGATGGATGTAAGAAACGGAGCCTCGCTGAATTGACTCGCCATTCAATCTTCTGGCATGCAAGGCAGGATAACCATCATAAAGCCAGCGGGGCAGTCCTCCATAAACGAGTTCGGAATACTGATAGGGACCCGGACGAGCCATGACGCGTAATCCGGTTTCCTGCGCTATTTTCAAAAAGCCTTCCAGATCGAGATGGTCCTCTCCTGCAAAGGTGATATTGCCCTCCGTGGGCTCGTGAATCAGCCACGGTATATACGTGGCAATGCAATTGCCGCCCGCCTTCTTGAAAAGCTCCATGCGTTCACGCCAGGCCGATTTGCGGACGCGGAAATAATGAAATTCCCCGGAATAGAGAAACCCGGGTTTCCCATCGATGATGTAACTTTGTTTGGTAAAGGTTATGGGATTCATTCGAAGGATTTACTGGGGATTTTGCGCAATTTGGTAACGACTTTGAATTATAAGCGGCCCAATCGTGAGATTGAAAAAGGCCGGGGAACTAACGCGGAGCTACGGGAATGTGAAGCGGATTCATATTCTCTTCGTATTTTTTTATCATCGCACTGTAAGCGGACGGAGGAGTCAAATCTCCGGGAGGAGGCCCAAAGGCAAACGTGTAAAGATTGGTTCCATCATTGTAGGCGACCATCGCCTTGGTGGTCGCATCGATCCATGCCTGTCCTGGCACGCGTTGCATCATCGCGAGTTCGTAGGCGTCAGACTTCTGGGCCGGAGACGGAGGTGCTGGTGGAATCTGCTTTTGAAAAAGATAACAGGTGTGCCCCTGGGAGACTTCCTTTCGAAGAAAGGTGTCGGTAGAGAGCCACGTGATATTCAAAAAATCAAATCGATTGGCGTCGGCTGCACTCAGCCTGTCGCGCGAAGGATCAATTAGATGAATCCCACGATTGCCGGGTAGGCCGAGCAGCGTTTTGCCGTCAATGACCCAACTCTCGGTTACAGTGCCATCGGACCATGTCTCGGTCTGCCGTCGAAGTTCTCCCTTTTGAGCGACCTGCCTTTGTCGAAGTTGAAGAGGGCCGGCATTCCCAGTATTTGGAGAGGCCACTCCGGGCGAGTGTGATGAACCGGAAGCCGATGCCACGGTCATCGTCCACGTAATATCAGAAGGGACGATCAGAAAGGGAGGAGCGGGTGTTGCTGGCGTATCCTGTGCAATCGCCATCGCCAGACTTAGCCACAAGAGGGGCACAACTGACAGAGACATCTTATTCATAAACGGGCTCCAGGACACGATCAAGCACCTCGCCCGTAAAACGATCGATGGCAATATGCAGCCAGTAGCGACGTTCTCCATCGACCACGAATTGAGAAAGCGCATTGCTGCCGGGAGGGTAATGTCCGGTCTGGGCGACGACGTCGATCATCAAGTTCCAGGTTCGCGTTGTGGTCGCCTCCGATAAAGCACGCACGATGCTTTCTCTCTGAGCCTTGATCGAGTTGGGATTGGGGTTGGCAGTCGTCAATGGAAGAGAGGTCAGCGAAGAGAAGCGGGTGTCGGTTTCAGTCGCCGATTTAAAGCGACTCACCAACTCGGCGCGGCTAACGAATGGAGTCGTGCCAGAACTGGTTGTGATCAATGAGGCGAGGGTTTCCGCATCAGCCGCGCTGATGGAGGTGGTCGTGGCAGTCGTGATGGGTTCGATTTCCGTAGCGCCACTCAAGAGTGAGGCCAGGACTGGCGCTTGGCGGGTGTTTAGACTGACGCGTCCCGCCGTCATGGGGATAGTGTTGACATCATCAACCGTGAAGAGATCCAACAGTCCGGTATCGGCGCTTTCCGGGGTAAAAAAGTCGATATTCTTCCAGGGCAAGTCACGAAAGGCATAGCCTAATTCGCCGACATTTCGAAAAGCACGGTTAAGAATGACGGGGCGGCTGGGAGTATTGCCGGTTGCAAGAGGATGCCCCTCTTTACCAAAACGGACGCCGTAAGCGCCGTCGGCCCGCCGATTGATCCCATCCAGATCGGTATAATATTCGGTTCCCAGTTGAGACCCGCTCAGCGAGGGAGGATTGCGGTTCTCGCAAAGCTGCCACGGGTTGCAATTGCTATTGACCGGTGGTGAAACTAAGCCAGAACCGGCGAGAAAGAAATGGGTTAAATTTGATGGAGTATAATAGGTATAGGCATCTCCCGTTGCGGTTACGCTGGACCAGGAAGTCTTATTTGGGATTCCAAATCCATTGGAGGTGCCTGAACCCGCGCCATCGCCTTCGAAAACTTCATTCACGCTGAATCGATCCGTCCGGGGATCGCTTCTCATGGCGATATACGATGCGCCGTTGTTGTTAAAAACATCGGCATAGGAACCGGAGTGGGGAGCGTTGTTCAGACCTTTCATCTCTGTGTATGTTCTCCAATTATTGGATGCATCTTTATATTGAAGAAAAAACGTATCGGCATTTGGGGTGAGAAATCCGTCTGTGTAATGGATGATCGATGTATCCGTCTCGAGGGGATCATTGTCCAGAACACTTCCGACAAAGAGCCCGAGATGGTTATGCGTGTTGGTGGTGTATTGGGTCGTGCCCGCTATTCCGACCGTAAAAGTCATCTGGGCTGTCTTGATATTGTCATTGGTGCTCGATGCGGTGGCATTGCTTTGGTCCAAAAGCGTAGGTTCCAGTGCGGTGGTCGAACTGGTAAAGGCAACTCCGGGATCGCTGTCCAAAGTCGTAGTGGGTCCGTTAATGGGGGGTAAGTTAGGAACGGGCTGGTTGGGGCCGGATACGCGAATCAACATGGTCGCCAAACCGGATGCCACAAACCTGAAACTTGTTGGCGCGGCGCCCGTGCTGGCGACGATCGGCTGTTGATGAGGATTCCAGATTTCCGGAATAAACCATGCCCCGACATTTTTATGGTTGGAGTCGTAACGAAAGATCGCGAGATAGATGGCGTAAAGGTAGGGAAGATTTTCAATGCCATAGACAGACCCGAGCACCGGCGGGACGGCTGCTGATCCCGGGGCTGTCCCGAGATTGAAGTTGGCGGCAATCTCAGTGGGATAGCTGTCGGTATCGTATTGATCGATGATGTTGGCTCCAATTTGCAGGACTTGATATGCGGTCGTCTGGTCCCACTTCTGGGTGTCGCCCGCTGGTCCGGACGTGGAGCTGGTACCCACCACGCCCGCATCCAACCCGAGGGATCCGGCCAGAATGCCGGCTTGCAGAAGTTCAAAGAAGTCAGGCTCGCGGTTAGCCGCCGCGACTTGACTGAGGGTCATTATCGACGTGGGCGGACTGGCGGTTGATCCAGTGGGGGAGGTGTATACCCAGCAAGCGTAACCGCTGCTGTCCGTACTCCAAACCAGACCGAAATATTGTTTGATCGCCGCTGCTGCATTCGTGACGGCTGGATTGGGACCCTGATAAGTTAGCCAATTAATCCGACTGAGGTTAAAACGTTTTCTAACGATCGGATCGCCCGCATTAACCGAAACGCTGGTGGAATTGCCATTGATGTCGTAACTGGTCAGGGTCGTAGCCGTGCTAAATCGCCAGTTCAAAAAATCAGGATTGATGGGAGGAGTCGTGGTGTTGTCCGCATTCGATTTATAGTTATAAGCGGTTGTGGAACTGCCTCCCAATGCGCTGGCGTTTTGAAGAGGAGACCATGTGGGTGCGTTGGCATCCCGGCTAAAAGTGCCCACAAATTGAAGAAGATCCGGGGGGAAACCCTGTGCGGTCCAGAAATCGATAAGTTGCTGCCGACTCAAAAAGGCTTGGTCGGTGCGGTTGTTATAGGGAGGGGTAGCCGTGGCGGTTTGCATAAATCCCGAAGCTTGATTGGTGGCGACGGCATTGAAATAATTCGTCGCGGAAGTAGCCGTAAAGCTAAAGCCGCTGGTGAAATTGCCGCCCGGTTGAGCCGAGGCGTAATTGCGCCAACCGACCAGATTATTGACCACCTTGGTCATCTGGGCTGAAGTGACAGAGGGTGCCCCATTGGTGAGTTGGGTCAGGTCTGCGTAGGCAATATTGCCTTTCCCAGAGGTCTGCGAGGTTGCGACGCCGCTCGCAGGATAACCTGCAGCATTGAGATTAAGGGTTCCTCCCTCATCATAGATGGCATAGGAATAACGACCGATCACCGAGTTGAGCGTGCTTGAGGTGGCCCCCGTGATATCCTTGGGGCCCTGAGTTGTGACGAAGACCCAGTCTGGAGGAATAAACGTGGCAACCGGAGTAGAATCAAAAGTCGCCGATCCCACATTGGCGGTTACGCGCGGAAGGAGGTAATGTTTGTTCCAACGCTTGACGCTGACACTTCTACCATTGGCCGACGTGGTCGTGGACGCGAGATTGGAGGCGCGGCTTCCCACCAATGGAGCGGTGGTGGTCGGCGTTCCGGTTACATCCTGATATTTGCTGATCCGCACCAAATTTGCCATCGAGGTGGGATTGCCGCCGCTTAGCGAGGGAACAATGTTGATGGCGTTAAGGGGGACGTAATTTGTAGTGTTGCCAGCATTGCCGGTCAGGGCGGTCGATCCGTTGACGATTTCCTGCTTGAGATCGCCCACGACAGTATCGAGAGCGCTGTTCGCCAGTTGATCCGCCTTGGCTCCGGTAAAGCTGTTGTTGGCAAGTTGGCGCTCAGTCGTGGAAAGGGACAAATAAGCAATAATGAGTCCGGACAAAAGGACGACAAAGGCGAGGACAATGATCAATGCCGCCCCTGAATGACTTCTCCGGATACCGACCGGCTTCAACTTCTTCATTGGGAGTTTCAATGAGAATTCAGGTAAAAGAAACGATGATAGATGTGCAGGCTTGGCAGGACGAGCGCGGGCACAGGAACGGTGCTTCCCTGGATGACCGATCGCCACTGCGCCTCCAGAGCTCCCGGTGCGGACATGCTGGTCGAGTCGAAATCCTTCATCTTACCGGCGAGAGCAGCAAGGGTCGTGTCCGAGACAATCTTACGGCTTTTGGAGTCGATGGCAGCCATCGTCACGCCGATGGCCGCAACATCTTGTAATCCGTTGATGGAAGTATGACCGACAGCCGTATCCCACGGAACCGTGCTCAGGACGCCGCTTTTTAGCAGATAACAATATTCATACCGGAAGACGGAGGGTCCGATCGCCTCATAATCCGAATCAGTGGCGGTCGCGCTGATCGCCGCCGGCCACTGTCCCGTCGAGCCAAAGACCATGGGTAGAAAAGCGGGCTGATCACCAGCAGTGCTTTCGCCTGTGGCAGTCGTTCCAGTATCTCCATTCCAAAAAAGGCCCCGGCCATACCGCTCTATTCGATACGTGCTCGTATTCAGTCGATAGCCAACCAAGGAAATCGCGCTTTGAGTTGCGGTGTTGGAGAAATATCCTGGGACCGCGCTATAAAATGCGATCTGATCGTTGACCGCGCTTGACGCGTCACTCATGGGATTGCTGCTGGCTAGATCATAATTTTGCGGTTTCGTCGTTTCGGCCAAATCGGATTTCAGGAAATAATTGACGTCGGTGCGTTTGACCATGTTCTCGAAATCAATGGCCATTCTATCCAGGAGTATCCGCGTTTGACCGTCCGCATCCATCGCCTTGTCGTGATAAGTGACGAGCGAGGCGGTTCCGTTGAACATCTCTCCCAGGATGCTCATGATCAAAATCAAAACGGACATGGACACGAGAACTTCCACCAACGTAAAGCCGCCGCGTGGTTTCCGGTCGTCGATTCGGAAAATCTTTTTCATCTTAGTTGCGGTCTATTGCCACGAAAGTTTCAGCGGTTCCCTTGGCATTCGTCGCAGCGGCGGCGGCTGGCCAACTGACCTTTAGATCGGCAAATGTGGCGATGCGGGAACGAGCTCCACTGGCTGCTGCAGAACCCGGTGGCAGGAAGGTAACGGTGAGAAGATAGGTGGAAGGATTTTGAGCGGTGGTAACCGTTGCGCCATCCGCAGTGACATAAAGGGAAACTGGAGTTGCCGCAGTCACCGGAGAGGTTGGAAGAGTAATTCCGTAAAGGAGAGACTTGGTCGAAGTAGTAGGCGTGGCGCGGAGGTCCGAGACCACGGCCGACAAAATGTTGCTTGCAGCGGATTGGCCAGATGCAGTTGCGTTCGCCGAAAGTCCCACCCAGAGTAAGCCAGTCAACGCCGTCAGGCAGAAAACCACAATCGCCAGTGCGAGGGTCACCTCGACGAGCGAAAATCCTTCTCGACCTGATCTTTTAAAAGTTGTTTTCATCGGCGATAAACGGTGACATCCCCGCCTACTCCCGTGATTTGAATCGACACTAGGTTCACACTGGTTGGATCGACAATCGCCCCATGCGCGGGTTGAAGGCCCACTTCTACCGCGGGCTGCAGAGGATAGAGGCTCGTGCTGTTATTGATGCGTGCTTCGCCGCGGGGACTAAACTGAATTGCCTTCGTGAAAGTATATTGGGCCGTACCGGTGAGGGGATAGGAGAAAGGCGTCAAGGACACTGTTTGTGGAGTTGTATCGCCGATACTCCCTATATTCGCGTTGGAAATGGTCACCGCGCCAGGAGTGGTGATGGTTGTACCTCCCACATTAGCTGGAAAGGTAACCAGATGCATGCCGTCAATTTTTAGCAGACGAGAGGTCTGAATGAGGCGACTGCCGGAAATTACGCTTGGGTTGGTAGGCGTATAGGGGAGAGTTCCGTCCGCCGAAGCCACGGAATCAATTACAATTCTGCCTGTTCCCGCCGTGGCAGGTTGCGTGGAGGTTCTCGAACCATCCTCTTCAAAAAATCCCACCCAAGTATAGGTGTTGTTTGCTACAGCATAAGTGCGAGCCGTCGTAATAACGCCAGAAATTTGACCCGAGGCTGTATTCATATCGCCGCTTTTTTTCAGTCCGTTGATCGCAGGAATCACCAGAAATGAAAGTACCGCAATTACAGCCAGTACTACTAATAGCTCGATCAGAGTAAAAGCATTGTTCCGACCGTGCAAATTAGGGCGATTGAATCCTGACGCTCTCATCCGTGAGTGTCAATGTGCCGTTAAATCGAAATTTGTCAATACTTATAATCAATTGAATTCAAGCCGAGTTATGGCTTTATGGGTTTTAAAAACTGAATTTAAAAAATACATAAAGATATTATAGTAATGTGGTTATGTGATATAAAATAATTTTTTAGCCGAACGAATGGCCGCTTATGCGATTTAGAGTAACATGCCTTTTTAAATTGCGTATAAGCTAAATAAGCATCGTAAGAGCGCGCCGGGTGATCCTTGGTGTCGACATTCAAGAGACCGATTCTCGGAATTAGGCGTTTTGCTTTTTTCGCGGCTTGGTTAACCGCACCACAATTACGAAAAACCCCATTCATCATGTCCGGCGACCGTTCATCCCAAATAAGAAAACGGCCAAGGATTTTTTTGCCATCTTATGCGTGTGGCAAGACGCCAAAAGAATTCACTAGCAGACCAGCGAGGAGATCATCCTCGTATATAAACATGTAAAAATCATTATGCAAAAACACGCATGCAGTTTGGTATTTGGACTTACGCTCACATTGGTTATGACGAGTGTTCTCGCGGCTCAGACCGGGAATCCGCCTCCTCCGGCCCGCCAGGAACTTCAGGCGATCCACAGTCCGCGATCTATGGATCAGGAACTCAATCACCTGACAAAGGATCTGCAACTGACTCCAGAACAACAGAAACAAGTTAGACCTTTGCTTCAGGAACATCACGACAAGATTCAAGCGCTGCTCGATAAGAATCCAACTGCCTCCCGCCAGGCACTCACTGAACAGATTCACGCCATCAGCGCCGCCACGCACCGTGAAATTCACGCCTTGCTGACCGACCGCCAAAAAGAGCTGGAAACTGCGATGGTGCAACGTATGAACGAGGGTTTCGAAAATAGAAGGCAATCTTCTCCTCCTGCGTCGGCTTCTGCATCCGCCCCTTCAGGCTCTTAACGCATACCCGCCTTCGTTCACCGCTCATGGTGCCGATTGACCGGTTATCCTAAATTAATGCCGTTGACCCCTGGGCCGCCACAAGCTGGCGAACATGTCAACCGACGTTCCGCGGAGATTGCGTTTACCACTTAAGAAGCAAGCAGCGACATCTGAAACCTCGCTGACATTCATCTTTCTCGTCGCACCATTACTACCAACGAGCGATATCGACCCTCTGGATCAGCCGAAATCCATCACGCTTAAAGTACGGGAAGTTAAGGCCGCCCCGAAGATAGGCTCGTAATTTATGCTGCGAATCGACGGAAGAACGTTAAACTACCAAGCACGGATGCATCAACGTCCTTCAAAGGTGATTTTGCTCGCACGCCTGTTCCTGGGCCATCCTCTTTACTGGGCCTGCCAAGTCTTCGGATGGGGTAGTGTCTGCGTGATCAGTCTGCTCCACGTCTTGATCGACCCGCCACGTGCATCCGTTTTACATCTGCACAGTACGGTTCTTTTCCTTAGCCTGGCTTGCTTCTCTCATTTTTACCGTGTTTTCATTCGTCTCAACAATTGGGGCGAGCTGAACTGGCGGCAATTGCTGCCCCGGGCCGTTCTAGCTTCGGTATTGATTGCGGTGGCTCATGCCATCTTGGTCACCGCGCTTATTTCCACGGGGCTGGAGGGAACAAATACCTCCGGGCCCGCTCCTCACGGACATCTCTTCTTTCTTACTTTGAGCGATTTTTTCTTAATCAGCGCCTGGTCGGGTATCTATTTCGGTTATCACTTCCACGTCGATTATCAAAAAATGCAAGTCAACCAACTCCGGTTGCAGGTCTCCTTGCGAGAAGCGGAACACAGGGCCTTGAGTGCCCAGGTCAACCCGCACTTTCTTTTCAATAGCCTCAACACGTTAAGATCGCTTATCGACGAAAACCCGGAAAAGGCGCGCGAGGCGGTCACGGAACTCGCCCGCCTTTTTCGAGCATCTTTGAAAACCACCCGCAAGGACTTGATCACCCTGCGTGAAGAATTGGAAACGGTGCAATCTTATCTCTCGTTGGAACAATTCCGTTTTGAAAATCGGCTTGTGGTTCGTGGCAATGTTCCGGAGGAGGCACTGGAAGCCAAACTTCCGCCCTTTCTTCTGCAAACCTTGATTGAAAATGCGATCAAATACGGAGTCGGTCCGCAACTTCACGCCGAAATATCCTATCAAGCCCGGTTGGATGCCAATGGACTCACGCTTCAGGTGACCAATCCCGGCCAAATTCGAATCGGATCGCCACGAGACTCTATATCAGGCGTCGGCTTGGAAAATTCCCGGCTGCGCCTGCAATTGCTTTTTGGAACCAAAGCCTCTCTCAATCTCAAACCGATGCCGAACAATTCCGTTCTGGCGGAGGCGCTCATTCCACAGCACAAAATCGAATCATGAGAGCCCTTATCATCGACGATGAAAGACCCGCCCGGGCGGAAATGAAACGGCTCTTGAAGCCGCATACCGAAATTGAGATTGTCGGGGAAACCTCAAACTCTGCAGACGCCTTGCAGCTCATCTCGAAGCTGTCTCCCGACCTTCTTTTCCTGGATGTGCAATTACAGGGCGACACAGGCTTCGACCTTCTGGCCCAACTGACCGCACCACTTCCCAAGGTGATATTCACCACGGCTTATGACGAATTTGCGTTGCGGGCTTTCGAGGTCAACGCGCTTGATTATCTGCTCAAGCCGGTCGAGCCCGTTCGGCTGAAGGAAGCGTTGCAGCGCGCGATCAAGCCGCCTCACAGTGAACATTCCGAGATGGATGGGGAAACCAAATTCACCGAGAACGACCGGGTTTTCATCCGGGAGGATGATCGTTGCTGGTTCCTGCCTGTCCGGGATATCCGTTTGCTGGAATCGGAGGGCAATTATACCCGCATCCATTTTGCGGACAAAAAACCTTTGCTTTACCGCTCCTTGAACGCCTTGGAAGAGAGATTGCCCGGGGCGTTCTTTTTTCGAGCCAACCGTTCGCAGATCATTAATGTGACCCTGATCGAGAACATCGAGAATTGGTTCAGCGGAAATTTGAAAGCACGACTCCGTGGCGGTGGTGAAGTTGAGATGTCACGGCGTCAGGCGGCCCTCTTCCGGGATCGCGCCTCACTGTAACCAATTGCCTCCGGCCTTCGCGCACCGTCCATCCCTGACTTCTGCCGCTCATCCTGTTTGCCGCTATCCACCGGCAAACAAGGTTAATCAGGAGGGATGAGAATCTTCACTATCGATTTACTGCTCAATATGCCCTTTCGGGCGGAAAAATAAGATGGAGCAGAGCGAACGGATCATCGATGTTGTCGACTGCCTGCGACGATGGAACGAGGGCGAAGAAAGTGCCGCTGAAGAGCTTATCGATCATCTCCATCCCCTTATTTCCCGCATCGCTCGTAGTCATCTCCCACGGTGGGATCAAGAAGAAGACATCGTCCAGGAAGTTTTGATGAAAATGTTTTCCCGGCTGCATCAATATCGGGCCGATGCGCCGCTGAATCATTGGGTTTCTCGGGTGGCGCTGACAACTTGTTTCAACCGCCTGCGCGTGCAAAAAGTCCGTCCCGAAATCTGCTGGACCGATCTTACCCCGGAGGAATCAGAGACCTTTGAGGCTGCCTGGTTGGGCGCCACCACTCCCGATGCCACAGCCGCTATCCATGCACGGGACATGGTGAATAAGCTTCTTTCCACACTGCCTTCGGCTGACCGCAGCCTTATTCTCCAGGTCGGCCTGGAGGGGCTTACCCTCGAAGAAATTTCGAAACGCAGAGGGTGGGGCTTGTCCAAGCTCAAGCTCCGCCTCTTCCGCATGCGTGTGCACCTTCGCAAAACGATGCAAGAGCTTGAGCAATGTCGCTGAACCATCCGGCGGGTGCTTTTCCAGGCCGTTTATCCCTGGCTTCTGCCACTCATCCTGTTTGTCCCCAAGGCCGGCTAAAGGAGCGCTAATCACAACAGCATGAGCTATCCATTCCATGTCAAATCTCGTCTTGCCTCGCTTTTTGTCGAATTACACCGGTGGTACATCAGAATCGTGATCCAAGGGGCCTTGTTCCTAATCACGGCTTCACTTCTTCTTGCGGACAACCCTCCCTCCAACAGCGTGGATCAAAAGGACGCCAAAAACATATCACTCGATCAACCCAATCTCCCGCTCCAGGAGGACGTGACTCTTAACTACACATATGTCGGTGACGCCGATCTTCACTCGGGCCTCGGCGGCCATCTCGGGGAACAAACGACCCAGTTCGGTTACAGTCTGAAGGCTTCTCTGAATGACCAGTTATCGCTTCGTTTCGACCTGAATTACAACAGGCTCGATTTCGGCCAGTCGGCGGGATCCCCTCTGCCTTTCGATCTCCAGACTCTTTCGGCCAGTATCGGGGCCAGTTACAAGCTATCGGAGCAGTGGGCCGTCTTTGGGGCGGTGTCGCCGCGTCTTGAAATGATCGACGGTTGGGACCAGATCGAATCGCAGGATTTTCAACTGGGTGGAATCTTGGGCGCCACCTACGACCCTAGTCAGGATTTATCCCTGCGCGTCGGGGTCGCCATCAATCCCGGCACGACGGGGCTTCCCGTGATGCCCGTGTTGGATCTCCGCTGGCGCTTTGCCGATGCGTGGACACTTAATTTTGGATTTCCCCGGACTTCGATCGATTATCAATTGCTGCCTAACCTGCGCCTTTCGCCCATCGAGATCGGCTTTGAAGGAGGTTCCTTTCATACCGATAAGACTTATGGAAGCTCGGTCGGCATGGAGGACCTGAATGATCGGAAACTCGACTACCGCGAGGTCCGGGTTGGCGTCGGCGCCGACTATGCCGTCGCGAAGAATATCCATGTGGGATTGTCCGCAGGCGCGGTCGTTTATCGTCAGTTCGATTTCAACGACGCGAACTTCACCCCGCAGGTTGATCCCGCTCCTTACGTGCAACTCGGCGTCAAGATTGGGTTTTAAAGCATCTGCTTTCCAAAAATGGACGGGGCAATGCGCGTAACCTCATCGAGAAATAATTCCCCCACGATGTTGACTTCGAATCACACGCTCCGATCTTACCACCCCATTTTCTAACCCGCTTTCCTCTTATGTTGCAACGTACCCTCCTGATATTTGTGTCATTGTTGATCACGGCCTGTGCCTCCTCGGAAAACCAGAAGCCCGACTCCGGCCCGGTCGCTGTCAATAACCTCACGACCCCGCCGTTGTCTCAAGCTTTTCCGCTTGATCCGAAACCGGACGCGATGCGGGTCCAATATCCGGTATTGCTCGATGACCATACCATCTTAAATTCCAATGCGGTTTTGAGGTTCGTCTATAATAAACCGATTGGAGGACCACAAGGTCACGGACCTTTAAGAAATTCCGGAGAATCAGTCGGAGACCAGGACGCTTCACCTCATGGGCGCCATCGTCGTGGAGGCTGGTCGAATCAAGGTGAAAGTGGGGCGCCTGACCAAACCACCCCGGCGACAGGCATTAGCCGCGATGGAGCGTACGGCAGCCTGGAGGTAAATAACATGGTTTGGATCGACAAATTTCTTTATGTCGAGGCCTTGGATAATGCTGTTGAAAACAGCACGACGATTATTTACAGCTTACCCCCTGATCCCAAGCCTCTGGCTGCAACCATCAACCTTCCCGGGGACATGTTGTTGGGCGAAGTTAATTCTCATGTTCAGGTTTTGGGCCTAAGTGAAACTTCTCCGGCCTATCTGGCAGGTGTGCGACCGGGAGACGTCATCAAATCGATCGGGAATGCATCGTCATTATCTGTGACGACTTTAAATGACTTTGTCGGAATATATGCAATCGCGAAGCAACAAGCTGAGTCCGCCGGGCAGGCATCGGCTCCGATTGATTTCTGGAATCCCAAGGAATTGAAAAAGATTACCGCCGAAATTAATTTCCCTCCTTCCACCTGATCTGCATCTGGACCGATCCGAAAAAGCAAAGGAGAAATCCCGAAGTTTTTTGACCACTACTTTCCGCAAGTAAGCGCGTTCAGGGGACGACAAAGCCGGGCAGTTAACCGAGTGCTTGCCGTGAGAGGGCGAGACTATGGCGCAAGGATCAACTCCGTGCGGAAGCGTTCGTCAAAAGGTGAGCCGAGTATCGGCTGAAGCTGATCCCGGAAATGTTGCGTATGAACCGCAATGTTATGGCTCTCGTAATCCTTTTGTGAACTCCACACGCCAACTATAGCACCCGAGTTGCCAAAATAAGTTAATTGCTGGAAAAGCTTCTCGGTTATGAACGCTTCCCCGTTGAAGCTAAGCTCACCTACATCAAACTGAACAGCCAAACGCCTTGCCCACCTCGTGGCGCTGTCCCGATTAACCAAGGATGTTATGGGAGATTCTTTCACTCTCAACATCTGGATCGTCTTCGGTCATGGCTGCGACTTTCCAGCTATGTTGAAGTTAGCATATCTGCAACAAATCCCATCTCCACTAAAATCTCCACCACCCGGTACACAGGGGTAAGAGCGGTTAGGATGTTGAAAGAAGCGGGTAAGACTTGACCGCCTCTAATCTGACGTTTATTACCTCTGGAAATGGTTTCATAGCAGGTCGATTCCGGCCCTCGCCTCTCTTACTAAATCATTGTGATTAGTAGAGTTGCGGAATCGGACTTCCAAAAGTGTAAGTAAATGACCGTGCACCCACTAGGCGTCCAAACAGCATTCACTCGGTGGTCACTGACCTAATGAAGTAAAATTCGTTCGGTTCTAACTTACAGCACCAACTGCCCTCACAACTTAGGCTACAGAGTCTTGGTGGCTTGCTAATTCCACTCCTGATAATCGGTTGCCAAGCGGCTCAGAGTGGTAGCATCTGCATGATCGAAGCCGGTGCGGTTTTTGCCTGCATGAGTTCGGACATTTTTTTCATGTAGGGATCCACGTGCGTGAAGAACTTTTTGTAACCCGCGCAAAGGTAGTTCAGGCCTTCCTCACCATCAGGAGTGGTGAGGAAGCGATGTTTGGGACATTCACCGTTACAGGCGAAGCGGACTTCACACTCAAGGCAGTATTTTGGGAGAGTTGTTGACTTGGCCTGACCAAAAGCCCTCTGGCGGTCTGAGTTCACGAGGTCGGCGATTGACTCGTTCAGGATATTTCCCAAATTGTACTTCGGGTAGACAAAGTGGTCGCAAGAGTAGAGGTCGCCGTTATGCTCTAGCGCGAGTCCCTCTCCGCAATCCTTCAGGAAGATGCAGAGTCCCGGTCCATGTCCAGACCAGATTCCAAGCGAGACGTCGAACATCTGGACAAAGACACGGCCAACATCCCTCTTCACCCATTCATCAAAGATGGTGATCAGGAAATCACCGTAGGCCTCCGAAGGAACGCTCCACCGGGTGACGGGCGAGGCAGGCTGTCCCGGTTCGGGAGGCTCCGCGAAATCCAGGCCCTCGCGCGCCGCTCCCTCCGCCGGCAGACGCTCCACCAGCGGAATGAACTGGATGTAGCCCGATCCCACCTCACGCAGGAAGTCATAGACTTCGACGGGGTGCTTTGCGTTGCTGACGCTCACCACGGTGAGAGTGTTGAACTCCACCTTGTGTTTTTTGAGGAGTGCTATTCCTGCCATGACCCGGTCGAAGGTCGGTTTCTGCCCCTTGTCGAGGCGGTATGTGTCGTGGAGGCGTCGCGGGCCATCGATGCTGATTCCGACTAGGAATTCATGCTCCTTTAAGAAGAGACACCAGTTGTCATTGAGCAGGGTGCCGTTGGTCTGAAGGGTGTTGTTGATCTTCCTGCCGCCGGAATGCTTTTTTTGTAATTCGATGATCTTTTTGAAGTACTCCAAACCGAGCAGGGTTGGCTCTCCCCCCTGCCAGGCGAAGGTAACCTCCAAGGTGTTCTGAGACACAATGTACTGGCGGATGTAGGCTTCGAGGACATCGGGCTTCATCTTGAAGTCCTGCCCCTTGGGGAAGAGCGTCTCCTTCTCGAGATAGTAACAGTAGGTGCAGTCGAGATTGCAGATCGGACCGATCGGCTTCGCCATAACGTGGAAATTCCTAGATGTGGGGGATGTGGTGTTCACGGCTCTAGGTGGTGGATTCGTTCGGTGAGCGGCAAGAACTCGCTCACAATGTTCAATGATCTCTGTCCGCAAACCGCGTAGAGTCTAATGATGAGTCGCTTCCTGATCTGACTTTGAAATTTCCAGCCAACAAATTATTCCTTTTAAAAAAAACTTTCCATTGATTTTTTTCGAAAATGCCAAAATGGAATGAAGTAAGTCATGTATTTCCCCGTTCAGTCCCGCGTCTCAGCTCGATTCCTTCACGAAAGAACATAATATTGCCCCTGAATTCATCGCTTCTTCTCAATACAATTTAACATAATTAAATTGATCAAATTGGATCAAGGCCGATAAGCCTAAAAAAATAACAAATCTTATATTTACATCATGGATCAAGGCCGATAAGCCTACAGAAACAACGAATCTTATATTTACATCATATGAACCCCGACACCTCATCACCTGCTGGAAGCGGGTCTTCTAATATTCCGCGTCGTGACTTTCTCAAGATGACGGCTGCGACCGGCGCGCTTTTAGCCGCTGAAGGTGTTTTCAACCTGTGGCCCTTGCGGGCTGCCCCTGTGCCCTCCGGTCGCAATGTCATCATTTTCCTGACCGATCAGCAGCGTGCCATGCAGTGGTTCCCACCGGGTTGGGCTGAGGCCAATCTGACCTGCCAGGCCGCCCTGGCTAATACCGGCGTTACCTTCACGAACGCATTCACGAACACCAACATGTGCACTCCCGCCAGGACGACCCTCTTCACCGGGCTCTATCCTGCCCAGCATCTGACGGTCAATACCCTGGCGCAGGGAAATCTGGAGGCACCTCTTGATCATCAACTCAACCCGACCTACCCCAACCTTGCCACGGTCATGACCGATGCGGGTTATGAGATGGCCTATATCGGGAAGTTCCACATGAGCAACGCCATTACGAATGCTGCCGGGGTGACGATCTGGGATGACATTGCCCGCTATCAGTTCACCCAGTGGGACCCGCCCGATGCCGGACGTGATACCTCGATTGGAGACTGCGGTTGGGGAATCGCTGACCACGACAGTCGTTTTCTCAGTGATGCTTTGGCTTATATCACCGAGAAAATAGAGAATCCCGGAGGTAAGCCCTTCTGCCTGGTTGTTTCCTTGGTCAATCCGCATGACGTTCTCACTTATCCGAATACTTACGCGGAAGCTGGTTTCATTCCAGAAGGTCAACCTGGAGCTAGTACCGATCCCACCAACACCACGATTACGAACGGAGTCCCACGGATCGAACTTCCCCCGACAGTCAACGAACAGCTTCACCAGAACTTCAAGCCAGTCTGTCAGGCGGACTATTTGCTCAAGTGCGCTGGTCTTGGCGTATTGCCGACGCCGACGGAAAAGTTGAACTATCTGAATTTCTATGCCTACCTGATGAAGCATGTGGATAGTCAGTTCCAGCAGATCCTGAACCTACTGCAGACCTCTCCAGCGATCTATAGCAATACGTGGGTTGTGCGCTTGGCCGACCATGGTGAGTACGGGCTTGTCCATGGGGGACTCCGACAGAAATCATTCTCCGTCTATGACGAGGCGATCCGAGTCCCGACGATTTGGTCAAACCCAATAGACTATCCGGCTGGAAAAGGACAGGTTTGTGACCAGCTCGTGAGCCATGTAGACTTTTTGCCGACACTCTGTTCGGTGCTTGGGATCAATTCCAATAAATATGCCTTTTCGGGAGTCAACTACAGTTCCTTGATCAAGAATCCGAGCGGTCCTGCCGTTCAGGATTATATACTATATACTTACGATGATATCTGGTGCGGACAAGCTCTCGCGGGGAACCCCAACGGGATCGTTATGGCTCCAAACAGAATCAGGGCGGTCAGGACGAAACAGTTTGTCTATGCCTATTATTTCGACGGCTATGGAGTGGCGCCTGCCAATGCCGAGTTCTATGATCTCCGCCCCCTTCTGGATGGAGGCACCGATTATCAGCCTTCGACACCGACTCAAATCGGAGGTCCACTTCAATACATCAATTATTCCAATTGGGCCTACCGTCAGGGACAGAAGGCCCCGATCTCTTCCCTTCTCGCGACAAAGCGGACGGAGCTTGAGGCGCTTCTGGTGAACGCTGTCTGGACAAAACTGCAGCCCCGGCCCGCCCAGCCTGCGGTTCCTCCAGATAACCTGAGTGTCGGTCAGCTCAACTGGACCAATGACTCCGGTCAGCTAACGAGCGCGATCCAGATCACTTGGCTTTCCCGCAGTTCCACTTCCTATCAACTGCAGACATCGACCGACAACAATTCATGGACCAACGTCGGATATCCTGTTGGAGGAAATAATGGCCCTATGATCCTGATTCAACCTGTCGGGGAAATGAATGTCTCTTATCGACTCGCCTGGGCCCCGAATCCTGACACAGAGCAGGTGCCTGAACCCGACATCTCTTATATCCTCCGCTCGGCAGCCGTTTAGGAGTTCCAACCATGAAAATCTCATCCTTTGCCGCATCCCTGCTAATTGCTTCAACTCTATTATTGCGTCCCGCCGTAGCCCAAAAGGTTGGAGTCGCCGATCCCGCGCTCGGGACTCAGTATGTTTCCGTGCCTGCCAACGAGACGACCGTGATTGCTCCCGCTAACCTTTGCCCGGGTAACGGACTGCTTACGCAATCCGGGTTCACCAGTTATCCGACCGATGTGCCAACCACCGGTTTTTATATCGAGCAGTTTCCCAACAGCAATTTCAACTCGACTAACGCAATTACACTAACTTTAGGCAACAATTTAGCGGTTACTGGTTCGTTCCAAATAACCCAGACAGCAACAACAGGCAATAGCTGCCAGCTTCAGCTTGCAGGAAACCCTCCGCTCAACAGTTGCAACGTCCCCTTGCAATACAACCAGCTTGCCTACGATGGGACGGACCAGCCAATTACCTATTATGCCTACGTGACTGCGGGAAAGCTGGCGGGGAAATATTTCACCATTCTTTCGAATACCGAGAAATCAATCAATATCGCTTCCCAAAGCGATTCCCAAAGCTACCGAATCACTTCGGGGGACATCACCGGAATACTGATCCAGCCCTACTGGACACTCTCCCTGCTCTTCCCCGCCAGCCAAGCCACCATCTCCTTCATCCCGACAACAAACTCTTCCAATGTTATGACCAAGTTGGTCCTCTCGCTGACCAACGGTTCCGCTCTAAACGAAAGTGGCCCCTCGTTCTATTTCAACTCACAAATCAATAATTGGGTGAGTACAACCAATCCTAGTGTTGCAGCAGGCGACACCATCATTCCTCCCGGAAATTATCTTTACCTCCAGAATACGGGAACTAACAGCTATCCCCTTAAGGTCTCGATTCCAGGTGCTGTTCTCACCGATACTTTCTGCTTCTCTCTCCTAACCTCGGCGACGAAGAACTCTTACACCTATCATGTTCTGCCCAGAAACACTCCCTACCTGCTTTCCGATTACGGATTTAACAACTCTAATTTCAAACAAAGCCCCAAGCTTCCACCACCTCTTTCGCATGATTATGATGAGATTCTCATAGATAACGGGCATGGTGGTATTCTTGCCACCTATTTCATGTACAACAACCGATGGTATAGTGCGGACTCTACAGGTAAGTATCTCCCGGTAGATCCATCGTTGGCCGCTGGGACGGTTTTTGCGGTTAAAAAAGTAGCAACTACCCAGCCGATTTGCACCGTTACCAACTATGCAAACTACAATTATACAACAAGTCACCTCCCATCTTACCAAGATTTCGAAAGAGTAGGTCCCAGTCCGACTCCGGTGCCAGGTGGCCCGGTCCCGCCCACGGGCCAAGGTGGGGATTGATCCTACTCAGAACATCCGCAATTCATTTGCGGTCAAAATTACAGTATCCCATGAGCCGAGAAGAGATGCGGCTTATGCCCGAGCACCTATTGACATACGATAGCCTCACCGGGGTAACCTATCGTTGTAGTCCACCTTGAGATATTGACGTGGAAGTGGTCCTGACCTTCATCGTATTTTCTCAATCGTGAGCGGTGGGTTGTGGATGCTTACGGTACGTTGACTGAGATTTAGAGTCTCAGGCGTTTGCATCCGACGTTGGGATTTATTCGGAGTGGAGTAGAAATCGAAAAAACGTGCAGCAGAATTTAATTTATCAAATAAACCGCTGGGAATTATTTGAGTGTGAATAAACAATACCCGACCAGCTGAATTGTAAGCGACTTGTGGTAAAGGAAGATGTTTTGGTCTAATTCGATGAAAGTTGAAAAAAGAGTTAAGACACCGTCAGGCTCATAACCCTGACTCGATAAATCTGAAGCCTGTGTTTGATCCATGATCTAACCGGACACTGTCAGTGAAAGTGTCAGTAAACGGTATTAAAAGGGTACTGGCGGATAGTCCGAGCTTACTCTTTGCTTAGCTCTGAAAAGAGCTTAAAATGATCCCGAAATAGGCAGAAAATCTCACGAATCCCTCCCCGTCCGCCAAATTTTCATTGATAATCAATGGCTTATAAAAGTCGATTTTGAAAATCTGACAAATCTGACAAAAAATTTTAATTTTTATAACTTTGATTTTCCCTCTGAAATTTGCGATCATCCTAGGTTTTCCGCTCTGGAAAAAAATAGCCAGTTTCTAGATTTGAATTGGTGGGGTTAAGATGCGGGAACCCCAGCCGGTACGTCACAGGCTCACTGTAGTTAGCGGGCAAACATCAGCCTTGAGGATGCTCCAGAACGATTCCACCATGGCGTTATGACTTCCCCTCATGCTGGTCGATAATCGACAGTGAGTTCAGATGTCTATGCGACGAAGCAAACTACCGAGTATCGGAGAAAATGCCGCCTCTAAAGCACTCCAAGACTAAATGACCAACCGCGAAATAACGGAAGCACTCAAGTACAACGGCTACGATGGAGAGATTGCCGTTGCCCGAGGTGGATTAGTCCTCGCCTTCTTCGAGGCGACGGGACTTGAGGAGAGGCTGACAACGCATCCTTCTCCTGGGCCGGAGAGGCAATTGGAATTCCTGACTGGAGACGCTACCTGTACGATAAACCACGTGGATGTGGTGACCTTCTCGATAGTGCACCCACCTAAGACGAAATGGCTCGGTGGAACTTGGTTGGATACTGCGCCGCTGACCTACTTGGCTCGCGTCTGCGATATTGGCCACCGCCTTCTGGGCCAAAACTGGACTGACAAGATAAAAAAACGTCTGGCAAATCGAGCGGAGTTACTCGACGTTCTGAATGAGGTTTGGTGGCTGGGATGCTTGAAAAGCGTGACGGCGTCGCCGAAAGTCGATGGTGGCGGTGACAACGATTGGCACATCGTCTTCGAGGATGGTTTTTCAATCGTCTTGCAAGTTAAGAGGCGTCGCAATGACTTGGTTCGTATTGTTCACTACACCCGTTCTCCTTATGGATTATTTGATAAGGTCTCGAAGAGATTTTCAATGGAGGAAAAGACACAATTGAATGTCGGAGCAGTTACCATTTACCCGGCCAGCAGCCAGGGACCTTGAAGTAGTCCCAGTTGCCGGAAGGCACACCGTCGGTTTCCGGTTGCTAGCGCCACAGGCTGTTCAGGCAGCCCCGTTCCTGCGTGGACGTATGTTCACGGAAAGCCTGGTCGAGAGTCCAGACTGCCTTGACGCCATCGGGGAGGGGCGCATCCGAAGTTTGCGCAAGTCCCGTTGCCTCGTCCGTTAACCATGACAGCAGAAGGAGAAGCAGTATCCAGTTTGTTTTCATTTGGATGGTGATGTCGCTGGTGAACCATCATAGCTTCGGTCTAATGTGGCTTGAAATAATCCTGCGCCTCGATGAGCAAGCGGCCTTTTGACGAAGGGAGGATGAATGCGCCGCTGCCGTCTCGAAGCAGTTCTGCGCCATTAAAGAGGCGTGCAGCCTTTACCTTTTCCGGCAGCCCGAGCAGTTCGCCGGCAAAGCTGGAAGGCTCCTCGATAATGTCGATATCGAGCGACTTTCGGATTGGGATATAATGCAGCAAGGTCAGCAGCAAGTTGTCTCCACGGCGGCGCGGATAAACCAGCATCGCGCCAGGAAGTCCGTCACCGAAGGGAGGCTCGCCGATAAGTTGCCTCGTGACCTTTTTCCAGACGTCGCGTGCCACAGTATTGCCAGCTTGCCGGTATTCACGAAAAAGGGGATCGGCGAAATAGACAAAGCGCTCACCGGCCACCACGGCGGGGAATTCGCTCACGTCGGCCACCGGAGGCGTTTGGAAATGCGAGGAAAAGGTAACGTCTGTACGTTTGAAATAGGGCAGTACACGATCGACCAGCACTCGCGTCTTTTCTCCGCCGAGGACATTTAATCCTTGTTGGTAAAAGACCCGATCGCTCCGATGGAGGCTGGTATCGAAGTCTTCACGCGCCCGCCAATAAGCCGGAAATTTTTCGACTTCACCGGAAAACTTTAATGGCAGAAAGTCGAGTGCCCACTTGCCTTGCTGATCGAACCCTGAGCGATACGAGAGTACCAGTTTTCCTCCGCGTCCGTAGTAATCGATGAGTTTCTTTTTCAATTCCGGCACAATGACGGTCGTGTCGGGCAAAATCACCAGGTCGAATGCGGTCAAATCACTGAGTGCATCGCAGACGGCGGCATCATAGTGAGTTTCTTCGCACATCTGCACCGCGCCTTCTTCGCTCTTGCCGGTCGTCGCGCCATCAAGGCCCGGATAACTGGCGGAGAGAATGGCGATTTGCGGCAAAGCTTGAGAGCCCTCGTAAAAGGGTTCGGCAATCGCAAGCTGTTCGTAAACGGCTCCGATTAATTCATAGGCTGCCGGATCAAGTGTGCCGCGAGGGGGGAGTTGATCCCCAACCGAATTGCCTCCCCCGAGAGCCTGGGCGCGAAAACACTCAAATTCCAATGCGGCCTGCGGCTTGATGCCGCCAAAATCTCCCCACATTTTTTGAAAGCGACCCGTCACGCCGAGCCAGAATTTCCCCCAGTGACTTTGCAGTCGTGCCATGCGTGGGAAATGGTAGTAGCCCCAGAATCCGCTGGGCAGAGACTCTATTTCAAAGTGAGTCATTTCATTGATCCGTGAGCGGGGGCCTACTGCAGAATCAATATTCGCCTCGTTGTGAGCGTTGTAAAAAATCGTGGCATTGGGCTTGAGGCCGCGCACGAGTTTTGTGAATTTTTTTGCGAAGGCCGCCTGCGCCATTCCTTGAAAGCGGTCGAAGCTTTCGCGGTCGTTCCCGAGCAGGCCATGCTTCTCGCGAAATTTGATCGACGGCTCGCTCCAACAAGCGTTAAGCGCAAAAAAGACGATATCGAAAAACAGCCCATCCACTTCGTAATTGGCACATATCTCGCGGATGTGCTCTTCCATATAATCTTGGTAATCGGGATGAAGAAAGTTATTAAATTTCCACATTGCTGGCTGGACGTCGATTTGGTTGGCCGAAGTAAACCAACCGGCAAAAGTACCTTCTTTTGTTAACTGCCGCCATTCGGGGTGTTTTCGTGCAACGTCTTCCTCCCACACCACCGTTGTATAGATGGGACAACGAATGCCTTCACGGTGCAAGGCTTCGATCTGTTCGCCGAGCAAATCGCGACCTTTCAGCGCCGGATGCTGTATGCCTGTCTTCGTCGGATAGTAGCACTGGCCATGATGGCATTTTGCAAAAATGGTGACGCTATTGACGTGGGCGCGTTTCATAGTGTTCGCGAACTCCCTGGCATTGAACTCGGAGCCAACATCCGGGATGAAGGGCGAGGTATGAAAATCGAGATGAACTTGACGCTGATGTTTTGAGGGAAGGTTGTTTAAAGAGGGCATGGGAATGGGCTGCATTGTTACGTTTTGGTGGATATAGCAGGTCTAATCTCGTTTAATTTCCCACCTGGCAACTTCCCCTGACGGTCTCGGCCAGCATTGCCATCGAAAAATGGATCTACAGAGGAAAAATTGGATGTGCTTTGGTTTTTTCCGACAAAGAATCCTCTCAGCGGAACCATGATTCCTGTCGCCTGCCTCGATACGTTTGAACTTCATTGGTGGATGTTGCGGGCGCAGTATTCTCTTGCCAGAAATACGAAAGGACTATAAATCCAGTCTTTTTTTGGGCTCAAAGCTCAAACTGCATTAACTAAGCGCTGTTTTTGTATCGTTACAACGCAAAACCAGAAAAGTATACAAACGAATAGCGCCTCTATGAATAAAATCATCCAACTGTTCAAAATCACACTACTCGCCATTACATTTGGCACTATCTCACTTGCAGAAGCATCCGCGCAAACCGATGTTGCCCTTCCGTCGGATGCGGGGGTCTACAACGTTAAAAATTACGGTGCTACGGGAAACGGCACCACCGATGACACTGTGGCGTTTCAGGCTGCGATCGCGGCCGCCCTCGATGCGGGGGGCACCACCGCCAATCCCAATCGTGCCAACATGGAGGTCGTCATTCTTTATATCCCGAACGGGACTTACCTTCTGAGCAATACGCTTCAAAGCCGGGACGGGCACGCTGCTTGGGATGGATGGGTTGAAGGTATGTATCTTCAGGGCCAAAGTCAGACGGGAACCATTCTCAAGCTGAAGAACAGTTGTTCCGGCTTTACCAGCGCCGCCTTACCCAAAGCAGTCCTCCAGACCGGTTCGGAAGATACGTACACAAATACGGCTAAAACTATTACGTCGCTCACTTCGACGGGCGCGACGGCAACGGCGGTTTGCACGGCGCACGGTTATACAACGGGCCAATCGATCAAAATCTCTGGAGCTACGCCTACCGGGTATAATAACCTTTACGCCCCGATTACGGTGATCGATGCGAACACCTTCACCTATACCGTAGCGAGCGGGCTGGCGAGTCCGGCCACTGGAACGATCACTGCAGCTAGCTACACGGCGGGAGACGGCAACGTGGCGCCTTTTCATTATATTCGGAACCTGACCATTGATGTGGGAACAGGCAATGCCGGAGCGGTCGGCATCGACTATCTCGACGATAATCAGGGTGGGATTTACAACGTCACGATCAAGTCAAGCGATACGGGCTATGTCGGGTATACCGGACTCATGATGGATCGCCAATATCCGGGACCCGCCATCGTCAAAAACCTCACCGTCACCGGTTTTACCACCGGTATTTCGATGCGTTCGCCTGTAACCACGAAGCAATATGGCATGACGTTAGACAATATCACGCTCAGTCACCAACTCAGCTACGGTATCGAGAATGATGCAAATTCCATGAATATCGATACATTGACGAGCAGCAACAGTGTTCCGGTGATCTACACGAAGACGACCACGGCGCATCAGGTATTGCTCAACGGAACCTTTACCGGAGGCGTTTCCGGCAACAACGCGCTGACGGGTTCCGGCTCGGTCTATTGCCGCAATGTGACCAGTACCGGCTATGGAGATGTCATCTCTAACACCAACGGCAATAACGTGGCTGGAAACGGTTCGACGCCGGTCACGGTCCCCGAATATGAGTCAACGGCCACCTTCAAGGGATTTTCGAGTAATATCAACGGATCAATCCAATTACCCATTGAAGAGACGCCGGACTTTAACGACACGACCATGACGGATTGGGTAAATGGCGCCACGGCGGCACCGGTGGTGGGCGGCGATTACCTGGCTTCGATCCAGGCGGCTATTGCCTCGGGCAAGCCGGTCGTTTATTTACCCCGGGGCAGTTATGGGATTTCCAACACGATCCATCTGAGCGGAAGTGTGCAGAAATTTATCGGATGTTGCGCTTACATTCACATGCTGTCCGGTTTCCCGGCCGGGGCGCCTATGATCCAGTTTGACGGCGGAACGGCCGCCTATACCGACATCCAGAACATCTACACCGATGGGCCCGTGGTGGATAATAGCGCCCAAACTCTGGCCCTTGAGAACATCAAGTTTGTCGGCTACAGCAACACCTCTTCCGGCACGGGCAATCTCTTTGTGGAAGATTCGATCAACAAGGGGCTGAGCATTAACTATCCGCAATTCGTCTGGGCGCGCCAGTTGAACATTGAGGAGGTCACCACCTCCTCAGTGTTCAACAACGGCGGTGCTGTCTGGATCCTTGGTTTCAAAACTGAAAACCAAAGCACGTGCGGCAGCCTCCTCGTCAACGAAAACGGGGGATGGGCCGAACTGCTGGGCGGCTTCTTTTATACCCTCAGCGCGCCCACCGTGCCGATGATCATCAACAACAACAGTTCCTTAAGTGCCAATTATATGATGGATCCGTATTCGTCATTCAATTGGCCGGAGAACATTCAGGATATCGAGGGGACAACGTACAACTTCACGAATACCAATTGCACGCTATATAGCGGAGCGGCGACCGTATTTTCGACTGTGGAAGCAGCATTCGGCCCCACGGATTCGCTGACCCTTGGCAGCAATGTCTGGACCTTCGGAATCGTTTCTGGCGGCGGTTACCAACTCCGGGTAAATGGCGCTTGGACTGGTAGTGGTACGGGCGTAACGATGTTTGATGTCGGCGGCACTTTGTACGCCACTCACGCCGCTGGCACCTGGTATGATTGGAATGGGACCGCATGGGCAAATACCACCCTCCCCAGCGGGCTTCCGACGGTGGCCTCTGCGGCTGCAACTTCGGGTTCCCTGAGCGTTAACGGCAATACCTGGTCGTTCGGAACAAGTACGACCGGCGGTTACAAAATCCTGCAGAACAGCGTTCAGGCCGGTACTAATGGTGGCGTATCGATGTTTAATGACGGTGGCACTGTGGAGATCGTGGACTCCACAGGTGCTTGGTATTATTGGAGCGGAGGCGCATGGGTGGCGGACCATCCTACAGGTCTTGGAACCACAGGCATAGCCTATCCCACAGCAGGTTCGCTGATCATTACCAGCGCCAACAGTGCCTGGACCTTCGGAACAACTACGACCGGCGGTTACCAAATCCTAAAAGCCGGCGTTCAAGCCGGTACTGCTGGTGGCGTAGCGATATTTAATCTCAACAGCACTGGCGTTCCTGTCATTGTGGATTCCACAGGCGCCTGGTGGAGCTGGAATGGGACCGCGTGGACGTCAATCTCAGCGCCAACCCTGTAGACGAAATAGAACGTAAATAGGAATGGCGGGTGGAATGTAATCGCATTCCACCCGCTTGGAACCGTCGAAAAAGCACTGGTTACATTGCTAGTATTGCCTCCCAGAGGCATAATTAGCGACAAGGACGAGTTTCTTCCAGATGAAGATCGCAACGATCCCGAGACTCAAAGGATTTCAAATGATTGCTGGAAGCCGCGTAGATTCTACGAGGACGCCCCGAGCAAATCGCGCCCAATGGCGACGGTCAGGCGAAGCGCCTCATCTCGCAACGCATCAGGTAGTGGTCGGATGAAGTTGTGGATTTCATAAGTAAAGTCGCCGACATAGCCGATGTTCCGCAACGCCATCATGATTTCCGGCCACGGCACCGTGCCGAAATGAGGCGCGAGGTGCTGGTCGTCGTTGCCGTTGTTGTCCTGGATATGCAGCGCCTTGAGGCGAGGCCCCAGCGCGCGGAGAGCTTGGCCCTGCACGAGACCCTGTATGTGGGCGTGTCCTGTGTCCCAGCAAATGCCGACCCGAGGATGCTCAAAGCCATCGACCAGTGCGATCAATTCGGCAGGCACGCTACCGTACCAGCGACTAATCCCACGGTGGCGCGCATGGAGGTCGGTGCAGTTCTCGAGCGCCAGGCCGGTGCCCGTCTGTTCTGCGGTTTTCAGCAGAGGTCCGAACCATTCCTGATTGCGTCGTCGCAGTTGCTCGAGATGGGCCGAGTCCCAAGCTCCGCGGTCGGTTTCTGGCTCGAAAACCACCCAGGGGATTCCCAGCCGCCCGGCGGCGCGCAAAGAACGGTGGCTGAGTTCAGTCATGCGTTGGCAGCGCTCATCCTTCTCCCATTTAAAGAAAATCGGGCCATGAGCCTGGGTAAAATGAATCCCATGGGTTTCGCTTGCCCGGGCAATTTCCTCGATCCAATGTTCCCAACCGTCCCCGGCGAACGGGGATTCTGGGAAGACCCAGTCGCAAAAATTGAAGTCCATGGCCTGAAAACCGGCGGCAGCAATCCGTTCGATCGCCTTGTCCATGGAAACATCCCGAGAAAATAATACGTTTAAAGAAGTTGAAAGACGCATGACCTACGCGCTATGTTAACGTGTCGTATAAAAATGACAATGAGAACTATTTAAGGTTTGTATTTCACTTAGTTATCCTATGCCATTCTTTATAAGTATCTTACATTTTAACGCAACAGCTTGCGTCCTATTCTCCGGAGTTTCAACCCGGATCGCCATCCCGTTGAATTTATTCTGAATTTTCCCTTGGCGGATAATTTTTTCCTTCGGTTCTTATACCTGCTTTTGATCATTTACATGGAACAACTAACAAATTTGGCATCATGCTCAGAATAGCCCATTTCACCGACTTTCATTTGCGCAAGGCGTTGCCCGGTACGTCGGCGCATTGTAGGCAACGTTCACGGGAGGTGGCAGGGCTCTTGAGCAAGGCTTTGGCACAGGCCCAAAAAATGGAGGCCGACTTGATCGTTATCACCGGCGATCTGGTCGATGTGCCGCGATTTCTTGTGGAAGGAATGCCTCGTGGATTTGCCATGGCCGAGAAGGAATCGTGGTATGAATTTGTCATGGAGGATTATCGGACGTTGCGCGGGTTGCTCGAGACATCAGGACTGCCCTATATCGCCCTTCCGGGGGAATGCGATTCGATCGAGGCATTCCATCAGGTTTTCCCCGCTTTAACGGAGACGCAGTGCCGGGGGTATCGACTCATTCCTTTTGAGGATGGTCGAGATATCCGCGGCGGCCCCCGACGGTGGGGATCTTCACGCCTTCGTTTTGACGCAGCTTTGGGGGATTCCGCCCCGTGTCCTCAAATCCATCTTCAACCCTACCCCATTGCGGGAACATTCAATCACCCCTGCGGCTACGTGGAAAGTGCGTCGATGCGGAATATGATCGCCCGCAACGGGAATGTCCGGCTTTGCCTGAGCGGCGGTCACCACGATGGAGCCGAACTTATCCTCTCGGAGGGAACGACATACGGGGTGGCGCCCGCCTTTTGTGAATTCCCTCATCGCTGGAGATTGCTTGAGGTGGGACCGAAGAAAATCATCGCTCAGGATCAATCCATGGAAGGACCTCCTGTTCCGCGTCCCACGGTCTTCCTTGACCGGGATGGCGTCATCAATGATGAGCCAAGTTACACTTGGGGGCCGGAGCGATTCCGTCTCCTTCCAGGCGCTGCGACCGCGATCTCGGCACTGAACCGGGCCGGCCTGCAGGTCGTCGTGGTGACTTCCCAGTCGGCCATCGGTCTTGGCTACGTTCCCGAAGCAGTCGTCCAAGCCGTCCACGAGAAAATGCATTTCCTCCTCGCCAAGGCAGGCGCCCATGTGGATGCGGTCTACTACACCACCAGCGCGGGACCGCACACGGTTCTTCCTGAATTGGCGGCTCTGCCCGAAGCAAAGGCGACCCTGTTGCGTCAGGCAGTTCTTGAGCTTTTTGCCGATCCATCGGATGCCTGGCTTGTTGGCGACCGAATCAGCGACATCGAGGCTGCCCGTGACTGCGGTGCCCGCCCCCTGTTGGTAATGACCGGGGACGGCGAGAAGTCACGTCCTGAAGTGGCGCGCTGCTACCCTAATACAGCCGTTGCAGCCAACCTCCTGGCTGCGGTGAAAATGATTCTGGGGGAACTGGAAATTCCTTCCCGGCAAGTTGAGCCCGCCTTGTCGATTTCTAATTTCTAGTAAGCTCACTCAACCTTCTACTTCAGGGTCAAGCGGAGGGAGGTGGTGCAACCGTCGCGCCAAGCCGGCGCATTTGACAAGGCAGCACCTCAACAGGAAAGCGGATGGCGGGCGACTCGATTTTGTGTAGTAACAGCTCCACTGCGGTACGCCCCACCTGATAATGGGGGACCAGCACGTAATCGAAGGGAATACCCGCCAGGTCGAACTCACGAGAGGCAAAAAGGACGAGCGAAAGGTCGCGGGGCACCTTCATGCCGCGATCGGCGAGCGCCAAAAGCAGCGATCCAAAGCCATGCTCCCCATAACCAATAATCGCCGTCGGGCGATCCTTGCTTGCCATTTGTTCGAGAAAAAGTGGGATAACCTCCTGTTTAGTAAGGTGCGGGAGCCGACAGATCAGTTGCGGTTTAAGCCCTGCGCTCTCCATGCTCTGGGCGTAGCCTGCGTAGCGGTCTCGAACACTGTAATGAAAACTCTCGACATCCTTTCCTTTGATTCCCTCTTCGGTGTGCCGAGAGTCAAGATAGGCGATCCGGCGGTGTCCCATGGAGAGAAGATATTCGGTGACGGTCTCACCGCCTTGAAAATCGTTTGGACGGACACAGTCGAAATCTCGCCGAATATTAAGCCAAACCGATGGGATTCCACCAACTGCTGCCGCTTGCTCGAGGAACTCGGGCGGAATCCTATAAGTGTAATTGATAAGGAGTCCATCAACAAAAAGTTCGCGCAGAATCTTGGGTATCGCGTTTTCCACCACCAATTTCTCATCGGAGAAACGACCGCTCACTAAATGCAAATCATGGTTGGAGGTAATCTCTTCGATTCCCTCGAGCGCTGCTGTCTGGAGCGAACTGGCGTAACGAACTTCCGCGCTGGAAATGAGCCCGATGGCATTGAAGCGACCGGAGCGCAGCGCGCGGGCCACCGCATTCGGGCGATACCCCATCGCCTGGCTGAGTCGGAGCACGAGTTCTCGCGTGTCGACGGTGAAAAGATGTCCTTTCCCATTGAGGATGTTGCTGACCGTCTGGCGGGACAGGCCTGCTTTTAGGGCAATTTCACTGATTCGTACGGCCATAAAGTATCCCCATTTTGTGAAGTGTTTGTTTTAACGTGATCTCTCTCGAACTCAAGCAAATAGGCAACCTGCATAACCATTCAATGCGGGAGGTTTAAGACGCGCAAGTGGGGTGGAATCTACCGCATGCCAATTGATCGACGTGGGCCAATGAAACGTCTGGATCAGATCGTCCTGAGCCTATTGTCGAAAGCGCGGCAATAGATTTTCCGGGCGCGCAGGAGACAGTTTGGATCTTGCTATCGACCAGGCAATCAACGATTCGGTCGAAGGAGTCGACATGGGTGACAGTTGACGAATCGATCCCCGCGAAATCGCTGTTTCGGTTAATGAGGAAGGTGTGGGAGATACCGATTGACTGTGGGACTTCCAGATCATCTCTTGGGTTGTCACCCACTACAGCCACCTCCTTGGCGTTGAGACCGATATGGGCTAGGACCTTTTTCCAATAGAGGGGCTCCCACTTCATCGCGTGGAGTTCGGTGGCGCCGAGAAGTTGATCGAAGAGCGGCGCTCCCTGAATGGTGGCGAGGCCGGCGATCGAGAGCTTATAGAGAATGCCGGAGCTTGGATTATTACTGGTAACATAGAGGCGAAATCCGGCCTCGCGCAGATGCTCGAGGGCGGCCTTGATTTCGGGGCCGGTGGTCTGCATATTCCGATGTTCCCGCTCGAGGGCATAATGCCAGAACTCTTTGGCGTTTAGTTCGAGGGCCACAATGAAATCGGACCAATGCCACCATGGGATTTCCGCCTTCACTTGCGCGATACGTCGGAGTGTCTCTTCCTGTGTCAGGTTTCCTAGCTCCACGCCCGCCGATTCCAGCATGTTAAACAGGTTATCGGTTTTGACACCGGGTTGGAAGTGCACCACGGTATCGTCAATGTCGATGAGCAAGGCGCGGATTGTCCCGTAATCGAATGAACTCACGAGCGCGCCTCCTGCTTGAGGAGGACCGGCTCGGCCCATATTGCGTGGTTTTTCCAGAACGTCCGCCCTTCGTTGGCATCGACAACCTTCAGGGTGATCGTTTCGCTGGCGCCCAATTCGAGTGAAATCGGCATCGCCCAGTCTTGAGCAGTACGGCGTCCACTGCGCCACTGGGGCTGGCTGTCCAGCTCCACGATGAATTCAGCCGCGCCTTCCCCGGTTTCCTCGGAGTGCATGCCGACAGTTGCCTCGAAACGAGTGAAGACTCCACGGGGAAGGCCATAGCGCAGCCAACATTCCCTCGGGCCAGCCACACCAGAGTGAGGAAGGACGCCGAGACCGCGGACCGTGCGGATGCCATCCTCGAAACGAAGCCGCGCCGGGATAATTGGCGCACCAGCGGGTGGTGTGGGGCGACTGCCATCCAGAATCGCGCTCCCTCCGTAGACCAGATCGTGGCTTTCCGCATCAGCTTTCCATACCCGAAGATCGACCCCTCGTGCCAAGGTCTCCTTTTCCGCCTCGGGAATATCGCCGGTCGCCAGGCGCAGGGCGGTGCAGAAAAGATCGAGCGTAAATTGCCCGGCGCGCGTGACCGGTGGTTCGGCCAGGCGCTGGGCTTCGTCCTTTCGTTCGTCGAAAATTGCCTGCAGAGTCGGCAGGATATAGCGGCGCATTTCGCTCACGGCCTGCGCATTCCAGGCGGCCAACCGCCACGCCGCCTCTACCACGCTCGTGCCAAGCAAGCGCGCAGGTTCCAGCGGCCCACAGATACCGGTGACTCGTTCCAAATCCACATGATAATCAAAATTGCTCATTGTCGACGGCGGCGGCATCATCTCGCGCAAGATGGTGAGGTAATTAAAATGATTGAGCAGGTGCGCAGGTTGAGTGACATCGCCCTCGTAGTGTGAAAGGCAGCCTATGAACTTGACGAACCCGACCGCGTCGTTGGCGCGATAGGCATCGATGGCCTGTTGAAGCCAGTATTCGATCACTGGGCGGAACGCATTCTGTTCGTTGATCGAGTGGGGCCAGTGGTGTAGGCATTTTGCCTCCATGCCGCTCGGAAAGAGGCAAAACCGGCGCCATTCCGGGTCGATTGCGTCCTTTTTTTCATCCGGTTTAGAGGGATCGTCGAAGTAATCGGGATAGTTGCCTACTTGAGGCAAGAGGGGGCGTTGGGGTTCCAACGCTTCGCGCCACGACACGGGCAGGGCGTTGAAGGCCCCGATCATGATGTTCGCGTGGGCTTGGCTGTTCATTCAGCATTTTATCGTTACAAAAATCATCCAGGTCAATGCTTTTGTAACAAACATCTACAGTGGGATAAATCTCAGCAATAACAGAATCTTGTTCGAGCAAACGATACGATAACGATCGAATCAGGGAGCCAAGGGAAAGCGCTGGCGATGGAGACATCGTCGGCTACCTCTGAAATGCCTCGGAGCTTGCTCCGGGGTTCTTTACTGGTGCCACCAGGTGCAGCGGGAGTGCTATGAACGGCTGCCGAAACGGCAATTGGCTCACAATCGCGGGTAGCTCCTATTTTCTCGATATCCTCAATAGTCTCCGTCAGATCAGATAGTCACGTAAGTACGAGCGCATATGCCTTCATGCCGCCACCGCAGTCTGACACAAAAATGGGTCGAAACGCCACCGAGAAAATGATGATCTCGGAGGGTGCATCGGGCCGTTTACCTCTACAAATACCTACGCGCCACCCCAAAAAGAAGAGTCATCTGTAAAGGTATCGATGCATTCCAAGGTGGTACACAATCTTTGGAAACGTCACCGAATTGTTGCAAAAATGTGTTCGTATACGACACGTGTAATGTGCAGTGTGGCTGAACTCAATCCGAGGACATTCACCAAGTATATAAACGCGTATGAGGACTTCTGCAACCTTTCTTCGAAAAGCAATATCCGGTTTCACCAAGTGCACTTCGCTGGGAGCCGGAGAGAGTCAAAAGTCATCAAGCGAATTATCGGAATATAAGCACATAGAAAAAGGAACCAACATCATGAAACTGACTCTTCCTTCATCAACTGGACTCGCAAATAACATGAAATCCTTCCGACACTTCCAAATTCTTGCCATCGTTGCCATCGCTTCGTTCCTTGGCCATTCCGCGCAGGCATCCGATACTTGGATTGGGGCGAGCGGAGGCGACTGGGGTACGGGTGGCAACTGGAGTCCGACGGGCGTGCCGGGGAGTACCGCTACCGTGGTCTTCAACTCGGCTATCTCGTCTGTCAGCGTGGCTTCAGCCGAGAGCGTCGAAAGCATCTCATTTGATACGTCGGCTGGCTCGATAACCATTGGTTCCACAGGTGGTGGCGTGCTAACCTTGGCTTCTGGTGGCACAACCCAGATGCTGAACACCTTGACGGGCTCGGGACTCACGGAAACCATTGATGCTCCGATCCGCATGGGGAATGAGACTTTTTCCAACGGGTACACGGATAATACCAGCACGCTGAATTTCGGTGGACCGATTACTTCAAGCGCGACGAGCGGAACTACAACCCTCACGCTTTCGGGTGTCAACGCGGGGGCAAATACCATTAGTGGTGCCATTAGTAATGGCACTGGTACCAACGCGGTAGCTTTGACCAAAAGCGGCTTAGGTACATGGGTTCTCGCCGGCGCAAATACGTACACCGGTGCGACGACAGTAAATAGCGGCACGCTCGAACTCAACTTCACAGGGTCAAACACGGGTGACGCTTGCTTGAGTTCGTCCAGCGCCCTGGTTTTGAGCGGCGGCACATTCAGCATTCTCGGTACGAATACGGCTGGCCAGACGACCAGCCAGTCGGTCGCCGGTCTGACACTCAATCCCGGTGGGGCCACGTCCGCCATCGTCGATACCGTTGGCGGCTCGGGTCTCAGTTCCAGCTTGGCGTTAAACGGAATTACCCGCGCCACTGGCGGTACAGTCGATTTCACGCTCCCCGCAACCGGCAGCATTACCACCACGACGGCCAATGCTAACTTTACCGGCGGTCAGCAAACTATCCTTGGCGGTTACGCAACCGTTGGTGGTAATACTTGGGCGGTTAGCGGTTCGGGAGCGACGCCAGGCGCCATCAGCGGTCTGGCCACGGGGTCCTATAGCACCACCTTTACGGCGGCCGAGGACGTCGATGCGCAAACGGGGACGACCGCCGTGTCTGGTGGTTCAACATTGACTATTAACTCGTTGCGCTTCAACAGCGCTGGCGCATACACGGTCAACATCACAAGTCCAACTACTACCCTCGCCATCGCCACCGGGGGTATTTTGGAAACCTCGAACGTCGGCAGCAATGCGGTATCCATCAACGGTAACACGCTTGAAACTGGAAATGGGACGGACCTTGTGGTGGATCAAAATAATACCCTCGGCACTCTCACCATCAATTCGCAGATAAAAGGGGCCTTTGCCTTGACTAAAAGTGGGGCTGGCACCCTTATCCTCTCCGCCCTGAACGTCTACACTGGACAGACGATTGTCACCGGGGGAACGCTCAGTATAGCGAGCACGGGTTCAGTCGATAACACCGGTGGGACGCTGGTCTTTGGTGGAACATTCAGTCTCGCTGGTTCGATGGGGGGCTCAAGTATCACGACAGAGGCCAACGGTACGGGTATCTTTTCTGAAGCCAGTACGGGCTCGATTGGCAATTTCGCCACCACGTTTGCGCAGAAGAGCGCGGGTACCAGCGTTCTCGCGGGCAGCAATAGCTACACGGGCGCGACGACAGTCACTGCAGGCGTCTTGAGTATTCAAAGCAATGGCGCCCTGGGTACAGGGGCCGGAGCTGCTACTTCCGGCGTAACCGTGTCAAGTGGTGCGGCTCTACAAATCCAGAATAACATATCCACGACCACGGCAGTCGGATTGACCCTCAACGGCGCCGGTCTCGCGACCGCCCCCGACGGCGCTTTGGACAACGTCAGCGGCACGAATAACTACACCGGTTTGGTCACGCTTGGCTCAGCCTCGACCATCAGTTCGGACTCCGGGATGCTGAACCTGACCAATACGGGTACGATTTTCGGAACCACCACCGGCTTTGGTTTGACCTTGACAGGATCGGGCAATGGCAGCATTGCAGGCATTATCAATGGTGGCACTAGCAGTGCCAGCGGTGCGGGCACGTTGACCAAGAGCGGAACGGGTACTTGGACACTTAGCGGCGCGAACACCTACAGCGGCAACACGACGGTGAGTGGTGGCAACCTGCAGTTGCTCAGTGCTGCGGTCGGCTCGACCAGTTCCGCGACCGGTACCGGTGCTGTCGCCCTCAGCGGCGGGACCACGACAACCATCAGCGGTACGGGCCAGGCCTTGGGCGCTGTGACCGTAACGGCTGGGAGCCGTCTCGCACCGGGAGTGAATACGGGCGGCGGCAACGGCAATTTCGGGGCGGTGGGAACTCTGGGAGTAGGCACAACGGGTGGCTTAACCCTTACCAATGCGAATCTTGACTTTGACTTGGGCACCACGAATACCGCAGGCCAGAGCGATGTGATCACCACCGCTGCCCTCAGCCTCGGGACGCTCACCTTTAACCTGAGCGGCACCACGCTGCAAACGGATGTGCTTTACGACCTGATTAATGACACCTCGGAGACGGGCTTCAGTTCGGCGACGATTAACACCAACTTCTTGGGAGCGCTCGCTGGCGATTACACGGCGCAGTATTCGATCGTCGGGGGCACCGATGGCACGGATCTCGATGTTATGTTCACTGCGATCGCAGCGCCGGAGCCAAGCACCTGGGCGATGATGCTCGGCGGCCTGGCCCTCCTCATTGTCTGGCAGCGTCGAAAAAGCAGGCAGGGCTAATTTTTTGAAGGACCAATCGCCTCTGCGGTACGAACACCGCAGCTGTTATTAACACTGCCTGCTTTGTCAATTCTAGTTGCGAATGTTTATATTATGACAAGTCATCTCTGCCTTCTTGTTAGACAGGCTCAAACTCCTCGCAAAGGACAGGGTTTTCCATTATGTCGAATTTTTTGTTCAATACTAGCCGGGGCGTTCTTATTTGATCAGAGTCATGCTCAAGGCACTGACGAAAAAATGCTGCTTGATACCCATTGGGCGAGGGTAACTGGCTCAGCGCAGGATGTTCCTTCAAGTGAGACAGGGACGGGTGTCATCGTTAAAGCCCGGGTCGGAGGGCAGGAACAAGAGATACTTCTTCCTTTCCTAAAAAACACTACTTTGTGGAAGGGAGAGGACAAGCCAAGGGGGAGCGGGAAAAGCCTTTCCGTGAGGGACGGTCGCTTTAGCGTTGCACTTGCCCAGCTTGATCTTGGTGGCTTGCCCAAAGATGCGGAGATACTCGATGCTTCACTCAGTCTTGGCATTGGATTCGTCCAAAATCAAGGTGGTGCCGGTGAAATCATATGTTCCCGTGTTCTCACGCCTTGGTCCGAAGATGCCACATGGGCCAAACCTGACTCGAAGGGAGATGTCGCCTGGAATGGCATGGTGGCAGATCACGATTTTGCTCAGCCTCCGTTTGCATCCATCAAAATGGATCATATAGATACAGCCAAGGGGCATCAGACTATATCGATACCAGGTTTTGCAGAGGCCGTTAAAGCTTGGAGAGATGGTACATGGGAAAATCAGGGATTCGTCATTTCGTTTGAAGGTCCGGCGCTGCAAATAAATTTTTCTTTGAGAGAGACCTCTGAAGCGGGCGGAAGTTTTGCCTTGGGGGGGGCTAAGGCGGGAACTCTTCTATTGATTCCCAATGTAGCATTACTCAATCGTATCGCACTGAAGCCACAGGATATTCTGGAGGCGCGCCCGATTATTTCGATTCAAAAGAATCCAAAAACCACCAGTGATGGAACGATCGCCTCTCACTTGAGCATGTATGAAGTGGCCCTGACCAAGGATAATGAAAGCATCGATCCGCAGGGTGAACGCAAACTGCTCGCGTCGGTTCCTCTGGGCGCCTCGTTGGCTGGTGGACCTCTGGTTTTACCGGATATAGCAAAAGAGGTCCAGGGCTGGCTGACGGATTCCAGTAAGCCGTACGGTATCCTCCTCGCGATCGACGAGGGCAGTTCAGGAGGTTCTCAAATTACCATTTCAAATCAGGCCAAACAAATGCCCGTTCTTCAATTGAGCATGCAGCCCTACCAGCCGGCTCAATTATTTCAGTCTCCTATCTCACCGAAGCCTGGCGTCTATACACAGGTAAAGGACGGACACCTGTTTTACGATGGAAAGCGGCTCCGGTTGTGGGGAGTACAAGGCAGCCCCCCTCCGCCGGACATCAAACGTCTCATCGATATGGGCTTTAACGAAGAACGGAGTTGGTTTCCACACAGTTTTTACACCGCTGAAAGCGCAAAGAAGGGGGAGTTTCCTTCTTACATCAAAGGCAGCGGCACCGAGATGGATAAGGCAGAAAAAAACTTCGCGGATGTCAGGGATCACGGAATGTTCATCATATTTGCGGCGTTAACTCGCACCATCCCGGCGGACATGCTACTAGACGACGATTCCTTTGTCACTAAAGGGGATGGCTGGGATGACTGGAAAACTGCCATCAGGAATTCCAAAGCGGCAGGGCCCAACAAGGGAGTGGATACCAACAGGTATCTTTACGTCGATAGCCGTTTGCAGGAGATCAAAAAACGACACGCTAAGGCCCTGCTAACGCACGTCAATCCATATACGAATAAGGCCTATGGAGAAGAAGAGGCAATCGCCATCTATGAAATCTTTAATGAAAATGGCTTTGTTTATAAGACCCTTTCCGGAGAGCTGCCCAACTGGGATCCATTTTTTGCGAAGGAACTTCAGGTTAAATGGAATGATTGGCTTCGAAAAAAGTATACTGATGATGCGGGGCTGCTGAAGGGATGGAATTCAGTCAAGCCTGGTGAGTCGCTCACTGCGTCGAGCGTGCTGCCCGCTCCGGACATGCAACAGCGGAGTGATTATCCGGAACAACGGGCTAGCGACTTTATTCAGTTCCTGACGGAGCTGGCGGATGCTTTTCATCAGGATTTTCGATCATATTGTCAGTCTCTATTTCCCAAGGGCGTTGGGGTAAACGTCGCACCCTTTTCATTCGACACTTTTTATCGTCCCAACATGACGTGGTCCTATATTAACAGCTTGGGAGATACGAACACCATTGGGATGTATTATTGGAAGTTACAGAGTTCGCTCACCCAACCGCCATCTGCCTACGTCCTCGATTCGTATGTGGTCGACAATAAGCCCACGATTATTTACGAAACAAATGTCGGGCGCCCGAATCCCTTCCGGGCCGAGTACCCTCTAAAACTTGCGGCTCTGGCTAGTTATCAAGACTGGGATGTCGTCAACTGGCACCAATGGGGACCGGGTGGGCAAAGTGAGGCGGCTGATCTGGGGTATTTAACGGGCATCATGTCGCCGGCGTCTATTGCTGATTATTGGACAGCCGTGGAACACCAACTTGATCCGGTGATGTGTTCATCGATGGCAATGGGTGGGCAGATATTTCTGCATAATTTGCTTCCGCCGGCGCCCAAGCCCGACATTGTTGAAGTGGGGAAAGCTGCGCTTTTTTCGTATGCTGACTTTAGTGGGGTTGATCTTTCTCCATCGACCTTTACGAATGGAAGTAGGTTGCGGTTTTTACCTGAAAAAGGCTCGTCTTTAACGCTTAGCGAGGGTTCTATGCCTGCTTCCGTCCGAATAGAAAAGGCAATTGAATCGGGTGAGTATATCAAATGGGATTGGCCGAATGGGCGGTTAATCATCGACGCTCCTTCGGTCAAAGCCTATGTGGGCAAGGTAAATGGGGCTTTCCGCTTTTCGGATGGCATTACCATTGGTGATATCTCCACGGACTGGATTTGCTTTAGCATGGCAAGTTCCGATGGTTCACCCTTGGTTGGTCCGAATCCCGTTAAGCAGATTCTGATGAGTGGCGTCTATGAGGCCAAGAACACGAATTTTAAGTTTAACTATGATGTGAAGGGAGGCCCGATCGATCAAGCTCATGCCGTTGAGAACGCAGGTCGGGAGCCCGTCATGGTAACTCCTGTAGAATATAGCATTTGGTTTCCAAATAATATCTCCGGGACATTCAAGAGCTACGATTTCGCTTTGCGTGAAATCCAAAACGTATCGATTAACGATACAAATAAGGTGTCGCAACGAGGGCCAACGCCCTACATGGACACGCTGTCCATCTCGAGTCGCGGCAGCATGGCATCTCTTCCCTTGGATAAAGCAACAGTAATATCTTTTCAGGACCAAACCGATATGAAGAAAGCGCAGAGTGCCGCACCGGAACCACCTCGTCTTTCGTCGTCTTCGCTTGTGCCGGAATTACCTTGGGACCTCAATTATACCAATGCGTACCGCACATTACGAAATTCGACCTACTCCTTTACCAGTATTTCTCCTGAAGATAGCTCCAGCAAAAGCAAGCAGATTGAACTAAGCGGCGCTCAGCTTCCGTCTCTTTGGAGCGATCAAGCCGATATCAACCTGAGTTTCAGTGACGATAAAGTAGCTATTGTGGAGATCACTTTCACCCAGGCGCCCACCATGCCCTTGATCTTGGAGAATTTCAGCAAGCTATTGGGCAATCCGGTGGAAAATAAAATGGAGGCTCAATCTGGGACCTCTCGTTTGCACTGGGTGCGCAACGAGAAGCCTCACGATGTGCTCGTGACGGAGAGCCAAGGTACTATGAAGATTTTAATTACGCCATAGATGGCTTCTGCAGAATTTATGGAAGGGAGCTCATCTGCTGTTAATGGAATTATAATATCTTGTTTGCGGCAACTTAAGAAACAACGTGAAATTTCTCTATAAGATTAGTGTCTTGGGTGGTATCGAAAGGACTTGCTTTGAAAGGCGGTCCATTACTCATCGTCCGACGGATCGTGCCTCCTTCTTCAGAAGGCAAAGAGGCTCAGCTCTTCTCATCGTACTTGCCTTTCTTGTGCTCCTCGTTGGTGTTGTTGTTCTTTTTCTAAGCCGGGCGCTGGTCGAGCGTCAGGTCTCAAGCAGTAGTCTGAACCAAAGCGAATCTTCGATATTGGCCCAAAGCGCGCTTGGCATCATCGTGGGGGATTTGAAGCAGGAGGTGGCGCTAAACTCAACTCCCGCCACTGTGGGCAAGGTCACGATCTATGAGCCTAAAGCGTTCGATCCTTCCAATCCGTCCAATCCGATTATGACTCCGATTCGGAGTACGACGAGCGCCCCAAACCCAAATCTTATTCGCGTTAGCGCATCGACTGATCCGGCAGCGCTTGTAAGTCTGGGTCTTAGCACTCGAGCATCCGCTGTAAACTCGACTAATGATAAGTCGGCTAACGGGCGTAACATCAGCTTGGCAAGCTGGAATTCCCATTATTTAAATCCTCGGAGTCCGGCAGTAGTTGGTACTTCACAAATCGATAGCACTCCAGACCCAAAGTATTTCACTCCGCCAGATTGGGTTTTAATTACCAAAAATGGACCTCAAACGCTTACTTGGAGCAATGCGCTTTCGACTCCAAGTTCTCCAAGCTTTGTCATGGGCCGTTATGCTTTCGCCATATATGACGAAGGCGGATTGATTGATGCGAATGTCGCCGGTTACCCCACAAACATCACGAAAGCCCAGATTGGAGAGAAGGGGTCTCTCGCATTGGCCGATTTGACTCAAGTACCCGATGTATCCACTCCCTCAAAAGCAATGGTCCAACAAGATGTGGATCAACTGCTGGGATGGCGCAACAATGCGACTGCACAACCGTCGGGAAGTCTTGCCAGCGGTTATGTTTTTTCGTTAACAGCGGCCAGTAACTATTATTACTATGTAGCACCCCCAAGCGCAGCCTTCCCTACCTTCTTGTCGACCAATCCTGCGCCGGCACCTGCGTCTCAGACCGATCAAGTCTTTACTAGTCGACAGGCTCTTATCAGGTATCAGCGGGCAACGTACCAGCCATCGGAGCAGTTGGGATTTAGTCAGGACGCCCTGCAATATCTCGGTACTTTCACCCGCGCTTTGAACCAGCCCTGTTTCCGCCCCACCGTCACTCCGAATGCTTCCCTCGCGCCGGCACCGACTGTAACCTATCCCAGTCCGGCTGCTCCGGTAGCTAAGGCATTCAATCCCGTGGTCGAGACAGTGGCGGCGACGGCGGGCCCGCTGATTAATCAACCTCTGGTCCAACAGCGTTTCGCGTTGAATCATTTGGCCTTGTTCGCGAATCCTACGACAAATGCAGCCGCTATTCAGACCTATTTCGGACTCACTCAGGTAAATCCATATACGTGGACCTATTCCCATGGGGGAACTGCGGGGACAATTATGACTCTCGCTCAGGTGGCTGCCCTGCCAGCCGCCACCGCCAGGGCCCCCGATTTTTTTGAAATGCTCCAGGCCGCAGTGCTTAATGGCAGTCTGCTGCCGACTCACGACGGAGCCTTCTCTACCCTCACGGGCGTCACATCGCTATTTATTATTAAATTAGGCGCAAATTTGATTAATCAATATCAAACCAATAATTATCCGATTATTATTAATTATGGAACTACCTCCGTAGCGGGTATAGATGATCTTCCTTACTTCAGCGAAGTAATGCTTTGGCCCTATCGTCCCTCAAGCGCGGCGAGATTTTCGCCGTCCGTAGCCATACCAGGATCGCCCGGGCCAACTCCGGGGACAGCCTACCGGGAGAACCTGGATGGCTATGCCTTGTACGAAATATGGAACCCTCATCAGCTAAGTACTAATGCCGCGACTATTCCAGGACCCACTAAATTCCGCTTGGAGATAATTGCGGGAGATTCGCCTTCATCTACTACGGAGTATCTGACTGCTACCGATTCGGAGGTCCCCGCGAAGGTAGTTCCTAATTCTCCATCGCCGAACAACAGTTCGAGCAATCCTTCGAACAGTCCTCTTTTTGTCACCTTCGACAACTCCGCCGATTTTCGGGAACCGACAATCCTCGCCCCACAATATCTCGATCCGACCCTTCATGCTTCCGACTCACCGCAATTTCAGACTGTTACCGATACGGGAGGAACACGTTTAGGGCTTTGGCTTGGGGAAATTCCAGGTATTCCGGATGGGGCGTGGGCCACCAGCCAGGGCCTGGCAAACGCGGCAACCATAAAAGGCCGCTATAAGGATGCAACTTTCATGGGAGGCACGAATGAAGATTATGTCAGGCTTGAATTTCAAGGGACTGATCAAAATTGGTATCCCTATCAGGGAGAGGGAACACCCGGTGGCAGCCTGCCTCCGCCCGTGAGCAGCCTCACATCCGCGCATTATGATGTGTCCGAAGGCCAAATAACGGATTTATCGGCGGGCACTTCCCCTTGGGACACCCTAACAAACTCCAGCTTCTATACAGCCTTCAATTTTATTGCGGCTCAATCCGAACAATTGGTTGATCCACGGTGCCTTTGGAATCCGAACGTGATCTCGGGTAACGCCACGCCGAATCAGAGTGCGCGCCCAGATACCACGGCCGGATTTCAGGCCTCCAGATACTGGGTAACAGGCCCCTGCATTTTTGGCTCAAGCTCCTCCACTTATTATTCCACTCCATCCAGTGCGGTCGGTGGTACTACTTGGGCCAGCCATTCACCCAATCGGCCCGTCTGTCCCGCAATGTATAATGAGAATTCGGCCACTACGCCGTATAACGGTCAGACTAGTAATACGTACCTATATGATGCCGATGGGGTCTTGCGGCCAGGAGACGGTGTCTTGGGTGCTCCATCATCCGAAGGAGGTGTTGCTTCCCCGTATGTTAAGGGCAATGCAAGTGCGCGCCCGATCATTTTGCATCGCCCTTTTCGCAGCGTTGCGGAAATGGGCTATGCCTTTCGAGGCATTGGAGCTTGGAAGTCGGTCAATTTTTTCAGCCCTGAAAGCGCCGATGCCGGGCTGTTGGATTATTTTTCCCTGGAAGACGCTCCTCTCGTTGCCGGAAAGATCAATCTCAATACTCAGCAGCCGATCACGCTGGCGGCGGCGCTAAGCGGTGCCTACCGCGATGAGACATCGGGCGATTATCTCAGCTCGAGTGATGCCAGCGCGCTCGCGAATGCGATCATCACACATACCGAGACCGTGGGGCCTCTCTATTCGCGTGCCGACCTCGTAAGAGGCTTGCTGTCGGATCCTTTAATTACGACGGCCATCAATAATATTCAAGGGACTGCGGGAAGTAACAGCACTCTTGGCATGATCAAAACCCGACGCGAGGCTGTCATCCGTGCTCTCGTTGACGTGGGCACGACACGCACATGGAATTTGCTGATTGACGTCATTGCCCAGTCGGGACGGTACGCTCCCAATGCCACGCAATTGAGTCAGTTTACGGTTCAAGGTGAGGCACGGTATTGGCTCCATGTTGCTATAGATCGCTATACAGGACAGGTTATTGATCAACAACTGGAACAAGTAAACGAGCAGTAAACGAGCAATCTCTCTCTTAGCAAATAAGGAATTATTTATCATGAATTTGAGCCTTAACTATTCGAGCCTGATTGGTTGTGCCGCGATATGATCATGCACGCTGTTATGCATTTACCCGTAGCAGTGGAAAAAGATACTACGTTACGTCTAAAACGTTCTGTTGAAGCGACCGGTTCTTTTCCCCGCAGTCGTGGTTTCACTCTCGTGGAGTTGCTGGGCGTGCTTGCCATTATAGCTATAATATCTGCGGTTACCCTTCCCAATATCATCGAAATTAAGAGCACTAGTGATGCCACCGCTGCTGGATACACAATTTCTGGTCTATTAGAAAGAGCCCGCACTTATGCGCTCGCTAACAATACTTATGTGTGGGTGGGCTTTTTTGAAGAGGATGGCACTCAGCCATCCCAAAATCCGCCTATCATAGGAAATGGGGGTCGACTGGTTATCTCTATCGTGGCGTCGCAGGACGGCACACGTTATAGCGATGCTGCGATCAACAATACCTTGCCCGCCGTATTTGGTGCCAACGATAGCTCCAACTTAGTGACACTGATCCAACTCTCCAAGTTAGTTAAGATTAATAATGTTCGCCTGGTCGCGGTTAATACTGATTCTGTAACTGGAAACATTCCCGCACGTCCAGCCGTAGCGTCCACCTACCAAATGGGCGAACCCGTGGGCGTGAGTCCGAACAATTCGAGCGGCGCCTTCGCCCTTCATGTTGGTGATTCAACGGGGAATCCTACCACTTTCACCTTTCCGTTGACGTCTCCAGGGTCAGGTGCCCCTCAGTATACCTTCACTAAGATCATTGAATTCAACGCTCAGGGAGAGGCCAGCAAGATTGCGGAAAATGTCTTCACCGGCCCAGGACCTCAAGATGCCATGGAAATCGCGCTCGATCCAACCCATGGCAGTGTGATCGATAGCCCGTATTCGGGAGCCAATCAGAATAAAGCCGCTATTGCCGTCCAGATCGAGGGGCTTGCGGGTCAAATCTCAGTGTATCGACCATGAAAAAGAAAAACCGTTCTTCAACGCAAGGCTTCTCATTGGTCGAAGTTACCCTCGCACTTGGCGTGGCCTCCTTTACCTTGATGTCTATTCTGGGATTACTGTCAGTGGGGATGGGCGCCCAACAAACTTCATCTCGTGAAACGATAGCAACCAACCTCGCCTTGGGGATCATGGCCGATTTGATTGAAGTCCCAAACACTGCTGCGATTGCGCTTCAGCCGGCACTCACCACTAAGTCGTCCCGTTACGGTGTAGATGTGACTCAACCCATCACGACCATTTACCTTGACCAAAGTGGTACGCTGGTAACTTCGGCGGCCCAAGCAACCTTTAAAGCGACTATTAGTCTGACAAAACCGGCGACCGGGGAGCGGACCGATTCTTATGGAACAATCACGATTTCGTGGCCACCGGAAGTGGTCGCTCCCACCACGGGTTTAGTCACCGTTTTCGTAGCATTGGACCGAAATTAGATGACATCCGAATGGTCTTTAACCGCAGGGCTGTTGATCTTCAGGGAGATCTCGATTGTTCCACCTTTAAGGAATTGGCGGCGAGATATTCGACACGCTCCCGCATTAAAACCACGTCTCACTCGACGAGCGGATGGTTTTACGCTTGTTGAGATGTTGGTTTCTCTGGTCGTACTGTCACTGATCATTCTCATCATGGTCCAGATTACCAACAGCACCGCAACGATCGTGCAGGACAGTAGGCGGATGAGTTCCGATACTGAGGCACGCCTGATCTTTAACCGCATGGCAGTCGATTTTGGGAGAATGCTCAAACGGGTCGATCTCGATTATTCTACTTTTAAAGAGCCGGCGGGGACACTATCGGTGCCATATGGAAGTGTGGCCGTTCCAGCTAATCCCCAGACGGGCGGCAATGACCAATGTGCTTATTACTCGGAAACTACCGGCTATTTCTCTGGTGGCAGTCAACCGACGGGGCAGGAGAAAGCCCCTGTCGCTCTGATTGCCTATATGATTGCCAACGATCCGATCACCGGCACACCAGTACTTCGACGAATGGGAAAGGGCTTGGGTTGGGAGCCGTCCGGGACGTCGTGGCAAAGCGTCACCTATTTGCCCTCTACACTGAGCAGCCAATGGTCTGATTTGTTCGCTGGCGATCCCGATTATAAAACAGTCGGCAGCCAAACATTTCGATTTGAATATAACTACTTAATAAAATCGAGCCCAACAGCCGCAGCCAAGCTCTCGATTACACCTTGGAATACCACCCTCGGCCACACATCCATTAACGGGTTTCAGGATGTAGCGGCGATTGTGGTCACCATTGCCGTTTTAGATAACGTCAGCCGCAAGATCGTGTCCAACTATACAGCTCTGACCAGTTCGCTGCCTGACGCTCAGGAAGGCAACGCGGTCGCTGCCTCTTGGAATTCGGTTGTGAACAGTCCTACATTTGCCGGGACGGCCCAAATTCCTCTTCAGGCGGCAACTCATGTACGTATTTATGAGCGATATTTTTATTTGAACTCTCTCGAAGAAAGCGCCCCCTAAGTGCCTGCGGCTTGATCCCATATCGTGTCTCACGCCGTCCCTCCCTGGAACGGAACGGCCCTGGGAATCACAGCGGATCAGGACCGGTCCACCGTGCCATCGTCATGGTTATCGACGCATTCCACCCGTAGGCGGCGGAAAAATAAGATGATGTCCTTCCAGCAGCCGATAGTAAACCAAATGGTTGTGCCAATGGAGATCAGCAGAGGCAGGCAGACGCCGGTGACAAGCCAATAATCGGCCCAGATAACATCGGGCCAGGGATGAATCAGATATGGTTCGAAGCGGGAGTGCAGAGCTTGGAGTTCTGGATTCATTGCAGGAAGCCGCTGGATAGTTTGATGTACCTGCCTCCCGGACCGTTTGTCTGTCACGGAGTCTTGGCGCGCTTAGAGCTGGACTGGAGTACCGTGCGCGCTAAGGAGACTTCATTTTTTTTTAGTTCTTTGCGAAAGTAGGAGGCCATCGTTTCTGTGGACGGTGAGTTTTTGAGCAGTTGGGCGTAGCCTTCATCGTGGGAATTCATTGTGCACGAGCAGAGGCGAGCTAGTGCGATGTCGGCCTGGTAAGGCTGTTTCATCGCGTCAAAAGTTTCTCGAAGGCTGTCGACCGTGTAACCGTGTTGGGTAAACAAGGTGTAGAGATCGAACCAATCACGTGACTTGTTGCGCTGGGTGACAACGTGGCATTTGAGTTTGAAGATCTCGTCGACTGTGGCGACGCGGAAAGGATCGGTCGGGTTTCCGCCAAGGATCTGCCGCGTGCTACTGCCAGGGCAGACGAAGGTTAGTTTGGCCTCGTTGTCGACGACGTAGTCTTGGTGATAATCGTGGAGATCCTCACCACCTTGGGAAAAGTCCTCGAGGGCTGCAGGGTTATCGTTGGGCGTGATTTGAAAGCCCTTTTCGGCGAGTAGTTCGATAAGACGCTGGATACGTTCTCGGGGAAGTTTGGAGCCAATGAACGCGAAATCGAGATCCACGCTAATGCGGTGATTGATGTGCAGCGAAAGGGCTGTGCCTCCGATGAGCACGAAGCCAGGAAGGAGAGCCTTCTCTTCCTGGGTTGCGTCCCAGAGCGCTTGGGTCTTAGGCGTGAGCAAGACGTTCTCCTTCTAGGATATTCTTGATCATGCGCTCTACGTGTGGGGCAGCGCGGCGCGATTCTTCGGGAGCTTCTCTTTTAAGTTTTCCCCAGGCCCCTTGGAGGCGTTCGGTGCCGAAGTGTTCAGCAATAGCCAGGAGTTGAAGGAACCTTGGGTTGAGGAGGGCCGCAGCGATGTAAACATCATCGCTGGCGTTGGGGGTTGACCATACCAGTCCCGGCATTTGATCCCAAATGTGCTTATCTGCCTTTGGATTATGGTCGGTCATGTCAGTAGGTTACGCGATTTAGCGAGAATCAGCAATTTTCATTGCACGCGGAGCCGAGTGCACTAAATGCCCACGAGCAAGAGAATCGCGGTAATGTACGAGACGAGTTCCCGTCATCGGCGCGAGCGAACCTTGGATCGCGATCGTATCCGGGACTTCATTGCGCATCCATAAACGCGAGTGTAAGAAACGATCATGAAATCTTCGCCAACAACCGCCATTCAGCTTTATTGAGAGGCCTCGGGCCTATAAGTCCGGCAACGCCAAAAAAGGATGACGATCTCGTTGCGCGACGACTCGGCGGCTTTATCGCGGTGAAGGCCTTGCACCTAATTTATCCATTCCATCCAAGCAATCGCCAAATCAGGATGTGATCATATTCATATCGTTTACTATCAGTTAATTATATAAGCTGGAATAATTTTATATTAATTACTGACTCAAGCGTTAGACTATCAATGACTTGAAATAAAATTTCTTTTTTGTAATTAAACATCTTGGCTTATCAACTGATTCTCCCTATGCCGTGAGAATGCTCAGGGGTCAAAGGGAGGGCAAAGTCAAAGATCGAGGCTCGTATGTCGAGCTTCGGATGCTCTCCTTCATTGGCATTATATTTTTGATTTTGGTATTGCTCGCTCCTGTCATCGCGCGCGCAGTTGATGGCAATGGCGACAATCTTGACGATACGTGGGAGGCTCGGTACGGCTTCTCCACGAACGCCTATGCGTCCAGTAATCTGGTGGGCTGGTGGCAAATGGAGCCCAATTCGAGCAATGTTGTGCTGGACAGTTCGACCAACCAGATTAACGGGGCGCTGACCAATTTTCCAGGCAGTCCGTTTAGCAGCGGCCTTTTCAGTAACGCACTTAACTTTCCGGCTAGCGGCCAAGTGGCGTTTACAACGAATAACGCCTTAAATACGGCAACCAACCAATTCACTTTTTCGGCTTGGTTTCAATCGACAAATGGCCCAACGGATCCAACAACCATCGCTACATGGACGGATGTAAGTACCAATGCATGGAGCGTTGGAGCGGACACCAACGGTTTCGCCGGGGTCACATTCTCCGACTCGGTCGGCGATACTCAAACAGTCGGTGCAACAGTGGGCGCCATCCAACTTTTTGACGGGAGTTGGCATCAGGTCGCGGTCACTTACGATACCAACCAACTCGCTACTGTTTATGTCGATGGAGAGAATGAGGCAAGCGGAACCATCACCAACTGGACGTCGGGACCGGTTGCTTCTTTCACGCTTGGAGTTTCGGATACGAACTCAACTAATCAACCTTATGCTTTGGACGATACGCGGCTTTACAACCGAGCCTTGAGTTCAACTGAGGTGCCGCAATTGCCGGTTACTTATACTGACTTGAACGGGACCGGATTGAGCGTATTTGACGACTACATCGAAGGTCTTAATCCTTTTTCAACGAACAGTATCGTCTCGCCCGATTTTGTGAGTTCGGGTCTAGCGCAGTACTACGGTAACAACCTGCCGACCTTGACTAAAATCAGTGGCGATGGTCAGGCCGATACTCTCAATGCATTTGCCGCAAATCCTCTGGTTGTTCAAGTCACAGACAGTTCGGGCAATCCCTTGGCCAATGCTCCGATCACATTTTCCGTGCCTGCTTCGAGCGGAGGAGTATCCTTGACCAAAGGCGGAACGACAACGTGCAGCCTGAGTCTTGTTACCGATTCCAGCGGTAATGCCACGGTCTATTACCAAGCCGGGCCAACCGCCATTCAAGGCAACGCAATTACGGCAACGGCCGTTTCCGCAGCAGGAAGTGTCTCGACCACGTTTACGGTTACGACGCAAACAACTTCTGTCATCGCCGCCGGAGAGCGTTTTACAGTGGCACTCAAACCCAATGGCTCGGTCTGGGCATGGGGAGATAACACGCATGGACAGTTGGGCAACGGAACGACAACCGGTTCTCAAACTCCGGCACAGATTTCCGGATTATGTAATGTGGTGCAGATTTCGGTCGCGGGAAACCACGTCCTTGCGCTGAAATCGGACAATACGCTCTGGGCGTGGGGAGCCAACGATCAGGGGCAGATCGGCAATGGCACGACGACGGATCAGAATACGCCAGAACAGGTTATATTTTCCTCCGGCACCATTCAATCCATAGCGGCGGGCGGCTCCTCTAGTTTTGTCCTGATGAACGACGGTACCGTCTACTGCTGGGGTGGTAATGCGCAAGGGCAACTTGGCGATGGCACGACTACTTCACAGATCACACCCGAGCAAGTCATGGCGGCCGGAAGTGGAGTGGCGGTACTGTCCGCCGGTTATGGCAACACCGCAGTATCGATGGATGATGGCACTGTTTGGGTCACCGGATCAAACGCCTCTCAACAGGACGGCAGCAATGCTACCGATGGCTTGAGCTTTGTCCAGGTGCCGGGAATCGACAGTGTCATGAATGTTGCGGTGGGCGATGCCCACGTGATTGTCTTAAAATCGGATGGCACAGTGTGGGGCTGGGGTAGCGATATGGACGGTGCGCTGGGCGACGGACAGTTTGGCGTCACGACGGGTACACCACAGCAGGTCGGCACATTCACGAATGCCACGAACGTTTTCGCGACCGCCAACAGAACTTTCATTCTTTTTAGCGACGGCTCGTTGCAGGATGTCGGTCAAAATGACCACGGCCAACTCGGAATTGGAAATGGCGCTAATCAAAATCAACTCCAGCAACCGTCTAGTCTCGCGGCGCTTGCCAGTCTGGCGGTTTCTCCCACCCATACTATTGCTTTGACACAAACGGGTGCGCTCATCGGATGGGGAGATAACAGCGCTTACCAACTCGGCCCAACTTTCTCCGTACATCGCGCAACTGCTGCGCAAGGCAATCCGGACCTTTATGCAATTCCCTACGCTTCCGTCGCCTGCGGAGAAGATTTTCAATTGCTGATCGACACTTATGATTATTGCATTTCCGCGGGACGGAACAAATTTGGACAGTTGGGACAAACTGATAACGTCGACTATCCTATCAATCAGATCCTTTGGGTTTTATCGCCATATTATCCCCATGCTGTTTTTGCGGGAGCTCATCACGGGTTTACAACGGATGGCGGTACTCTCTGGGGCTGGGGAAATAATTCAGATGGACAATTAGGAGATGGAACGACGACCAACCAAAACACACCGGAAGCCATCAGTTTTTCCAATCCGGATATTTTAGGCGGGGCGATTTACAATGGTGGCAATGTTGCAGGCGGCACTCGTCATAGCCTCGCGGTCATGTCCGACGGCAGCGTGGCAGCGTGGGGAAATAATGATCACGGACAACTCGGTGATGGAACCACGGTTGGAGAGACTGCGCCGGAATCAATCATTGGTCTGAGTAACATCGTGCAGGTGGCAGCCGGAGGCGATCGCAGTTTTGCTTTGGATTCCAGCGGTCATGTCTGGGCCTGGGGCGAAAATGCTAACGGACAATTGGGCCTTGGAACAACAGGGGACGTTTCCACTCCGACCCAAATAGGAGGCCTACCGGCTATCAAGGCCATCGTGGCATCAAAAACTTTCGCCATGGCGCTGGATGTTGGAGGCTACGTCTGGACTTGGGGCCGCAATAGTCACGGGCAGTTGGGCAACGGCACGACCACGGATAGTAACGTACCGGTTGAACTAACCGGTCTTCCTACGATGATTGCGATGGCGGCGGGGGGAAGTCATGCCGTCGTTCTTCAAAATAATCATTCGGTTTGGACGTGGGGGTCAAATGGAGACGGGCAGTTGGGGAACGGTACGTTCACGGACAATTCCATTCCCGCTGTTGTCCCTCATATTTCGAATATAAGCGCCATCGGAGCGGGAGGCGATTTCACCAGCTTGGTCCGGAACGACGGGGCCGTGGAAGGATTTGGCGATACCTCAGGAGGCCAGTTGGGTGCCAACTTGGCTCTCTATACCTATTCACCAATGCCGGTCATGGGCTTTGCAATGAATGAGCCGGCTCCGCAAATGAGCATCACGCAGCCCTCCAATGCCGCCGTGGTCAGTGGTGCTCAGGTAGTGACGCTGCAATCCTCCACCAGTGCCAACGGCGCAGGAACGATTGCGAAAGTCGATTACTATCGTGATGGTGTTCAAGTCGGCGAAGCGACAGGAGGAGATCCATTTGGCGCTTCATGGACGGCTCCCGCTGCCACATCCTATGGTGATTACACGCTCAATGCGATTGTCTACAATTCGGACGGTGTGGCGTCGATCGCTTCTCCCGTCTCTGTCTATTTATCGGACGATCAGGACGGCAACGGTTTACCGGATTGGTGGGAGACCGAATATTTCGGTGGGACGGGCCAGGATCCGAGTTCGTCCCCTGACGGCAATGGCCTGACTCTGCTTCAGGACTATCAGCAGGGCAATGATCCCACCAATTACTACAGTCAAAATGGGCAGACTGTTGTGGCGGCTTTGACCGTTATTCAAGGAGATCAACAGCAGGGAACTCCGGGATGCTTTGAACCCAATCCGATTATTCTCCAAGCGACGGATTCATTCGGTCAACCCATCGTTGGGGTGCAGGTCGTCGTAACCATCAATTCCAGTACCGGCCAGTTGTCCACCACGAATGGAAGCGGCGCCAGCTTGAAGTCGACGTTAACGCTTGAGACCGACAGCGATGGCTATGTGACGTTCTTTTATAAGCTTGCTTCCGGAACGTTTTCGGCGGGATCCGTGATGGCATCGGCCGTAGAAAGCACAATTTATCTCGATGAAACAACGGCGGGAGCCGCCACTTTGGCAGCTTCCTATGAGGCCGACTTGGGAGTGACTGCCGATCCTACGACCCAACTGGTTTCCGCGTGGCAAGATCAGGGAACGGAAGGTCATAATGTTACCCAAAGCAATAGCAGTAACCAGCCTACCCTCGTCACCGATCCTGCCTCAGGCCGGCCTTTGCTGCGTTTCAATGGAAGCCAGTGGCTTTCCACGGTGGACGGTCTCGATACCGACCCGGATGTTACCATCATTTTTGTGGGCAGTGCGGACAACACCCAGAATTATACCTTCGCGTTCACCGAAGGACTCTATCCACAGGTCGGCCAAACCGAGGCATTCGCTTTTCGTGGGGGGCAGCCTGTCTTTGATACCTGTAACTCCAGTGCCCAGGCCGGCACTGCGCCTAATCCCGGTATCCTGGGTATTAACAGCGTGACCTTTAGCCAGTCCAATTCGACCGCGAATTTCTATACTCAGGGTTCGATGACCGGTTCAGCCACAACGGCGACAACCGATGTGGCGATGGGATTAACCGTGGGAACAAGTGGAGGATTTGACACCGGTTGGGTGGGTACCATCGGAGCTGTGCGTATCTTTAGAGGTGTCCTCAGTGATGCCGACCGGCTGACGCAGGAAGGCCAATTGGCCGACGTTTATGGGCTCTATCATCCCAACGCAACCTGGCCTTTAACTTACAGCAGCGATGTCCAGGCTCAAATTTGGGCGAACGGCTGGAGCAAGGCACAAGCCGACGCCTATGTTGCATTGGTTGCCAGCGATCCCCCCGTTCCTGCTACCGGACTTAGCCTCTGGCTCAAGGCCGATACTGGTGTCACGACGGATGGCAGTGGCAATGTAACCCAATGGCAGGACCAAAGTCCGCTCAGGACCCTTTTGGCACAAGGTACCGGCGGCATCCAACCGACTTTAATTGCCAATGATTTTGGAGGTAAGCCCGCTCTCCGGTTTAACGGAAGCCAATGGCTCTATAACCCGGATCTTTTGCCGGTGGGAACCAATCAGGACATGACGGTGCTCGTCGTCGAGGACACGACTTCACCGGGAAATCAGCAAAATGCCATTTCCCTTGGAAACGGTTCGGCTCAAGTGGGGCGACAGGAAGGCTATCTTTCCGGATGCGAGTATTTCGATACGTGCTATTCCGCCGTACAGGGTGCTTCTGCACCGGCCGCAAACACACTGGTTTCGGAAGCAGTCGTTTTTGATAGCACCGCGACGACAGTCACCTTTTATCAAAACGGAACTCAGACCACGACGGGGAGTGAAACCGCAACGGGATTGACGTCAGGGATTACTGTGGGGGCGGATCCTTCCCAGCAATACGGATGGCAGGGGGATATCGCCGAAATTTTGATCTACAACCGCCAACTGAGTCCCACAGAATTAGTTCAGGCAGAAGGGTCGTTGGCCGACAAATACGGGTATTACAGTCCTAACGCCACTTGGCCCTTGGCCTATGGCAGCGATGTTCAGGCTCTGATCACCGCGAACCAGTGGAATGAGGCCCAGGCAAATGGATACGTAGCGGTCCAGGCGGCCAGTTCGTATCTGCCGATAACAGGGCTGAAGGCCTGGTTCAAGGCTGACTCAGGGGTGACCGCTACGGGAAATGGAAATCCGGTCACTTCGTGGATCGACCAAACGGGCAACTACACCGCCACCCAATCTTCTTCAGATAATCAACCCGTTTATGTGAGCAGCGACAGCAATGGCCAACCAGCGGTGCGCTTTGCCGGGAATCAATGGCTCTATAATGGCAGCAACCTTAATCTTAATTCGGACATGACCATCATCACGGTGGCTTCGCCCGGTACCGCCAATACCGATTATGAAAGTCTCGCTTACCTGGGCAATCAGGATGGCTATAGCAGTCGCGGATTGGTGTATAATGGCGGTGTAGAGACTTTCGATTCCTCGTCATTTAATCGATGCAGTGGGGCTCCTCAACCCAGTGTGAATCAATTCATGGTCGAGGCATGTGAGCTAAGTTCTGACCTCACGGATGTTACCTTTTATCAAAATGGGCAACAGAGCGGAGCAGGAACTGTTGCAGCAGTCGAGGCGATGACGCCGGGACTGACCATAGGTTCGATCAATAACAGCGCTGGTGGTCCATTTCAGGGCGACATCTCGGAAGTTTTGGTTTATGACCACCAACTTTCTTCGACTGATCTTCAGGAGGTTGGGGTTTATTTGGCCGATAAATACGGTCTTTATAACGCAGACGCGACTTGGCCAACCACATATAGCAGTAATGTTCAGGCCGAAATAACCCTGCATCAGTGGAACAAGAACCAGGCCGATGCTTACGTGGCACTCCAAGCTGCCAATCCAACGATGTTGACGACCGGTTTAATGGCATGGTTTAAGGCAGATTCAGGTGTGAGTTCGGGTGGAGATGGAACCCCCGTTACTTCGTGGGCCGATCAAACGGGCAATTATACGGTAACGCAATCAACATCGGGTGACCAGCCGACCTATGTGTCGAGTGACATCAATGGCAAACCGGCATTGCGGTTCAATGGGAGCCAGTGGCTGGCCAACAGCGCCAATTTGGGTCTCAATGCTGACATGACCATGATCGTAGTGGGCTCAACGACCACTCCAGCTGCCGAGGAGTTTTCCTGTTGGTTAGGCGGCTCTGGGCCTCCTTATGAGCATACCCGGGGCTTGGGGTATGCCGATGGCTACCAATTTTTTTGTCCCGATGGCACCGGTTGGAACGGAACCGCCGCTTCAGAAGCAAATGCTTTTTTAGTTGAGGCATTTTCCCTCGATCCCGGACTCGACCAAGTAACTTTTTACCGCAACGGAACCCAGACGGGGACCGCTTCCGCTACCGGACTTCAAGCGATGACAGCTGGTGTCACAGTGGGAGAGCCTGGGACATATACTTTTGATAGATGGCAAGGAGATATTTCGGAGGTTTTGATTTACGATCATCAGCTCTCATCGACTGAAATGCAGCAGGTCAGCGTCTATTTGGCTGACAAGTACGGTCTGTATAATCCCGATGCAACCTGGCCCTTGACTTATAGCAGCGATGTCCAGGCTCAAATTTGGGCGAACGGCTGGAGCAAGGCACAAGCCGACGCCTATGTTGCATTGGTTGCCAGCGATCCCCCCGTTCCTGCTACCGGACTTAGCCTCTGGCTCAAGGCCGATACTGGTGTCACGACGGATGGCAGTGGCAATGTAACCCAATGGCAGGACCAAAGTCCGCTCAGGACCCTTTTGGCACAAGGTACCGGCGGCATCCAACCGACTTTAATTGCCAATGATTTTGGAGGTAAGCCCGCTCTCCGGTTTAACGGAAGCCAATGGCTCTATAACCCGGATCTTTTGCCGGTGGGAACCAATCAGGACATGACGGTGCTCGTCGTCGAGGACACGACTTCACCGGGAAATCAGCAAAATGCCATTTCCCTTGGAAACGGTTCGGCTCAAGTGGGGCGACAGGAAGGCTATCTTTCCGGATGCGAGTATTTCGATACGTGCTATTCCGCCGTACAGGGTGCTTCTGCACCGGCCGCAAACACACTGGTTTCGGAAGCAGTCGTTTTTGATAGCACCGCGACGACAGTCACCTTTTATCAAAACGGAACTCAGACCACGACGGGGAGTGAAACCGCAACGGGATTGACGTCAGGGATTACTGTGGGGGCGGATCCTTCCCAGCAATACGGATGGCAGGGGGATATCGCCGAAATTTTGATCTACAACCGCCAACTGAGTCCCACAGAATTAGTTCAGGCAGAAGGGTCGTTGGCCGACAAATACGGGTATTACAGTCCTAACGCCACTTGGCCCTTGGCCTATGGCAGCGATGTTCAGGC
>JABDHJ010000001.1:0-6436 GCA_013285645.1 Verrucomicrobiota bacterium | reverse complement strand
GAATTAGTTCAGGCAGAAGGGTCGTTGGCCGACAAATACGGGTATTACAGTCCTAACGCCACTTGGCCCTTGGCCTATGGCAGCGATGTTCAGGCGGACATAGCGGTGCATCAATGGAGCAAAGCCCAGGCAGATTCCTACGTGGCCTTCCAAGCGGCCAACCCGACAATGTTGACTGCTGGTCTTATGGCCTGGTTCAAAGCCGACTCAGGCGTGAGTTCGGGTGGCGATGGAACCCCCGTCACTTCGTGGGCCGATCAGACGGGTAATTTCACGGTCACACAGGCCTCGTCCGACAACCAACCCGCTTACGTGAGCAGTGATAGTAATGGCAAATCGGCGGTGCGCTTTGCCGGGAATCAATGGCTCTATAACGGCAGCAACCTGAATCTTAATTCGGACATGACAATCATCGCGGTGGTTGCGCCCAGCACCGCCAACACCGATTACGAAAGTCTCGCTTACCTGGGCAATCAGGATGGCTACAGCAGCCGCGGGCTGGTCTATAATGGCGGTGTAGAGACCTTCGATTCCTCGTCATTTAATCGATGCAGCGGAGCTCCTCAACCTGGTGTGAATCAATTCATGGTCGAGGCATGCGAGCTAAGCTCTGACCTTACTGATGTTACCTTTTATCAAAATGGCCAACAGAGCGGCGCAGGGACTGTGACAGCAGTTCAGACCATGACACCGGGATTAACCATCGGGTCGATCAATAACAGTGCTGGAGGTCCATTTCAGGGCGATATTTCGGAAGTGCTGGTCTATGACCATCAGCTTTCTTCGACTGAGCTTCAGGAGGTTGGGGTTTATTTGGCGGATAAATATGGCCTCTATAACCCAAACGCGACTTGGCCTTTGGCTTATGGTTCTGACGTTCAGGAACTAATTTCGGAAAATGAATGGAGCAAGGCGGAGGCGGACGCTTATGTCACTTCATTGGTCTATTCTTTCACGAAAATTAGCGCAGACCCGCCGATAGTTGCTGCCAACACCTTTGAAACTACTCCCTTGACTGTAAAGGTGGCGACCTCCGCCGGTGATCCCGTGATAAACACATCCGTCACCTTTAGCATTGCATCTGGATCTTATGGCACCCTGGCCAAGACCAGTGGCGGGACAACTGCGGCGACTCAAACTGTTGTAACAGATACGAGCGGCCTCGCGAATATCTACTATCAATCGGGCTCCGACAGCGGACTGCCCAATGACACGATCACGGCCACTACTACTTCGGACTCGGGCGTATTGACGGTCAATTTTACTTATGCCGTCTCTGGCCTTGCCGCCTGGCTTAGTGCGGACACAAATGTCACGGTTGACGGCAGCAATCATGTAACTCAATGGACAGATCGTGGAAGCAATCACTACGTTTTGACTCCCGCCTCTTCGTCAAATAAGCCTGTCTTAACCACGACTTCTGATGGTCACGCCGCGATCCAGTTCGCCAATACCCAGGAACTTCTCACTACCAGTGCAATTTCAACTCTAAATGCTGTGACCGTTATTACGGTGGCGACCCCGGCAAATGGGATGCAAGTCAATCTCCAAGGTGGAAGCGCATTTGGATTTGGTTACATCGGTAATAACCAATCCCTCATGTCCTATTATAGGGGTTCTAATGCTAGAACAAGCGACGGAGACGGCCCCGAATGGTTAACCTCCAGCGGCGGCGCCATACCTAGCTCCTATGGAACATGGATAATGAGTGATTACGCATTTACCCCGTCGACAGTTACGGGCACCTATTATGTTCAGGGTAACGCCAATGGAACTATTGAACCGCCATATGGATCCGCTGGTTTGATGCCCACAAGTTTTTTTGGCTTGGGGATCGGTTTCACGGGTTTATCAGCAGAGGATGAAAGTGGAGCGGCTGTAAATGAAAGCTGGAATGGAAGTATGGCCGAGGTTCTTGTGTACGATCATGTTTTGAGCGACATCGAACGGGGAACAGTCGAATCGTATCTTGCAAATAAATATGCCGTTTATACGTGGACTCTGGCTTATTCGACCGATGTCCAGACGCTTATCGCCGCCAATAGTTGGAATAAAGCGCAAGCCGATAACTACGTGGCATTTCTTGATGCACATCCACCGACTCCCCCCATTCCCTATAGCGGTCTTAACCTCTGGCTTGAGGCTGACGGTGGAATAGTGACCAGTTCCGGGTCTGTGACCACATGGCAGGATCAATCCTGGAATCACAACGATTTAAGCCAGGCGACATCAGCAGCTATGCCGTCGATTCTTTCCGGCGACTTGGCTGGGCATGACGTTGTGCACTTTGATGGTCTGGCGCAGAGCCTGAGTGGTACTGTGGCTGTTACCGGCACTGCTACGACTTTTGTCGTCTATAGGAAGCCGACCAGCGGCGGAGGCTCTTCTTCCGGAGGGGTGGTAGCCGCATCTGGATCTTCTGGAGGTTTCCAGGTTATTCCTCCTACTCCAAGTTCAGGAAATGCCGGATCAAATAGAACGTTTGAAAACGTACAGACTCTCAGTTCTGTAAACCTTTCTTCTTTTAACTTGGGCACCAATAATTATCTCGGAGATATAGCTGCAGTTATTGTTTACAACCGGACACTAACTACAACAGAGCAAAATCAGGTCAACCAGTACCTGGCCGATAAATATGAGTTCTATTCGCCCTCCGCTACTTGGACTAGCAGCTATTCATCAGATGTTCAGCTACAGATTGTTGCAAACGGGTGGGACAAGGAACAGGCGGATAGTTATGTAGCACTTCTCGGCAGCAGTCCGTCCATTCCAACGAATGGTCTGGGGGTGTGGCTGCGGGCCGATCAAGGTGTTACCGCCGATGTTTCCGGTACCGTGACCACTTGGTCTGACCAGTCGGGCTTTAAAAACGATGCCAGTGGAAGTGCAGGCGCGGAACCTCAGTTGGTGTCAAACGCTCTCAATGGACAACCTGTCGTTCGGTTTAGCGGTATTCAATACCTCAGCATCCTGGAGGATCCCAGCCTGGATCCGGCGAACGGGTATACGATTATTTCCGTGGCAAAAACAACTTCCGGAAGCGCTCAGATCTTAGTCTCGAAGCCATGGAGTTCAGCCAATTACAACAGTCCTTATGCATCGTATGCCTTGGGGATTAATGGCAGTGGGCATGTTCAATCAACGCTGACGACGGTTTCACAGCAAAGTGACCTTCTCTCCTCTTCCACGGCTCTGGATACAACCCAGCCTTTCATGGCCACTGCGGTCTACGACGGGGTTCTACAGCAAGTCGAAGGGCAGGGTGAGACTCCCGTTGTGACTCCCATTGTCGGAGCAATCGATTATGGAGATTTCAGCGAAAAGAGGGTCACTATTGGGGCGGCCAGTAGCGCTACTCCACAAAGTTATTTCAACGGTGATATTGCCGAAGTGCTTATTTATAACAGGGCCCTTGGTCCCTTTGAATTACAGGAAGTAGCTCAATATTTTACAACGAAATATGGAACGAGTTTTACCAGCGTGGGTCCGGTTATTTCTCCTGCGCCTGCCTCATATACCGGTACGGTCACGGTAACTATTACCGGAGCACCGAGCGGAGATACGATCCACTACACCATTGATGGAACTCCTCTGACCAGTTCGTCCCCGACTTATACATCGGGTATCACCTTGACGGGGAGTGCGCTGGTGAGAGCAGCTTTTTACTCGGGTTCTGTCCTGGTGGGCGAGGCTGCATCCAGCCAGTACTATGTGAACGATCCCGGTCATACGGGACTGGCTTCGACGGCTTCGGATGTCCAGTCAACGCTTGTTTCCCCCAATGAAATGGATGTTACATGGACGCTCAGCGGAACGCCTACCTACTCGGCAATCAATATTTACCGACAGGTCAATGGTGGGGCTTACTATTTATTGACGACGTTGGGACCCGGCGCGACCTCCTTTACCGATCTCTCGGTCCAAGCGGGAAATTCCTACTCGTATAAAGTCGGAACTGTCAATGCTTCCGGCTCATCAAGAAGCTCCGCTTCAACCTCAGTGAGCGATTCAACGTCGACTCAAACCATCACTTTGACCGTACCTGCCGATGCCACACCGCTTCCCTAATACCATGGATATGAGATTGCCGGATTCTACCATCAAGAGATTCCTAGGCAGAACTTTGCCCATGCTGGTTGCGCTGCTTTTGCTGACGATGACGGCGGGCTGGGGGGATACCATTTATCTTTTTTGGTCTGAAGCCAGTCCTACATCCCTTAGCATCGACACGGCATCGATACGCGTGAGAATCCTGAATGGAGCCAATATGGCTCCGGGAACCTATACGGCCGCTGGGCACACTTTTGTCGTCGGTTGCAATGGCTACATAACACTTGATGGTGCACCTACCGGACAGCAATCATGCGACATTGAAGTCTATAGTTTTAGCGCGTTACCGACGGAGTCAGACGATAAAGTTCACGTGCAGTTTGAACACGATATAACGGTAACCGGCCCAAATGTTCCCGACCATGTATGCCCGTTCACCATCGATTACTATCAACCGTGGGACCGTGATATCTTTAGCTTTTTATTCACCAATGCAGTGCTCGGTTCACACACTTACACTGCTTACTGCACGCTCGATGGGCTTTGGAAACCGGGGGGGGGCCCGGGTTGCTCATGTGGAGGCATGGCGCGGGCTTCACTCGATCAATATCTGGGCATCTTTCACGTGGACGATGCCCCGGTCGGATACACGCCGCCGTTGGGCCAGGGGATAAACTTTCAGATCGATTATAACTCGATCGATCCGAACCAGCCGAGTCCTCTGCCTTATTTCAATCTGGGGTCGAATTGGACCAATAATTGGACCAGCTACATGTGGGGCGGTCCCATGGATAGCGAGACCCAGGCCTATCGATACACTCCTGGCGGAGGGAAAGAGGAATACGATAGTTACTATCCTTACGATGGCAGCAGTCCAAATCAGCTGACCTTTGCTCCCGAGCGTGATTCCAGGGCGGTCGTTTCCTGGGGTACCAGCCCCACCGGATTTACGCGCACGATGCCGGATGGATCGCGGGAAGTCTATACGACGCCGGACAATATGGCCCATCCCTCGCGTTATTTTCTGACCTACAGGGTGGATGCCCAAGGCAACACCGTCAGTTGTCAGTACGATTACAATGGGCCTTCCTCCGCCATTCGCTTAATCAGCATCACGGACGCCATAGGACAGGTCACCTACTTTTCCTATAGCTGGACGAACGATCCCCTCAAGATCACCCAGGTCACAGATCCCTTTGGGCGGAGTGCCTATTTCCAGTACGATTCCGAGGGACGCTTGAAAGCAAGTATCGACGTCATGGGAATGGCTTCCTCGTTTCATTACGATTCCAATTCGGTCATGGATGGCATGGCCACGCCCTATGGCACGACGCATTTGACGCAGGGCAAATCGGGAGCCCAGCGTTACGCAGAGATGACCAATCCGTTGGGCCAGAAGGAACGGGTCGAGTTTGATGCGGAAAACAGCAATGTTTCCTCGACGGAAACGACGGTGCCCAGTGGATTGACGGGTTACAACACGGCCTTGGACACGGACAACACCTATTACTGGACGCGGCGCAATTACGCCGACGCGGTCGCTGCGGGGCACGTGCCGGGGACGGCTGGGTCTTATGCTTATGCCCGGATCAGCCATTGGAATGAAGACGGCTCAGGACTTACCCCGGTGGCGGCGAGCACGAAGAAGCCGTTGGAAAACCGGGTCTGGTATGTGTATCCGGGACAAACCACGGCCAACGTCCTGACCGACGGAGCGGTGGCGCAGCCTGCTTACACCGAGCGCGTGCTGGATGATTCCACGACTCAAATCTCCACCGCCTCGTACACAAGCTCGGGCCTGATCACGCAAAGCATCGATCCGATCGGGCGCACGACCAATTATAATTACGCCACGAACGGGATCGATTTGCTCGCGGTCAAGCAGGTCAACGGGAGCGGTCAGGATGTGCTCAGCAGCATGACCTACAACGGCCTGCATTTGCCGCTCACAGTGACGGACGCTTCCGGTCGGGTCACTACCATGACCTATAATACGGAGGGGCAGTTGCTCACGCGAACCGATGCCAAAAGCGAGACCACCACCATGGCCTATGAGGGCAACGGTTACCTGCAAACCGTCACCGGTCCGGTGTCCGGCGCCACCACGACTTATGCCTACGATGGAGAAGGCCGCGTGCAGACCGTGACCGACAGCGAGGGCTACGTCCTCACCATGGCCTACGATAATCTCGATCGCCCCGTCTCGACCACCTACCCCGACAGCACGACCGACCAGACCGTTTATGTTAATCTCGACGTGGCCAGGCAAATCGATCGGCAGGGACGGGTTACCAGCAACCAGTATGATGCGATCCGGGAGTTGATTCAAACCACCGATCCGCTGGGGCGCACGGCCAAGTATACGTGGTGCACCTGTGGAGGACTT